>DASVSX010000032.1:0-96364 GCA_036387875.1 Allosphingosinicella sp. | reverse complement strand
GCGGATGCCAAGGCCTTGCACGTGCGGCAGGCGGACGAGGCGGTGCATATCGGGCCGAGCCCGGCTCGGGAATCCTATCTCGTCGGGGAGAAGATCATCGCTGCCGCCAAGGCGACCGGGGCGGAGGCGATCCATCCGGGCTACGGGTTCCTCAGCGAGAATGCGGATTTCGCGCAGGCGGTGATGGATGCGGGGTTGGTCTGGGTGGGGCCGCGGCCGGACTCGATCCGGGCGATGGGGCTGAAGGATGCGGCCAAGGAGCGGATGATCGCGGCGGGGGTGCCGGTGACGCCGGGCTATCTGGGCGAGGACCAGGATCCGGAGCGGCTGCAGAGCGAGGCGGACGCGATCGGCTATCCGGTGCTGATCAAGGCCGTGGCGGGCGGCGGCGGCAAGGGGATGCGCAAGGTCAACTCGGCCGCCGAGTTCTCGGAGATGCTGGCGTCGTGCAGGCGCGAGGCGGCGGCCTCGTTCGGCGACGACCGGGTGCTGATCGAGAAATATGTCGAGCGGCCGCGCCATATCGAAGTCCAGGTGTTCGGCGATTCGCAGGGCAATGTCGTCCACCTGTTCGAGCGCGACTGCTCGCTTCAGCGGCGCCACCAGAAAGTGATCGAGGAAGCGCCCGCGCCCGGTATGGACGAGGCGACCCGGGCGGCGGTTTGCGGCGCGGCCGTGAAGGCGGCGAGGGCCGTCGACTATGTCGGAGCCGGAACCATCGAGTTCATCGCCGACGCTTCGGAGGGGCTGAGGGCCGACCGGATCTGGTTCATGGAGATGAATACCCGGCTTCAGGTCGAGCATCCGGTGACCGAGGAGATTACCGGCCAGGACCTGGTCGAGTGGCAGCTCAGGGTGGCGAGCGGAGAGCCGCTTCCGCTTCGCCAGGAGGAGCTCGCCATCCGCGGCTGGGCCATGGAGGCGAGGCTCTATGCCGAGGATCCGGCCCACGAGTTCCTGCCTTCGACCGGCCGGCTCGACCATTTTCAGCTGGGCCGCCGGATCCGGGTCGACAGCGGAGTCGAGGAAGGCGACCGGATCAGCCCTTATTACGACCCGATGATCGCCAAGCTCATAGCCCGGGGCTCCACGCGCGGCGAAGCGATCGACCGGCTGGTGGACGCTCTCGAGCAGGTCGAGGTCTGGCCGGTCAGGACCAATGCCGGTTTCCTTGCACGGGCGGCGGCGGATCCGGATTTCCGCTCGGCCGATGTCGATACCGCCTTCATTCCGTCCCGGATCGACCGGCTCGTCCCGGATCCGGCGCCTGCCGAGGCGATCTGGAACCTGGCGGCCACGGCCTTGTTGGAGTCCAGTTTCGGAAACGGCGACGAGGGCGATCCCTGGGATTCGCTCGTTGGCTTTCGCGCAAATGCCGGCGCGGATTGGCGGGTGGCGCTCAGCCATGGGGGCCGGACCCAAATGGTCGACGCCGGCGGCGATCCACCGCTCGAAGGAATCGCAACGGCGGCGGGGGAGGCCGTGCTCGTCTTCTCGGCCGGCCAGGCCTTCGCCTTCACGCTCTCCGGCGCGGCCGGCGCAGCGGCCGGCGGCGCGGCTTCGGACGGAACCTTGCTATCGCCGATGCCGGGGCGGGTGATCTCGGTCGACGTGCGGCAGGGGGACCGGGTCGCCAAGGGCCAGAAGTTGCTGACGCTCGAGGCGATGAAGATGGAGCACAGCCTGACCGCGCCGTTCGAAGGGGTTGTCGCCGAGCTCGGCGCGGTCGAAGGTGGCCAGGTGAGCGAAGGCACATTGCTGGTCCGGGTGGAGAAGGGAGAATGACACACGTCATCCCGGGAGGGACTCCGTCAAAGTACTACTTTGATGGGAACCCGAAAGCCGGGACCTCAGGACGGAAAGTCTCGGCGGGTCTCCCCGAGGCCCCGGCTTTCGCCGGGGTGACGGGGTAAAATGCCCGGGCGCTTCTACGAGCAGTGGACGATCGGCGACCGGATCGCCCACCAGCCGCACCGCACCGTCACGGAGACCGACAATCTCCTGATCTCGGCCTTGACCCACAATCCGCAGCCGCTCCACCTGGACTCGGAATATGCCGCGGCGACCGAGTTCGGCCGAATCGTCGTCAACGGCACCTTCACTTTTTCGCTCCTGGTCGGACTGTCGGTAGGCGACACCACGCTCGGGACGCTCGTCGCGAACCTCGGCTACGACAAGGTGCGGATGCCCAAGCCGGTCTTCATCGGAGATACCCTTCGTGCGGAAACCGAAGTGATCTCACTCAAGGACTCCGCGTCCCGGCCGGAGGCCGGAATCGTTACTTTCCAGCACCGCATGCTCAACCAGCGGGACGAGATCGTCTGTACGACGGAGCGGACCGCGCTTCTCAAGAGGCGCGGATGAGTGGCTCGGTTCCCTCCGCGCCTTCGCGCCTTCGCGTGAAAAAGGCTGCGTCAGTTCACGCGAAGGCGCGAAGGCGCGAAGAAGGAAGGATTTGGTGAGGCTCCGCTCCCTCTTGTTCGTCCCCGGCGACCGACCCGACCGGATTGAAAAGGCGCTGCACGTCAGGGCAGATGCGCTGATCCTCGACCTGGAAGACGCGGTCGCCCCGCCGGCCAAGCCGGAGGCCCGGCGGCAGGTAGCGACCTTTCTCAACGCGAACAGCACAGCCAAACTCTGGGTGCGGATCAATCCGCTCGACAGCGATGAAAGCGAGAAAGATCTCGCGGCGATCCTCTCAAGCCACCCGGATGGAATCGTGCTTCCCAAGGCTGAGGGCGGCGCCTCGGTCGCCGAATTGACCCGGCGATTGACGGAGCGGGGCAACGCTACCGCTCAGATATTGGCAATCGCCACCGAGACTCCGGCTGCGATGTTCCAGCTCGGCACCTATGGCGGCTCGAAACGGCTCGTCGGACTGACCTGGGGCGCGGAGGATTTGCCGGCCGCCATCGGCGCGGCGACCTCCCGCGAACCCGACGGCCGCTTCACTCCGCCATATGAGCTGGCCCGCTCTCTCTGCCTGTTCGGGGCGGCCGCCGCCGGGGTGGCTCCGATCGAAACGGTCTATCCCGCCTTCCGGGACCTGGAGGGGCTCGCGGCCTATGCCGCCCGGGCGAGGCAGGACGGTTTCACCGGGATGATGGCGATTCATCCGGACCAGGTCCGGGTGATCAACGCCGCGTTCACGCCGAGCGAAGCGGAGGTCGCTCACGCCCGGGCGGTCGTCGCCGCCTTCGAGGCGAATCCGGGAGCGGGGGCGCTTTCGCTCGACGGGCGGATGATCGACCGGCCTCACCTCGTCCAGGCGCAGCGAACGCTCTCCGCCGCCGCTGCGGCCGGGTGAGCGGACTGCCGGCGCCCGAGGACGCCGCCTGGACGGCGCTCGCCTTCATCCTCGGCGCCGCCATCGGGAGCTTCCTCGCCACCATCCTGATCCGCTGGCCCCAGGGGCGGAGCGTGGTCGCGGGCCGCTCCGCCTGCGACAAATGCGGCCGAACCCTAGAGGCGCGCGACCTGGTGCCGATCCTCAGCTGGTCGCTGGCCAGGGGGCGGTGCCGGACCTGCGGCACCCGGATCGACCGGCGCCATCTCGCCGCCGAGGCGGGGGCGGCGATGATCGGGATCGGCGCAATCGTTGCTCACCCAATGCCGCTGGCGGCCGTGACCGCGATCCTGGGCTGGTGGCTGTTCCTTCTTGCCGCGCTCGATCTGGAGCATGAATGGCTGCCCGACCGGCTGACCTGGCCGCTGCTCGCGGCGGGGCTGGCGGCGGCGTGGGGCGGCTTCGGACCGAGCTTCGACAGCCGGTTGATCGGCGCGGCCGCAGGATTCGCTTCGCTGTCCCTGGTCGCGCTTCTCTACCGGGCATTGCGCGGTCGGGAGGGTCTGGGCGGCGGCGATCCCAAGCTGTTCGCCGCGATCGGCGCCTGGCTCGGCTGGACCCAGCTTCCGTTCGTGCTGGTCGGGGCCGGGCTGCTCGGGCTCGCCGCCTTGCTTCTTAAGCGGCTTCGGGGAGGGACGGTGGAGGCGACCGACCGACTGCCGCTCGGCACCTTGATGGCTCTGGCCGCCTGGCCGATCTGGATTGTCATCGGCCGGTAACCGGACGGTCTCACAAGCCGCTTGCGCGCAGGCTGAAAAACTGGAAGTTTGCCCGGCTGGCGAATCCTGGGCTGGATGGTCGCCAAAACACTGTTACGACTGTGGAAATTTGCCGCGGTGGGTGTCGCGGGGAAGGGGTTCGGGTTTAGATGCGTTTCGCTTTTGACAGCCGGCGGCTGATCGGCCGCGCCCGGGGCGTCAACGGCTGGACCGTGCTCGAGCTTGCTCTTCTCGCGCTCCTCGCGCTGCAGTGCGCCCGGCTGATCTGGACGGCGCTGACCCCGGTCGGACCGCTCGGCGACTGGCAAAGCGCCGAGGTCCGAAGCGACTCCCGAGCCGGCTTGCTCGGCGGCTTCGATCCGTTCTTCCGCCTTAGCGGCGCCGCCGGACCGGTGACCGTCACTTCGCTCAACCTCAAGCTGTTCGGCATTCGCCAGGACCAGGCCTCGGGCCGCGGCTCTGCCATCATCGCGGGCTCGGACGGCCAGCAGCGCAGCATCGCCGTCGGCGAGGAGATCGAGCCGGGCGTGACCCTGAAGTCGGTCGATTTCGACAGCGTGACGATCTCGCGCGGCGGAGCCGACGAGCAATTGTTCATGGATCAGTCGCAGGCGCCGGTCACGGTCACCCCGTCCGCCCCCGCCGGCCCCGCCGCTCCGCTTCCGCCGGTCATCCAGCCGAGCAGCTCGGTTGAGCCAGGCGGGCCCCCGGTCCCGCCCTCCCGGCCCCAGCCGACCGAGAGACCGGGCCAGTGAAGCGCGCACTCCTCGCTTTCGCTATGATGCTGGCGGTGCCCCTGACGCCCGCTTCGGCCCAGCATGTCGTCAACTTCCGGGAAGCGGACATCCGGGCCTTCATCGAGGATGCCGCCCGTGTGACCGGCCGGACCTTCATCGTCGATCCGGCGGTGAGCGGCAAGGTGTCGGTCGTGACCCAGCGGCCGCTGTCGCGCTCCGAATATTTCGAGCTGTTTCTCTCCACCCTTCGAGCCAACGGCCTGATGGCGGTGCCGCTTAGGGGCGGGGGCTTCCGGATCCAGCCGATCGCGACCGGCGCCGCGGCGGGTGGACGGGTCGCCGGGCGGGGCAGCGCCAACAATTTCGTGACCGAGATATTCCGAACCCGGAGCATCGAAGGCGCCCAGGCACTCGAGGCGCTCAGGCCGCTGGTCAGCCGCGAAGGGTCGATCACCGCCAGCCGCAACTCGATCGTCGTCGCCGACTTCGCGGATAACGTCGCGCGAATCCGCCAGGTGCTCCGGAGCATCGACCGGGATATCAACGCGAGCCGGATCGTCGCCCTGCGCAACGCCGGCGCCCGAGAGATCGCCACCTCGCTCAACGCCCTGATGGAGGGGAGCAGCCCCGGCGGCCGGGCCGCGACCGTCGTTCCGGTCGACAGCTCCAACTCGATCGCGCTTCGAGGCGATTCCGCCACCGTCGCGCGGCTGGCCGCAATGGCGGAGGAGCTCGACCGGCGCGCGGCCACCGGCACCGAGATCAGGGTCATCTTCCTCGAACATGCCGACGCCGCGCAGCTGCTGCCGGTGCTCCAGACGTTGCTCGGGCAGCCGGTGACCCAGCCCCCGGCGACCCCCGGCCTCTCGTCGTCGCGAAGCGAAGGCTCGACCACCTCGTCGACCAGCCGAAGCGGCGGCGGCCGGCCACCGGTCCGGACGACGACGACGACCGCGGAAGCCCCGGCACCGGAAGCCGCCGCGACCACCGGTCTCAGCATCTTCGGCCCCCGCGGCGCCGTGGTGACCCGCTTCCAGGGCGCCAACGCACTCGTCATCGCCGCGTCGACGGACGTCCAGCGCCAGCTGGGCGAGGTCATCCGCCAGCTCGACACCCGCCGCGAGCAGGTCCTGGTCGAGGCGATCATCGTCGAGATTTCGGACAATGCCGCCAAGAAGCTTGGAGTCCAGCTGCTGCTCTCCGGGCTCAGCGGAAGCAACATCCCGTTCGCGGTGACCAATTATTCCAATGCCAGCCCGAACCTTCTGACCGTGGCCGGCGCGGTTGCCGCCGAGCGGCTTCGGACGACGACGACCACGGTCAACGGGCAGGTCGTGACGACGACCCAGAATTCTCCCGTTGCCGACGCCCTCCAGGAAGCGGCGGTCAATTCGGTGCTCGGCGCCACGGGCGGCATCGGCGGCCTCGCCTTCAGGGCCGGCAACGCCATCTTCGGGGCGATCATCAACGCGGTGAAATCCGACAGCAAGTCGAACATCCTCTCCACCCCGTCGATCATGACCCTCGACAACCAGGAAGCTCGGATCCTCGTCGGCCAGGAGATTCCGATCACGACCGGCGAGGCGCTCTCGCCCAATTTCGACAACCAGTTCCGCACCGTCGACCGCGAGAATGTCGGAATCACGCTCGAAGTGCTTCCGCAGATCAATGCCGGCGGCTCGATCAAGCTCAACCTGAGGCAGGAGGTGAGCTCGATCGCCGGGCCGGTGTCGGGCCGGTCGAGCGACCTCATCCTCAACAAGCGCGAGATCGAGACGGTTATCACCGTCGACGACGGAGAGATCGTCGGGATCGGCGGGCTGCTCGACGACAATGAGCGCCGCACGATCGAGAAGATCCCGTTCCTCGGCGACCTTCCGGCCATCGGCAACCTGTTCAAGTCGAAGAGCCGCAGCCGGGCAAAGACCAACCTGATGGTCTTCATCCGGCCCACCATCCTTCGCTCGTCCGCGGACGCCCGGGCGATGACGGAGCGGCGCTACGGCTACATCCGCGGGATGCAATATCAGCAGAATCCGGACCAGGAGCCGACCATCGACGAGCTGGTCCGCGAATATATGGGAATGGTCCCGCCGGATCCCGCACCGCCGCCGCCGGCGCCGCTCGATCCGGCCCTCTACGCGCCTCAGGCCCTCCCGGGCGACCAGATCGTGACTCCCGGCGCCCCGCCGCAGGCAGGGACTCCGCGATGACGGTGGACCGTCATCCCGGCGAAAGCCGGGACCTCGTTGAGGAAGGGCTCGAACCTTCTCCCCGAGGCCCCGGCTTTCGCCGGGGCGACGAACCTGCCGTCAATCTTCCCTACCTCTTCGCCAAGCGGAACGGGATCGCCCTCGTCGGGGAAACGGACGGGCGGGCACGGGTGGCTTTCCGCCAGGGGGCCGATCCGCAGGCGTTGATCGAGGCCCGGCGGGTGCTCGGCCGGCCGCTCGCCGTCGAGCCGGTCACCGCGGACGGTTTCGACAAGCTCCTCTCCGAACGCTACGCGATGGACGACCGGGCCGCGGCCGACGCCGCCGGCTCGCTCGGGCTTGGCGACGAGCTCAGCCATCTCGCCAGCGATCTTCCGACCGCCGACGACCTGCTCGACAGCGCCGACGATGCGCCCGCGATCCGGCTGATCAACGGAATCATCGCCGACGCGGCCCGGCAGGGCGTCTCAGACATCCATATCGAGCCCTACGAGACCGGACTTGTGGTCCGGATGCGAATCGACGGAGTGCTCCGTGAAACGCTTCGAATGCCGGCGCACGTGGCGCCGGTGGTGGTCAGCCGGATCAAGGTCATGGCCCGGCTCGACATCGCCGAGCGCCGGGTGCCTCAGGACGGGCGGATCGGGCTGACACTGGGCGGCAAATTGCTCGACGTCCGGGTTTCGACCCTACCGAGCCGGGCGGGGGAGCGGGTGGTGCTCCGGATCCTCGACAAGGAAAATGCCGGAATCGACCTGGATTCGCTCGGGATGCCGCCCTCGGTCCATGCCCTGTTCGCCGGGGCGCTCACCGAGCCGAACGGGATCGTCCTCGTCACCGGCCCGACCGGATCGGGCAAGACCACGAGCCTCTATGCCGGCCTGAGGCTCCTCAACGACGGCAGCCGCAACATCCTCACCGTCGAGGATCCGGTCGAATATGCGGTCGACGGTGTCGGCCAGACCCAGGTCAATCCCAAGGTGGGACTGAGCTTCGCGGCCGGGCTGCGCGCGATCCTGCGCCAGGATCCGGACGTCGTCATGGTCGGTGAGATCCGCGACCGCGAGACCGCCGAGATCGCGGTCCAGGCCTCGCTTACCGGGCACCTCGTCCTCTCGACCGTCCATACCAACGACGCGATCGGGGCGATAACCCGGATGCGCGACATGAAGGTCGAGCCGTTCCTTCTCGCCTCGACCCTGCGGGCGGTGATCGCCCAGCGGCTGGTCCGCCGGCTCTGCCCCGCCTGCCGGGCCCCGGTCGAGGCCGACGCGGCGACGGCTGCGCTGGTCGGACTGGAGCCTGGAAGCATCGTCCACGAGCCGCGCGGCTGCGCGCAGTGCGGCAACAGCGGCTACAAGGGCCGAACCGGCGTGTTCGAGGCGGTCCGGATCGACGACACCGTCCGGCGGCTGATCAACGCGGGCGGCGACGAGGTCGAGATCTCAGCCCACGCCTTCCGCAACGGCCCCAATCTGGCGGCAGCGGCGCAGCAGCTGGTGCGCGAGGGGGTGACCAGCGTCGGCGAGGCCGTGCGGGTGTCGCGGCGCGAGAGCGAGGATGTCTGAGTTCGCCTATCTCGTCCTCGATCGGGCCGGGCGCGAGCGGCGCGGGTCGCTTCGCGCCGAAACGGTCGACGAAGCCCGGGAGAAGCTGAGCGCTCGAGGCCTGTTCGTGGTCAAGATGGAGAGCTCGAGCGGCGAGGCGGCGCCGCCCTTGCTCTCGCGCCAGATCTTCGCTCGAAAGAAGCTCAACGGCCGCCAGCTCACCGTCTTCACCCGGCAATTGTCGACCCTGGTGATGGTGAGCCCGCTCGAGGAGTCGCTCCGGACCATCGCGCGCCAGACCGAGAAGGACCAGATCCGCGACGTCCTGATGTCGGTCCACGCCTCCGTTCTCGAAGGGCGGCGGCTTTCCGACGCGATGGCGCGCCAGCCGGCCAGCTTTCCGCCGCTCTACCGCGGGATGGTCAAGGCCGGCGAGGGCTCGGGGACCTTGCCCGAGATACTGGAGAGGCTCGCGGGCCTGCTCGAGCGCCAGGCGCAGGTCAGGAGCAAGGTGCTGAGCGCTCTGGCCTATCCCGCGGTGCTGGCGCTCGTCGCCGCCTTCGTCGTCTTCGCCCTGATGGTGTTCGTGGTTCCACGGGTCGTCGAGCAGTTCGAGGATATCGGCCAGCAGCTGCCCTTCCTCACCCGGGCGGTGATTGCCGTCTCGCATCTCCTCGCCGGCTGGTGGTGGGCGATATTGCTCGGCCTCGTCGCGCTCGGCTTCCTGGCCTCGCGCGCGCTTCGCGACGAGGGCGTCAGGCTCCGCTTCGACCGCGGCCTGCTTCGGGTGCCGGTGATCGGAAGGCTGCTGCGCGACCTTCACGCGGCCCGGATGGCGCGCACCCTGTCGACGATGGTGGCGAGCCGGTTGCCTCTGCTCGAGGGCCTGAAGCTGACTACCGAGACGGTCCACAACCGCGCCCTTCGCGGCGCCACCGCCCAGATCGCGGAAGCGGTTCGGACCGGCGGCAGCCTTTCGGGCGCTCTGAAGCGCTCGAACATCTTCCCGCCCCTGCTCGTCTATCTCGCGGCGAGCGGTGAGGCGAGCGGACGGCTCGACCTGATGCTCGAGCGCGCCGCCGACTATCTCGAGCGCGAGTTCGACAGCTTCACAACGACCGCGCTCGCTCTCCTCGAGCCGGCGATCATCGTACTCATGGGCGCGCTGGTCGCAGTTATCGTGCTTTCGATCCTGCTGCCGATCCTGCAGCTCGACACACTTGCCGGAGGAATGGGATGAACACGCACCGTCATCCCGGCGAAAGCCGGGACCTCGAGGAGACCCGCCGAGACTTCTTGTGCCGAGGTCCCGGCTTTCGCCGGGATGACGGGGAGGCCGGCTTCACGCTCGTCGAATTGATGGTCGTCATCGTCATCATCGGCCTTCTTGCCACCGTCGTCATCATCAACGTCCTTCCGGCAACCGACAAGGCGGCGATCACCAAGGCCAAGGCCGACGTCGCGACCCTCGAGCAAGGGGTGGAGATGTACCGCCTCAACAAGCTGCGCTACCCGAACGGGTCGGAAGGACTGCAGGCGGTGACCGCGGAAGGCTATGTGAAGCGGCTGCCCAAGGATCCGTGGGGCAACGCCTATCGCTACGCCGCGCCGGGCAAGGACGGACGGCAGTTCGATATCTACAGCTACGGCGCCGACGGTCGCGAAGGGGGCGATGGCCAGGATGCGGACATCGGCAACTGGGACAGCTGATCTTGTCCTCCCTATCGCGCAGCGATGGGGAGGGGGACCACCCGCAGGGTGGTGGAGGGGTAATTTGCACAGGCCAGCGCCATCTACCCCTCCACCCCGCTTCGCGGGGTCCCCCTCCCCATCTTCGATGGGGAGGACAAACGGCTTCACCCTCATCGAGCTTCTCGTCGTCCTGGTCATCATCGGCCTGGTCTCGGCGGCTGTGATCGTGGGCATGCCCGATCCGCGCGGAGCGCTTCGGGGAGAGGCTTTGCGTCTCGCCGCGCGGGCCGACGCGGCGCGGGAGCGGGCGATGATGGACAACCGGCCGGTGGCCCTGGTTCTCAAGGAAGGCGGCTACGGTTTCGAGTGGCGCACCGGCGGCGAGTGGAAGGCGGTGAGCGAGCGGCCGTTCATCGAGCAGAGCTGGAGCGAGGGAACCCGGGCCTCGATGGAAGGCGGCGAGTCCCGGATCGTCTTCGATTCCACCGGCTTCGCCGAGCCGGCGCGGTTGCGGCTGATCCGTGGCATGGAAGAGGCTCAGGTCGAGGTCACGGATGGGGGACGGATCCATGTCATCCGGTAGATTTCCTTCCCGGAGCCGAGGCTTCACTCTGGTCGAGATGCTGGTGGCGCTGGCGATCTTCAGCCTTGCGGCCATGGCGCTGTTGCGGCTCGAGGGCGCGACCGTGACCACAACCGCCTTGCTCCGCGAACAGGCGCTGGCCCAGACGGTGGCGCGCAACCTGGCGGTCGAGGCCCTCACCGACCCCGAGCCCCCGGCCTACGGCGCCACGAAGGGCGAGTCGGTCAATGCCGGCCGCAAATGGCGCTGGGCCCGGGTGGTGGGCCGTTCGCCGGAGCCGCGGATCCAGCAGATCCGGATCGAGGTCCGAAGCGACCGCGGGCCGGAGGCGGCGAACCTGACCGTGTTTAGAAGGGCCGCGCGGTGAAGACATCCTCCCCATCGAAGATGGGGAGGGGGACCCCGCGAAGCGGGGTGGAGGGGTATTTGGCACCAGCCTGTTCCAGCTACCCCTCCACCACACTTCGTGTGGTCCCCCTCCCCACGCTGCGCGTGGGGAGGACAGAAGGCGGCTTCACGCTGGCCGAGCTGCTCGTCTCGCTCTTCATCTTCGGGCTGCTCTCGGCGGCCGGCGTCGGCCTGCTGTCCTTCAGCGTCCGGGCCCAGGAGGCGGCGGAGGCGCGTTTGAGCGATCTGGCGGACTACCGGCGCGCGGGGGCGCTGCTTGCCGGCGACCTGGCCCAGGCGGCGCCGCGAATGCCTCGGGATGCAACGGGGACTGCGCGCCAGGCCTTCCAGGGCCTCGGCGGAGAGCAGGGCGGAGTGGCGCTGGCCTTCGTCCGGCGGGGTTGGGAGAATCTCGACGCGACCCCTCGGGCCTCGCTCCAGCGGGTCGAATATGGACTGGTGGAAGGGCGGCTGGAGCGGCGGGTCTATCCCCGGCTCGACGGAGCGGCGGCGCTTCCGGCCACCACCGTCGTGGACAAGGTGCGGCGGATCCGCCTGCGCTACCGCGATCGCGAGGGAGCTTGGCGCGAACGCTGGGATCCGACCAAGGCGACCGAATTGCCGCGTGCCGTCGAGCTCGTCATGGAGGCCGAAGGCAGCGGCACCACCCGCCAGCTCTTCCAGACGGGGACAATGTTTTGAGGCGCCCCGTGTCCCAATCCGAACGCGGCGCCGCCTTGCTCGCGGTGCTGGTGCTGGTGGTCATCATGGCCGCCATCGCCGCGGGCGCCTTCGAGCGGCTCAGGCTGTCGACCGCGATGGCGATGAACGGCGCCGCTCTCGACCAGGCCCGCGGCTACGCGCTGGGCGTGGAGGACCTGCTGACGCTGCGCATCGACGACCTCGCCGGCGCAGACGCCTATGTCACCGCTCTCGCGGGCGACTGGAACGGCACTGCCCGGCAAATCCCGCTGCCCGGCGAGGGCCTCGCCGTCGGAACCGTCCGCGACGGCGGCAATTGCTTCAACCTGAACAGCCTCGTCCAGGGCGAAGCCTTGACCAGCCTGATCCAGCGGCCGGCCGGGATCGAGCAGTTCGTCGCGTTGATGGCCGTCCTCGGACTCCCCGAACCTGCCGCCCGTCGGGTCGCCGCGGCCACGGCGGACTGGATCGATTCCGACGACCAGCCCAGCCCTCAGGGCGGAGAGGACGCCGCCTATAGCGGATCGGAGCCGGCCTATCGTACCGGCAACACCCTGCTCGCCGATCCGAGCGAGCTTCGGGCCGTCGCCGGGGTCACTCCCGAAATCTACCGGGAGCTGAGGCCTTATGTCTGCGCTCTTCCCACCGCCGACATGTCGCCGATCAACGTCAACACCTTGCTTCCCCGCGACGCGCCCTTGCTTGCGATGTTCGCTCCGGCCAAGGCACGGCCGGACCGGGTACGGGGGCTGATCTCGTCCCGGCCCAAGACGGGCTGGCGCAACACGTACGATTTCTGGCGCAGCGCCGAGCAGGCGGGGCTAGAGACGAGCTCGGATCCCATGTCGCAGCTCCAGCTCAAAACCTATTGGTTCACCATCGACCTCTCGGTCCGCTTCGAGGATTCGGAGATGGAGGAATGGGCGCTGGTCGATGCCCGGCTCGCTCCGGCCAAGGTGGTCGCCCGGCGGTGGGGCGGCGGCGAATGAGGGAGGCGTTGCTCCTCTTCCTGGCCCGCGACGGCGGAGTGGACGGCTGGATCCGCCTCGCCGAAGGCGTGATCGCCGAGCGCGGCGCCGGGCTGGAAGGCGCGGACGGCCACCGGTCGGCGCCCGTCGTCGCGGTCGCGCCGGGCGAGGCGGTGACCCTTCGCTGGCTCGAGTTTCCACCCGGCCTCACACCGGCGCAGGCGGCAGGCGCGGCACGGCTGATGGCCGCCGAGCTCAGCGCCCAGCCCGTTGCCGAGCTCCACGTCGCGGTCGGACGCGCCTTGGCCGACGGCGCGGGCCGCTGCGTCGGGCTGGTCCCGATGGAAACGGTTCGGACCTGGCTCGACGGACTCGAAGGCGCTGGGTTCGACGCCGAGCGGATAATTCCCGAAACGCTGCTCGTGCCGGCTCCGGCGGAAGGGCTGGCGACGTGGGACTCCGGGCTTCTTCGGCTCTATCGCGGTCCGGACGAGGCCTTCGCGGCCGAGCCGGAGCTGGGCGATCTGCTGCTCGCCGGTCGAAGCGCGGTCCCGGTCGATCCCGACAGCTTCGCCGCGGGCCTCGCCGGGGCACTCGATCAGGCGCCGCTGGACCTGCGCCAGGGCCCGTTCGGCCGTCGGCGCGACTGGCGGGTCGCACCGGCCCGGGCCCGGCGGCTGGCGGGCCTTACGGCCGCCCTGCTCCTCATCAGCCTCGCGGTGCAGGTCACCCTCATCGCCCGCTATATGTTCGCCGCCGACTCCGCCGAAGCGGAGACCGGCCGGATCGCCGCCGCCGCCTTGCCGCGAAAGTCCGGTCTTGCCGACCCGCAGGCTGCCCTGACCCAGCGCCTGGCGGAACTTCGAGGCGGCGGCGCGGGGTTCAGCGCTACGGCCGGAACCCTGTTCGAAGCGGTGAAGGCAACCCCCAACATCGAGCTGACCGCGCTCGCCTTCTCGCCCGACGGTTCGCTTCGAGCGACCGCACAGGCGGATTCGCCGGCCGCGATCGAGGCCCTGCGCCAGCGGGTGGAAGCAAGCGGGTTCGCCGCGGAAGCCGGGGCGCCGCGGTCAGCCGGCGGGCGCCCGGCCGCCGAGCTGACGGTGAGGCCGCGATGAACGGTCGGCTCAACGCTCTGTGGCTGGCGCGGACTAAGCGCGAGCGCTGGCTGCTGGGGGTGATGCTGGCGCTGGTCGCACTGGTCCTCGTCTGGCTTGCGATCCTTCGTCCTCTTTCCGATCTGCTCTCGGCGGCACGGCAGAGGCATGGGGAGGCCATCGCCGCGCTGGCCGACGCACGTTCGCAGGCGGAGGCGATCGCGGCGCTCGAACGCAACCGGCCTGCGCCCTTCGCCGGGCCTATCGACGCGGCCGTCGCAGGCGCCGCTTCCGCGGCCGGGTTCCAGCTTTCCGGCCTCCAGCCCGAGGGGGCGGGGCGGGTGTCGCTTGCGATCGGAGCGGCCAGGCCGCAAGCCTTGTTCGGCTGGGTCGGCGCGCTCGAGGCTCAAGGCTATATCGTGCAGAGCCTGACCGCCACCAGCAACCCCGACCGGACCCTCTCCGCCCGGATCGTGCTACGCGCGAGGGGGAGCTGATGCGCCTTCGCCTGCGCTGGTGGCGCCAGATCTTTTTCCTCTGCGCCTTGCTGTTCTCGCTCGCCGCCTTGCTTCCGCTGCGCGTCGCGCTTGGCTGGCTCGGCTATTCGGACAAGGGCCTGGCCGCGCGCGAGGCGACCGGGAGCGTCTGGCTCGGAGCGCTCACCGAAGCTCGGTTCGGAACCGTCGCGCTCGGCGACGTCGGGACCCGGCTGCGATTCCTGCCCTTGCTGATCGGCCGGGCTCGCCTGGATCTCGAACAGGCCGACGACGGCCTGCGCGGCGGAGTGACCGTTTCCCGTCACGGCTTCGGAATAGACGACGCAACCGGCAGGATCGACGCGGCGGCGCTTGCCGATCTACCTCCGCCGACCCTCGATCTGTCGGACCTCAGCGTCCGCTTCGAGGACGGAATGTGCCTTCATGCGGAAGGGCTGGTGAAGGCGCGTTTCGCCGGCGAGCTCGTCGGGGTGTCCCTGACCGCGGGCTTCAGCGGGGAGGCGCGCTGCGACGGGCCTGCGCTGCTCCTGCCCCTGGTGAGCCAGTCGGGAGGCGATCGGCTCGACGTCCGGCTGTTCGCCGACGGGCGCTATCGGATCGACGCCGCCCTTCGCCCGGGCGGGCTGCCTTATTCCTCGCGCTTCGAAGGCAGGTTCTGACGCCGGCTCCCACCGGGGAGAAGGCGCTTGTCCTCTCCCCCGTAGCGGCTTTCGAGGAATCGGCCCTGGGTCTCGAAGGTCATGAGCGGGTTCCTGCAGACTTCGCGGCAGAGCTCGTCCAAGGCGTCCGCAACCGTCTCCAATCCGGAGTCGAGCCGGGCCCTGACTTCGGGATCCTCCTCCCGGACGGTCGGCGGAATGGCTTCGAAAGCGAGGACGAGGCGCGGCAAATGGTCGCCCAGGAGCCGCCGCGCTTCCCAGGCCGGGGTCGAATGAGGTGCGAGAGTGGCGAGATGGGGCTGAAGATCGCCGAGGCGCTGGAAGATCCGGTCGAGCTGCGGCCGGCAGCCCAGCGGCAGATCCTCGCGCCTGCCCAAAAGCCAGTCCTCGGCGTCGCCCGGAAGCTCCGACAACTCGACCTGCGAGAAATCGCCCTCGGCGCAACGCCGCCGAGACGGCCTGAAGAGAGTCCCCACGGCGAGAAGCAGGGCCCCGCCGCCGGCCGCAGCCGCCAGCACTGGCGCCGCGACCGGCGCGGCCAGTGCGCCCACTCCGAGAATGGCCGCTCCGGACGCGCCGCCGACCAGTGCGGCCCGCTTGATCCGCGCTTCCGCCTCGCGGGACTGGCGGTCGGAGCGGCGCTTTTCGGCCGCCCGCACCGCCTTCGACTTCATGCTGCGGCGCAGATATTCGTCGGCCTGCCGAAGCATTCCAACGACATCGAACCCCATCACGCTTCTCCCAGGCCGCGCTCTTCCTTGTAGCGGCTCTCGATGAAACGGCCCTGGGTCTCGAACGCCTGGCGGTCGCCCTGGACCAGCTTGTCGCCGATGTCGCCCAGCGCCTGGCGGGCGGCGTCGAGGCTCGCGACCAGACGCTGGTCGGCGGTCAGGCCTTCGCCGTCGGTCTGCTTGCGGTAGTCCAAGGGTATTCGCTCGTAGCGCTCGATCAGCTCGGGCAAATGCTTGCCCATCAGGCGCCGAGCGTCCTGGGCGAGCGGATCGAGCGGGTCGACCTCGGCAAGCCGGGATTCGAGCAGCGGAAGCTGGGCACCGATCGCGTCGGCGCGCTGCGCCGCCGGCGCCGGAAGCACCGCCCGGCGGCGGACCAGCATGTTCTCGAGCTGGCGAACGACCGTGCCCGTCGGCACCTGCTCGTTATAGGCAACCCGCTTCGGCTCCGACGGCCAGAAGGACACGGTGAGCATGATCGCGAGGATGGCGAGAGCGACGAAGAAGAGCCCGGTGATCCCGATCGGGCTAATCGCGAGGCCGAAGACGATCGTCGCGACGATCAGTGCGCCGATTGCTATCCCCATGGTGAGCGTTCGACGCGCGACCCTGCCGGCGGCCCGGCCGTAATAGCGCCGCTTAAGGCTCGATTCCGCGGGCGTATGGCCGTCGAGCCTCGCCGAATATTCGTCGAAGCGGGCGATCGCTTCCTCGACGCTTCGGGGCGTTCGAGCCATGTTCAGCCCTCGATCGGTCCGAGCAGCGAATTGGGCACGCTCCGGCCCGCGAGGCGGTTCTGCTCGGTGCCCTCGGCCCGGGCGATATAGCCGCGGCTCTTCTCGACCTCGCTGGAGAGGGTCTGGACGGTCTGCTTCATGCTTCCGAGCGCCTCGAGCTTGAAGGTGTCGATCGTATCCATCGTGTCGTAGATGTTCTGGAAGGCGCGCTGAAGGGTCTCGAGCGGGATGGTCGAGGAGACGGCCTGGCGATGGATCTCGCCGGTCTGGCTCTTGAGCAATTCGCCGGTCGAATCGATGATGTTGGCGGTGGTCGTGTTGAGCGAGGTGATCTGCTCGAGCACCAGCTTCTGGTTGGTCATCGCCTGGGCGACCGTGACGGCCGTTCGAAGCGCGGCGACGGTCGTCGTGGAGGCGCGGTCGACGCCCTTGATCAGCTCGACATTGTTCTTCTTCACCAGGTCGAGGGCGAGATAGCCCTGAACCGTCACCGCCATCTGGGTGAGAAGATCGGTGGTGCGCTGGCGGGTGTAGAAAAGCGCGGTCTCGCGGATCGCCTTGGCTTTGGCCGGCTCAGTGGCGTCGAGCTCGTTGGCCTTGTCCTCGAGCTTCTGGTCGAGCTGCTTGGAGATGTGGATCATCTGCTCGAGCTGGCCCATCGTCTTCCACATCGCCGCGCGCTCGGTATTGATCGCCTCGTTGTCGTACTGAAGCTCTTCCTTGCCCGAGGCGAGGCTGTTCAGGATCTTCGAAATGTGGGTCTGGGAGCTCTGATATTTCTGGAAATAATTTCCGAGCTTGTTGCCCCACGGGATAATCCCCAGGATCTTGCGGGAGGAGCTGAGATTGCCCTGCTTGCCCGGATCGAGCTCCTCGACGGTGCGGCGCAGCTCGAGGAGATCGGCGCCGATCCCCGTATCCTTGTCGATCGCCTTGATCGGCCGGTCGAGGAACCGGTTGGAATGGCCGGCGGCCTCGGCGATCTGCTTTCGGCCCATGTTGGTGAGCTCGTCGACCTTCTTGCCGAACTCCGGGCTGTTGGCGTCCGCCGCGACCAGCTCGTTGACGAACTTGTCGACCACCGTCCCGAGCTTCGACTTCACGCCTTCCTCGATCGGAACGAGGCCCGCGACCTGAGCGGGCTCGACCGTCTGCAGCGCCTCGGGGGCCTCGAGCTTCAGCTTGGTCTCGGTCTGGGTGGCCATGTCGGTCGCTCCGTTAGCTTTGGGGGCTAAATGGGGCAGGGGAGGCAGGGAGCGCAAGGGGGAACGTGTGTTATTTATATAGTACACGGGGGGTGGACAGGCGGCGAGCGGGTCGTCATCCCGGCGAAAGCCGGGACCTGAAGTCGTAAAGTCTCGGCGGGTCTCCCCGGGGTCCCGGCTTTCGCCGGGATGACGGGTGGTTCACCGCTGCGTCAGACGCTCAGCCGCTTCAAGGTCTCCCCATCAACCTTCCCAGCCAAGCCCGGCACCTCGTCCAGCTGGCGAAGCGAGGTGAAGCGCCCCCGCTCTTCGCGATAGCGGACGATCTCGTGTCCGTGGCCTCTCAAGCCCTCGACGCAATCGAGCTCCTCTTTGCTCGCCTGATTGATGTCGAGCGCCGCGCTCACAGGTCCGGAAGCACCTGGCTGGCTTCGCCCCAACCTTGGAGGGCTCGGCCCGAGGCCCGCTCGAGGAGCTGGTCTCCATCGCGGACGGTGAAGGGGGCGCCGGATTCCAAATCCTCCAGCTCGTCCCAGCTGATCGGCGCCGCCACCGGCGCCCGTTCGCGCGATCGAGCCGAATAAGGCAGGATGGCGGTCGCTCCGCGCTGGTTGCGAAGGTAGTCGAGGAAGATCCGGCCCTTGCGCTTGGCCTTGGCGAGGTTGGCGGTGAAGCGCTCGGGCTCGGCCGTGGCGAGGGCAATAGCGAATCGCTGGGCGAAATCCTTCACCTCGGGCCATTCGGCCTGCGGAGTCAGAGGCACGACGACGTGGAGGCCCTTGCCGCCGGTCGTCAGCGGGAAGCTCTGGAGGCCCATGTCGGCGAGGTAGCGGTGGAGGTCGCGGGCGGTGCGCTTGACCTCGTCGAAGCTCAGGCCTTCGTCGGGATCGATGTCGAAGACGAGGCGATCGGGCTTCTCGACCTCGGCGACCGACGAGCCCCAGCCGTGGAACTCGATCGTCCCCATCTGGGTGCAGGCGATGATCCCCGCCGATTCCTCGACATAGACGTAATCCTCGATCTGGCCCTTCTTCTCCTCGATCGGGATCTGGTGGACGTGGGGGCCGAAGCTTCCCGTATTGTGCTTCTGGAAGAAGCATTTCCGGGCGCGGCCCTGGGGGCAGCGAACGAGACTCAGCGGGCGCTTGGCGGCCCACTCCATCATCATCGGCCCGACCGTCCGGTAATAATCGACGAGCTCGCCCTTGGTGACCCCGGCGTCGGGGAACAGCACGCGTTCGGGGTTGCTGATCTTGACCCCGTCGCCGGCGGCGGGCGCGGCGCGCTCGACGGGCTGGGGGGTCTCCTCCACGACTTCGTCCGCTTTCTTGTCCGAGCGAAGGCCGAGGAAACTGGCATGGCGCACGACGCCCTCGGCCGTGAACTCGGCGAAGGCGACCTCGCAGACGAGCTGAGGCCTGACCCAATGCGCCCCCCGGGCTTCGGGCCTCGGCACCATAGCGGCCGGCTTCGCGGCGGCGAGCGTCTCGAACCGTTCGAGCAGCTCCTGCTGGACCTGGTTGGAGAAGCCGGTTCCAACCTTGCCGGCGTAGCGAAGCTTGCCGTCCCCGTAGACTCCGAGGAGCAGCGCCCGGAAGCCGCGGCCCTTCTTGTCGCTTTCCGACCAGCCGAGGATGACGAACTCCTGCCGGTAGGTGCATTTGATCTTCAGCCAGGTCTTGGTCCGCCCGCCCCGATAGGGGGCGTCGGAACGCTTGGAGATGATTCCCTCCTGTCCGGCCTCGCACATCGCGTCGAACAGCTTCTCGCCATGGCCGACGATATGCTCGGCGTAGAGGATCGCCGGCGGCTTGCCGTCGCCGACCAGCGAGGCGAGCCGGCCCTTGCGGTCGATCGTCGCAAGCCCCGTCAGGTCCTCGCCGTCTATTTCGAGCGCGTCGAACAGGAAGAGGGTGAGGCCCCGGCCGCCCTCGCTGATCGCCTGCTGCAGGGCCGAGAAGCCGGTATTGCCCTTGTCGTCGAGAGCGACGATCTCGCCGTCGAGGAGCGCCGACCCGACCTCGAGCTGAGCCGCCGCTTCGACGATCTCCGGGAACTTGTCGGACCAGTCTAGGCCGGAACGCGTGTAGACCTTGGCCTTGCCGCCGCCGATCCCGAGCAGGCAGCGATAGCCGTCATATTTCATCTCGTGGATCCAGCCGGAGCCGGAGGGGACGTGGTCGACGAGGGTCGCCTTTTGAGGCTCGCGGAAGGGGGGAAGCTTGTATCCTCCCCGAGCTTTGCTCGGGGAGGGGGACCGCGCGGAGCGCGGTGGAGGGGTAGCTGACGAGGCCTTCGTCATTACCCCTCCACCATGCTTCGCATGGTCCCCCTCCCCGAGGCGAGCTCGGGGAGGAACATAAGGGTCCGTCTTCCAGCCCTTCAGCTCCTTCGCCTTCTTGCCTGCGGCGATCTCCTGCATGCTCCGCCCCGTCTTGATGCTGGTCAGATACTTCTCCGTCAGCCCCATCGAGCCGCCGGCATGCTCGTCGGTCACCTTCTTCAGCATCCAGTTCTCGGCCCTTTCGCCGGGCCGGCCCTTCAACCGGAACATCACCCACTCGCCCTTCATCCGGTGCCCCTCGAGGGTGAAGTGGAGGTGGCCTTCCTCTATGGTCTTGCGCGGATCCTTGTCCGGATGCGGTATCCACCGGCCCCAATCCCAGAGCATGACCGTTCCGCCGCCATATTCTCCCTTGGGAATGGTGCCCTCGAAGCTGGCATAGTCCATCGGATGGTCTTCGGTGCGCACCGCGAGATGCCTGTCCGCCGGGTTGAGGCTGGGCCCCTTGGGCACCGCCCAACTCTTCATGACCCCGTCCATTTCCAGCCGAAGGTCGTAATGGAGCCGGGTGGCGTCGTGCTTCTGGACCATGAACAGGGCAGGGGCGTTCGGCCCCCGCGCCGGGCCGGCGGTGCCCGGCGGCTCCGCGGTCTTCGCGAAGTCGCGCTTGCGGTTGTAGGTTTCGAGCGGATCGGCGGACTTGGCCATCTTCATCGTCCCTGCGAGCGAAGCTCGTGGGGAGGGGGACCATGCGAAGCATGGTGGAGGGGTGATTGCTCAGGCTTGTGCCAGCTACCCCTCCACCACCCTTCGGATGGTCCCCCTCCCCATCTGCGATGGGGAGGATGAAGCCTCACGCCCGCTTCCGCGCCGGAGCGGCCTTCGCAGGAGCCTTCTTGGCCGACGGCTTGCGCCCCGCGGGTTTGGCGGCCGACTTCTTCGTGGCGCCGCCAGCTTCCTTGCCGGCGCCGGCGCCCGGCTTCTCGATCGAACGCTTGAGCGCCGCCATCAGGTCGATGACGTTGGAGCCCCGGGCGGGGGCCGCGTCTTCCTCGGTGTGGATGGTCTTGCCCTTGCGCTTCTGCTCGATCAGCTCTTCGACCGCCTCGATATAGCGATCGTGATATTTGGACGGATCGAAGGGGGCCGTCTTGCGGTCGATCAGGGCCTCGGCGAGGTCGAGAAGCTCCTCGTCGGGCTTGGCCTCGGCGATGTCGCGGAAATAATTCTGGGCCTTGTTGACTTCGTCCGCGTAGCGAAGCGTCTCGAGCACGATGCCGCGGCCGCAGGGCTTGAGGCTGACCAGATATTCGCGTCCCCTCAGCGCGAGCTGGCCGAGCGCGACCTTCTTGGTGCGCCGAAGCGCTTCGCGAAGGACGATGAACGCCTCCTCGGCGAGGTCGTCGGCGGGGACGACGAAATAGGGCTTTTCGTAATAGAGGACGTCGATGTCGTCATAGTCGACGAACTGGGTGAGCTCGAGGGTCTTCTTGCTCTCCAGCTTCGCCGACTCGATCTCCTCGTCGGTCAGAAGCACGTAGCTGCCCTTTTCATATTGGTAGCCCTTGACGATCTCCTCCGGATCGACCGGCCCGACCCCCGGGACCACCTTCTCATATTTGACCCTCTTGCCGGTCGGCTCGTGGATCTGGTTGAAGGCGATGGTGGCCCCGCTCTTGGTGGCGGAGAAGATCTCGACGGGGATGGAGACCAGGGCAAGCCTGATCTGTCCCTTCCAATAGGCGCGTGCGGCCATGAGTGCGTGCTCCCGAGGATCGATTCGCTGCCGGATCAATCCGCGGGGAGGGGAGGGAGTTCCCGTCATCCCGGCGAAAGCCGGGACCTCGGGGAGGCCCGTCGAGACTTATCGTCCTGAGGTCCCGGCTTTCGCCGGAATGACGGCTTCCTCAGACCGGTATCTCCGTCGTATACTTCACCTGCCTCAAAGCGAAGTTGCTCGCCGCATTTGCCACTGAGGGATGCGCGAGCACGCCGCGCATGATGAAGCGGTCGTAGTCGGCGACGTCTCGGACGGCGATCCGGAGGAGATAGTCCCACTCGCCGGACATGGCGTAGCATTCGACTATCTCCTCGCGCGACTGGATGAAATCCTCGAAATCGGCGCGCACCTCGACCGTCTGGCGGGCCATGCGCACCTGGCAGAGCACGTTGACGGAGCGCCCGAGCGCCTGCGGGCTCGCGATCCGGACGGCCCGGCCCAGCACTCCCGACTTCTCGAGGCTCCTTACCCGCCGCCAGACCGAGGCGGCGGACGCTCCAACCCGCTCGGCGAGGGCGGCGTGGCTGAGGCTCGCATCCCGCTGCAGTTCGCGAACGATTCGGCGGTCGACGGCGTCGAGGCGATCATCTTCTTTCATTTGAAGACGATTAGCTGAACATATGTTTCAAATCCATCCCAAGCGCCCGCAAGTCTGGTACGCAATCCGAACCGAAACGGCCTAAGGCGCGTTCAGCCTGCATTCGAAAGGGACGCGGATGGACGATTCATTTCTGCTCAGCGACGGGCCGCCACTGTTCGACCGGCTCGAAGAGCAGAAATCGGATTCGCTCCTCCAGCTGATCGCGCTTTGCGACTCGGATCCGCGGCCGGAAAAGATCGACGTCGGAGTCGGCGTCTATCGCGACTCCGCCGGGGGCACCCCGATCCTTCGTGCCGTGAAGAAGGCGGAGCGGCTGCTCTGGGAGCGGCAGGAGACCAAGGCCTATCTCGGCTCGCAGGGCGATTCGCGCTTCACGGAGCTCATCCGTCCGATCGTCTTCGGCGAAGCCGGGGCCGCGGACGAGCGGATCGTCGGACTTCAGACTCCCGGCGGCTGCGGCGCGCTGCGCCTCGGCGCGGATCTCGTCACCAAGGCCAATCCGAAGGCTCGGATGCTCGTCGGACAGCCGACCTGGCCCAATCACGGTCCGCTAATCGAGTGCGCCGGGGTCGAGCTGGTGCCGCATCCTTATTACGATCCGGCGAGCCGGCGGATTCTCTTCGCCGAGATGATGGCGGCGCTTGAGAAGGCGAGGGCCGGGGATCTGGTTCTTCTTCACGGCTGCTGCCACAATCCGACGGGCGCCGATCTTTCGGCGGGCCAATGGGCCGAGGTCGCCGAAATCGTGTCGCGTCGCGGGCTCGTCCCCTTCGTCGACCTCGCCTATCAGGGCCTCGGCCATGGCCTGGAGGCCGATGCGGCGGGAGTCCGGCTCGTCGTGAGCAAGGCGGATCAAGCACTTGTCGCCCAGAGCTGCGACAAGAATTTCGGAGTCTATCGCGAGCGGGTCGGCAACCTGTTCGTCAAGGCGCCGAGCCCGAAGGCGGCGCGGATCGTCTACGGCAACCTGCTGCAGCTTTCGCGGACGATGTGGTCGATGCCGCCCGATCATGGCGCGGCGCTGGTTCACATGGTTCTGGAGGATCCGGAGCTGCGTGCGGACTGGGATGGCGAGCTCAAGGAAATGTGCGCTCGAATCAGAAGCTTGCGGGCCAAACTTGCCGCCTATGACGAGCGTCTGGCCTATATCGACGGTCAGAACGGAATGTTCTCGATCCTGCCCCTGACCAAGGCCCAGGTGCTCGAGCTTCGCGAGGAGAAGGGCATCTATCTCGCTGATAGCGGGCGCTTTAACGTCGTCGGCCTGTCCGACGACAATGTCGAGATTTTCGCCGCGGCGGTGGTGGAGAAGATGGATGGCTGAAAGTGGAGAGAAGTTGGGGAATCGCCGGAAATCGCTACAGGATGGCTATGATTGGCGACGCATAGCCTATGTCGTCCAGCTCAGCCGGGCGATGGACAAGCTCGAGGAGGAACGGCTCGTCCCAGAGCGCAAGATCCTCTACCAATTCTCCGCCCGCGGCCACGATTTGGCCCAGGCGATGCTCGGGAGCCGCCTCAACCACCGCCGCGACGCGACCTGCGGCTATTACCGCTCGAGGCCGCTGCTGCTCGCTTTGGGCGTTCCGGTCGAGGACGCGCTCGGCTCGGGGATGGGCCGGGCCGGGGGCTATTCCGACGGCCGCGACATCGGAGTGGTGTTCAACTATCCCAATCCCGGCGGCGCTCCGGCACTGCCGATGTCGGGCGGGGTCGGGGCGCAATATACGCCCACCGCCGGCTGGGCCCAGGCGATCGAATATTATCGAACCGAGCTCGGCGAGCGGAGCTATGACGGCGCCATCGCCGTGGTGCTCGGCGGCGACGCTTCCTGCGCGACCGGGGGCTTCTGGTCGGCCCTGACCATCGCCACCACCCAAAAGCTTCCGATGCTCTTCTACGTGGAGGACAACGGCTTCGGGATCTCGGTCCCGTCCAGCTTCCAGACTCCGGGCGGCGATATCGCGAAGAACCTCGCCGGCTTCGCAAACCTCGCGATCTTCGCGGGCGACGGCACCGACCCGGCGGAGGCGGCCGGGCTGATCGAGGGCGCCGTCGGCCATGTCCGCGGCGGCAACGGACCGGCTCTGCTTCGACTC
Source organism: Allosphingosinicella sp. (assembly GCA_036387875.1). GTDB lineage: Bacteria > Pseudomonadota > Alphaproteobacteria > Sphingomonadales > Sphingomonadaceae > Allosphingosinicella. Next base: position 71,780 of record DASVSX010000032.1, on the reverse strand, counting down.
ACCGTTCCACGGCTCCAGGGCCACAGCTTCCAGGACACCCAGACCTACAAGTCGGAGGAGCTGGTTCGCGACGAATGGACCCGCGATCCGCTGCCCAAGCTCAAGGCGCACCTGGTCGGACCGCTCATGACCGAGGAGGAATGGGACGGGATCGAGGCGAAGGCCCAGGCCGACGTCGAGGCGGCCCGGCACGAGGCGGAGGCGCGCGGGGTCTCCGATCCGGAGCGGGTGCTCGACCATGTCTTCTACGACGGTGAGATGCAGAAGATGGGCGGGCAATGGACCCATGGCTACCGGGCGCCGCGAAGCCACGAGGAGCCCAAGCCGGACGGCCAGCGGATCAACATGGTGACCGCGATCCGCCGGACGCTCGACCATGAGCTCGGGATCAATCCCAGGGTCCTGCTGTTCGGCGAGGATATCGGGCCCAAGGGCGGAGTCCACGCCGTCACCCTCGGGCTTCAGGAGAAATACGGGACGGCCCGGGTCTTCGACACCAGCCTGAACGAGGAGGGGATCATCGGCCGGGCCGTCGGAATGGCGATCGCCGGGCTGATGCCGGTTCCCGAGATCCAGTTCCGCAAATATGCCGAACCCGCGACCGAGCAGATCAACGATTGCGGGACGATGCGCTGGCGCACAGCCAACCGCTTCGCGGCTCCGATGGTGCTGAGGATCCCGGGCGGCTTCTTCAAATGCGGGGATCCCTGGCACAGCCAGACCAACGAAGTGGCGTTCGTCCACAATCCGGGCTGGCAGGTGGCGGTTCCGTCCAACGCCGAGGACGCGGTCGGGCTTCTTCGGACCGCCTTGCGCGGCAACGACCCGGTCGTCTTCTTCGAGCATCGCGCCATGCTCGACGACAGCTGGGCCCGCCGGCCCTATCCCGGCGACGGCTACGCGCTTCCGTTCGGGAGGGCCAAGAAGGTGCGGGAAGGCGACGACATCACCATCGTCACCTGGGGCGCGATGGTTCCGCGCTGCGAGGAAGCGGCGAAGGACGTGTCCGCCGACGTGATCGATCTGAGGACGCTGATGCCCTGGGACAAGGAGGCGGTGCTGGACAGCGTCCGGCGCACCCGCCGCTGCCTGATCGTCCACGAGGACCTGAGGACCGGCGGCTTCGGAGCGGAGATCGCCGCGGTGGTCGCGGACGAGGCCTTTCTCGACCTCGACGCTCCGGTGGCCCGGGTGACGATGCCGGACATTCCGAGCCCGCACAATCCGGTGCTGCTCAACTGGGCGGTGCCGAGCGTCGAGCGGATCAAGGCGAAGATCGAAGAATTGGTGGGGTTTTGACGATGGGCGGGGCGCGGAGCGACACGACCATCGTCATCCCGGCGGAAGCCGGGACCTCGGGGAGGCCCGCCGAGACTTCGCGTCCCGGGGTCCCGGCTTTCGCCGGGATGACGGGCGGGGGCGGCCTGCGCTCCCTTCACAGGAGGCCGTCATGATCGACGTTCTCGTGCCCGAGGAGCAGGAGGGGACCCAGGCGGTGGTGCGCGCCTGGCTGAAGAAGGTCGGCGACCGGGTCGAGGTCAACGACCCCCTGGTCGAGCTGGAGACCGACAAGGTGGCAATGGAGGTGCCGGCGCCGGCGGCCGGGGTGCTTCGCGAGATAGTGCTGGAGGCGGATGCGGCGGCGGTGCCCGGGGCGGTGCTGGGGCGGATCGCGGTGGAGGGCGAGGTGGACGAAACGGCGGACGAGGAGGAGGAGAAACCGTTCGGGCTGAGCTTGTCGAAGCCCTCTCGTTCGACTGGCGAGGATAAGGGAAGCGCTTCGACAAGCTCAGCCCGAACGGGTGGGTTGGAGTTGCGGCTTTCTCCTTCCGTGAAGCGCGCACTTCTCCAGCACGATATCGACCCTTCCCGGATCGAAGGCACCGGCCGCGACGGGCGGATCACCCGCGCCGACGTCGACCGCGCCGTCGAGGCGGCCACCAAGGTCCAGGAAGGGCCCCGAACCACCGCCCAGCCCGCCGTCATCCCGGCGGAAGCCGGGGCTTCGGGGAGACCCGCCGAGACTTCCCGGTCCGAGGTCCCGGCTTCCGCCGGGTCGACGGGGGTTCGCTCGCACTCCATCCCGCACGACCGGATGCGGCTGAAGATCGCGGAGAACATGCTCGCGTCGGTTACCCGGGCGCCTCACGTCACCGCGATGTTCGAGGCGGATTTCAGCGCGATCGTCGCCCATCGCGAGCGGCACAAGGCTGCCTGGGCGAAAAAGGGCGTGAAGCTCACCTACAGCGCCTACATCGTCGCAGCCGCGGCCGAGGCGATGAAGGTCGCGCCCGCGATCAACAGCCGCTGGCACGAGGACCGGCTGGAGATTTTCGACGACGTCAATATCGGAGTCGGCACCGCTCTGGGCGAGAAGGGCCTGATCGTGCCGGTGCTTCGCAAGGTGCAGTCCCTGTCGCTGAAGGGCATCGCCGCCGGGCTCGACGAGCTGGTCGAGAAAGCGAGGGCCGAGCAGCTCACGGGCAGGGACGTTTCGGGTGGCACCTTCACGATCTCGAACCACGGGGTCTCCGGCTCGCTCTTCGCGACGCCGATCATCATAAACCAGCCGCAATCGGCGATCCTGGGCGTCGGCAAGCTCGAGAAGCGGGTCGTGGTCCGCGAGGTCGGCGGGACGGACGCGATCCTGATCCGCCCGATGGCCTATGTCTCCTTGACCATCGACCACCGGGTGGTCGACGGCCACCAGACCAACGCCTGGCTGAGCCGGTTCGTCGAGGTGCTGGAGGGGTGGCCGGCGGAATAGCCGGCCGCACCTCGTCGTCCCGGCGAAGGCCGGGACCCATGAACACGGTTCCCGGAAATCCGGGACCGCGATATTCAGGACGCCGCCCGCCGGGTCATCCCGCGAGCGGCGACGCGGATCCGGCTCCTGGATTTTTTGGTTCGCACAAAGATCACAAAGGCACCAAGGGACCTCGGCGGCGAAGCCGCTGCGCCTGTTCTCGCGGAATGGAATGAAGGTGCTGCGCGCGGGTTTGCGACCTGCCTTAGTGCCTTCGTGATCTTTGTGCGAACCCCCCAGCGGACCGAGCACTGCCGCGCAAGTTCGCCACCTGCGGCGTTCATGGATTCCGGCCTTCGCCGACCTTTGCATAACCCTTGCGAAGCGCTCGCAGACAAAGCCCCTCCCCTGAAGGGGAGGGGCTGGCACCCAGCGACTTATGCAAAGATCCCGCCTTCGCCGGAATGACGTTCAGTCGAACAGGGCCTTGAGCTCGGTCTTCAGGATCTTGCCGTTGGCGTTTCTCGGCAGGGGGAGGGGGAGGAAGGCGATCCTGACCGGGGTCTTGAAGACGGCGAGGCGCTCTCGGACCCAGGCCTTGAGCTCCTCCTCCGTCGCGCTCGCGCCGGGCGCAAGGTGGACGACGGCCGCCGGCTGCTCGCCCAGGGTGCGGTGGGGCAGGCCGATCAGGGCGGCGTCGGTGACGGCGGGGTGGTCGAAGAGGACGTTTTCGACCTCGATGGAATAGATGTTCTCGCCGCCGCGGATGACCATGTCCTTGGCCCGGTCGACGATGTAGAGGAAGCCTTCGTCGTCGAGGCGGGCGAGGTCGCCGGTTCGCACCCAGCCCTGGATGAAGGTTTCGGCGGTCGCTTCCGGCCTGTTCCAATAGCCTTTGACGATCTGAGGCCCGCGCGCCCACAATTCGCCGACCTCGCCGACGGGCAGCTCTATCGTCCCGTCGGGCGACATGATCTTCAAGTCCGCGATCGGAACCGGCGGCCCGGCGCTGTCCGGCCGATTGAGATAATCCTCGCCGACATGGCTGGTGACGGTCGCCGTCGTCTCGGTCATCCCCCAGCCGTTGCCGGGGAGCGCTCCGAACTCCTCCCGGATCCTTCGGACCAGCTCCGGCGCCGCCGGGGCGCCGCCATAGCTGATCTGCTCGAGGCTGGAGAGATCGAAGCGGGAGCGTTCGGGGTGCTCCAGCAATTGCCAGGCGATGGTGGGCACTCCGCCGGTCATCTGAACCCGCTCCCGCTCGATCAGGGCCATCGCTTCCAAGGGATCCCATTTGCGGATGAAGACGAGGGTGTGGCCGGCGACCATCGTCCCCATCAGCATGGCGCTGAGCGCCGTGCAGTGGAAGAGCGGGATGACCATCAGCGCCGTCTTGGGCGAGGGCTCCGGCGGAGACTCGCCGCGGCGGAGCGCCGCGCGGGCGTTCGAATAGCCGACCGAGAGGATGTTGGTGGTGAGGTTGCGGTGGGTGCCGAGCGCGCCTTTGGGCTGGCCGGTGGTTCCGCTCGTATAGAGGATGGTCGCCTCGTCGTCGGGGGCGATGGCAAGCTCCGGAAGCTCGGAATCGGGCAAATTGCCCCAGCCGCCCGGCGCCCCGATCATATCCTCAAGCCGGGCGGCGCCGGCGGGGACCTCGGCGGAGCGGCTGACGACGACCTGCTCGAGCTGTGGAAGCGCGGCCCGGTGCGGCTCTATCCGCCGCCAGCGCGCCCAATCGGCGATGAGCAGCTTCGAGCCCGAATCGGCGAGGCCGAATTCGAGCTCCGCTCCGGTCCACCAGGCGTTGAGCGGCACCGCGATTGCGCCGAGCGCGGTCGCCGCGAAGAAGGCGACCGGCCATTCGGGCAGGTTCGCCATCGCGATCGCGATCCGGTCGCCTTTGCCGATTCCGAGGCGGCGAAGCTCGGCCGCAAGAGCGACGATGGCCCGATATTGCGCCTCCCAGGAGACCCGCTCCTCTTCGAAGATCGTCGCGGTCCGTGACCCGTGGGCGCGCGACAGCCGGACCAGGAAGGGCAGGTTGGGCGGAGCGTTCTTCCAGATCCGGGTCGGGAGCCCGCGGATGACGGCCTCGTCCATCTCCAGCCTGGAGCCGGGCGCGGTCAGAAGCGCGTCGACCTCTTCGAGGGTCATCCGCGGCCAGTCAGGATCCAGTTCGAAGCCTTCGGTCACCCGCCTCTCCTTTTCGAACGCCACCCCGTCATTGCGAGCCCTTCGACGCCGCCTGCGGCGGCGCCCAGGATAAACTGCCGCCTGCGCGGCAGCGAAGCAATCCAGCATCGGGCGCCTGCGCCACTGGATTGCTTCGTCGGCTCGCTCCTCGCAATGACGTTGATTCGCGCTTCGCTCAAGCGCTAGGCGGACGTGTCCGGCGAGAGGAGAAAAGATGGAGCGGGTGGAAGCGACGGAAGCGGGGTTCGATCCGGAGCGGCTCGCCCGGATCGACCGGTTCCTGGACGAGCGTTATTTCGCGCCGGAGCTTCTCGCCGGGGCGCAGCTTCTGATCGCCCGGGAGGGCAAGGTCGTCCACTTCTCGACCGCCGGCAAGGCCCGAGCGGACGGCGGGCCTATGGCCGAGGACACACTGTTCCGAATCGCCTCGATGACCAAGCCGATCACTTCGATCGCCTTCATGATGCTGGTCGAGGAGGGGCGGGCGACCCTCGACCAGCCGGTCGAGACGGTGATCCCGGAGTGGAAGGGGCTGGGAGTCTATGATGGCGGGGGCGGCGGGGCGCCGTTCATCATCAAGCCGCCCGAGCGGCCGATGATGATGATCGACCTGCTTCGCCATACGTCGGGCCTCACTTACTCCTTCCAGCACCGAACCAACGTCGATGCCGCCTATCGCGAGACCAAGCTCGAACGGTGGCACGGCGGGCTGGACCTCGACGGCTTCGTCGCGGCTTTGGCGGAGATTCCGCTGGAATTCTCGCCCGGGACGGCGTGGAATTATTCGGTTTCCACCGACGTGCTCGGCCTCGTCGTCGAGCGGGTTTCGGGGATGAAGCTGGACCGATTCTTCGACGAGCGAATCTTCGGGCCCCTGGCTATGGTGGACACTGCCTTCCAGGTGCCGCCGGAGAAGACCGGGCGGCTCGGCGACTGCTGGGCAATCGAGCAAGGCAAGGGCGCGGTGATTTACGACAAAGGCGAGAAAAGCGCCTGGAGCGCTCCGCCGAAGCTTCTCGCCGGCGGCGCCGGGCTGGTCTCGACCGTGGCGGATTATCACCGTTTCTGCACGATGCTTCTTAACGGGGGCGCGCTTGGCGAAGCCCGGATCGTCAGCCGAAAGACGGTGGAGCTGATGACCGCGAACCACCTTCCGGGCGGCGCCGACCTGACCGAGATGAGCCGCTCGCTGTTCAGCGAGGCGATCAACGCCGGCCAGGGCTTCGGGCTCGGCTTCGGAGTCAATCTCGACCCGGCGAAGACGATGCTCCCGGGATCGAGGGGCGAATATTATTGGGGCGGGATGTTCTCGACCGCCTTCTTCGTCGATCCGGTCGAGCGCCTGCACATGATCTTCATGACCCAGCTCATGCCGTCGTCCACCTATCCGATCCGGCGGCAGCTGAAGACGCTGATCTATTCGGCCTTGAAATAGTCCGTCGCCCCAGCGGAGGCTGGGGCCCCGGCGGGTGAAAAGCACCGGCATTCTTCACCCCCTGGGGCCCCAGCCTTCGCTGGGGCGACGGAGTTGCTTTGCCCTGGGGCCTGGCGGGTCATAAAGGGGGGATGGATCCGCAATCCCCCGCGCCCCGACCGCGCCCGCTCATGCCCGGCGAGCCTTTGCCCTGGTTCCGGGCCAAAGCGATCGGCGGAAGCGACAATTACGTCTTCGACACCGCCGCCGGGCGCTTCATCCTGATGCTCTTCTTCGGCCGGGCCGCGGATCCGGGCGCGGCGGAGGCCCTGGCCTGCGTCGCACGGCACCGCGCCTTGTTCGACGACGACAAAGCCTGCTTCTTCGGAGTGACCTCGGACCCGGAAGACGAATCGGCCGGGCGGGTCGCCCAGCAGCTGCCGGGAATCCGATTCTTCCTCGATCCCGGCGGTGGGCTTCCAGGCCTGTTCGGAGCGGCGGCGGCCGGGGAGGGGAATTCGGATCGGAGGCACTGGCTGCTGGTCGATCCGATGCTTCGAGCGGTCGGCACCTTCCCGCTCGACAAAGGCGAGGCGGCCATCGCCGCGCTTCGAAAGGCCATGGCGCAGATGCCGCTGCCCGACTGGGCGCCGGTGCTGATGGCGCCCAACATCCTCGAGCCCGCTCTGTGCGAGCGCCTGGTCGAGCATCATCGCGAGACCGGCGGCGAGCCTTCGGGATTCATGCGCGAGGTGGGCGGCAAGACGGTGCTGCTCACCGACCCGGCGCACAAGATGCGGCGCGACCGGGAGATTGCGGACGAGACCTTGTGCGGGATCCTTCGGGCCCGGATCCTCGCGAGGCTGGTGCCGATGGTGAAGCGGAGCTTCCAGTTCGAGGCGACCCGGATGGAGCGCTATATCGTGGGCGCCTATCCGGCCGGCGAGGGCCATTTCCGGCCGCACCGCGACAACACCACAAGGGGCACGGCTCACCGCCGCTTCGCGGTGACGATCAACCTCAACGCCGGCGATTATGACGGCGGCGACCTTCGCTTCCCCGAGTTCGGCCGGCGGACCTATCGGGCGCCGACGGGTGGCGCGGTGGTCTTTTCCTGCTCGCTTCTCCACGAAGCGACGCCGGTCAGCCGGGGTACGCGATACGCGTTCCTCCCCTTCCTCTACGACGATTCGGCGGCCCGGCAGCGGGAGGAGAACAACCCTCACCTGGGCGAGGGGGTGGGGGTTTATAAGGCGGGATAGGGCACGTCGTCCCAGCGCAGGCCGGGACCCCAGGGGGTGAAAGGCTCGGTGTTCTTCACCCGCCGGGGCCCCGGCCTGCGCTGGGGCGACGGGGGCTCAGCCCTCCGTGGACTGGTTATGCTCGCCGCCGGGGTCGGTGATCCCGTCGAGGGCGACGGAGGCGGCTTCGCCCTGGTCGGAGCGGCTGATGTCGCCCAGCGAGACGATTCCGACCAAATTCTCGCCGTCGCGGCTGAGCACCGGCATCCGGCGGACCTGGGCGTCGCTCATCTTGATGGCGACCGCCTCGACCTCCTCGTCGTCGAAGCAATAGACCAGATCCTCGGTCATCACGTCGCGGACGGGCGTGTCGGGGCCGAGGCCTTCGGCGACTCCGCGGACGGCGATGTCGCGGTCGGTGACCATCCCGATCAATTTGTCGCCGTCGCTGACCGGCATTGCGCCGGCGTCGGAGCGGAGCATGAACTGGGCGGCTTCCTGGATCGGCTGGTCGGGCGAGACGGTCTCGACGTCCTGGCTCATGAACTCGGTGACTTTCATGGGAAAATTCTCCTGGCGGGGTTCGGCTCAATGAACCCCGGGGAGCGACCGTCGTTCCGGCCTGCGGGCCGCGTCCGGCGCGGCCGGGTCACGCCTCGGCGATCTTCCGCTATCCGGCCGGCGCCGACACGATGATTTCGCCGCTGACTCCGCCGGTTCCGGTGATGCGGGCGACGGCCGGCACGCTTGCCGTGGCGCCGCTGCGCAGGAAGAAGAAGCGCGAGCTCTCGCCCGGCTTCACCGGAGCCTTGAAGCGGAAGCCGTAGACCCAGGTCTTGAAGTCCACCGACAGGTTCCCGGCGACGCTGGAAGGCGCGACGCTGCCCAGTCCGTCCTTGCGCCAGTCGGCGTCATAGGCCTGCTTTGGAAAGCCCGTGAAGGACAAGGAATCCACCTGGCCCGTCGACGACGCCGAGTTGTTGATCTTCCAATAATAAGCGAGCTTTCCGGCGCCGTTGCGCACCACCCTGACCTGGAGCGTGCCGCTCAGCGGAGCGGTCGCGCTTGCGATGGCGAAAGGAACCAGCTTGTCGCCGACCACCGCCCCCGCCAGGTCCGGCTCCGCGGCGGCGGTGGTTCCGGCGAGTGGAATGTCGAAAGGGGCGACCGGAGTCGGCACGGCGAGCACGGGCGCCGCCATCGACAGCCCCGCGAGCATCAACATCCTGCGCATGATCTTCGTACCCCCGGCAGCTTATGCGCACTTTCGGCGGCCTCGCGCCAGCCCGGGAAATCGCCGCTACTTCTTGCCCTGCGGCACGATGTCGATCTCGAACAGCTTCGCCCAATTCTTGCCGGTGACGAAGAGGCGGTCGCCCCTGGCGTCGTAGGCGATGCCGTTGAGGACGGCGTCCGGATCGCCGCTGGCATTCTCAATGGCGAGCTGGGACAGGTCGATCCAGCCCTTCACCGCCCCGCTCTTCGGGTCGATCCGGGCGATCCGGCGGCCCATCCAGATGTTGGCGAAGATTTCGCCTTTCACCCATTCGAGCTCGTTCAGCCGCTCGACCGGCTGGCCCTTGAAGGTGACGGCGACCCGCTTCTTCTCCTGCATCGTCTTCGGATCGAGGAAGCGCAGCTGGTCGGTGCCGTCGCTCAGGATGATGTGCCGGCCGTCCTGGGTCAGGCCCCAGCCTTCGCCGGAATAGCGGAATTGGCCCTTCGGCTTGAAATCGGAGCGGTTCCAGCGGAAGCCCACGCCGTCCGTCCAGGTCAGGCTGAGCAGATCGGGACCCCAGTCGACCAGGCCTTCGCCGAAATATTGCGGAGCGATCGAGACCGAGCGGAGCACCTTGCCGTCCTCGAGCCGAACCTCGCGCACCGTCGACTGGCGATTCAGGCCCGTGCTCTCGTAGAGGCGGCCGTCGAGATAGACGAGGCCCTGGGTGAAGGCGGTGGGATCGTGCGGGTATTCCTTGACGATCCGATAGCCGTCGACGGGAGGTTCGGCTGTCGCGGAGGCTCCGCAGGAGGCCAAAGCGAAGAGTGGGAGGAGCGGGAGGGATCGGTTCATCATGGCGTGTTCATCGTGAGGAGGTCGTAGGAGGCGACCACCTCGTCCTTCTGATTCAGGACATAGACGGCCCAGCGCACCTCGCCCATCTCTTCGTTGCGCACGCTCTTCGATTTCACCGTCAGCTCGACGCGCATGGAATCGCCGGGATAGAGCGGGGTCTGGAAGCGAAGGCCCTCCAGGCCGGTATTGGCCAGGACCGGACCCGGATCGGGGTCGACGAACAGGCCCGCGGCGAAGCTCAGGATCAGGTAGCCATGGGCGACGCGGCCGTCGAAGATCGGGTTCGCCCTGGCCGCCTCCTCGTCCATGTGGGCGTAGAAATTATCGCCGGTGAAGGCGGCGAAATGCTCGATATCCTCGAGGCTCACGGTGCGGCTCGCCGTCTTCAAGGTGTAGCCCACCTCCAGCTCGGAGATGCGCTTTCGGAACGGATGCCGTTCCCCCTCCGGCTTGGGCGCCCCGGGCAGCCATTGCCTGACGACGCTGGACAGCACCGCCGGAGAGCCCTGCAAGGCGGTTCGCTGCATATAATGGGCGACTCCGCGGATACCGCCCATTTCCTCGCCGCCGCCCGCACGGCCGGGGCCGCCATGGACGAGGACGGGGAGGGGGGAGCCGTGGCCGGTCGATTCCTTGGCGCTGGTCCGATCGATGATGACCATTCGGCCGTGATAGGCGCCGGCTCCGAGCACGAATTCCTCGGCCACCTGCGGATCGAAGGTGAACAGCGACAAGGCCAAGCTGCCCATGCCCCGGTTGGCGAGCGCGACCGCGTCGCCGAGGTCGCGGTAGGGCATGATCGTCGACACCGGGCCGAAGGCTTCGACGTCGTGGACCGCGTCCGACCCCCAGGGATCGTCGGAGCGAAGCAGGATGGGGGAAATGAACGACCCGTTGCCTTCGACCGGCGAGCGCTCCGGATCGCCGGAGACGATCCGGGCCGATCTGGCGAGCTCCGCCACCGCCTCGCGCACCGAGCGGAGCTGCGAGCGGCTGGCGAGGGCGCCCATGGTGACCCCCTCATCCCTCGGGTTGCCGATCCTGGCCTTGCCGAGCCGCTCGATCAGCGCGGACTGGACGGCGTCGAGATGCTCGGCCGGAGCCAGCGCTCGGCGGATGGCGGTGCATTTCTGCCCGGCCTTGACCGTCATCTCGCGCGCCACCTCCTTGACGAAGAGGTCGAACTCGGGCGTGCCGGGTGCGGCGTCGGGGCCGAGGACCGAGGCGTTGAGGCTGTCGCGCTCGGCGATGAAGCGGACGCTCTCGCGGGCGATCACCGGATGCGTCTGGAGCTTCATCGCGGTCTGGGCCGAGCCGGTGAAGCTGATTACGTCCTGAAGGGTCAGGTGGTCGAACAGGTCGCCGACTCCGCCCATCACCAGCTGCAGGGCGCCGGGGGGGAGTATGTCGGCCTCGATCATGATCCGGAAGGCCGCCTCGGCGAGATAGCCGGTCGCGGAGGCCGGCTTGACGATGGCCGGCACTCCGGCGAGCAGGGTCGGACCGAGCTTCTCGAGCATCCCCCAGACGGGGAAGTTGAAGGCGTTGATGTGGACCGCGACGCCCTGGAGCGAAGTGTAGACGTGCTGGCCGACGAAGCTTCCGCCCTTGGACAGCGGCTCGACCGCGCCGTCGATCAGGATCCGGCCATTGGGCAGCTCGCGGCGCCCTTTGGACGAAAAGGAGAAGAGCGTCCCGGCGCCGCCCTCAATGTCGATCCAGCCGTCGGTGCGGGTGGCGCCGGTCTCGTAATTGAGCTCGTAAAGCTCCTCCTTGCGCGCCATGATCGCGTTGGCCAGCGCCTTCAGCATGTGCGCGCGCTCGTGGAAGGTGAGGCGCCTGAGCGCCGGCCCGCCGACCTTTCGGGCGTGATCGAGCATGACCGCGAAATCGAGGCCGCCGCTGCCCGTCTCGGCGAATACTTCGCCCGTGACCGCGCTCTCCACCGGGGCGAGGCCGCTTTGCGCGCCATACCAGCGGTCCTGGGCGTAGTTGAGAAGCTTCAGCGTTTTCATACTCACTCCGTCTGCCAGGAACGGGCCGGGGACAGGCCACTCCGTTCGGGCTGAGCTTGTCGAAGCCCGTTACTTCTCTTTGGACCTTCAGGACAAGGAAAGGCCTTCGACAGGCTCAGGCCGAACGGGGCGGGACCCTCTCACTTCCCCGTGAAATTCGGCTTCCTCTTCTCCATGAACGCCGCCACGCCTTCGCGATAGTCGTCGCCGAAGCCGAGTTCGCGCATCGAGTCCCGCTGGAGATCGAGCTCCTGGTCGAGGCTGTGGCCCCAGCTTTCGCGGATCATCTTCTTGATCCGGCCCAGGCCCTTCGTCGGAGCCTCGGCGAAGCGGGCGGCGAGGGCGTCGACCTCTTCGTCGAGCTTCTCGTCCTCGACCGCCTTCCAGATCAGGCCCCATTCCGCCGCCTTTTCCGCCGGAAGCGGCTCGGCGGTAAGCGCGAGGCCGAGCGCCCGCGCCTGCCCGATCAGCCTTGGAAGAACCCAGGTCCCGCCGCTGTCGGGGATGAGGCCGATCGAGGCGAAGGACTGGATGAATTTGGCCGACCTGGCTGCGACGACGATGTCGCAGGCGAGCGCGATATTGGCTCCCGCGCCCGCCGCCACCCCGTTGACCCGGGCGATGACCGGGAAGGGAAGGTCGGTCAGGGTCCGGATCAGGGGATTGTAGCGTCTCTCGACCGACTCGCCGAGGTCGACCGACTGTCCCGGCGAAACTGCCCGGTCGTTGAGGTCCTGCCCGGCGCAAAAGCCGCGGCCGGCGCCCGTCAGCACCAGAACGCGAGCGCCCTCCAGCCGCGCCAAAGCGTCGGCCACCTCCTCGTGCATTTCGACGGTGAAGCTGTTGAGCCGGTCGGGCCGGTTGAGGGTCAGACGGGCGATCCCGGCCTCGTTGGCGAAGGCGATGGTGTTGTAGGCCATGGCGGAGGCTTTAGCCTTGGCGTCGCGGCGGCGGAAGTAGCCGTCATCCCGGCGAAAGCGGGACCTTTGCAAAACCCTTGCGAAGGGCGCGGAGAAAAGCCCCTCCCCTTCAGGGGAGGGGTTGGGGTGGGGAATGTGGGGGAGAATGTTCGCTGACGCCGGTGAGGCGAGCAGACAACCCCCACCCCAACCCCTCCCCTGAAGGGGAGGGGCTAGCACCCAGCGACTCATGCAAAGGTCCCGCGAAAGCGGGGGAGGACTTATGAGAGGACAAAAGACTTCAATATCGTCGACGCAGGCACTAGTCGGCGGCGATGGACGACGGCGATAGCTACACTTACGCCAAAGCCGGCGTTTCGATCGCCGCCGGCAATGCGCTGGTCAAGGCCATCGCCCCGCTCGCCAGGTCGACCGCGCGGTCGGGGGCCGACGCCTCGCTGGGCGGCTTCGGGGGCTTTTTCGACCTCAAGGCGGCTGGCTATCGCGATCCGCTTCTGGTCGCCGCCAATGACGGCGTCGGCACCAAATTGAAGCTCGCCATCGACCATGACCGGCACGAGGGCGTCGGGATCGACCTCGTTGCGATGTGCGTCAACGACCTCATCGTCCAGGGTGCGGAGCCGCTCTTCTTCCTCGATTACTTCGCCACCGGGCGCCTCGAAGGCGGAATTGCCGAGCGGGTGATCGCCTCGATCGCCGAGGGCTGCCGCCAGGCTGGCTGCGCCCTGATCGGCGGTGAGACGGCGGAGATGCCGGGCATGTATGCCGAAGGGGATTACGACCTGGCCGGCTTCTGCGTCGGAGCGGTCGAGCGGGACGAGGCCCTGACCGGATCGACGGTGGCGGCGGGCGACGTCATCCTCGGCCTGGCCTCCTCGGGAGTGCATTCGAACGGCTTCTCGCTGGTGCGCAGGCTCGCCGCGGACCGCGGCTGGAAGCTTGGGAGGCCGGCTCTTTTCGACCCGGAAGTGCTGCTGATCGAAGCCTTGCTGGCCCCGACCCGAATCTACGTGAAGGCGCTTCTGCCCCTGGTCCGCTCCGGACGGATCCGCGCCATGGCCCATATCACCGGCGGCGGGCTGCTGGAGAATATACCCCGGGTCCTGCCGGACGGACTCCACGCCCGTATCGACGCCGGCGCCTGGCCGCAGCCGCGGCTGATGGCCTTCCTCCAGGCCCAGGGCAATATCGAGCCCGAAGAGATGGCGCGGACCTTCAACTGCGGCATCGGGATGGCCCTGATCCTCTCGAAAGACCATATGAGCAGCGTGACCCAACAACTTGAAGGCCAAGGAGAAAGCGTTTTTCCAATTGGCGTGGTCGAGACGGGGATCAAAGGCTGCACCGTCGCGGGCCCGGCCGGAAGTTGGAGCGCGCGCGGGGACTGGACCGCGACCCACCATGGCTGACCGGGTCCGGATAGGCGTCCTCGTCTCAGGACGCGGCACCAACATGGTTGCCCTCAGCGAATATAAGAGGCGCGAGGCGCGCAGCTACGACCTCGCCCTCGTCGCCTCCAACGTTCCGGAGGCCCGGGCCCTGGTCGTCGCGCGCCGGCTCGCAATCCCGACATGGGCGCACAGCCACAAGGGCATGGAGCGCGAAGAATTCGATCACCTGCTCGACCTCGCGCTGCGCGAAGCCGGAGTCGAGCTCGTCGCCCTCGCCGGATACATGCGGCTGTTGTCGAGCGAGTTCATCGCCAGGTGGAAGGGCCGGATCCTCAACATCCACCCTTCCCTGCTGCCCGCCTACAAGGGTCTCGACACGCACCGGCGGGCTCTGGAGGCGGGCGAGATCTGGGTCGGCTGCTCGGTTCACCTGGTCACGGACGAGCTCGACGGAGGTCCGGTGCTCGCCCAGGCCAAGGTAAGGGTGCGTGAGCGCGAGACGGTCGAGCAACTGGCGGCGCGGGTTCTCAAGGAGGAGCACCGGCTATACCCGGAGACGCTCGACGCCTTTGCGGCCCGCTTGCTCCCGCGCCGCGAAATCGTCCTGGGAGATCCGAAGCTGTGAGCGACGACAACCGGACTCCAGCGGAGCGCAAGGAAGCGGCGGCGATCCGGCGGCGCTGGATCACGCTCGGCGAGGTCCTCGCGGTGATCGGGGTCCTGATTTCGGGCCTGGCGCTGTGGAACAGCTGGTCGGAGCGCAGCGCGGCCGAAACGGAGCGCGCCGCGGATAAGGCGAAGCAGGCGAATGTGTCGCGCATCCTCCTCCTCAAGTCGAGCGGAGGAGGCAAGCGCCTGGCGCTGGCGGCCCATGACCCGGCCCAGGCGATCCAGAGCCAGACCCTGGTCTTTCCTTCCGCCTTCGGCCTCGGAACGTTCGACACGACCGAGCCCAGGATCGAGGCCGAGTGGGTGAAGGGGGCGATAAAGAAGGCGAACGAGAAGGATGGGAAGGCCCGCGGGGATGCGCGCATTCCGGTGGCCATCGCCACCCGCTTCGTGGCCGACGGGCGCAGCTTCACGGACACCGCCCTTTACGACGTCGGCTACAAGGAGAGCGACGGCGGCCTGTTCGAGGGCAAGGACGTGGAGCTCAAGGGCCTGTCCCTGATCGGGCGGACCACGGCGGGCAAGGCGCAAGGCCAGCTCGACGCGCTTTGGGCGAGGCGCTCTAGGTAGGCCTCAACCCACCCTCGTCATTGCGAGGAGCGAAGCGACGAAGCAATCCAGTCCGCTTTGGGGCCTCCGCTGGATTGCTTCGCTTCGCTCGCAATGACGGTCAGCCCACGATCTCTTCGGGCTTGAAGAAGAAGTCGATCTCGATCGCCGCATTCTCCGCGCTGTCGGAGCCGTGGACGCTGTTCGCCTCGATCGATTCGGCGAAGAGCTTGCGAATCGTGCCTTCGTCGGCATTGTCCGGATTGGTGGCGCCCATCACTTCGCGGTTGCGGGCGACGGCATTGTCCCCTTCCAGCACCTGAACCACGACGGGACCCGACGTCATGAAGGCGACCAGGTCGTTGAAGAAGGGCCGCTCGCGGTGGACTCCGTAGAAGCCCTCCGCCTGCTCTCGGCTCATCCGGATGCGCCGCGAGGCGACGACCCGAAGGCCCGCTTCCTCGAGCTTGGCGGTGACCGCGCCGGTGAGGTTGCGCCGGGTCGCGTCGGGCTTGATGATCGAGAAGGTGCGTTCGGTCGCCATGGCCGGCTCTATGCTCCGTGTTCGTGAGGGGTGGGATTGGCGCGCTCTCTAGGGGGAGCGAGTGGAAAGGGCAATTCCCTCCCCCGTCATCCCGGCTTCCGCCGGGATGACGGCTTTCAAGGCCCCTGAACCCACTTCCCGCGTTCGTCCTGCTTCCAGTAGCGCGCCTCCACCTCGGCTCGGCCCTTCAGGGCCCGCCAGGCGTCTCGGGCGCCGTCGCGGCCGTCATCGTCGAAGAAGTAGAAGGTCCGGGCGAAGCCGAGCGCCTCCTCGCGCCAGCGGCCGTCGGCCAGAGCGATGTTGGCGGCGCCGTTGGCGGCCTCGGGCGCCTCGGAAAGCAGGACCGGCTGGCTTTCCGGCCGCTGGCGGCCATGGGGAAGGAAGCTGTCCCTCGCATAGCTCCACAATTGCTCGTCAAGCCGAGCGAGCAGATCCGCTTCCGCCACCACCAGCAGCCTTTCGCCGTTCGCAACGACCTTCTCGGCGATGCTGGGCAGCACCCGCTCGAGCGGCGACGAGGTCAAGTGGTAGAAGTCGACGATCATCTACGCGTGATCCCGGCGAAAGCCGGGACCTCAGGACAAGAAGCCTCGGTGGGTCTCCCCGAGGTCCCGGCTTCCGCCGGGATGACGGGCATGGTCACCCCTCGAAATTCGCCGCGATGAAGCGGTCGAGCAATGCAACGCCGTAGCCGGTGGCGCCCTTGTCGTAGAGGTGGCTCGGTTTGTCCGCCCAGGCCATTCCGGCGATGTCGAGATGGGCCCATTTGACTCCCGGCTCGACGAAGCGCTGAAGGAAGACCGCGGCGGTGATCGAGCCGCCCTCGCGCGGGCCGACATTCTTCATGTCCGCGATCGGAGAATCGATCAGCTTGTCGTAGGGGTCGCCGAGCGGCATCCGCCACAATTTATCACCGCTTGCGGCGCCCGCCGCGGTCAGCTGGCCCGCGAGACCGTCGTCGTTGGAGAAGATGCCGGCATATTCGTGGCCTAGAGAGATGATCATCGCCCCGGTCAGGGTGGCGAGGTCGACGATCACTTCGGGCTTGTACTGGCGCTGGGCCCAGGTCATCGCGTCGCTTAGGACGAGCCGGCCTTCGGCGTCGGTGTTGATCACCTCGATCGTCTGGCCGGACATGCTCGTGACGACGTCGCCCGGGCGCTGGGCGTTGCCGTCGGGCATGTTCTCGGCGAGGGCGCAGACGACGACGATATTCGCCTTCGCCTTGCGCCCGGCGAGCGCCGCCATCGCTCCGGCGACCGCGCCGGCGCCGCCCATGTCCCACTTCATCGCCTCCATTCCGGCCGCCGGCTTGATCGAGATCCCGCCGGTGTCGAAGGTGATGCCCTTGCCTATTAGGACGATCGGCCTGGCGTGGGGGCTCGCGGCGCCGTTCCAGCGCATGGCAAGCAGCCTCGGCGGCCGGACCGAGCCCTGGGCCACACCGAGGAGGGCGCCCATGCCGAGAGCGCGCATCTGCTCTTCGTCGAGGACTTCGAACTCCACTCCGAGGGGCTCCAGCCGCTCGCGGCAGCGTTCGACGAAGCTTTCGGGATAGAGGACGTTGGCCGGCTCGGCGACCAGCTCGCGGGTGAAGGAGAGGCCGTCGAGCAAGGCGGCCCGCTCGCTCCAGGCCGAACCGAAATCGCCGCCGCCGACGACGATCACTTCCTCGAGGGTCGGCTTCTGCTTCTTGGTGAGCTTGGTGCGGTACCGGTCGAAGCGCCAGCTCCGGGCCGCCGCTCCGAAGCCGATCCGGGCCGCGGCGTCCCCGCCCAGGCCCAGGCCGGTAAGATCGATGACGAGCCGGGTCTCGCCCGAGGTCAGGAGCCTGGCCGTCAGCGCTCCGCCGACCTTTTCGAACAAGGACTCGTCCTGGCGGCGATCGCCCAGCCCGACCAGGAGCAACCGGCGGGCCCCCTCCCCTTCGGCGACGAAGGTCTCGGCGACCGAGGCGGCCTCGCGCTCGAAGCGCTGGGCTTCGGCGGCCCGGGCGGCAAGGGAGCGGCTGGCGGGATCGAGGCCGGAGAGGCGATCGGCGACCATATCCTCGCTCCACACCGGAAGCGCGAGGGCGTAGGCGCCGGCGGGGCGCTCACTGGCGAAGCTGATTTTCATGGGCGTTGCTTAACTCCTGGCTTTGGAACTGCCTCTAGGCCCTCACTCCCCGGCTTGAAAAGGGGGACCCCGTCATCCCGGCGAAAGCCGGGACCTCGGCGAGGAACGCGCCTTTTCCGGATGGAGGTCCCAGCTTTCGCCGCGATGACGCAGTAAGGGTAACGCGCCTTTATCGGCTTGGGGTCCCGGCTTTCGGGTTCCCATCAAAGTACTAGTTTGATGGGAACCCTCCCCGGGATGAAGGCACCGCCTGTCCGCCCCTGCCCTGCGCCATTGCAGCCCCGCCATTCCAGTGCGATAGGCGCGGGAGGTCGCGCGTGCTCCTGGCGGCGGGGAAAGTGAAGAAGCTCAATCTCATCTGCTTGACCGCGCTTCCGCTGCTGGTCGCTGCTCCGGGCGCCGCGCGGGCGCAGGAGACCGGTCCGGTCGTCGACGAGGGCGCCGCGGCGCCGACGGCGGATTCGCGCGAGGTGGCCTTCAGCTCCGACGAGCTCAGCTACGACAGCGAGGCGCAGGTCGTGACCGCGAGCGGCGACGTCCGGATGAACAGCGAGGGCAACCGGCTTCGAGCCGAGACGGTCACCTGGAACCGGGCCACCGACGAGGTCCGGGCCCAGGGCAATGTCCGGGTGGTCAATCCCGGCGGCGACGTGGTTTACGCCGACAACGTCGTCCTGACCGATGCATTGAGGAACGGGATCGTCGAGAACATGCTCCTGGTGCTCGCCGACGGCGGGCGCCTCGCCGCGGACAAGGCGGAGCGCAAGGACGGCTTCACGACCCTCTACCGAGCCGCTTACTCGCCCTGCGCGGTGGTGAATTCGAAAGGCTGCCCGAAAAACCCCACCTGGCAGATCAACGCGGTTAAGGTGGTGCACGACCCGGTCAAGGGCCGGATCCGCTACGAAGGCGCCTCGCTCAATCTGCTCGGCGCCCGAATCGCCGCTTTGCCCTTCCTCTCGCACCCCGACGGAAGCGAGGGGGGCGGAAGCGGAGTGCTGGTTCCGGACATCAGGCTGAGCTCCAGCAACGGCTTCGAGCTTGCGGTGCCTTATTATCTGAAGCTCGCGCCCAATCGTGACGCCACGATTACGCCCCACGTGTATACCGAAGTGGCGCCGATGCTCGAGGGGCGATACCGCCACCTGACCGGGCTGGGCGCCTTCCAGCTCGGCGCCTACGTGACCTACGGGTCGCGAATCCCGATCACCGCGCCTCTCACCACCCTCAAGGACGAAGGCGTCCGCGCCTATCTCGAGGGTAACGGCCGATTCCAGCTCAGCCCGATCTGGAGCGTCACCGCCTCGGGCCGTTACGTCACCGACCGCACCTTCCTTCGCCGCTACGACATTTCGCGCGACACCAGGCTGCGCTCGATGATCGAGGCGGAACGGATCACGTCCGACAGCTACGTCTCGATCGCGGGCTGGGCCTTCCAGGGGCTTCGAGTCACGGACGTCGCTGGGCAGCAGCCGATCGCCCTGCCGGCCATCGACGCGCGCTTGCGCCTGCCTGGGAAGATCTGGGGCGGCAAGGTCGAGTTGCAGGCGAACAGCCTCGCGATCCTGAGGACCGGCGGCCAGGACACCCAGCGCGCCTTCGCCGGAGCGCGCTGGGACCGGCGAAGCCTCACCCCCTGGGGCCAGGAGATGCTGCTCACCGCCTACGCCCGGAGCGACCTTTATCACAGCAGCGACAATCTGCTCACCGACACGATCATCTATCGCGGCGAGGACGGGTGGCACGGCCGGGCGATCGGAGCGCTCGCGGCCGAGTTCCGCTGGCCGCTGGTCGGGCCGTTCATGGGCGGCACCCAGCGCCTGACCCCACGGCTTCAGCTCGTCGCGTCCGGAGCGACCGACAATCTCGAGATCCCGAACGAGGATGCCCGGGCCGTGGACCTGGAGGATTCCAACCTCTTCGCGCTCAACCGCTTCCCGGGCTACGACCGCTGGGAGAACGGCCCTCGGGTCACCTACGGGTTGGACTGGGGCCTCGACCTTCCCGGGATCGCGGTCAGAACCACGGTCGGCCAGAGCTTTCGCCTCGACGACAAGCCCAGCATCCTTCCTCCCGGCACCGGACTTTCGGACCGCTTCTCCGATTATGTCGGCCGAACCAACGTCAAGGTCGGGCGAAAGCTGAACCTCGTCCACCGGTTCCGGATCGACAAGGAAAGCCTCGCGCTGAGGCGCAACGAGGTCGACGCCGTGGTCGGCGGCCGGCAGACCTACGCGACGATCGGCTATCTCCGCCTGGACCGCAATATCGACCCCTCGATCGAGGACCTGCGGGACCGGGAAGAGATACGCCTCGGCGGCCGGGTCCGCTTCGCGCGCTACTGGTCGATCTTCGGCTCGACCGTCGTCGACCTCACCGACGCGAAGGAAAGCCCGCTTTCCTCGGCCGACGGCTACGAGCCGGTCCGACACAGGATCGGGATCAGCTACGACGACGATTGCCTCGAGATCGGGGTGACCTGGCGGCGCGATTACGACCGGGTCGGCGACGTCGACCGCGGCAACACCTTCCAGTTCCGGATCGCGCTCAAAAATCTCGGGCGCTGAGCGCTTTGCGGTTCCCGGCGAAGGCCGGGACCCATTCGTTCGGCCGGCGCGGCTGGGCCGCGGCCTTCGCCGGGGAGCAGGTCTTCAGTTCCGGGTGGCGTTGAGGAATCCCGGGCGCTAAAGATGAACGGTCAAGCTGGGGTTCAGCAAGTTTCAGGCATCGCTAGCGGCCTGCTTTAATTGGAGGAATGATGAAGCTCGGCATCTATCACGGAGCGGCGCTAATGCTGGCCGGCTCCCTGGCCGCCGCCGCGGCCGCCCAGCAGACCGCAGGCGCCCCCGGGCCGGCCGCGCCGTCGGCGAGCCTCAACATCCCGGCGAACCCGCAATTCATCACCGAGGAAGACCCCAATCTCCGCAAGGCGACCGCGATCGTCAACGGGACGGTCATCACCCGCACCGAGGTCGACCACCGCCTTGCGATCATCAGGATGGCGGCCGGAGGCCAGATCCCGGCCGAGGAACTGCCGCGCCTGCGCCAGCAGGTGCTTCGCAACCTCGTCGACGAGGTGCTCCAGATCCAGGCCGCCGAGCAGTCCGACATCAAGATCACCCGGGGCGAGATCGACCAGTATTTCGCGCGTTACGCCCAGGGGCAGTTCAAGATGACGCCCGACCAGATGGCGCAGTATCTGAGGCGCAACGGAGCGTCGCCGGAAACCCTGAAGAGGCAGATCCACGGCGAGATGGCCTGGTCGCGCCTGCAGAGCCGCAAGATCGAGCCGTTCGTCAATATCAGCGAGGACGAAGTGACCGCCGTCATCGAGCGGCTCAACGCCGCCAAGGGCACCCAGGAGTTCAAGGTCTCCGAGATCTTCCTCTCGGCGACCCCGGAGACGGCGCCCGAGACCCGAGCCAATGCCGACCGGATCGTTCAGCAGCTTCGCGGCGGAGCCTCCTTCCTCGCTTATGCGCGCCAGTTCTCGGAAGCGTCCACCGCGGCCGTCGGCGGCGACCTGGGCTGGGTTCGCTCGGCCCAGCTCCCCGAGGCGATTGCCGGAGTGGTCCAGGCGATGCCGATGGGAAGCATCAGCGATCCGATCGCGATACCGGGTGGCTTCTCGATCATCCAGGTCGCCGATACGAGGCAGGTGCTAACCGCGGACCCCCGCGACGCCGTCCTCAGCCTGAAGCAATTGACCCTCCCGCTTCAGCCGGGCCTCAACCGAGCCCAAGTCGAGGAGAAGGCCCAGACTCTGATCCGGGCGACTCAGTCGATGGGCGGCTGCGGCGGCGCCGAGGCCAGCGCGGCCGCGCTCGGGGCCGAGGTCATCTCGAACGACCAGCTAAAGGTGCGCGACCTGCCGCCGCCGATGCAGCCCCTGCTGCTGGCGCTCGGGATCGGCCAGTCCACCGCGCCTTTCAGCTCGTCGGCCGACCGGATCAGCGTCCTCGTGCTGTGCGGCCGCGACGATCCGGACCCGGCCTCGAACGTCAGCTTCGAGCAGGTCTACAACCAGATCGCCGAGAACCGGGTCAACCTGCGGGCAAGGCGCTTCCTTCGCGACCTCCGGCGCGATGCGGTGGTCGACTATCGCTAGGACAGGCCGCTCTTGATCGCTCCCCTGGCCGTTGCGCTCGGGGATCCCGCCGGGATCGGACCCGAGATCACGGCCAAGGCCTGGGAGCGCCGGGTCGGGGACCGGGTGCCCCCGTTCTTCGCGGTCGGTGCACCGGAAGCTCTGCGCGCGGTCTGGGGCGGCCCGATGCAGGTCGTGGCGGCGCCCGACGAAGCCGCCGCCTGCTTCGAGGGAGCGCTCCCAGTCATTCGAATCGACGCGGCGGGGGAGACCCGCCCGGGACAGCCGACGCTCGAGGGCGCCCGCAACTCGCTGGACGCCCTTGAGCTTGCCGTCGGGCTGACTCGCTCCGGCGCGAGCTCCGCCCTCGTCACGGGTCCGGTCTCGAAGGCACAGCTCTACGCCATCGGCTTCACCCATCCCGGGCAGACCGAGTTCGTCGCCGAGCGCTGCGGGATTGCCGCCGATATGGCGGCGATGATGCTCGCCGGCCCGACTCTTCGGACCGTGCCGGTGACCACCCACGTGGCGCTGCGCGACGTGCCCGGGCTTTTGACCACCGAGCTGATCGTGCAGCGCGGCCGGACCACGATCCGGGCGCTTCGGCGACTGTTCGGGATCGAGCGGCCGCGCCTCGCGGTGGCGGGTCTCAACCCCCATGCCGGCGAAGGCGGAGCCCTGGGCCGCGAGGAGATCGAAATCGTCATCCCCGCGATCGACCGCCTCCGCGAGGAGGGGGCGGAGGTGACCGGCCCGCACGCGCCCGACACGATGTTCCACGACCGGATGCGATCGACCTACGACGCGGCGCTGTGCCTCTATCACGACCAGGCTCTGGTCCCGCTGAAGACGCTCCATTTCGACGAGGGGGTGAACATCACGCTGGGCCTCCCGATCGTCCGGACTTCGCCCGACCACGGCACCGCCTTCGACATCGCCGGGCAAGGCAAAGCCGAGCCCACCGCGATGCTCGCAGCCCTGAAGATGGCCGCCGGATGCGCGGCCCGGCTTGCGGCGGCGTGACTCCGCTGCCGCCGCTGCGCGAGGTGATCGCGCGGCACGGGCTCAGGGCCTCCAAGTCGCTCGGCCAGAATTTCCTGCTCGACGAGCAATTGCTCGACCGGATCGCCCGGGTGCCGGGCGATCTCGAGGGGCAGCGTGTCTACGAGGTCGGCCCAGGGCCCGGCGGTCTGACCCGCGCCCTGCTCAGGGCGGGCGCTGAGGTCGTCGCGGTCGAGCGCGACCGGCGCTGCCTCCCGGCCCTGGCCGAACTCGGCGACTCCGCCGCCGGCCGGCTGCGGGTGATCGAAGGCGACGCCCTCGCGATCGACGAAGCGCTGGAAGCGGGCGAGGGAGCGCACGTCGCCGCCAACCTTCCCTACAATGTCGGGACCGCCTTGCTGGTCCGCTGGCTCGGCGGCGAGGCCTGGCCGCCCTGGTGGCGCTCGCTGACCCTGATGTTCCAGCTCGAGGTGGCGGAGCGGATCGTCGCCCGGCCCGGCACCGGCGCCTACGGCCGGCTTGCCGTGCTGGCGCAATGGCGGAGCGAGGCCCGGATCGCGATGAAGGTCCACCGCTCGGCCTTCGTGCCCCCGCCCAAGGTGATGTCGGCGGTGGTGCATATCGTCCCGAAGCCGGCGCCCGAGGGGGTGCGGGCGGCAACTCTGGAGCGGCTGACCGGAGCGGCGTTCGGTCAGAGACGCAAGATGCTCAGGCAGAGCCTGAAGGGGCTGGGCGGGGCGCTGGAGGCCTTGGCCGAGATGGAGGTCGACCCGGAACGCCGGGCGGAGACTTTGTCGATCGAGGAGTTCGTCTCGCTGGCGAGAGCGATGGACGCCTGACCCAAGCCGTCATCCCGGCGAAAGCCGGGACCTCAGGACAAGAACGCTCGGCGGGCCTCCCCGAGGTCCCGGCTTGCGCAGGGATGACGATGTCGGGTCAGGGCTTCGGCGCTGCGACCTCGGGCCGCTGGGCGGTCATGACCTCGGCGGGCGGGCCCTTGGCGATGACGGCGGCGAGCTGAGTGGCCTGCGGACAGGGATTGGCGCACAGCGTCCTGATCCGCTCGAGATTCTTCTTGGCCCGCTCGACCGCTCCGCGCTGCACCAGGGCCTCGCCCTGGCCGGTCAGCGCGGCGACGTCGTTGGGCTCCAGCTTCAAGGCCTCGAAATAGAATTTGATCGCCTTGCCGGGGAGCTTGAGCCCCTGGGCGGCCCTGGCGAGGCCGATATAGGCCTGGCGGTTGCGCGGATCGAGGACCAGCGCCGATTCGAGCAGGTCGGTCGCTTCCTGATAGCGCGCCTGCTGAGCAAGCGCCTGCCCCTGCTGGGTGAGCGCCACGGAGCGGGCGTCGATCTGGTCGTCGGGCTTCTGGCCCTGGCCGGCGCTCGCCATGGTCGCCAGCGCGATGGCGATCGTGAGGGCAATGGGGGTGAGGCGCATCAGTAACTCCATGATCCTGTCGGGCGGCGGTTTAGCATGGGGCCCGCCACCGCGCGACGAAAAAGCCGTCCGTTCCGTCATGCGCCGGGGTGAGTATCCGCCCCGGTCCGGCGGGCCGTCCGGCCGCCATTGCACCCGCTTCCGGAACCATGGCTGAACGAGCCGAGAAGGCGGCGGCCTGGCCCCTGCCCTCGTCGGCCAGGAGCGAGCAGACGGAATAGACGATCCTGCCTCCGGGCCGGATCAAATCCGCTGCGAGATCGAGCAGATAGGACTGGAGCTTCACATATTGCGCGAGGCGCTGCGGATCGAGCCGCCAGCGCAGCTCCGGGTTTCGCCGCCAGGTGCCCGTGCCCGAGCAGGGGGCGTCGACGAGGATCAGATCGGGAGCGTCGACGAGGTCGGCCAGGGCCTCGCGCTCCTTGCCCGGGTTCAGCAATCTCGGTTCGACGACGGTGACCCCAGCGCGCTTCAGCCGAAGGTCCATCCGCGAGAGCCGGCCGCGGTCGGTGTCGGAGGCGATCAGTCGGCCCGAATTGCGCATTTCGGCGGCAAGGGCGAGGGTCTTGCCGCCGGCCCCGGCGCAAAGGTCGAGGACGGTCTCGCCGGGCGCCGCCGCGCAGGCGAGCGCAAGCAGCTGGCTGCCCTCGTCCTGCACCTCGACCAGGCCCGAAGCCCAGGCCTCGCTCTCCTCGACGGCGATCGAGTCGGGGAGTCGGAGCCCGACCGGCGACAACGGGGTGGGGACCGCGCCGGGAAAGGCCGGAAGCAGGTCGTCGCGGTCGGCGCTCAGGCGGTTGACTCGAAGGTCGAGCGGAGCCCGCGCCAGGAGCGACTGGAGATCGGCCGGCGACACGGCCGGGTCGAACTGCCGGACCAGCCATTTTGGAACTGCGGTGGAGCGGGGCGCCTCGCCCTTTTCCTCCGACGAGACTTCGACAGGGCCGTGCGGCGAGCCGTCGAACGAAGCGAGCAGCGCCGGGTCTTCGATCGCAAGTCCGAGCAAGGCGGCCCGGCCGGAGCGCGGCGGCTCGGGCCAGGCGCGGATTGCTCGGTAGACCAGTTCGCGCACGGCCCGCCGGTCCTTCGAGCCGGCGTAGCGGCGCGTCTTGAAATAGCGGGCGATCAGAGTATCGGCGGCGGCGCCCCCGCTCCGCGCGGCGCCGATGATCCCGTCGAGGAGCTCGATCGCCGCCTCCGCCCTCGCTGCCGGGGTCATGGCTCAGCCCGAGGTCGGATAATTGGGCGCCTCGCGGGTGATCGCGACGTCGTGGACGTGGCTTTCGCGAAGGCCGGCGTTGGTGATCCGGACGAACTTCGCGCGTTCGCGAAGCTCCTCGAGGGTGGCGGCGCCGGTATAGCCCATCGCCGCCTTGATGCCGCCGACCAGCTGGTGGATCACGTCGCGGGCCGGCCCCTTGAAGGGGACCTGGCCCTCTATCCCCTCCGGGACCAGCTTCAGCTGGTCCTTGATGTCGTGCTGGAAATAGCGATCGGCCGATCCGCGCGCCATCGCGCCGACCGAGCCCATGCCCCGGTAGGATTTGTAGGAGCGGCCCTGGTAGAGGAAGGTCTCGCCCGGCGCCTCCTCGGTGCCGGCGAGGAGCGAGCCCGCCATCACCGTCGAAGCGCCGGCGGCGAGCGCCTTGGCGAGATCGCCGCTGGTCCTGAGGCCGCCGTCCGCGATGACCGGGATTCCGGAAGCCGAGGCCGCCTCCGCGCAGTCCATGATCGCGGTCAGCTGCGGCACGCCGACTCCGGCGATCACCCGGGTCGTGCAGATCGACCCGGGGCCGATTCCGACCTTGACCGAGTCCGCCCCCGCACCGACGAGCGCCTTCGTCGCCTCCGCCGTGGCGACGTTGCCGGCGACGATCTGGACCGCGTTGGAAAGCTTCTTGATTCGCTCGACGGCGGCAGCGACCTCACGGTTGTGGCCGTGGGCGGTGTCGATGACGATGAGGTCGCACTCGGCGTCGATCAGGGCTTCGGAGCGCTCGAAGCCCTTGTCCCCGACCGTCGTCGCGGCGGCGACTCGGAGGCGGCCGGCGGCGTCCTTGGTGGCGCCGGGATATTTGCCGGTATTCTCGATGTCCTTGACTGTGAACAGGCCGGTGCAGCGGCCGGCATGGTCGACGACGATCAATTTCTCGATCCGCCGCTGATGGAGCAGCCGCTTGGCTTCCTGCGGACTGACCCCCGGACCTACGGTGGCGAGATTGTCGCGGGTCATCAGTTCGGCGACCGGCTGATCCGGATTCTCGGCAAATCGCACGTCGCGGTTGGTCAGGATTCCGACGAGGCGACCGTCTTTCTCGGTGACCGGGATTCCGGAGATCTTGTGCCGCTGCATCAGGTCCAGCGCGTCGGCGAGGGTCTGGTCGGGAGTCATGGTGATCGGATTGGCCACCATTCCGCTCTCGAAGCGCTTCACCGCGCGTACGGCCGCCGCCTGCTCCTCGGTGGTGAGGTTGCGGTGGAGGACCCCCATCCCGCCGAGCTGCGCCATGACGATCGCCATGTCGGCCTCGGTCACCGTGTCCATCGCAGAGGAGAGGATGGGTATGTTGAGCCTTATCTCGCGGGTCACCTGGGTCGAGGTGTCGGCCTGGCTCGGAAGCACCGACGATTCGCCGGGCTGAAGCAGCACGTCGTCGAAGGTGAGCCCTAGACGGATGTCGGGAATGCGGGTCGGATCGGCCATGTGCGCCTATGCCAAGGAAAGCGCGATTCGCCAAGGCACCTTGGGTCACGGCGACCGATCGCCGCGAAGCGCCGCCCTTCCCCCTTTTCTACGTTGCGCCTTGGCGCCTTCGCGCCTTCTCTAAAAACAGTCACGCAGTGCGCCCGAAAACAGAACGCTGGATGCCGGAGCTTGTGGCTTGCTTTGCACTCGGCCGGGCGCGTGCGCGTGCGCCTCGACCGCTCGGGCACCCGATTTTTGAGAGAAGGCGCAAAGGCGCAAAGACGCAACGTAGAGAGTTGATTTTCCGCTTCGCGGGATTGCTGCCGCGGCGCCGCCGGCCCAACCTACCAGCCCGGCCACGGGGGCAAAAAAGAAGCGGCCGGTCCGCTGGGGACCGGCCGCTTCGATTCTTTCGAGTTCGGCTTTAGGAAGCTTAGAACTTCAGGTGGAGGCCGACGCTCGGGCGAAGGGTGTCGAACGAGACGGTGTCGACCGCGACCCGCAGGCCCATGTTCTTGCCCACCGCGATGTCCGCTCCGACTCCGACGAGATAGTCGCCGATCGTGTCGTCGAGATCGGCATCGTCGTCGTCGATCAGGTCGTCGTCGACACCCAGCAGGCCGGAGCCGTCGACGTTGATCCACTGGTAGCCGGCGCGGGCGAAGATCACGCTGCCGCTGTTGCCGGCCTTGAAGCCAATGCGGCCGGCGACGCCATATTCGGAGTCGATCGGGCCGTCGCCGAGGTTGAAGTTACCCTCGACTCCGACGATCGCCGACTTGCCGAGATCGAAATCGACTCCGCCATACACGCCGTAGGTGAGAGCGGAATCGTCGAGGTCGAAGCCGCCGGTGTCGATCTCGTCCTCGTCCACGTTGAGATCGTGGAGGGCGCCCTGAATTCCGACATAGGGGTGGGCGCCCGTGGTGGAGGCGGCGTCCTGGGCGTGCGCGACGCCGGGAACGGCGAGCGGCAGAGCCACGGCGCTCACCAGCAATGCAAATTTCTTCATTTCAATCAGGTCCTTTTCAACTGTCGCCTGCATGCGATCAGGAGCCTGAAAATTAAGCCGTTCGCGACGCTTCGCAAGACGGTCCCAAGATATTGCGGTGCAGCGTGATTTTAAAGCAACAGGTCACACGGCCCCGGCTTGTCCAAGATGACTTGGAGATTAACGGCAGAGATGAGCGCTATTCCGAATTTGCTTTTTACAGGGGCAGCGGACTTGCCGGAGCCTGCCGAGGGCCGCAGTTGCACGTTCGGCAACTGAGTCTCACGATTTTTGCAACCACAGGAAAAATTAGAACGAAAACGGAACTAATAGGATTCGCAATGTAGGATTTTTCATGGGATCCTCCGAATCGCTCGAAAGGGCCGGCTCTTTGAAATCGTGGATTCGACAGAAAGTCGAAGCGCGAAGGAAAGCGGAAGATCGTGGCTCCGGAATGGCGACCGGGGAACGGCTTCCCCTTCCCGCAACGCGCTTCTTGTCGTTCGAGAACAGGCCGGCGCCTCGACCGAGGGCACGCCGGGGGCGCGGCGCGGCCGGCCCCGGCATCGCACTCGGTCGAACCGCGCCGCCATGGCCCGGGCGCGAGCCAGCCTGTTTTCGAGAGAAGACGCAAAGGCGCGAAGGCGCAACGGAGTAAGGGACGTCCTCGCCCCCAAAGAGGGTGGGGACAGCCTCGCAAAGGAAAGAACGTTGCCGCAATAGGGAAAGTGGATTGGTCCAATTCGGATATAAGATAATACTAAATCCGGCTGCATCAGGGCTATCATCGCCAACGAGTCTTTTTTTACAACCATGGCTTTGTTAGTTTTGCCTCGAATCGAGTCGCAATGAAACAAGTCTATGCCTGAACGGGGGCGCTATGATCGAAATAGAAGGTGGAACTCTCCTCTCCCTGGACAACGGGTCCGCGCAGATGATGGCGTTGCTTGGTGAGCTCGGCGGAGAAGCAGCACTGGACTTCGCCGCAATGGTGAGCGAGGGCGACGGCGCCGACACATTGCTCAGCGACTCGCCCAAGGGAGCAGGCGATGAATGGATCGTCTCTTTGCTCTCCGGCAGCTCGAACGGCGCTTTAGCCGCCGGAACGATCGGCCCGAGCGACGACATCCTGCTGGACGGCCCGTCGAACGCGGACGGGGAAAGCGAGGATATCGTGATCACCGGACGGCCCCTCACCGGGCGGGTCGTGACGAACGGCAGCGGCGGCGGGGGCGGCGCCGAAGGCTCCGGAGACGGCGGCAACGGAGGGGGCAGCACTACCGGCACACCGGCCGTGCCCGTGGCGGAGCACACGCAGGATTGCGGTAGCGACGATGGGGCAGCGGTACAGGTGGCCAAACATGTGAAGGGTGAGCTTCCGACTGGTGTTTCCGGGCCTGTGGACCCGGTTACCACTGCCAGCGGGAATGATTGGAGCAAGGTTGAATTTGGAACGATGATCGTGAGAAATTCCGATGGTTCATTCGGGGCGCTCAATGACATGATCTATTCGAACGACCTCCCAAACAAAGTGCAAATTAACTATGGCACAACTCAGCCCGTGCAAGGCTTCTGGCATTCACATCCCGGGACAAACGTTAGCTCAGATTTGAAATTGATTGGCCGATACCCGTCCATCGATGACTGGCAAATGCTCGACCGGATTAAGGCGGGCGCGGGTGCGACCTCGAACCCATCCTTGTGGATCATGGATGCCTTCGGTGTAACGCGCGAATTTAAGTACGACGAGCGCGACTATTTCAAGGATTTGCTTAACAACGATGCAAAGATGAAGACGGGGGAAGGTCTCGACGGCAGAGAGCGATCAGAGTCCTGCGGATAGCGGACTGGGGCGGCGGCGGGAGCGGCGATGATGAACATTTTTGGTATGGCCTTGGCAGGATTGCTGATCGTCGCGGAGCAAGGCGGCAGCACTGCTAGTGCCGGAAACGCCTTTGGCCCGAAATACCATCGCTACGATTTTGAGTCGGCCTGCGGGAGCTCCGTGTTCCGAGTTCGGTTCCGGAATGTACCTGGTGAAAGGAGCCGGATCGATCATGTTCTTATCGATGGCCGGTCGGTAGCGGGCGCTGCAAAAAAGCTGGATCGCTTTGCTGCTCGGGGAGTGATCGACAGGATTGGGATAATGCATTGTGGGACGGATCCGCGACAGCTTGTGTTTCGAGGGATTATGAAATTCCGAAAATCGGAATCGCAGCCTACCGACAACCACGAAACGTTTTTTTTTCGCATAGTCCCAAAAGGCAAAGGCTGGCGGATCTCGATCGATTAGGGCGGGCGGATGGCTCTCCCGTTCCTAGTGAAGGTCAATCCACAGGCAAGGAAGTGGTCATGAGCACTCTTGGCGGGACTTTGGCCGGGCTGCTGATGCTGGGGCAGCAGGAGATGATCGTCGTGACCACTGGGCCCCACCCCGAGATCAGCCCTAAATATCATCAAACCGACTACGAGTCCGCGTGCGGGTCGCACGTGTTTCGAGTCCGCTTCCGCAACGGACCCGAGGAGAATGGCCGAATCGATCATTTGTTAGTCGACGGACGGCCCGTTCGTGACGGCGCGGAAACGTTAGATATCCGAGCTGCGCGACGGTGGATCGAGCGCATCCTCATCAAGCATTGCGACAGCGCCCCGAGCCGGTCGATTTTTCGGGGCGTTATAGAATTTTCAGAAGGGGAGTCGCGAATGCTCGCCATGCGATGGGCACTCGCCTTCCGCCTGATACGAGAGGGCGAGGACTGGCGGATCGTCGTCGATTAGGTCCTTCGACTGGCAAATCTGGATTGCGGGTATGGGACGCGTGCCTTGCGCATCTACCCCTGGCCTCTCC
Organism: Allosphingosinicella sp.; assembly: GCA_036387875.1. Lineage (GTDB taxonomy): Bacteria > Pseudomonadota > Alphaproteobacteria > Sphingomonadales > Sphingomonadaceae > Allosphingosinicella. The sequence continues at coordinate 40,849 of DASVSX010000032.1, read as the reverse complement.
CTTTTAGGGATGAGGCTTCGCGCAGTGACTGCCCCCTCCCCTTTCGCTAGCGTGGACGGAACGACGGAGACGGACGTGACGAAGCGCAGGCCCTTCTACCGAAGCCTCTATGTCCAGGTGCTCGTCGCGATCGCGCTGGGCGTCCTCGTCGGATGGCTGTTCCCCGCCTTCGGGACCTCGCTGAAGCCGCTCGGGGACGCGTTCATCCGGCTGGTGAAGATGATCATCACTCCGGTGATCTTCCTCACCGTCACCACGGGGATCGCCGGCATGTCGGACCTGAAGGCGTTCGGGCGGGTGGGCGCCAAGGCGATGGCCTATTTCCTGACCTTCTCGACCCTTGCGCTCGCCGTCGGGCTCATCGTCGCGAACGTGATCAGGCCGGGCGACGGGCTGAACGTCGATCCGGCCTCGCTAGACCAGAGCGCGGTGGCGACCTATGTCGATAAGGCGCACGACCAATCGGTGACGGGCTTCCTTCTCGAGATCATCCCGGACACGTTCTTCAGCGCCTTCACCTCGGGGCAGATATTGCAGGTGCTGTTCGTGTCGATCCTGTTCGGGATCGCCCTTGCCTTGCTCGGCGAGCGGGGGGAGCGGGTGCTGGGCGGGATGCGGGTGCTGACCGCGATCATGTTCCGGATCGTCCATATCCTCATGTACGCGGCGCCGATCGGAGCGTTCGGGGCGATGGCCTATACGATCGGGGCCCACGGGATCGGGACCCTGGCCAACCTGGCGGCGCTGATCGCCACCTTCTACGCCACCTCGCTGATCTTCGTCCTCGTCGTGCTCGGGCTGGTCGCGCGGGCGGCCGGCTTCTCGATCTTCGCACTGATCCGCTACCTGAAGGACGAGCTTCTGCTCGTGCTCGGGACGTCGAGCTCCGAGAGCGCCATGCCGCTGCTGATGGAGAAACTGGAGCGGGCGGGCTGCCCCAAGCCGATCGTCGGGCTGGTCGTCCCGACGGGCTACAGCTTCAACCTCGACGGGACCAACATCTACATGTCGCTCGCGGCCCTGTTCATCGCCCAGGCGACCAACACGCCGCTCAGCCCGGGCGACCAGATGCTGCTGATGGCGGTCGCGATATTGAGCTCCAAGGGGGCCGCGGGGGTGACCGGATCGGGCTTCATCGTCCTCGCGGCGACGCTGTCGGTGCTTCCGACCGTTCCGGTGGCGGGGATGGCGCTGATCCTCGGAGTCGACCGGTTCATGAGCGAATGCCGGTCGCTGACCAACTTCGTCGGCAATGCGGTGGCGACGATCGTCGTCGCCCGGTGGGAGCGGGCGGTGGACGTCGGGCAGTTGCGGGCGGCGCTGGCCGGGCGCGGCGGCGAGTTCGAGGAGGCGGAGAGCGACGCGCTTCAGGTCGAGGGGCGAAGCGACGTAGCTTAGCCGGTCTCCTACGGAGCCAGACCGCGAACTCGGTGCGAACTCATTCTTTCAACGCAAAGACGCAAAGACGCAAAGATTCCGCGGAGCGGAAAGATACTGGTTCGCCCCGATAAATTCGCGTCTCCCGCCAGCACGGGCGGCGGTGGAGCGCTCCGCTCTTTGCGTCTATGCGTCTTTGCGTCTCTGCGTTGAAAAAATCGATCGGCACAGAGGTCGCGGGTAGGCCTGGTTGGCACGGGCCGTCATCCCGGCGGAAGCCGGGATCTCGGGGAGGCCCGCCCAGACTTCTCGTCCCGAGGTCCAGCTTTCGCCAGGATGACGGCTCGGCCTACCGCCTCGTCCGCTCCATCGGGAATTTGAGCGTTCCGGCCGGCGGCTCCGCGAGGAGCTGGGCGACGCTCCGGGCCAGATCGGCCTGGCGGAAGGGCTTGGCGAGCCGGGGAAGCTCGGAGCCGGAGCCCTCGGCGATCGTCGAATAGCCGCTGATCAGCATCGCCGGCAGATCGGGGACGAGATCGCGCAGGTGGCGGATCAGGTCGACCCCGTTCATTCCGGGCATCAGATAGTCGCTGACGACGGCGTCGCAGGCCGCTCCGTCGCGAACCAGCCGAAGCGCCTCCGCGCCCGAAGCGGCCTCGACGATCGTGTAGCCGATGTCGGACAGCATGTCGGCCGTGGCGCGGCGGACGATGTCCTCGTCGTCGACGAGCAGGATGGTCGCCGCCCGGCGGGCGACCACCAATGGCGCCGGCTCGCCCTCCTCGCGGCCGGCGGGATCGGCGGCGGCGGGAAGCCACATCTCCGCCGTCGTGCCCTCGCCCGGCTTGCTCCTGAGGTGGAGGGTTCCGCCGAGCTGGGCGCAAAGGCCGTGGACCATCGACAGGCCGAGGCCGGTGCCTCGGCCGACGCCCTTGGTCGAGAAGAACGGCTCGACCGCGTGGCCGAGGGTGACCGAGTCCATGCCCACCCCGGTGTCGCTGATCGCGACCCGCAGATATTTGCCCGGCGCGAGCAATTGGCCCGGGACGACCTGCTCGGCGCGGGCCGCGATGACCAGCTTTCCGCCTCCGGCCATGGCGTCGCGGGCGTTGAGAGCGAGATTGAGGATTGCGAGCTCGAGCTGGTTGGGATCGATCCGGGCCGGGGCGAGCTCCTCGGGGCAGTCGACCGCGACCTCGACCATCGGGCCGACCGACTTGCGGATCAGATCCTGCATTCCGCGAAGCAGGACGACGATGTCGACCGAGCGCGGCTGGAGGTCCTGGCGGCGGGCGAAGGCGAGCAGGCGCTGGACCAGAGTCGCCGCCCGGCTCGCCGCCTGAAGGGCCATGTCGATATGGCGGTGCGACTTGTCCTCGGGCGGCGCCCTCCGGCGAAGAAGATCGAGGCTTCCGATGATCGGAGTGAGGAGATTGTTGAAATCGTGGGCGACCCCGCCGGTCAGCTGGCCCAGGGTCTCCAGCTTCTGGGCCTCGTGGAGCTGGGCGAGCGCGAGTTCGTGCTCGCGGGTGCGCTCGTCGACCCGGGCTTCGAGGGTCTCGTTGGAGCGGGTGAGTTCGCGCTGGCTGGCCGCGAGCGATTCGAGTCGGGCTCGCGCCTCGTACTGGCGGCGGCGGCCGCGAAGAGCCGAGCGGGCGACGCTGACCAGGGTGGTCGGATGGAAGGGCCGTTCAAGGAAGGTGACGTTGCCGAGCACCTCGAGGAATCGCTCCGCGGCCGGGTTGCGCTCGAGCCCGCCGCCGCGGCTGGTGAGGAGGACGAAGGGCAGGTCCGACCATTCCGGCTGGGCGTCGATCCAGGACCGCACGGGGCGGAGGTCCGAGCGCATCAGCGCCTCCTCGGTGACCAGGACGAAGCCGGCGCCGAGACGGAGCTGAGCGACGAGGCAGGCCAGGTCCGGGCAGACCGTGGCTGCGATCCCGGATTCGCCGAGCATGGCTCGGGCCACGGCGGAGTCGCGGCCGATCGGCGCAAGGACCAGCGCCCGTTCGGAAAGCTCGTCCTTCAAGCGCTTTCGCCGACGGGCGAGGGACGGTGGCCGATCAGCTCCGGCACCCCGCGAAGAACGCCCTGGAAATTCTCCAGCGGCGCGCCCAGCGTGATTCCGTCCGCCCCGATCCTGTACTCGCGGATCGTGTCCTCGTGCGCGCTGGTCCTTTTCTTGATCACGGAGATCGCCCGGCGCACCCGGCCCGCAGCCTCGAAATAACGAAGCAGGATGACGCTGTCGGCAAGGTAGGTGACGTCGACCGGCGCCTTCATGTCGCCGACCAGCCCGTGCTGGGCGACGGTGAGGAAGGTGCTCGTCCCCTGGCGGTTCAGGAATTGCAGGAGCTCGTGCATGTGGAGGATGAGCTGCTGCTCCTGCGGCATCGCGGCCTGGTAGCCATTGAGGCTGTCGACGACGACCGTGCGCGCGCCGCCGCCCTCCACCGCGGCTCGGACCCGGTGGGCGAACTCGCCGGGTGCGAGCTCGGCGGCGTCGACCTGTTCGATCAGAAGCCGCCCGCCGTCGACCATCGCCTGCAAATCGAGGCCCAGGCCCTTGGCGCGCTCGAAGAGCAGGCCCAGCTCCTCGTCGAAGATGAACAAGGCGGCGCACTCGCCCCGCTCCACCGCGGCGACCGCGAAGGTCAGGCTGAGTAGCGACTTGCCGGTTCCGGACGGTCCGATGACGAGCGTGCTCGAACCGCGCTCGATGCCGCCGCCGAGCAATGAGTCGAGCTCGCGCGAGCCGCTCTTCATCGTGTCGCGAACGAATTGGGTCTTGTGCTCGGACGAGACCAGCCGGGGGAAAACCTTGACGCCGCCGGTGTCGATGACGAAATCGTGATAGCCGCCGCGGAAGCGCTGGCCGCGATATTTGATGACTCTCAGGCGCCGCCGTTCGGCGCCATAATCCGGAGCCGTCTCCTCCAGCCGGATGACCCCATGGGCGACGCTGTGCACCGTCTTGTCGTGCGTGTCGGTGGTGAGGTCGTCGAGCATCACCACGGTCGAATCGTGATTCGAGAAATAATGCTTCAGAGCCAGGATCTGGCGGCGGTAGCGAAGCGAGCTCTGGGCGAGAAGCCGGATTTCGGAGAGGCTGTCGAGCACGATCCGCTTGGGCTGGAGCCGCTCGACGACCTCGATGATCCGCTTGGTGGTCTCGCCGAGCTCGAGGTCGGAGGAATAGAGCAGGCTCTGCTGCTGCTCGTCGTCGAGCAGGCTTTCGGGAGGAACCAGCTCGAAAATCTCGTTCGGCTCGGCAAAGTCCCAGCCGTGCGACACGCCCGTCTCGCGCAGCTCGGCTTCGGTCTCCGATAAAGTGATGTAGAGCCCGCGTTCGCCCCGAGCGGCGCCTTCCAGCAGGAACTGCATGGCGATCGTGGTCTTGCCGGTGCCGGGACTGCCTTCGAGGAGATATACCCGGTTGCGTCGCAAGCCGCCTACGAGGATGTCGTCCAGTCCGGCGACGCCGGTCGCTGCTTTCGTGTCGGTGTCGTTCACTATGTCCCTCGCTTCCGCGTTCGAAGCGAGCGCAGGAGGCTAAACGTTACAAAGGCCGTTACGGAGGTCAAACCTTCGCGGGCCCGAGCGGAAAACCGCGCGACGGCGGGTCAGGTTCCATCCGCCCGGCCCGCCAGGTCCATGAAATTGCGAGCCGCCTCCCGGTCGCGCTCGTCGGGGAAGGCGACGTCGAGGTCGGGCGCGGAACCGAGCATGTGGAGAAGCGCCCAGAGCGCGAAGCGGTTGCCCCGGTCCTTCTCGAGGCCGAGATCGACCTTCATCCGCTCGATCCCGGATTCGAGAGCGGCGGGTGGGATGGCGGAGAAGTCGGCGGTTCCGAAATAGCGGCGGAGCTGGTCGTCGAGATCCATCGGCCGGCCCTTAGAGGGTTTCACCGCGGGCGCAACTCAGCGGGAAGAGCTCTCCCCGCCGACCTTGTGCGCGAAGCGGGCGACGTCCGCGAGCACCGGCGCCCGGCCGCGAAAGGGCATGGCGAGGGCTGCCAGGATTCCGACATGGCCGAGGCCGGGATAGAGCTTCAGCTCGACCTCGCTCCCCGCAGCCCGGAGCAGCCCGTCCAGCTTGCGGCTGTGGCGCGGCATCACCCTGGAGTCTCCGTCCCCGTGCAGAAGCAGGGCCGGGGGAGCGCCCGGCCCGACATGGTTTACGGGCTGGGTCTCGGCGAGCCTCGGCCAGGTTCCGAACGCGGCGATCGTCGCTCCGTCGTCCAGCGGGAGGAAGTCGTAGGGGCCGGCTAAGCCGGCGAAGCCGCGAACGGCGGCCCTGTCGGGCCCCAGAAGGCTCGGGTCGAGCGCCAGCATGGCGGCATTGTAGGCCCCGGCGCTGTGGCCGATCAGAACGATCCGTTCGCCGTCGCCGCCATAACTCGCCGCATTCCGCCTCGCCCAGCGAAAGGCGGCGGCGCAATCGCGCAGGAAGTCGGGATAACGCGCCTCGGGGACCAGCCGGTAATCGGGGACGACGACGACGAAGCCGCGGGCGGCCAGGGCGCGTGCGGCGAAGGCATAGCCCTGGCGTCGGCCGCTGTTCCACGAGCCGCCGTAGAGGAAGAGGATCACCGGGCGGGGCCGAACCGCGGCGGCGCGGGGGGCGTAGACGTCGAGCTTCAGCCGCTCGCCGGCGCCATAGGCCACGCCCTTCGCGACTCGGTCCGACCCGCGGTCCTTGGGCGTGAGGGCGTTGAAGGTGCCGAGCGGGTCGATCAGGGCCATTGCGGACACGATTAAGGGCGCGAGCAAGGCGCATAAAGCGCGTTTCCAGACTTTCCGGGCCCAGGTCATTGCTCCGCCTCCTACGTCATTCCCGCTTCGCGGCAATGACGGGATTTTTCCTGGGCGATTGACCCGAGGCCCACCGAATGGCGACACTGGGTCATGCGCGCGCTTCTCCCGCTGCTCCCCTGCCTTCTCCTCGCCGGCTCGTGCCGGCCGGCCCCGGCTGCGCCCTCCCCGCTCATCCTGTGGGCCTGGGAACGGCCCGAGGACCTGCGCTTCGCCGGAGCGCGGGCCGAAGTCGCGCTCCAGACCGGCTTCGTCGAGCTTTCCGGCGACGGACTGCAGGCGCGCGGACGGCGCTTCCCGCTCAAGACGGCGTTGCCGCCGTCGACCGCGCTCGTCCACGTCCAGATCGACCATGAACGGCCGCTCCGCTGGACGCCCCTGCTTCGCTCCCGGACGAGCGCTGCGATCCTCCATTATGCCGCCGCCATCCCGGCCCGGCGGGTCCAGCTCGATTTCGAGGTGCGCGCCTCGGAGCGGGCCGTGCTTCTCGACGTGCTCGCCGACGTCCGGCGCGGGCTGCCGGACGGCGTTCTCCTGTCGATGACGGCGCTCGCTTCCTGGTGCGACTCCGAGGGCTGGCTCGAGCAGGCTCCTGTCGACGAGATCGTGCCGATGCTCTTCCGGATGACGATCGGCGGCGAGGGGCTGAGGAAAAGGCTGGCGGCGGGCGGGGATTTTCGCAATCCTCGCTGCCGAAGCGCTCTCGGAATCGCGACCGATACACCGCTCGATCGCGCTCCGCCGGGGCGACGAGTCTATCTGTTCAACCCGCGCAGCTGGACGGCGGCGGACTTCGAGAAGGCGCGGCAGGGGGTGGAGGTTTGGCGATGAGGGGGCGGATTGCGTTCGCGGCCTTGGCTGCCTGGGCGGCGGCGATCTGGGGCGGACCGGTCTTCGGATCGGCGGATCCGGGCCCCTACCCCGTCTTCATCGACCGCGGCGGCGGCAACGGCCCTTCCGAGCGGGCACGGCTCTTCAAAGGCCGGCTGGGAATGCTGACCGCGCGTTCGGCCGATCCCCTCCTCTATCTGGACTGGCGGCTTCTCCATGGGCTGGCGGTCGGCTCCGACGCCGGGATCGCTCTGACTTCGCCCTGCTGCGGCGAGCCGGCGAGCCTGGGCCCCAATGACGGAGTCTATGGCTGGATGGACGCGCGCTCGATCGTTGCCGGCGTAGCGCCGTCGCCCCCTTACATTCCGACCGAACGAAGCGGCCCCGATTACACCAGCGTCCAGAATTGCTTCCGCGACGCCTTCGACACCGCCGCGGCGACCCTGCGCGACCGCGCCGCGCGCTACGGCAAGGCCTCGCCCGCCGTCCGCGCCTGGCTCCAGACCCAGGACTCGGTGTTCGACGCCTGCGGCAGCGAAGGCGCCGTTCTTCCGCCGCTCGTCGCCGACGCTCCCGCCTGGTTGAAGGCCGACCGCGCCTATCAGGAAGCGGCATTCGCCCTCTACAATCGGCGCAACGCGGAGGCGGCGGAGCGCTTCGCGGCGATCGCGCGGGACGCCTCCTCACCCTGGCGGAGCAAGGGCCTCTACCTTCGGGTTCGGGCCCTGCAGCGCGAAGCGCTCGCCAGCCGCGATTCCGGGGCGATCGGGCGGGCCCGCACGGCCCTGCACGAGCTCGCCGCCGCTCCGGCCGGCACCTATGGGCGCGGCGAAGTCCGCAAGATGCTACGAGCCCTCGCTTATCGCGACCGGCCGGACGCCCTGCTCGTCGAGCTCGAAGCCGAGCTTCGCCGGCCGCAAGCGGATTCCGACATCGCCTTTGCCCTGCGCGACTATCTCCTGCTCGGCGAGAAGGCCTCCGCGCCGCCCGAGGTCGCCGACTGGATCGAAACCCTGCAAGCCCGCGAGGATTCGCCCGGCCTCGACCATGCCCGAGAGCGCTGGACCGTTACGAAGGATCCGGCCTGGCTGCTCGCCGCTCTGAGCCTGGTGCCGCCGGAACATGACGCGGCACCGCGCCTCGCGTCGGACGCCGCGGCGGTGCGCCGAGGGGACCCGGCCTGGCTCACCGCGCAATATCATCTGACCCGGCTCACCGTGGGCAAGGCCGAACCGGGATCGACCCGAACCAGGCTCGATTCGATCCTCGCCGATCCGAACCTCACGCTGGGCGAACGAAACCTCTTTTCCGGGGCCCGGACCCAGGTCGCCGCCGATCTCGGCGAGCTGGCGCGCTACTCGCTTCGGCAGGCCTTTTGCGGCGGGCCCGGCGAATATTGCGTCGGCGACGACTGGGCGAGGAACGACGACAATCTGGCGCCCCATCGCGGCGGCTGGGTCGGGCTCGGCGCCGACGCGCGGGCGATCATCGACCGGCTGCCGCTCGACGCTCGAATCGCGCTGTCGAAGTCGGCCGAGCTGCCCGTCTCGCTAAGGCTCGATATCGCGCTCACCAACTTCGCCCGGGGGGTGCAATTCCAAGACGATGAAGGCGTCGACGCGGTCGTCCGCGATCTCGCTACCCTCCTCCCGCAAATGCGGCGGGACTGGCAGGCGATCGCCGCCGCCCGGCCGGGCGAGGCCAAAAGCTTCGCCGAATATTTCGCGATGGCCAAGCTCCCGGGCCTTCGAACCGACCTCATCGCCTTCAGCTACACCAGGCCGGTGGGAAGCCTTCGGGATTTCCAGGGTCGTTGGGTCGACTGGATGATCGTTCCTCGCGCAGGCGGCGCCCCACCGGGGAAGTTCCCGGAGCCGGCCGCCTATCAGTCCGGCTGGTACGACAGGAATGGAGACTCCAGCGACCTTGTCTGCCTCGGCCAGTGCGGCCAGTCGGCCTTTCCCTTCCGCCTTCCGGCCTTCGTCGAAGCGGCGAAGAAGGTTTCGGCGGCCGAACGGGCGACGTTCCGGACTTACGATCAGGAGGAGCCGCCTCCGCCGGGTGCGTCCTCGCTATGGGATCGGGCTCTGACCTACGCGCGGGCCCATCCGGCCGACCCGCGCTCGCCTGAGATGCTCTATTGGCTGATCCGGGTCGCCCGCTGGGGCGGCAATCACGACCATCTCGGCCGGCGCGCCTTCCAGCTGCTTCATTCGCGCCACCCCGGGTCCGATTGGGCGAAACGCTCGCCTTATTATTACGACGACTGAGCGTCGTTAGCGGCTCGACCAGGGGTAGATCGCCGGATCCGCCAGCTTCCTTCCGAGCGCGATCATCAGGTCGGTATCCTCGGCCGCGCCGTCGAGCATCAGGTCCGGGTCCGGATTATCGGCGGGGGAATGATAAGGCCCGCCGAGGAAGGCGCCGAGCTTCTTCATGTCCGCGAACGAGCCGCCCACCATGATCGCGGGCACTCCGGCCCGGGCCAAGGCCCAGCCGTCCTGGCGCTCTACCAAGGCGGCGGCCTCGTCGTCGAGGTCGGGGCTCCGGCCGGTTTCGGCGATCGTCCGGTCGATGATCGAATCGAGCGCCGCCCGGCCGCGGCCCATCACGGCCACCGGCTCCCCCTTCGGCGCGATCGCGAGCGAGTCCATGTTGACCGCGGCGACGATCGAGCCGAGCGGCACGACGGGACGGGAAGCGAAATATTCGGCGCCGAGCAGGCCCATTTCCTCGGCCGTGGTGGCGAGGAACAGGATATCGCGCTTGGGCCGCTGTCCGCGGCCCATTGCCCTGGCGATCTCGAGCAAGGCGGCGACCCCACTCGCATTGTCGACCGCGCCGTTGCAGATTCGGTCGGAAGCTTCCTTTTCGCAAAGGCCGAGATGGTCCCAATGCGAGAGGTAAAGCAGGCTCTCGCCCCCGCCGCCCGAGCCGCGGATCCGGCCGACCACGTTGCTGGTCCGGATCGTTTCGATCGAGGTGGCGACTTCGAAGCTTGCTCGAAGCTTGAGCGGCACCGCCCTGAAGCTCGGCGCGGGCGCGGCGAGCAGCGCGGCGAGGTCGCCCCCGGCGAAGCGCACCAGGGTCTCGGCCGCCCCCTGCGACATCGCTCCCGCGATGGGCGGCGGATCGTGGATGGCCAGCCTCTTCTGGCCGACGTCGTAGATGCGCTGGACGACCGGCCAGGGCAGGTCCCGTCCGATGATCGCGATCACCGCCGCCGCGCCCGAAGCGGCCGCCGCCTCGACCCGTTCGGAATAGCTCGGAAGTCCCGACCCGTCGGGCACGTCGTAGAGGATGAGCACGACGGCGCCCTTCATATCGGCCCCGGCGAGCTGGTCGATGCCCTTGCCCGGAACCACCGCGCCGTGGCCGGCGAAGACCACCGGGGCTTGGGACAGGGTCTCGCGGGCGGAGCGGCCGAGGAGGATGACCTCGTCGCGACCGAGCTCGATCCGCTCGCGCCTGCCCGCCTTCGCCCGCCAGACGCTGCTTTGGTCGCCGGGCCGGCGATCCTTCACCTCGAGCGGCTGGTACCAGCCGTTGCGCGGTCCCGCGGGCTCGAGCCCGAAGGAGCGCATCTGCCCCGCGATATAGGCGATCGACTTCTTCTCCCCGTCCGTTCCCGGCTCCCGGCCGGCAAAGTCGTCGCTTGCGAGCACGTCGATATGGCGGCGCAATGCCTCCGGAGCGACCGGTTCCGCCGAAGCTGGGAGGGCGAGGAAGAAAAGGATCAGGGCGGTGAGAAAGCGTACGGCCATCAGGCGGCTTAAATCGGCACGGGCGCGGGTGGCAAGGCCCGCATGCTCCCCGCCTTTCAGGACTCGCTTTCAGGGAGCGGGCGGCTCAAGTCCGAGCCCGAGCAAGAACCCACCGCGCCTGCTCGACGTGCATCTGCTCGATCATCTCGCCTTCGAAGCGCTCGGCGCCCCCCGTCGCCGCGGCGAGAAGCCGCCTAGCCGCGTCGACCTCCGCCTCGCTCGGCCCGAACAGGCGGTTGGCAAGCTCGATCTGGCTCGGATGGATGAGCGACTTGCCGTCGAAGCCGAAGCTCTTCCCCTGTTCGCACTGCGCTGCGAAACCTTCCGGGTCGTCGAGGCGATTATAGACTCCGTCGAAGGCGGCGACCCCGGCGGCGCGGGCGGCGAGCAGGAGGGTCTGGAGGGCGGTGGCCAGCGGCGCCCGGTCGCCGCCGGGACGAAGGCCGAGGTCGGCGGCGAGGTCGTTGGTTCCGGCGACCAGGGCCGCCGTCTCCGGAGCGATGGCGGCGGCGTTCAGGACTCCCCGGGCGGTCTCGATCATCGCGAGGACCGGCTTGCCGGTGGCCCGGGCCCCGGCACTCGCGGCCTCGGGACCCGGAGTCATCGGCACCACGACGTAATCGGCACGACTGGCGGCGACCGCGGTCAGGTCGGGCTCATGCCAGGGCGCCAGCGAATTGATCCGGATCGCGCACAGGCCAGGGAACCCCTCGGCCGCCGCCGCCACGGCCGCCGCGCGCGCCTCGTCCTTGTCGCCGGGCTTCACGGCGTCCTCGAGGTCGAGGACGACCATGTCGGCGCCGAGCCCCCTCGCCTTCTCGATCGCCCTCGGGTTCGAGGCGGGAAGGAAGAGCAGCGAACGGCAGAGGCTGAGGTCGGTCTTCATAGGTCCCGATTTCGCTTGGAAGCAGCCCCGCTTGCCTACATTATGCCCCGGTTCGCAAGGGGAGGCGCGGCCGTCATGATAACCACGATTTTCTTTTTCCTTCTGGTGCTGGTCGTCCTGTTCCTGTTTTCCGGGATCAAGATCGTCCGCCAGGGCTATCATTACACGATAGAATATTTCGGCCGCTTCACCGCCGTCGCCCATCCGGGATTCAATTTCTACATGCCTTTCTTTTACCGCGTGGGCCGGAAAGTGAACATGATGGAGCAGGTGCTCGACATCCCGGGACAGGAGATCATCACCAAGGACAACGCCATGGTGTCGACCGACGGAGTGGTCTTCTTCCAGGTGCTCGACGCCGCCAAGGCCGCCTACGAGGTCTCCGACCTCTACGTCGCGATCATGCAGCTCACCACGACCAACCTTCGAACCGTCATGGGCTCGATGGACCTCGACGAGACTCTCTCCAAGCGCGACGAGATCAACGCCCGCCTCCTGTCGGTGGTCGATTCCGCGACCGAGAGCTGGGGCGTCAAGATCACCCGGGTCGAGATCAAGGACATCCGCCCCCCCGCCGACATCGTCAACGCCATGGGCCGCCAGATGAAGGCCGAGCGCGAGAAGCGCGCGGTGATCCTCGAGGCCGAGGGCAGCCGAGCCTCCGCCATCCTCAGGGCCGAGGGCGAGAAGCAGGGCCAGATCCTGGAGGCCGAAGGCCGCCGCGAAGCCGCCTTCCGCGACGCCGAGGCGAGGGAGCGCGCCGCCGAGGCCGAAGCCAAGGCGACCCAGGTCGTCTCCGACGCCATCTCGGGCGGAAACACCCAGGCGATCAACTATTTCATCGCCCAGCGCTATGTCGACGCCATTTCCGGATTCGCCACCTCGCCCAACGCCAAGACCATCCTCTTCCCGGTCGAGGCGACGGCTCTGATCGGAACCCTGGGCGGGATCGGCGAGCTCGCCAGGGACGCGCTCGGAAGCGGCGGCGGCGGAGCGGGCGGCGGCGGCGCAGGCCCTGCCCCGGCGCGGCGGCGCGGGCCCTTCGAAGGCCGGGGCGAGGTGCCGAGCCAGTGACCGGCCTCGAGCTCGAACCGCACTGGATGTGGCTTCTGGCCGCGATCATCCTCGGGATCGCCGAGCTGATCGTCCCGGGAGTCTTCCTGATCTGGCTCGCCGCCGCGGCCGCCGCCACCGGCCTCCTCGCCCTCGCCTTCGACATCGCACTGCCCTTCCAGCTCGCCATCTTCGCTTTGGTCTCGATCGCCGCGGTCTATCTCGGCCGCCGCTGGTACATCGCCAACCCGATGCCGAGTGCCGACCCGCTGCTCAACGACCGGGCCGCCCGCCTCACGGGCCGGACGGTCGTGGTCACGCAAGCGATCGTCAACGGCGAGGGCCGGGTCCGGGTCGGCGACAGCGTCTGGTCCTGCCGTGGGCCGGACTGCGCGGAAGGCTCGCGGGTTCGGATCGCCGGCGCTGACGGGTCCTGCCTCAAGGTGGAGCCGGTACGGGAGATCGAGGGGCCGGGCGCCTGATCGCCGGACCGGCCGCCGCTCCCGAAGCCCGACGCGAGCGGCGGTTCGCCTGCACCGCCTGCGGGGCGTGTTGCGACCGGTCGCCGGAGGTGCAGCTGTCGGAGGCGGCGGGGCTCGCGGACGTGTTCGTCTTCCGGCTGATGTTCCGGGTCTATGAAGTGCCGCGGACCCTGGCCGGCCATCTCGAGTCGGGCCCGGCGGGAGCCCCGGCCGGGGCCTTCCACGAATCGAAGCGGCTGCTCAGGACCTTCGCGGTGCGCCGACACCATTTGAAACGGCGGCGCGGCGGCAAGGCGGCCAAGCGGACGCGCTACCTCCTCGTCTCGGCCCTGGCCGTCGACTCCGGAGCGGGCGCCTGCGCCGAGCTCGGCGCGGGGGGCTGCGGCATCTACGGGCGCCGGCCCCTCGCCTGCCGGACCCTCCCCTTCCATTATTCGCGTCCCGAAGCCTCGGCCGAGCGCGACCTCGAGGCCTTCGTGGCAAGGCCCGGCCACGGCTGCGACACCGGCGCGGCGGCGCCCGTGGTCCTGGCCGAGGGCCGGATCGTCGACCCGGAGGCGGTCCGAATGCGCGAGGCGGCACTCCGTATGCGGGATGAGGACTCGCTCTGGCACGAGGCGATCCTGGCCCGGCTGAAGACCGGCTTCGGAGCCTCGCTTCCGAGCCTCGGCGAGATCGACGCCAATGCCGCGCTCGGAGCCACCACGACCTCGATGCGCGTCGCCTGGCAGATCGCCGCCGAGGCGGGGCTGATCGCGGCGGACGAATGCAGGGCCCTGGTCGCGGCCCAGGCCGAACTCGTCGACCGGGCTCTGGCCGGCGGGGGCGGGAGCCCGGACTCGACGGAAACGCTTGCGCAGATGCGGGTGGAATATCGGAACTGGCTGAACGGGTGATCTTCACGGCGCGTGCCGGGCGCGGCGGACGCGGCGGTGTTGGGTTCGCACAAAGATCACGAAGGCACTAAGAGGCCAAGCGGGGCTCGGCCGACGGACCCTTGTCGCTCCTGTCCCGGAGCCGTTCGGGCTGAGCTTGTCGAAGCTTGCCCCTCGCGATGCCGGAACGCCTTCCCGCCGGCCGTTCGGGCTGAGCTTGTCGAAGCCCTCCCCTGCGATCCGGGAACGTGACGGAAAGCCCTTCGACGGGCTCAGGGCGAACGGTGGAAAAGGGGCGAGGGTCGGAAGAAGTGGCTGACCTTGGTGACAGTCACGGCCCGGACCGGCAAGCCGTAGCTGGCACCGAAGTCGTGCGTGAGAGGCCGGCGCCGAGCGTGGCGCATGCGGCGGATTTGGTTTCACACAAAGACCACGAAGACCACGAAGACACGAAGAAGCCGAGAAATGTCTCCGGTCGCTCTCTTCCCTCGATCGTCATCCCGGCGGAAGCCGGGATCCGGCAACGCGGACGCAGGCCGATATCCCTCGAAGGGCCGTCCAGGGATTCCGGCTTTCGCGGGACCTTCGCATACCCTTTGCGAAGCGCGGGCAGACAAAGCCCCTCCCCTTCAGGGGAGGGGTTGGGGTGGGGAATGTGGGGGAGATTGTTCGCTGAAGTCGGTGAGGCGAGCAGACAACCCCCACCCCAACCCCTCCCCTGAAGGGGAGGGGCTAGCACCGACGACTTATGCAAAGGCCCCGCGAAGCCGGAGTGACGGGAGAGCTCGCGAGCCCGAGTCCGGCACGCAGCCGGGGCCGAAGCGCCCTGCGCCCTACCTTCAGGTTTCAAGGCAACGACGCAACGAGGCCGAGGGTGCGGTTGGCCGCGGAGCTAGGCTGTATCGACAATCAGCTGCGCAGACCTTCTTGAGTCCTCCCCTGCGTTCGCCGGCCTTTGCAGAACCCTTGCGAAGCGCGCAGCGAGGAAATCCCTCTCCCCGGCGGGGAGAGGGTGGGGAGAGGGGGCTCGGCCCTGGGGGTAAGCCGCGGGTGCCGAGCCCCCTCACCCAACCCCTCTCCCCAGGGGGAGAGGGGGAAAGGGTGCTGAATTGTCGACACAGCCTGGCACCCTGCGACTTATGCAAAGGTCTCGCATTCGCATTCTCAGGGGAGGGAGACCATTCGAACCATGTGGAGGGGCCTTTTCTGAATCTGGGGAAAAGTGACAGGCACTGGTGAGCAGCCGCTGCGCAGTCCCGAACGTCGAACCAAAAGTCCCTTGGCGTCCCCAACACCGTTCGGGCTGAGCTTGTCGAAGCCCTTCCCTTGCGATGCCGGCGCGCGAAGGAGGCCCTTCGACGGGCTCAGGGCGAACGGCGGGAAAGCGGCTCGAGTCGGGAAATATGTGCCCTCCCCGCGAAGGTGCGCGGGCGCGCCGCGCAGCCTATTGCGGAAAGACCCAGGGCCGGGACCACAGGTCGATGAGGGATTGGGGCACTCGGTCGGGCCGGGTCTCCTTGGCCTCGGCGACGCCGTTCGTGGTGAACGTGTTCGTCCCGAACCATTGCTTCTTGCCCATCGAATGCATCATCCGGTCCCAGGACGCGGCGACCATGCGCTGGACGTTGGGATCGGCGGGCGAGAGCTGGAGCGCGCGCGTGGCGAGCAGGTGCGCGGCGGCGAAATCCTCCCAAGTTTCGCCATGCTGCATGACGAGGGCGGCGTGGAAATAATCGCCCGAGGTCTTCGGCGTCGAGGCGCGGAGCAAGGCGAGGACGGCCTCGCGGCGCCGGGCGTCGCGGGGCTGGGTCCGGGCCCAGTCGATCGGCTCGGCCGTCCTGTCCTTCTGATCGTCGTCGGCGAGCCGGCAGAGCTCCGGCATGTCGGCGGGGGCGCA
Source organism: Allosphingosinicella sp. (assembly GCA_036387875.1). Lineage (GTDB taxonomy): Bacteria > Pseudomonadota > Alphaproteobacteria > Sphingomonadales > Sphingomonadaceae > Allosphingosinicella. Next base: position 24,870 of record DASVSX010000032.1, on the reverse strand, counting down.
TTTCCAGGCGTTGGTTGGAGCGGGGGCGCGGGCCGGAGCCGCCTGCGCGGGCGCCGCGGCGGCGAGGAAGGCGGCGAGCGCGACTAGAGCTGGCTTGTTCATGGGCGGCGCTCCGAACGTTTGGAGTCACGAGGCATAGGAGCGCGGCCCTGTCGCATTCAAGCGCCGTTCGGCGGGGGAGCCGAGGTCCGGACTGTGGCCGGTCTGGGCGACGGGCCTGTTTCCCCTGCGCCTCGCCCTTCAGTTTTCAACGCAAAGACGCAACGACGCAACGAGGCCGAGGGTGCGGCTGACCGCGGATCCAGGCTGAATCGACAATCGGCTTCGCCGACCTTCTTAAGTCTCCCCTGCATTCGCCGGACCTTTGCATAACCCTTGCGAAGCGCTCGGAGACAAAGCCCCTCCCCTTCAGGGGAGGGGTTGGGGTGGGGAATGTGGGGGAGAATGTTCGCTGACGCCGGTGAGGCGAGCAGACAACCCCCACCCCAACCCCTCCCCTGAAGGGAGGGGCTAGCACCAGCGACTTTATGCAAAGGTCCCGCGAAAGCCGGAATGACGTGAGAGCTCGCGAGCCCGTGTCTGGCACTTAGCCGGGGCCGAAGCTCCCTGCGCCCTGCCTTCAGATTTCAACGCAACGACGCAACGACGCAACGAGGTCGAGGGTGGCGCTTGCCGCGGATCTGATCGAAGCCCGGAGAGGATGCGCCTGGCGAGAAGCTAATAGGCTATTTCCTACTCGTTCTTTTTCTGTTCTACTCTGCCCATGGTCGAATGTGATTCGGGGAAAGCGCCAAAGCGGCGCATCGATACCGCGGCGAAGGTGCGGTTTTTGAAGGGGGTTCGGGCGGGGCAGTCGCGGGACGAGGCGGCCGCGGGGACCGGGTTTTGCTGGCGGGCTTTTTATCAGGTCAGGCGGCGGGATCCGATCTACGAATTCGCCTGGCTGATGGCGATGGAGCTTTCCGAGATGGAGAAGCTCGAGGCGGTTCGGGCGGCGGAGCGGCTCGACGCGCTGGCCGAGGACGGGGTAATCGAGGGCCAGAACCGGCGGCTGCTTCAGCGCAAGGCCCGGCGGGGGTTCAAGTTCGACGAGCGGCGGCGGCAGATCTTTCTCGACCATTTCGCGGGGACCGCGGACGAGCATGCGGCGGCAAAGGCGGCGGGGGTGGCTTATGTGACGGTCCGGGCGACGATCCGGCGCGATCCCGGGTTCGCGGCGCTTCGCGACGAGGCGCTTCAGGTGGCCTATGCGGTGCTCGAGGCGGAGGCGGTTCGGCAGCGGCTCGAGGCCCAGCAGAGGCTTCGCGACAATCTCGAGCCCAAGGGGGAACTGGCGCAGGAGTTCGAGCGGGTGATGAAGCTGCTCGCCCGCTACGACCGCAAGGACGGGCGGATCGCGAGCCGCGAGCATATGGCCTCGCCCACCCGGACGTGGAGCTTCGAGGATTCGATCAAGGCGCTCGACAAGGCGCTCGATTCGCTCGGCGCGCGGCGGGCGCCGTTTCCGCCCAGCCTCGGGGAGGACGGGGCCGGGGGCGACGGGGGCCACGGGGGCGACGGGGAGGGATGACGGGGTTCGCCTTCGACTTCCCCCTCCCCTTGTACGGCCCGGTCTTCGCCAAGGCGCTGCTCGGGCGGGAGGACGTGCCCAACCGCGGCCAGTGCCTCCATATCCTCGTCGAGCTCGCCAAGCTCCCGCCCGAGCAGCGCCGGCTGGTCATCGCCCGGATCCCGATCCCCGCGAGGCGGGCCCTGGCCGAGGAATGGTGGTGGCAGGTCCATGGCGGTCAGGAGGAGCCGGCGGCTGGGCCGGACGGGGCGCCGTGGCGGGTGTGGGCGATCGTCGCCGGGCGCGGCTTTGGGAAGACCCGGGCGGGCTCCGAATGGGTGTGGGCTCGGGCGCGGGAGGACGGGTCCGCGCGGATCGCCCTGGTAGGCGCGACGATCGACGAGGTCGAGCGGGTGATGGTGACCGGCGAGAGCGGGCTGCTGGCCTGCGCGCGCGGGCACGAGCGGGCGCGGTGGATCGCGGCCAAGGGAATCTTGCGCTTTCCCTCCGGAGCGGAGGCCCATGCCTTTTCCGCCGAGCGGCCGGAGAAATTGCGCGGGCCCCAGCACCATTACGCCTGGTGCGACGAGCTCGCCAAATGGCGTCCTTCCCCGCATGGGGGTCCGGGTCGGGCTGGCTCAGGACGGACGAAGGCCGAGGCGACCTGGGACAATCTGGTGCTGGGGCTGAGGCTGGGAGAGCGGCCCCGGACGATCGTGACGACGACTCCGCGGCCGGTGCCGCTCCTGAAACGGGTGCTCGCCCTGCCCCGCTGTGCGAGGACCGACGGGCGGACGGACGAGAATCCGCATCTTCCGGCCGACTTCCGGAGCGCGGTGGAGGCGATGTTCGGCGGGACGAGGCTGGGGCGGCAGGAGCTCCAGGGGATGCTGCTCGAAGAGTTCGAAGGCGCCTTGTGGAGCCGGGAGCTGATCGAGAAAGCGAGAGGTTCCTCCCCTTCCAGGGGAGAGGGATATTGCCGGATCGTCATCGGGCTCGACCCGCCTGCGTCGACCGGGGGCGATCTGTGCGGGATCGTGGTGTGCGCCGAGGACGGGGACGGGATCTGCTGGGTGGTCGCCGACCTCTCGGCGGGTGGGCTCTCGCCGGAGGGCTGGGCGCGGCGGGTGGCTGAGGCGGCTTCGCTCTACGGGGCGGGGCGGATCGTCGCCGAGAAGAACCAGGGGGGCGACATGATCGCGAGCGTTCTTCGGGCGGTGGATTCGAACCTTCCGGTGAGGCTGGTCCACGCCGGGCCGAGCAAGGCGGCGCGGGCGGAGCCGGTGGCGCTCCGTTTCGAAACGGGGCGGGCCCGGCTGGCGGGCCATTTCCCGGAGCTGGAGGACCAGCTGTGCGCCCTTACCTGGGCGGGCTATCAGGGCGCCGGATCCCCGGACCGAGCCGACGCCATGGTCTGGGCGATGAGCGAATTGTTCGAGAAGGCCCGGGCGGAACCGCGGGTTCGGCGGTTGTAGGGCTATCCACGTTCGGGATGCGAGCCGGCCCCTCTCCCCGGCGGGGAGAGGTAGGGAGCGGGGGTTCGGCGCCTGCGGCAGGTCTCGGCCGCCGAGCCCCCTCACCCCAGCCCTCTCCCCCTGGGGAGAGGGGGAAAGAGACGCCAAGCCTTACCGCTTCGGCTTGCCGCCGCCGGACTGCGGGGCCCTGGCGCGGTTGGGCAGCGACCATTGCGAATCGGTGAGGGCGAGGTTGCGAAGGATCGGGTTGGTCGGCGAGAGGACTCCGATCTTGCCGGGATCGGTGGGCAGGCCGGTGAGATATTGGGCGTTGGCGGCGGGCCAGCCGGCGCGGTGGTGGCAGTTCATGCAGTTGGTCTGGATCGGGTGGTCCGCGGCGAGCTCGATATAGGGGTTGAAGGCGACCCCCCAGACCGGCGGCCGGGTGCTCGCGGCCATTCCGTAGGTCGAGGCCATCTTGTAGTTGCGCCACGGGCCCTGAGCATTGGGGATGTTCGGCCGGTCCTTCGCTTCCTGGCCCTCATTGGGCCGGTCGCTCCAGTAGGTCGACTGGAAGGTCCAGTTCGGCTGCTCCTTGGTCATGACGTGCATCGCGACGAGGACGAGGAAGTCGCCCTGCTCGAAGCGGCGATTGTAGGCATACATGGCGGATGCGTCGAGCAGGGCACGGTCGCATTCCTCCATTCCGGCAAGGTCGGGCCGGTAATGGTAGAATTGGGTGACTCGGGCGACCGGCGCCTGGCGGTAGGTGATCGGGGCCTTACCGCCGGTGTTGATCTGGACTCCGTAGAGATAGGTGACGTCGGTCCGGGCGGGCCCGCCCGTCTGGGCCGTCACAGCGACGGCGCGGGGCCACAGGGCCTTGTTCTCGAACCCGGCATAGGTGCCGTTGTCCGCGGTGGGGCCGTCCCACACCGGAAGGGCGGAATAGCCGACCGCCGGAACCGGCCACATCATCGGCTTGAGAACGACCGAGCCCGGCGGCATCTGGCCGATCGAGCCGATCTGGCCCCTGGTCGGAAGCTTCCGGTTGAGGTTCGACTGAAGGTAGAAGCCGTTGCCCCGGATCCAGTTGAAAGCGGGGGCATTGTAGATCACCCCGGCCACCATGAGGTCGGTGTTGTTGGCGAAGCTGGCGCCGTCGATCAGGGCCTTGTTCTGATAGCATTTGCCGCGCTGGAGAGATGCCGGGACCGGATAAGCGGGCTTGTTGGGAAGCTGGATCGGGTCGGACGAGCGGTCGTTGTTGGAATCGCGATTGGCGCCGAGCGCATGGCCGACGGGACCCGCTTTGGCGGGAGCCGCCGCCGCGGCCGGAGCGGGCGCGTCGCCGGCGGCCGCCGCATAGGCCTGGGTCGCGGTGCACCAGCCGCGCCAGAGCGGCGCTGCGCCGCCGGGCGTGTTGGCCTGCTGGTTGAGCGCGGCCCAGAGCCACCAGCCGTGGGTGCGGCTGCGGCTGACGTCGCGGGTCCTGACCCAGTCTTGGACGGCGGCCGCGGACTGCGGATAGTCCCAGCCGCTCGACGGAAGATTCGGCGAGGAGGCGCAGGCGGCGGCATTGTAGACGAAGCCGCCGGCGGCGGCATCGTGGCCGGCATCGGCATTCGCCGCGGGCCGTCCCGCAAAGACGAACCAGGCCGCGGCGGCGAGCCCGGCCGGCAAGGCGACGATCAAAGGCCATGGCGCGCGCCTGCCGCTCGACTTGGAATTCATGCCCCCGCTCCCCCGCGTCGTTTCGGAGGTGTTATCTTAGATCAAGGCCAAGCGGAGCAGGGCAATTGGTCCGAAACGGATCTTGTGCGTCCTTCAATCGCCTGCCTCGGGCAGCGGACTGAACCCTGAGCGCGTTCCAACTGACGGGGCGGGCCACGCGGGAATGCAATCGGGGCTGCGCGGTCTTTCGGGTTGGGCTATCGGAAGGGTCAAGGACGCCCTCAGCGGAGCCTGTCGCTTATGCCTCCACGCCGCGATGAGAAGCGCTTCTCGCTCGCTCGCTACGTTCCGCTGGCTTTGTGCGTCGCCGTCACCGCCGTGACCCTGCTCTATGGTTTCCGGTCGCCCTGGGCCTGGGCGGTGGCGGCCGTCGCGGGGTCCTTATCCCTGCTCGGACTCTACGATCTCGCCCAGCCTTCCCACGCGGTTCGCCGCAACTATCCGATCGTCGGCAATCTGCGCTGGCTGTTCGAATCGATTCGGCCGGAGATCCGGCAATATCTGATCGAAGGCGACAATGACGAGGCGCCTTTCTCGAGGAGCCAGCGCTCGCTCGTCTACGCGCGTTCCAAGGACGAGGGCAGCGAGCGCGCCTTCGGGACCCAGCTCGACGTCTACGAGGGCGGCTACGAGTTCATCGCCCATTCGACCCGGCCGGCGCCCGCCGCCGATCCCGCCACCTTCCGGATCCCGATCGGCAACCGCCAGTGCGGCAAGCCTTATTCCGCCTCCATCTTCAACATCTCGGCGATGAGCTTCGGCTCCTTGAGCGCCAACGCGATCCTGGCCCTCAACAAGGGCGCGAAGCTCGGCGGCTTCGCCCAGGACACGGGCGAGGGAAGCATCAGCCGCTACCACCGCGAGCATGGCGGCGACCTCATCTGGGAGCTTGGAAGCGGCTATTTCGGATGCCGGACCACCGATGGACATTTCGACCCCGCGGGCTTCGAGTCCAAGGCGGCCTCGGACCAGGTCCGGATGATCGAGATAAAGCTGAGCCAGGGCGCCAAGCCCGGCCATGGCGGGATCCTTCCAGGCGCCAAGGTGACGGCCGAAATCTCCGCCGCCCGAGGCGTACCGATGGGCGAGGATTGCAATTCGCCGGCCCGCCACCGCGCCTTCTCCACCCCGATGGAGATGATGGCGTTCATCGCGCAATTGAGGAAGCTTTCCGGGGGCAAGCCGGTGGGCTTCAAGCTGTGCCTGGGCCATCCCTGGGAGTTCACCGGAATCGTCAAGGCGATGCGCGAGACCGGCATCGTCCCCGACTTCATCGTCGTCGACGGCGCCGAGGGCGGCACCGGCGCCTCCCCGCTCGAATTCTCGAACCATGTCGGGGTGCCGCTTCGCGAGGGCCTGCTCTTCGTCCACAACGTCCTCACCGGCGCCGGGCTTCGCGACCAGGTCCGGATCGGGGCGGCCGGAAAGGTCGTCAGCGCCTTCGACATCGCCGCTTTGCTCGCGCTCGGAGCGGACTGGACCAACGCGGCGCGCGGCTTCATGTTCGCCGTCGGCTGCATCCAGTCGCTGACCTGCAACACCAACACCTGCCCGACCGGAGTGGCCACCCAGGACCCGAGCCGGCAGCGCGCCCTGGTCGTCGAAGACAAGGCGACACGGGTCTTCAACTTCCACCGCAACACGCTTCGAGCCCTGTCCGAGATGATCGCCGCTGCGGGTCTCGAGCACCCCTCCGAGGTCCGTCCCCACCATCTGGTCCGGCGGGTTGGAACCGCCGAAGTCCGGCTGTTCTCGCAATTGCACGTCTTCCTGCAGCCGGGCGAGCTGATCGACGACAAGTGCGGACGCGACTTCTACAGCCAGGCCTGGGCGCTGGGCCGGCCGGACAGCTTCGACCCGCTGTCGGCGAGCGCCTATAGCGGCTTCGCGAACTGATCTCGCCTCCGCCTGCTGCGGATGGGGAGGCCGGTCACGCCCGGCAGCCTGAAGGTCGGGCCTGCTGCCGCCTTCTGCCCCGCCGCCCGATATCCGGCTTGACGAGCCGGACCGACATCGGCATAGGCGCTCTCCTTATGACGAACGCGCTTTCTCTTCGCCGGGATTCGGGCCGAGGTAGGTAACCTCGGGGCGGCAGCATGCGCCTCGATTGTGAGGGCGCCTCAGCGGCGTTCGAGCCTAGCCGGCTCTCTTCACTACCAGCCCCTTCAATCGAACGCATGCGGCCGCGCCCGAGGCGTGTTTTCCGATTTCGACGACGGATGCGGGCGTAGCTCAGCGGTAGAGCGCCACGTTGCCATCGTGGAGGTCGAGGGTTCGAACCCCTTCGCCCGCTCCAGTCGTCGCAGCCTTAAGCTCAATCCCCCTGCTGGTACAGAGCCCCGAGCTCCTCCAGGTCGAGGTCCCGCTCGAGGTCGTGAAGCACTTCATCCTCGATCAGGCCCTTGCGGTGAAGCCTGACCAGCTCGGCCCGAGCCGCGGCGATAGCGGCGAGGACGGCGTCGAAATGGGCGCGGATGCCCGGGGTGAAGGACTCGGAGTCGCCGGCGTAGCGCTGGATGGCCTGCGCCCGGCGGCGATATTGTTCGAGCAGCTGCGGATGAATGAGAGCGCCGTCCGGCCCATAAGCATGCACCTCCATCGCCGCCGCCTTGGCTCGGGCCATTGCGGCCTCCGCTCCGGCCATATCCACCTTGGCCGGCGGGTCCTCGTCCCGAGGCTCGACCCAGGCAATGACCCGGGCCAGGCTCGATCCCTGCAGGATCACCGTCGCCAGGATGACCGCGAACGCTGCGACCAGCATCAGGTCCCGGCCCGGCATCTGCGCGGGCAGGGCCAGCGCCACCGCCAGCGTGACGACTCCGCGCATTCCGGCCCAGGCCAGGACGCCCGACTGCCTCCAGCCGAGCGGGCGGGCGCGTTCGAGCCCGGCCCGGCGGAACAGGGTGAGAAGCAAGTCGCTTCCGAAGACCCAGGCGAATCGGGCGAGAAGGACGGCGGCGACGACCCCGGCGACCGGGCCGGCCATCGTCGTCAGGACGGCCTCGAGCCCGCCGACCCGCTCGAGGACTCCGCGAAGCGAAAAGCCGATCAGGATGAACACCAGGGCTTCGAGGCTGAACACCAGGCTCCGCCAGAAGGCGCTGCCCTGCATCCGGATCTTCGCGGCGAGGACGACATGCTGGTACCAGCCGAAGACGATCCCCGCCGCCACCGTTGCGACGACCCCGGAGACGTGGAGCGCTTCGCCGCCCAGATAGGCCGTCCAGCACAGCAGGGTTGCGGTTGCGACGACCAAGGTTTCGTCGGTCATCCGCCGCATCACGGCGATCCAGGCCGCGGCGACGGCGATCCCGACCGCTACCCCGCCGACGGCGAGGAACAGGAAGCTTCCAACCGCCTCGCCGGCGTCGAACACGCCGCTCAAGGTCGCAGCGACGGCGAAGCGGAACAGGACCAGGCCGGCGGCGTCGTTCAGAAGGCTTTCGCCCTCCAGAAGCGCCTGAAGCCGCCGCGGCAGCTTCACCCGCTGGAGCACCGCCCGAGCCGCGACGGCGTCAGGCGGGGAAACGATCGCGCCCAAGGCGAAGCAGGCCGCCCAGGGCAGCTCCGGGACCAGCCACCGCACCGTCGCCGCGACGACGACGGTGGTGAACAGCACGGCCCCGACCGCCAGCGACAGGATCCCGGGCAAATGACGTCGGAACCGGCCGAACGCGGTATAATAGGCGCCGTCCATCAGAAGCGGCGGAAGGAACAGCACCAGCGCCAACTCCGGATCCAGCGAGATTTCGGGAATCCCGGGAAGGAAGGCGAGCGCGCCTCCGCCGAGCAGCAAGGCCGCCGACGGCGGGATTCGGAATCTGGACGCGGCCCAGTGAAGGGCGATGGTGGTCGCCAGGAGGACGAGCACCAGCTCGAAGGTCTCGACAGGATGCATTGGCCCTCCCGCTCGGCTGCCGGACGGGTCTGCTGGGCAAAGCTTGGCCGGTCAATGATCCAGTGGGTCGCTTTCGCGCACCGGCCGTCCGACCCGAACCAGCACTCCGTCGGGATCGGAGACGGCGAACTCGTACATCCCCCAGGGCTTGCGATGGGGGGCGCCCTCTTCGATGATGATGTCGCGGACCCGGCCGGCGACCGAGTCGACCTCCTCGCAATAGAGATAGAGGCCGCTGGAATTGCGGTCGGGGATGACCCAGCCCTCCTCGGCGGGGCGAAGCGCGATCCGCCAGCCCTTGCCGTCGGCGAGGATCCGGAAGCCGGCCTCGCCGGCGGTCGTCGTGAAGCCGAGCCGCTGGTAGAAGGCCTGGGTCGCTTCGATATCGTTGCAGGGCAGGATGGCCAAGATCCCGTGCTGTAGCATGTCGCCTCCTTGGCAGCTCGATTCGGTAGCGAACCGGGTTGGCGACGATCGCCGGCGACTCGGCTTCGCCGGGATTGGGATCGTCATCCCGGCGAAGGCCGGGATCCATGAACTCGGATGGGGTGAGTTCTCACGAAGCCTGCGTCATGGATCCCGGATCGAGTTCGGATGACGGATAGGCTAGTCTTCCTCGCCGTAGCGGCTGCGGTAGAAGATCGCTCCGGCCGCCACGGCCACGCCCGCCGCCGCGGCGCCAAGTCCGATGTTGCGCCAGCTGAACAGGCTCTGCTCGCCGAGCGCGTGGCCGTCGGCCTCTTCCTCGAGGAGCGCGGCATTGGCCGCGTTGGCCGACAGCCGCACCCGGTCGCCCTCGACCGCGGCGACGAGGCCGCCCGAGATATAATGATGATGGTTCTTGTGCGAGCCGCTGTCCTGCTTGGTCAGCTTGATCCGGCCGCCCTCGACCGCATCGACGGTTCCGAGGCGAACCCCGTCCGCTCCGAAAATCTCCATATGGGGCTGGATCCGGCTGAGATCGGCCATGTCGTCTCGTCTCCTCATGGGGTGAAGGTTCGGGGCTGTAACGGCCTTGGGTGGGATTGGATGCAAGCGGCGGAGCGATCGGGACCCGGAACGACCCGGGCACGTTTGAGGCTCGAAGGAGACAGTCATGCGCCTGATTTTCGCGCTGCCGCTGCTGGCGCTCGCCGGCTGCAACGTCGACAACGATTCGGCCAACGATTCCGTCGGGCTCGAATACAACCAGCAGCGAATCGAGGATGCCGCGAGGGCCACCGCCCGGACCGCGAAGGAGGTCGGCTCCGGGATCGGAAACGTCGCGGTCGGCACCGGCCGCGCGGTCAAGGAGGAAGTCGGCGACATCGACGTCGACGTGACTCGAAACCGCTCCGGGCGCGCCCCGGCCGGCGAAGCCGCCGCCAACCAAGCCGAAGCCCGCTGAGCCGAACCGCGCCCGGGGCAGGTTGAAAAACCGGCCGCACTAAGCGAGAGGGAGCGAAAAAGGGCGAGGGCATATGCGCGGACAGGTACTCGGAGTCGACACCCGGACCGGAGACGGGATCGTCACCGGCGAGGACGGACGGCGCTACAGCTTCAAGCCCCTGGACTGGGCGGCGCGGGGTGAGCCGGCGGTCGGGATGGAGGTCGATTTCGAGACCCACGAGAGCCGGGCGCTGAGCATCTTCCCGGTGCCCGGAACCTCGCCGCCGCCGGCCGCGGCCTATTCCGCGGCGCAACCTCCGGCCGACGACCGCAACAAGTTCATCGCCGCGCTCCTCGCCTTCTTCATCGGCCCGCTCGGAATCCACCGCTTCTACACCGGGCGGACCGGCTCCGGGATCGCGATGGTCATATTGAGCTGCACGATCGTCGGGCTCCTGGTCACCGTCCCCTGGGCGTTCATCGACATGATCCGCTACCTGATCATGTCCGATCGCGAATTCGCGGAGAGGTACGCGCGCAAGTTCTGATTCGCCGTTCCTTCGCGTGAACCGCCTCGCCGAGACTGTGCGCGCGCCGTCGCTGGAAATTCGGTTCACACAAAGACACAAAGGCACAAAGGCGCCGTCGCGGCGAAGCCGCTCCAACCTCTCCTCCGGTCGTGAATTATAAAGGCGCTGCGCGCCGGTTGGAGCAGGACCCTTGGTGCCTTTGTGTCTTTGTGTGAGCCAGATTCGGCTTGCCCGCCCTCACCCGCGCTCGCCGGCAAGCTCCGGCAGACGAGCCAGGTCCGGCTCCACCCAGCCCAGCCGCGCCTTGCTAGAGAACAGGGTCTTGGGATCGTAGAAGCACAGGGGCCAGTCGCGCTTGCCCTCCTCCGAGCACAGCAGGCCATTCACCTTCTCGACCAGCGGAAGCGCCGGATCGACCCGCGCCAGGTACAGCCGCACCGCCCGGATGAAGCACTGGGTGATGGTTTCGTGATAGCCTTCGCTATCGCTGTTCACGCCTCCGACGCTCTCGTTGAAGCGGCGGATGAGGTTGGGGAGGTCGCGCTCGGCGGCGATGTCGGGGCGCTCGGCGATCAGCCAGCAGCAGGCGGCGAGATGGGCCTCGTGGGTCCATTCCTCGCGGCGGAGCGCGCAGGCGAGGAGGCCCTCGCCGATGTGGCGGATCGCGAAGTCGTCGGCGAACAGGCGGGGTTCGTGTTTATCGGTCATGGGCGATCCTCGTCGTGCATAGAAAAAGGGCGCGCCGGCCTCGTGCCGACGCGCCCCTCTCGTTTCCTTCTCCGTTCGTCCTGAGCCTGTCGAAGGACCCTGTTCTCTTCCATGGCGGAAGGAGAAGGAAGGCTTCGACAGGCTCAGCCCGAACGGGGCAGAAGCATAAGGGTGTAAGTCACGCGGCGGTCTGGGTGGGCTCCGTCCGGGCTTGTTGCTGGCGCGGTGCTGCGTCGCGGACTCCGGCGTCGACATGGGCTTCGAACTTGGCGAAATTGTCGATGAAGAGCTTGACCAGCTTCGCCGCCGTGGAATCGTAATCGGCCTTGTCGGCCCAGGTGTCGCGGGGGTTGAGGATCGCCCCGTCGACGCCGGGAACCGAGACCGGGACCTCGAAGCCGAAATTCTCGTCCATCCGGAACTCGACCTCGTTAAGGCTTCCGTCGAGCGCTGCGTTGAGAAGCGCCCGGGTCGCCTTGATCGGCATCCTTTTGCCGACTCCGTATTTGCCGCCGGTCCAGCCGGTGTTGACCAGCCAGCACGACACTCCGCCCTTGGCGATCCGGGCCTTGAGGAGGTTGCCGTAGACGCTCGGGTGGCGCGGCATGAAGGGCGCTCCGAAGCAGGTCGAGAAGGTCGCCTCGGGCTCGGTCACGCCGATTTCGGTTCCGGCCACCTTGGCGGTGTAGCCGGAGAGGAAATGGTACATGGCCTGGTCGGGCGTCAGTCGGGCGATCGGGGGAAGGACCCCGAAGGCGTCCGCGGTGAGCATGACGATGTTCTTCGGGACCGGGCCGAGATTGTCGGCCGAACAATTCGGAATGAAGTCGATCGGATAGGCGCCGCGCGTATTCTCGGCGTGGCTGTTGTCGTCGAAGTCGAGCTCCCTCGTCTCCTCGTCGATGACGACATTCTCGAGCACGGTTCCGAAACGCTTCGTCGTCGCGTAGATTTCGGGCTCGGCCTCGGGCGAGAGCCGGATCATCTTGGCGTAGCAGCCGCCTTCGAAGTTGAAGACGGCCTCGTCCGACCAGCCATGCTCGTCGTCGCCGATCAGGGTCCGGCTGGCGTCGGCGGAGAGCGTCGTCTTGCCGGTGCCGGAAAGGCCGAAGAAGACGGCGGTGTCGCCTTCGGGGCCGATATTGGCCGAGCAATGCATCGGCATCACGCCCTCGGCTGGAAGCAGATAGTTGAGGATTCCGAAGACCGATTTCTTCATCTCGCCGGCATAGGCCGTTCCGCCGATGAGGATCATCCGCTCGGTGAGGTTGACCGCGATCACGGTCTCGCCCCGGGTGCCGTGGCGGGCGGGGTCGGCCCGGAAGCTCGGCAGGTCGATGATGGTGAATTCGGGCTCGAAGCCTTCCAGCTCCGAAGCGTCCGGGCGGACCAGGAGCGTTCGGATGAAGAGGTTGTGCCAGGCGAGCTCGTTGATCACCCGGACCCGCACCCGGTGCTCGGGCTGAGAGCCGCCGTGGAGGTCGGCGATGAAAAGGGTCTGCTTCTCGGCGAGCGCGGCGAGGAAATCCGCCTTCAGTGCCGCGAAATGGTCGGACGTCATCGACTTGTTGTTGTCCCACCAGATGGTGGACTCGGTCTCGGCGTCCCGGACGATGAACTTGTCCTGCGCGGAGCGGCCGGTATGCTTGCCGGTGCGGACGACCAGGGGGCCGTCCTTGGCCAGCATGCCCTCGCCTCGGCGAAGCGCCTCTTCGACCAGCTGCGGGGTCATGAGGTTCCAGTGAAGCTCGGCTCCGGTGCTTAAACCCAGCCCCTTTGCCGGCACGCGATTGGCCACGACATTCTCCCTTGAAATTGTATGACAAACGGGCGGCGCAACCGCCGCCCCTCATGTGGGGTCGCGCATATCGGAGCGTGTGGGTTTCGTCAAAGGGTGACGGCCCGCAGGCCGTCATTGCGAGCGAAGCGAAGCAATTCAGTGCGGTCTCGGACGCCCGCTGGATTGCTTTGTCGCGAAGTTTATCCAGAGCGCCGCCGCAGGCGGCGTCGAAGGGCTCCTCGCAATGACCGAGGTCAGCCGCTAATGAGGCGATTCAGTCATTGAGCGAAGGGAAAGAATGCCGGTTACGATCGCCCTCGTCGACGACGACCGAAACATCCTGACCTCGGTGTCGATCGCGCTTCAGGCCGAAGGCTTCGCGACCCGGGTCTATTCGGACGGCGAGGCGGCGCTGAAGGCGCTCGTCGACAACCCGCCGGACCTCGCCGTGCTCGACGTCAAGATGCCCAAGATGGACGGGATGGAGCTGCTTCGCCGCCTGCGCGAGCGGCTCGATCTGCCGGTGATATTCCTTACCTCGAAGGACGAAGAAATAGATGAAGCGCTGGGCCTCGCGCTCGGTGCCGACGATTACGTTACAAAACCGTTTAGCCAGAGACTCTTGATTGCTCGAATCCGGGCAGTCCTGAGGCGCGCGGAAGCTCGGGCGGCGCTCGCCGACGATATTCAGACCGAGGCGGAAGTTCCGCAGATCGTTCGCGGCCGGCTGGCCATGGATCCGGCCCGGCACCGGGTCAGCTGGGAGGGGCGCGACGTCACGCTTACGGTGACCGAGTTCATGATCCTGGAGGCGCTGGCGCAGCGGCCGGGCGTGGTCAAATCGCGCAACCAGCTGATGGACGTCGCCTACCAGGACGACATCTATGTCGACGACCGGACCATCGACAGCCACATCAAGCGGCTTAGGCGCAAGTTCCGGGCGGGAGACCCGGAGTTCAAGGCGATCGAGACCCTGTACGGCGTAGGCTACCGCTTTGCCGAGGAATGACGACTTTGCCAAGGAATGAGGACAGGGACCTCGACCTCAAATGGTCGGGACGCTGGATGCTCCTCCACCGCATCCTCGCAGTCAACATCTTCGCACTCGCCGTCCTCGCCGGGAGCATCTTCTATCTCGACAGCTTCCGGGGCCGGATGACGACGGGCGCGGTGACCGGGGCCGAGACCCAGGTCGGGATCATCGCGGATTCGCTCGCCCTCGCCGAGCCCGGAGAAAAGACGGCGCTTCTCCACCGCCTCGGCGCCCGCTCGCGAACCCGGCTCCGGGTCTTCGGCCCCGACGGCGCGCTTCGGATGGACAGCTGGAGCGGCGCTCCGCCGACCTATGAGCTTCGCGATCCCGCCATGGAGCCGTGGCGCAAGAGCGCGGCGAGGCTGCTCGACAATCTGTTCGATGCGGTCGCCGGAAAGCCCCCCGCCTCCCCCTTGCAACTGCCCGAGCCGGACCGGCTCGAAGACTGGAGCGAAGCGGTCGCGGCGCTCCGAGCGCCCCGCGCCACGACGATGCTTCGCCGAGCGCCGGAGGGGACCTTGTTCATCTCGGCGGCGTCGCGGATTCCGGCGACGGGCGACGTTCTGCTCCTGACCCGAAACGCGCGCGACATCAGGAGCATCGTCCGTGACGAGAGGCGGACCTTGCTGATCGTCATCTTCGTCACCCTGATCGTCTCGGTCCTGCTGTCGCAGTTCCTGGCCCGGACCATCGCCCTGCCGCTTCGCCGGCTGGCGCGGGCCGCCCATCAGGTCAGGCTCGGCCGGGCCCGCGAGGTCTCGGTCCCAACCCTCCCGGCCCGCCGCGACGAGATCGGGCTTCTCGCCCGGGCGCTGAGCGACATGACACAGTCGCTTCGCTACAGGATCGACGCGACCGAGGCCTTCGCCGCGGACGTCACCCACGAGCTCAAGAACCCCCTCGCCTCGCTTCGCTCAGCCGTCGACAGCCTGGACAGGGTCGAGAATCCCGAGCTTCGCGGCCAGCTGCTCGAGATCGTCCGAAGCGACGTGGTGCGGCTCGACCGGCTGATCGTCGACATCGCCGAGATCTCCCGGCTCGACGCGGAGCTGAGCCGGGCGCGATTCGAGCCGGTCGATCTCGGGCACCTGCTCGAATCCCTGCTCGGCCTGTGGCGCCCGCGGGCCGCGGAGCGGCAGGTCCGGCTCGCTTTCGCCCGGCCGCGGTTCGGAAGCGCCGTCGTGCTCGGCGACGAGGCGCGGCTGGCCCGCGCCATCGACAATATCGTCGACAACGCGATCTCCTTCTCGCCGCCGGGCGGCCTGGTCGAGATCGGAGCGGCGCGGTTCGGAGGCGAGGTCGTGATCGCCGTCGAGGATCAGGGGCCGGGGGTGCCCGAAGAAGCGAGAAGCTCGATCTTCCGCCGGTTCCACAGCGTCCGCCCGGAAGCCGACGGGTTCGGTCGCCATTCCGGCCTAGGCCTCGCCATCGCCAAGGCGACGGTCGACGGCCATGACGGCCGGATCGAAGTAGAGAGCCGCCACGACGGCCTGAGCGGCGCTCGCTTCGTGATGCATTTTCCCGAGGCGCCGCCCGAATGAACCTGCCGCCCGACGCGTTTCCCCCCGACGAGATCGTCCACGCCTCCTGCGTCGCGATCGGGGGCCGCGGCGTGCTTCTGGGCGGCCGATCGGGCGCCGGCAAGTCGGACCTGGCCCTGCGGCTCATCGACCGCGGCGCGGCCCTGGTCAGCGACGATTATACGGAGCTTCGCTGCGTCGGGGAGACTGTGCTCGCGCAGGCGCCGGAGTCGATCGCGGGCAGGATCGAGGTTCGCGGAGTGGGACTCGTCGAGCTTCCCGAAGCCGCGGGCGTCCCGATCTGCCTGTGCGTCGATCTCGACTCGGTTCCGGAACGCCTGCCGGAGCCTGCCACCGTCCGGCTGGCGGGGATCGACATCCCGCTCGTCGCGCTCACGGCCCTTGAGCCTTCGGCACCGCTCAAGCTAGAATATGCGCTCGTGCTTTTCGGATTGCCCCTTTGACCGCCGGCTCGTCCCCTCAGCGAATCCTGCTCGTCACCGGCCTTTCCGGCGCCGGCAAGTCGACGGCCTTGAGGACTCTCGAGGATATCGGCTGGGAAGTGGTCGACAACCTCCCTTTGTCGCTGCTCGAGGACCTGCTCGAGACCCCGCTCGGCAAGGGTAATTCGAGGCGGCGGCGGCCGCTCGCCATCGGGGTGGACAGCCGAACCCGCGATTTCGACGCCAACCGGATCGTCCAGCAGATCAAGGCGCTTGCGAGCGAGCAGAGGGTTCCGGTCGAGACGCTCTATTTCGACTGCGCCGGATCGGAGCTGCTCCGGCGCTATTCGGAGACCCGGCGGAGGCACCCCCTCGCTCCCGATCGCCCGGCTACGGACGGGATCGCCGCCGAGCGCGAGCTGATGGAGCCCTTGAGGCGCTGGGCCGACCATGTCGTCGACACGACCGACACCGCGCCCAACGCGCTCCAGCAGCAGATCCGCCAACGCTTCAGCTCGGGCACGATCGCTCCGACCCTGTCGGTCATGTCGTTCGGCTTCGCCCGCGGGATTCCGCGCAACGCGGACAACGTCTTCGACCTGAGGTTCCTCAGGAATCCCTATTGGGTGGACTCGCTTCGCGACCTCACCGGCCTGGACGGCGCGGTGGGCGACTATATCGCCGGCGACGAAGCCTATGGCGAGGCCGTCGAGAGGATCGAGGACCTGATCCTCACTTTGCTGCCGCGCTACGGCGCGGAAGGAAAATCCTATGTGACGATGGCGTTCGGCTGTACCGGCGGAAGACACCGCTCGGTCCACGTCGCCGAACGGGTCGCTCGCCGGTTGCGCGAGGCCGGATTTTCGCCCACGGTCGACCATCGCGACCTCGCCTCGCCGCCGCGCGAGGGGGTCGAAGGCGGCGGCGGGGGAGCAAACCGCGGGACTAGGCCGCAGGATTGGGAAGTCTGATGATTGGTCTGGTTTTGGTGACCCACGGCCGGCTTGCGGCTGAGTTCGTTCGGGCGATGGAGCATGTCGTCGGGCCGCAGGAGCGTATCGAGGCGATCTGCATCGGCCCCGAGGACGACATGGAAGGCCGCCGCAACGACATCGCCGAGGCGATCGCCCGGGTCGACGACGGAAGCGGAGTGATCATCCTCACCGACCTGTTCGGAGGAACTCCGTCCAACCTCGCAATCTCGCTGATGAAGTCGGAGAAGGTCGAGGTGATCGCCGGGGTCAATTTGCCGATGCTGATCCGGCTCGAGGGGGCCCGCAAGCTCCTCGACGTCAAGGCCGCAGTCGCCGCCGCGCGCGAGGCGGGGCGCAAATATATCTCGGTCGCCTCCGAGATACTCGGGGAGACGGTCTGAGCGTGGCCAGCCGGACGGTCGAGATGAAGAACCGTCGCGGCCTGCACGCCCGCGCCAGCGCCAAGTTCGTGACGATGGCGGCGGGCCTTTCGGCCGCCGTCGAGGTCGAAAAGGACGGAAGCCGAGTGTGCGGAACGTCGATCATGGGGCTGATGATGCTCGGCGCCGCGATGGGCGATTCGGTCACCATCCACGCCGAGGGCGACGGGGCGGACGAGGCGCTGGAGGCTTTGGTCGCCCTGGTCGAGGACCGCTTCGGCGAGGAGTGATGTTTTGCGTCGTCCCAGCGAAGGCTGGGACCCCAGCGAGTGAAAGATACAGTTGCAAATGGAGCGCTCCATCGCCGCCCCCGCTTTTCACCCCCTGGGGTCCCAGCCTTCGCTGGGACGACGAGGGCCGGTCTGCTAGCGCTCGCCCATGCCCCGGCAGATCACCGCTTTCTCCAATCCCCTCGTCAAGGACGTCCGCGCCCTCCGCGAGAAGAAGGGCCGGCGCCGCCAGGGCATGTTCCTGGCCGAGGGGCTCCGGATCCTCACCGAGGCGCGGGAGGCGGGACGGCTGCCGGCGATCCTGTTCTTCGCCGCCGGCACCTCCCATTCCTTGCTCGAGACCCTGATCGCGGAGGTAGAGGCGGCGCATGGCGACGTCATCGAGACCAATGCGGACATCCTCCACAAGCTTTCGGGCAAGGAGAATCCTCAGACCGTCATCGGTATCTACCGAAGCTTCGACACCGGCCTCGAGCGGATCGACCGAAGCGCCGCCCCGCTCTGGATCGTCGCCCAGGCCCTTCGCGATCCCGGCAATCTCGGCACCATCCTTCGGACGGGTGACGCGGTCGGAGCCGGCGGGCTCATTCTGGTCGACGACTGCGTCGACCCCTTCTCGGTCGAGGCGGTGCGGGCCTCGATGGGGGCCTTGTTCACCCAGAAGATCGCCGCAGCGCCCTGGTCCACATTCCTCGCCTGGCTCCGCGGCGGCGAGGGGCAATTGATCGGGACCAGCCTCAGGGCCGAGCTCGACTACCAGGCGCCGGGCTATTCGAAGCCCGCTTTCCTCCTCGTCGGCAACGAAGCCCAGGGGTTGCCCGAGGCTTACGAAGCGGAGTGCGACCTGCTCGTCAAAATGCCGATGCACGGCAAGGCCGACAGCCTCAACGCCGCGGTCGCGGCCGCGGTGATGGCGTACGAGCTGATCAACCAGTGGCGGCGCTAGCCCCTCCGGGCAGGCCCGGCAGGGACCAGTCGCCGCGCGAAGTTACTGGAGCGGGACCCACTGACCGTCCTGGCAACCGACCCAGAGGACGGCCTCGACGTCGTTCGTTCCATAGCCCGAGATCCACTGTCCCTGGGTGACGACGCCGGAGTTGGTGCAGAGGTCCCTTTGTCTGCCGACTATTTGTCCATTTTCATAATGATAATAGTAGTACATTTCCTGATAGGAAGCAGCGTAGACCGGGTTCGCCGTCCCCATCACGGTCGCCACGACGGCGGTATAAAGGAGCTTACGTTTCATCATGCCTCTCCATAGTTAGATCACTAGGTAGAATTACGAGTCTACTGAGCCTGGATTGCTGCGTGGGCCTTACGACTCGCGCATTTCAATCTAGGGTTTGCCGGCGTGTTGGCAATCGACTTTGCGTATTGAAATGGATGTTCTTTCAGTTTGCGACCGGCTAGTGGAAATTCTTGGCCATTCCGGAGTCGCGACGTCATGACCCGCGTCTTTCTCCCGCTCGCGCTTCTCGCGGCCGCCTGCGCCCCGCAGCCCCCCGAGACGGCGTCCGCTTCCTCGAGCGAGCGATATGAAGCGTTCGGCCAGGAGCCCGGATGGCGAGTCCTCGTCCACGACGGCCGGATCGACTACACCGGCAATTACGGAGAAAAGAAGATCAGCGTCGCCCGCCCCGACCCGCGGCCGAGCTTCAACGGCCGCCGCTACGAGGCCGCCCGGCTTACCGTCGACGTCACCTACGCACGTTGCAACGACGCCATGAGCGGCTTCGGCTTCGAGCACCAGGTGATGGTGATCGCCGACGGCGGAACCTTCAGAGGCTGCGGCGGAGCCCGCAAGCCCGAATGGGACATATAGCTATTCGGCGGCCTCGGCGCTGCCTTCCGTGATCCCCTCGATTAGGATGGGACGAGGCATTTCGCCGGCGCTGGCGAGGGCCTCGACTTTGGGAACGTCCTCAAGCTCGCGCACCCCGGTCTCGATGTTGAGCTCCCGGAATTTGCGTCCGGTCGAGACGAGCCGGCTGTTGAACGAATTGGTGAAGGTGTTGAAATTGGTGACGGCGCTGTTGAGGCCGGTACCGACGCGGCGCAAATCCTCGCCGACCTTGGCGAGCCGGTCGTAAAGCTCCTTGCCGAGAATCGCGATGTCACGCGCATTCCTGGCCAGCGCCTCCTGCTGCCAGACGGAGGCTACCGACCGCGCGATGGCGATCAGATTGGTCGGTGTTGCGAGGAGGACCTTCTTGTCGAAAGCGAAATCCCACAGCGTCGGATCATGCTCAAGCGCTGCCGAGAGAAAATGCTCGCCCGGCACGAACATGATCACATAATCCGGGCTGTTGCCGAATTGGGTCTGATAAGCCTTGTTGCCGAGCGCGTTGACATGCGCGCGCATCGCCGAAGCGTGACTGGCCAGACCGACGTGGCGCTCCCCCTCGTCGACCGCCCCGAAGGCGTCCTGATAGGCGTTGAGCGACACTTTCGCGTCGATGATGAGGGTCCGCCCGCCGGGAATTCGGATAATGACGTCGGGCCGAAGGCGGCCATCGTCGCCTTCAACGCTGACCTCGGTCTGGAAGTCGCAATTTTCCGTAAGGCCGCAGGTTTCCAGCACGTTCTTCAACTGCTGCTCGCCCCAACGTCCCCGCGATTTGGGTGCGTTGCGAAGGGAATTGACGAGCTTCGCAGCTTCGCTGCTGACCTTCTCCTGGCCGATGCGCATCGACTCGATCATTCCGATCAAATTGCCGAAGGCGTCGCGGCGCTCGGCTTCAACCTTGGCAACCCCTTCCTCGTAACGCTGAAGCCGATCCGTAACGGGCTGAAGGAGGGCCTTTAGCCCCTGACCGGCGCTCTCTTCCGACTGTTTGAAGCGGGCGTCCGCGCGCTCGAGGAATTGTTTTTGAGCGTCGCTTAGAAGCTTGCCGCCTATCTCGCTGAATTGTGCAGAGAAAGTCTCGCGCGCGTCCCTCATCTCCTGGAGTCGTGCTTCAAACGCGCGATCACGCTCCTCCTGGCCGGCGGAGAGACGCGCGCATTCGGTTTTGGCGTCGGCGCAGGCTTGCCGAGCGCCATCCAGCTTCTCCTGCATTCCGGCGAGATCGGTGATCGCCTTACGGAAATCCTCAGTTCGGTCGTCGCGCTCCTTGCGGTAGAGCGCCGCCTGGCGGGCGCCGAGGAACCAGCCGGCGGCGGCGCCCACCGCGAGGGCCAGGAAGACGAAGAGGATCAGCGAGGAGTCCATGTTGCGCCTCTGGAACGAAGGGCGAACCTAAGGCAGGCGCTGGAAATGGTAAAGAGGCGCGACACCTAAGTTGTGGAAAACCTCCCCGTCACCCCGGCGAAAGCCGGGGCCTCGGGTCGGAAAGTCTCGGCGGGTCTCGCCGAGGTCCCGTTTTCGGCGGGATGACGGGTCTTCCCGTCGGCTACGCCGCCAGCTTCCTCTGCTTGGCGAGCTTCCTCAGGATCATGTCGCGCTTCAGGCGCGAGAGGTAATCGATGAAGAGCACGCCTTCGAGATGGTCCATCTCATGCTGGAGGCAGGTGGCGAGCATGCCGTCTAGCTCCTCCTCATGGACCTTGCCGTCGCGGTCGAGCCAGCGGGCGCGGATCGCGTCGGGGCGCTCGACCTCGGCATATTGGTCGGGGACCGAAAGGCAGCCTTCATTGTAGGGCCGCGGAGTCTCGGAGGTCGTCAGCACCTCGGGATTGATGAAAACCATCGGGTTGCGGACCGGCTCGCCGCCTTCCTCCTCCGGATCCTGAAGGTCGATGACGAGGATCCGCTTGGGAACTCCGACCTGGATCGCCGCGAGCCCGATCCCCGGGGCGGCGTACATCGTCTCGAACATGTCGTCGATCAGCGTCTGGATCTCGGGCGTGATCGCCTCGACGGGCGAGGAAACCTGCCGGAGCAAGGGGTCCGGAGCTTCGATGATGGGACGAATGGCCATGGCTATTATCTAGGTATTGCAGCCCTTTTCGTCAACGCGCCGGGTAGAGGAGGAAGGGCCGCCGCTCCTCCAGCCAGGCTTCCTCGTCCGGCAAGGCGAGCGAGTCGAGATCGGCCGGGGCGGCCTCCGCATCGTCGACCCATTCACGAAGGCCGGGGCCGCCGTTGATGACGTCGATGGCGAGCTTTCCGAACTCATATTCGTACGGGAAATCGCGCCACAGGTCGTAATCGGGGTGAAGCCTGCGGATCGCCTTGAAGGCGAGCGACTGGAGGCGCCACGGGAGGAAGGTGTCGTGGTCGTAGAACCGGCCTTCCGGGTGGATATGGACTCCGTGGCAGGTCTTCCCCTTATGCTTGTGGAAGGTCGGCTCGAACGCGATCTGGCGAAGCGCGCAGCCTTCGAGCCATTCGGGCGCGAGGCGGCGCATCTCGGCGACGACGGCGCCGGCGTCGATGTCCGGCGCTCCGAACAGCTCGAGGGGACGGGTCGTCCCCCTCCCCTCCGACAAGGTCGTGCCTTCGAGCATCACGGTGCCGGCATAAGCCCGGGCCATCCAAAGGTTCGCGGCGTTGGGGCTGGGATTGATCCAGATCCGCTCCGTCGGCCAGCCGAAGCCGGGGGCGGAGTCGGGCTCATAGCCCTGCATCTCGACGACCCGATACTCAACGTCGAGCTTCATCGTCTCCACGAACCAGCGGCCAAGCTCGCCCAGCGTCAGTCCGTGGCGCATCGGCATCGGGCCGGCGCCGACGAAGCTCTCCCAGCCCGGGCGCAGGGTCAGCCCCTCGACCGGGCGGCCGGCCGGATTGGGGCGGTCGAGCACCCAGACCTGCTTGCCGTGCTCCGCGGCCGCCTCCAGCACGTAAAGGAGAGTGGTGATGAAGGTGTAGATCCGGCAGCCGACGTCCTGCAGATCGACCAGCAGCACGTCGAACGTGCCCATCGACTGGCCGGTCGGCCGGCGGACCTCGCCGTAGAGGCTGAAGACCGGGATGTTGTGGGCGGGATCGGTGAAATCGTCCGATTCCACCATATTGTCCTGCTTGTCGCCGCGAAGGCCGTGCTGGGGCCCGAAGGCGGCGGTGACGTTGAGGCCGAGCGCGATCAGCGCGTCGATGGAATGAGTCAAATCCTTCGTGACCGAGGCGGGATGGGCGAGCAGCGCGATTCGCTTGCCTTCGAGCGGCTTGCGCAGGGCGGGGTCCGCGAGGAGGCGGTCGATACCGAATTTCATGCCGGCCTCGCTGCCGGGAGTTCGAGCGCGAAGCAAGACGGGTTGTGAAAGTCGGGGTCGCCCGGCGGGTGGGCGAGTGCCCAGTAGGATTTGTTGCCGCCCTTCTCCTCAATGACGGCGCACAGGCCAAGGCTCATCGGGACGTCCGGCAGGCCCGATAGGTCGAGATCCACCTCCAGCACGGGATCAGAAGGCTCCTCCCCGCGAGTCGAGAACGGGTCGACGGGCCGAGGCAGGTCCCTTCTTCCTTCCCGATGCCGTTCGAATCGGTAGGCTGCCCATTCGGTCGAAGGCGAGAAGTTGAACTCGAAATAGGCCAGTCCGCCGACCGGTTTGAGGAAGGCTTCGAAACAGGTCGTCTCCCAAAGGCCGTCGCGCCGCACCGCCGTTCTCCATTCCGGCACGATAAGATGCTCGGCGCCGGTGACGAAGTAGCTGATCAGAAGATGGTCGCCCGGACAGGCGATCAACTCGACCTCCACCGCCGCGACCTTGCCGCTCGGGGTCTCGGGGTGCGGCGTCAGGGATATGCGGATGGCCAAGACCATACTCCGTTCGGGCTGAGCCTGTCGAAGCCCTTTCCTTCGGCAAATGCCTAGGAAAAGGAGAGGCCTTCGACAAGCTCAGCCCGATCGGGGGGTGTGCGATGTGCCACACATGCGCTAACCCGCGCCCCATGTCCGAATATCGCTCCGAACTGCTCCGCTCCCTCGATGAGCGCGGCTTCATCCACCAGCTGACCGACGCCGAGGGCCTCGACGCCCTGGCGCAAAAGCAGGTGATCCCCGGCTATATCGGCTTCGACGCCACTGCCCCCTCGCTCCACGTCGGCTCGCTCATCCAGATCATGATGCTGCGCCGGCTCCAGCAGGCGGGGCACAAGCCGATCGTGCTGATGGGCGGCGGCACCTCCAAGATCGGCGACCCGAGCTTCAAGGACGAGGCTCGCAAGCTTCTCGACGACGACACGATCGACGCCAACATCGCCTCCATAAAGCGAGTCTTCGAGCGTTTCCTGACCTTCGGCGACGGGCCCACGGACGCGATCCTGCTCGACAATGCCGAATGGCTGGACAGGCTCGAATATATCCCGTTCCTTCGCGAGATCGGGCAGCATTTCTCGGTCAACCGGATGCTGAGCTTCGACAGCGTCAAGCTGAGGATGGACCGCGAGCAGTCGCTCTCCTTCCTCGAGTTCAACTACATGATCCTCCAGGGCTACGACTTCCTGGAGCTGTCCCGCCGCGCCGACTGCCGGCTTCAGCTCGGCGGGTCGGATCAATGGGGCAATATCGTCAACGGAATCGAGCTTTGCCGGCGGGTCGATTCGACCCAGGTCTACGGCCTCACCACCCCCCTCATCACCACCGCCGATGGCGGCAAGATGGGCAAGACCGAGAAGGGCGCAGTCTGGCTCAATTCCGACCAGCTCAGCCCCTACGATTACTGGCAGTTCTGGAGGAACGCCCAGGACGCCGACGTCGGCAAGTTCCTTCGCCGGTTCACCGATCTTCCGCTGGACGAGATCGCCCGGCTGGAGGCGCTGGGCGGGGCCGAGATCAACGAGGCGAAGAAGATCCTGGCCGATGCGGCCACGACGATGGCGCACGGCGAGGATGCGGCGCGCGAAGCGGCCGAGACGGCGCGCAAGACCTTCGAGGAAGGCGCCTCCGGCGAGGCTCTGCCGACGCTGAAGGTTGACGGCGGGATCGCGCTGGTCGACGCGCTGACCGGCCTCGGGCTGTGCGCTTCCAAGAAGGAGGCGCGCCGGCTGATCGAGCAAGGCGGAGCGCGCGTGGATGGCGAGGTAGCGGGCGAGGACGTGACCATCGCCATAACGGGCGAGGTCCGAATCTCCGCGGGCAAGAAGAAGCACGGGTTGTTGATTTCCTAGCCGTCACCCCGGCGAAAGCGGGACCTTTGCATAAGTCGCTGGGTGCTAGCCCCTCCCCTTCAGGGGAGGGGTTGGGGTGGGGGTTGTCTGCTCGCCTCACCGGCGTCAGCGAACATTCTCCCCCACATTCCCCACCCCAACCCCTCCCCTGAAGGGGA
>DASVSX010000031.1:0-37834 GCA_036387875.1 Allosphingosinicella sp. | reverse complement strand
CATGGTGGAGGGTTCTTGCAGGCTCCGAAGAACCCCTCCACCGCGCTTCGCGCGGTCCCCCTCCCCGAGAAATCTCGGGGAGGAATTAAGAGGGAGCGGCTTCGTCCGGATGCGCAGTTGCCCTAGATGACCCATTCGGCTTCCCCCTCCTGCTCGAGATCGCCCGGGGCGATCTGGCGGCCCGGCCAGGCCTCGGCCGCCGGGACGTCCGCCGCGACGAGGACGTGGAGGCCGGCGCGGCTCATCAGCCCGGCCACGGCGCGCACCCGGCGGATATGCTCGGCGATGTCCGCCGGGCCGTCGCCGAGGTCGCTGCTGAGGCTCTCCCGGAGCGTCGCCTCGTCGAGGATGAAGCTCATCCGGCCGATCGCCTGAAGCCTCCGCTGCGCCCGCGCCGCGACCTCGGAACGCTCTTCGGGAGACACTCCGTTCAGCCAGATGATCCTGTCCGCTTCGCCGGCGCCCCGGTCGGGGGCGGCGCGGCGCGGGAAGCCGCCGATCATTCCCGCGGCCGAAGTCGCGTTGCTGAGCTTGTCGATGAGGATGAAGGCGCCCAGCTGCCGCCCTCGGGCATAGGGAATGGCGGCGACCGGCCGGTCCAGCCTGAGCTCGCAGCGGCCGATGTCGTTGAGGGCCAGCAGTCGCGGGGGCGCCGGGCGGCCGCCGTCGACGTCGAGGATGTGATCGACCTTGCTTACGGTCGCGGAGACGGTGACGGCGCCGATCTTGAGCCAGTAGGCGCGGCCGGGCGCGAGCGGCTCATCGCCCATCCACACCAGATCGGCGGCGAGCGTGTCTGCGACGGCGAGCGCCGATTGCGCGGAGGCGATCACGGCGCCGCGCGAGCATTCGACCTCGTCGGCGAGGGTAAGGGTGACGGAGCGGCCTTCGACCGCGCGGTCGACGTCGCCGTCGAAGGTGACGATCCGGTCGATCCGCGATCGCGCCCCGGACGGGAGGATGACGATCTCGTCGCCGGGCCGGACCGTGCCGCCGGCGATCCGTCCGGAATAGCCGCGAAAGCCGCTGTCGGGGCGATTGACCCACTGGACGGCCATGTGGAAGGCGCCCGGTTCGGCTCGAGCGGCGGCGAGCGGAACCGTTTCCAGATGCTCCAGAAGGGTCGGGCCGCGATACCAGCCCATGGCCGAGCCCCGTGCCGCGATATTGTCCCCCGCAAGGGCGGCGATGGGGATGGCGGTGAAGGCGCCGATCCCGGCCTCGTCGGCGAAGGCCCGATATTGAGCGACGATCGCTTCGAACCGCTCGCGGCCGTAGCCGGCCAGGTCCATCTTGTTGACCGCCAGGACGATGTGGCGGATCCCCAGCAGGTGGACGAGGTGGCTGTGCCGCCGGGTCTGGGTGAGCAGGCCCTTGCGGGCGTCGACGAGGATGATGGCGAGATCCGCGGTCGAGGCGCCGGTCACCATGTTGCGCGTATATTGCTCGTGGCCAGGCGTGTCGGCGACGATGAACTTGCGCTTCGCCGTCGCGAAGAAGCGGTAGGCGACGTCGATGGTGATGCCCTGCTCGCGCTCGGCGCTCAGCCCGTCGACGAGGAGCGCGAAATCGAGCTTCTCTCCCTGCGTGCCCGACTTGCGGCTGTCCGCCTCCAGCGCGGCGAGCTGGTCCTCAAGGACCATCTTGCTGTCGTAGAGAAGCCGCCCGAGCAGGGTCGATTTGCCGTCGTCGACCGAGCCGCAGGTGAGCAGGCGGAGGAGGGATTTTTCCTGGCCGGCGAAGGCGGGGGAGTCGTCGCGTTCCGTCACCCCGGCGAAAGTCGGGGTCTCGGGGAGGCCCGCGGTGACTTCTTGTCCTGGGGTCCCGGCTTTCGCCGGGATGACGGTGGCCATTAAAAATAGCCTTCCTGCTTCTTGCGCTCCATGCTCGCGGCGCCGTCATGGTCGATGGCGCGGTTCTGGCGTTCGGAGGTGGTGGCCAGAAGCATCTCCCGGACGACCTGGGGCAGAGTGGCGGCGTGGCTCTCGACGGCGCCGGTGAGGGGGTAGCAGCCCAGGGTTCGGAAGCGCACCGAACGCTCGACTGGGACCTCGCCCTCGCGCAGCCGGAAGCGGCCGTCGTCGACCATCAGGATCATCCCGTCGCGCTCGACGGTGGGACGGGGCGCCGCGAGGTAGAGCGGGACGATCGGGATGCTCTCGGCCTGGATATATTGCCAGACGTCGATCTCGGTCCAGTTGGAGAGCGGGAAGACCCGGATCGTCTCGCCCTTCGACTTGCGGGCATTGTACAGGGACCAGAGCTCCGGGCGCTGGTTCTTCGGGTCCCAGCGGTGATGGGCGGAGCGGAAGCTGAAGATCCGCTCCTTGGCCCGGCTCTTGTCCTCGTCGCGGCGAGCGCCGCCGAAGGCCGCGTCGAAGCCGTGGAGGTCGAGCGCCTGGCGAAGGCCTTCGGTCTTCCACAGGTCGGTGTGGAGGCTGCCGTGATCGAACGGGTTGATTCCGCGCCGTTCGGCCTCGGGATTGCGGTGGACGATCAACTCCATGCCCGATTCCCGGGCGACGCGGTCGCGCAGCGCGTACATGTCGCGGAACTTCCAGGTCGTATCGACATGGAGGAGCGGGAAGGGCGGCGGCGCCGGGAAGAAGGCCTTGCGGGCGAGGTGGAGCATCACCGCGCTGTCCTTGCCCACCGAATAAAGCATCACCGGCCGGTCGGCCTCGGCGACGACTTCGCGAAGGATGTGGATGCTCTCGGCCTCGAGCTGCTCGAGATGAGTGAGGCCTCGGACGAGGAAGGTGGCGGGGGCGTTCATGCCGCGGCCTGGAGATCCACCGTCATCCCGGCGAAAGCCGGGACCTCAGGTCGAGAAGTCTCGGGGGGTCTCCCCGAGGCCCCGGCTTTCGCCGGGGTGACGGCGTCGCCAATAGCGTCAAGCGACCGTTCGCGAGCGACTCTTCCGATGACCACCGTCACCGGCGCTCCGGCGGGCAGAGCGGCGGCGAGATCCTCGATGGTCGCGATCGTCGCCGCGACATGCGCCTGGGCGGGCAGGGTCGCGGAGGCGATCGCCACCGCCGGCGTATCGGGGGAGAGGCCGGCGGCGACGGCGGAGCGGGCGAATTGGCCGAGGGTCGCCCGCGGCATGTAGACGATGGTGGTGGCGGCCGGATCGGCGATCGCGCCCCAGTCGAGGTCCTGGGGCAACCGGCCGTCCGCGCCGTGGCCGGTGACGAACTGGATCCGCCGCGCTTCGCGCCGCTCGGTCAGCGAGAAGCCCAAAGCGGCGGCGGCGCCCTGCGCGGCTGAAATTCCGGGGACGATGGCCACCTCGATTCCGGCGGCGCGGCAGGCGTCGATCTCTTCGGTGGCTCGCCCGAAGACCAGGGGGTCGCCGCCTTTGAGTCGAACCACGTTCTCGCCGGCGAGCGCCAGCGCGACCATATGGGCGTTGATGTCGGACTGGCGGCAGGAGGGACCTCGGCCGGTCTTTCCGACCGCCACGCGCTTCGCCTCGCGCCGGGCGAGCTCGAGTATCCCGGGGCCGACCAGATCGTCGTAGAGGATGGTCGTCGCCGACTGGAGGGCCCGGACGGCTTTCAGGGTGAGAAGCTCGGGATCGCCGGGCCCCGCACCGACCAAAGTGACCCGGCCCTCCCGGCGCGGCTGGCGGTCGAGCAGGGATCCGGCGCCATCCGGTTCGCCCCCGGCCCAGGCGCGCTCGACGAAAGCCTCCCAGAAGGCGCGGCGGTCGGCGAAGCCCTTCACCCGCGCCTTGAGACTCGGCCGCAAGGCCTGAGCGGCCTTGGCCCAGGCCGAAAGGCCGAGCGGAAGGACGGCCTCGATCCGCGCCCGGATCGACTGGCCGAGCATCGGAGCGGCACCGCCGGTGGAGATGGCGAGGACGACCGGCGAGCGGTTGACGATGGTCCCGAACTGCACGTCGCACAGATCGGTCTGGTCGATGACGTTGACCGGAACGCCCGCCGCGCGGGCCGCCGCCACGAAGCCCAGGGCCTCGTCCCGGCTGCCCGGATCGGCGACGGCCAGAGCGGCGCCTTCGAGGTCGGCAGGAGCCCAGCTTCGCGGCAGGACGGTGAGCGCCGGAATCGCTTCGAACTTCTCCGAGCCCTCCCCGGCGAGGACCAGAACGTCCGCCCCGGCGGCGGCGAGCAGCTCGGCCTTCCAGACAGCGCCGTCGGAGCTGCCCGCGACGACCGCTTTGCGGCCCGTCAGGCGGTGGAAGAGGGGGAGGTTGGCGAGCGGAGCGATCCGCGCCGGAGTCGCCGACGGTTCGCGCTGCGGAGGCTGGAGGGCTCGGGCGCCGGTCATGCCGCCTTGCTCCGGACAAGCCGGCCGTCGGGGCCGACATGGAGGCCGCATTCCTTGGCCTCGTCGGCCTCCCACCACCAGCGGCCGGAGCGCTCCGGCTCGCCGGGGGCGACGGCGCGGGTGCAGGGCTCGCATCCGATCGACGGGTAGCCCTGGGCGTGGAGGGCGTTCACGGGGACGCCCTCGGCCGCGCAGAAGTTGGCG
Source organism: Allosphingosinicella sp. (assembly GCA_036387875.1). Taxonomy (GTDB): domain Bacteria; phylum Pseudomonadota; class Alphaproteobacteria; order Sphingomonadales; family Sphingomonadaceae; genus Allosphingosinicella. The sequence continues at coordinate 33,337 of DASVSX010000031.1, read as the reverse complement.
ACCTGGCCCCGAGTCCAGTCGAACAAGGGGGCGAACTTGACCAGCTCGCGCTCCGGGTCCCAGGCGGCGAGCTCGACCACGGCGCGGACGGACGACTGGTCGGCCCTGAGCCCAGTCACCCAGGCGGCGGCGCCGGCCAGCGCACGCTCCAAAGGCTCGATCTTTCGGACCTGGCAGCAGCCGAGCCGGGCGTGCTTCGAGCCGTAGAAGCCGTTGATCCCGGAGCCGGCGACGAAGGCGGCGAGGGCCGCCTGGTCCGGATGCCAGGAGCGGATCCGGACTCCGTAGCGCCGCTCCGTCTCCTCCCAGACCCTGTAGGTCGAGGGGAAGAGCCGGCCGGTGTCGAGCGTCGAGACTTCGATGTCGAGGCCGCGGGTGAAGATGAAATGGGCGACGGCCTGATCTTCGATCCCGAAGCTGGTCGTGAAGACGATTCGTCCGTCGATTTCCGCCCGGAGGCCTTCGAGCCGCTCGCCCGGATCGGCCGCCGCGGCTTGCGCGCAGAGCGGCGTGAAAGCGTTCATGCGGAGGCCCGGAGCGCGAAGCGACGGCTGGACAGGAAGGCTGGCAATTGGGTCACAATTAGAAAATCCTTCTAATCCACTCAAAAGGGGCGCAACTTCATTCCGAGCCCCGGATCACTTCATCTTCACACTGAAAAGCCAAGTTATCCGCCAAAAAGCGAAGCTTCAATGGCCGCACGCAAAAGACGCTATTATTGCCAAGCTTCACCGGTTATTGGAAGAATATACTCAATCCGAGGCGTGGATTAGATGGACGCGACCGACCTCAAGATATTGGCAATCCTTCAGGAGGACTCATCCGTCTCGGTGGGCGAGATCGCCGGCCGGGTGGGGTTGTCGCAGACGCCCTGCTGGCGCCGGATCCAGCGACTCGAGGAAAAAGGCGTAATCCTCCGGCGGGTCGCACTGCTCGATCCCCATTCGATCGGCCTCGGACTCACCGTCTTCGTCGAGATCGAGACCGGGGACCATTCGAAGGCCTGGCTCGACCGCTTCGCCAGGACCGTCCTCGAAATGCCGGAGGTCATGGAGGTGCACCGGATGGCCGGCGACGTCGACTATCTGCTCCGGGTCGCGGTCGCCGACATGACCGCCTATGACGATTTCTACCGGCGGCTGATCGCCGATCTGCCGATCAAGAACGTCACTTCGCGGTTCGCGATGGAGCTGGTCAAGGGCACCACCGCCTTCCCGCTTTCGGCCGAAGCGGCGACCGGGCGGGGGCGGGTCCAGAGCGGTCCTCGACCCGAGCCGGACGCGGTCTGATCCGACCCCCGTCATCCCGGCGAAAGCCGGGACCTCGTGACGAGAAGTCTCCGGCGGGTCTCCCCGAGGTCCCCGCTTTCGCCGGGATGACGATGGCGGCGATTGACAGTTTTATTGCGGTGCGGAATGAGCCGGGGGGTGGTTTGGAGCGTTTGAGACGAGTGCCTCGTTATTATTTCAATGTGTCCTGCGACGGCTACGAATCCACCGATGTCGTCGGCGAATCCTGCCCTAACGACGTCGCCGCATTGAGCGGAGCGCTTCGGGTGGCGAGCGCCGTCCTCCAGAAGAGGCTTCGCGCCGAGGAGCTTTCCAACGACGGCTGGGTCGAAGTGGAGGACGAAAAGCACCGCCCCGTGCTCCGGCTGCCGCTTCGGGCGGCGGCTTATTAGGTTTGGGCCGACGCAATTCCTCCCCCAGCTTGCCGGGGGAGGGCGACCAGGCGCAGCCTGGTGGAGAGGAAATTCGGACTCCGCATTGCCCCTCCACCACGGCGCTTCGCGCCGCGGTCCCCCTCCCCGAGGCAAGCTCGGGGAGGAGCTGGACGCTCTGCGCCACTTGATCGCACCGCGCACTCGGCCCACATCCCGTCCATGCTGATCCAGACCGAATCCACTCCCAATCCGTCGACCCTGAAATTCCTGCCCGGGCGCGGGGTGATGGAGGCCGGGACGCGCGATTTCGCCACGCCCGAGGACGCCGAAGTCTCGCCGCTCGCCGAGGCCATCTTTTCGACGGGCGAGGTCGAAGGCGTGTTCTTCGGGCGCGATTTCGTCTCGGTCACCGCCGCTCCGGGCGTGGAGTGGCGCGATCTGAAGCCCGAGATATTGAGCATCCTGCTCGACCATTTCTCGAGCGACTCGCCCTTGTTCCGGACGGCTTCGGCGGCCGGGATCGAAGTGGCGGGGGACGAGGATTATGGCGAGGATCCGGCCGACGCGCCGCTCGTCGCCGAGATTCGCGAGCTGATCGAGACCCGGGTCCGGCCTGCCGTCGCCCAGGACGGCGGCGACATCGTCTACCGCGGCTTCCGCAACGGCACCGTGTATCTGGCCCTGCACGGCGCCTGCTCCGGCTGCCCCTCCTCGACCATGACCCTGAAGCACGGGATCGAGAGCCTGCTCAAACATTATGTGCCGGAGGTCGAGGCCGTCGAGGCGGTTTGACCAATCCGTCATTGCGAGGAGCGAAGCGACGAAGCAATCCAGTCTCGGTCGCCTGAGCAACTGGATTGCTTCGCTTCGCTCGCAATGACGGGAGGGCTGCAATGATCCTCGTTATCGACACCGCAACCGCCGCCTGCTCCGTCGCGCTCCTCGACGGCGAGGGGCTGGTCGACGAGCGCCATGAGCGGGTCGGCCGGGGCCATGCCGAGCGGCTGGTTCCGATGATCGAGACCCTGCTGGCGGGACGGCGGCCAGGCTCGATACTCGTCGACTGCGGCCCGGGCAGCTTCACCGGGGTCCGGGTCGGGCTGGCGGCGGCCCACGGACTGGCGATCGGCTGGGGCGTGCCGCTCGCCGGCTATTCCTCGATGGCCGCGGTCGCGGCGGCGGAGGGGCGGGGGGGCGGCGAGATCGCGGTTGCGCTCGAGGGCGGACACGGGCAGCTTTTCGTCCAGACTTTTGGCGAGGACATGATGCGGCCGCTGGACACGCTTCGCTCCCTGCCGCCCGAGCGGGCGGCCGAGGCCATTCGAGCGCACCGGGTCGCGGGATCGGGCGCCTTGGCCCTCGTCGCGGCGCGCGGCTCGGGGGAGGCGATCGACGCCCTGCCCCGGGCGGCCGACGCCCGGCTTCTGCCCCCGGCGCTGCGCTCGCTTCCGCCCCGCCCGATCTACGGCCGGGCCCCCGACGCGAAGCCGATGCCGTGACCGCGCAAATCGCCGTAACGGAGGGCGGGGCCGCGGATCTGGAGGCGGTGATGCGGGTGATGGAGAACAGCTTCGATCCCGCTTTCGGCGAGGCCTGGACCGCCCCGCAATGCGCCGGGCTGCTCCCGATGACCGGCGTCTGGCTGTCTCTGGCCCGCCAAAGCGAGGCGGTGACCGGCTTCGCGCTCGGCCGGATCGTTCGCGACGAAGCCGAATTGCTGTTGCTTGCGGTCCACCGGTCTTCGCAAGGCATGGGCGTCGGCCAGCGGCTTCTGGACCGCTTTGGCGCCATCGCGGCCAGTAAAGGAGCCGAACAACTCCATCTCGAAGTGCGCGAAGGAAATCATGCGGTTAGCCTCTACAGCCGAAACGGCTACCGGGAGGTTGGACGTCGCAGGAATTATTATAACGGCCGCGACGGCCAGCTTTTCGACGCCCTTACCCTGGCGAAGAACTCGAAGGCATAACCCGAATTTGTATTCGGTTTAATTTTTGCTTGTAAAAACCACCAAAACGGATCATTCGCAGGCTTGGGGGCCAAGTCTCAACCACCCGTGGGTAGAAAGTTTTGTAGGCGAAAGCATGGCTGAGAGCAACGAACTCACTGAAACTCTAATCACCCTGACTGCGGACATCGTTTCCGCCCATGTCAGCAACAACAGCGTGGCGGTGAACGACCTCCCGCAGCTGATCGCGAATGTGCATAGCGCGCTCAATGGGCTGGGCGCCAAGCCCGAGGAAGCTCCGGTCCGGCCGGAGCCGGCCGTCTCGGTCCGTTCGTCCATCAAGCCCGACTATATCGTCTGCCTCGAGGACGGGAAGAAGCTGAAGATGCTGAAGCGGCATCTGATGACTCACTATCAGATGACCCCGGACGAATATCGTCAGAAGTGGGGCCTGAACGGCGACTATCCGATGGTTGCTCCCAATTATGCCGAGCAGCGCCGGACCCTGGCCAAGAAGATCGGCCTGGGCACGAAGCGCCGCCGCACCGCCCGCGCCGCCAAATAAGTCGAAAGGACGCCGGGCTCTCGGGCCCGGCGGCCTTTACCGCCGCGTCGATTAGGCTAAAGCGGACAGGGCATGACCCGCAGGATCGACATCGAAGCGCTGTGCGCGGAGAAAGGGCTGCGCATCACCGAGCAGCGGCGGATCATCGCCCGGGTCCTTTCCGAAGCCGAAGATCATCCAGACGTCGAGGCGCTCCACGCCCGAGCCTCCGCGATCGACGCCGGAATCTCCATCGCCACCGTCTACCGAACCGTCCGGCTGTTCGAGGAAGCGGGAATCCTCGAACGCCACGATTTCGGCGACGGCCGGGCCCGCTACGAAGCCGCCGACGCCACCCATCACGACCATCTGATCGACGTCGAGACCGGCAAGGTCATCGAGTTCGTCGACGAAGAGCTCGAGGCCCTGCAGCGGCGGATTGCCGAGAAGCTGGGTTTCCGGCTGGTCGACCACAGAATGGAGCTTTACGGCGTGGCGCTGGGAAGGAAGGAATAGGCGCGGAAAATCCTCCCCGAGCTTGCTCTGGGAGGGGGACCGGGCGAAGCCCGGTGGAGGGGTAATTCGGAATCGGAGTCTCCCCTCCACCACGAAGCTTCGCGCCGCGGTCCCCCTCCCCGAGGCAAGCTCGGGGAGGGATTAGAGGTGCCTCACCCGTAAAAGTCCATCGTGACTCCGTCGACCTTGAGGTTGTCGAGATAGATGTCGGCGGTGCCGTTGCCGGAGCCCAAAGCGATCGAATAGCCCAGGATGAGGCTGTTCTGGTCGAAGTGAAGGCCGCCCGCCGGAGTGAAGCCGTCGGCGTCGGCCCAGTCGCTGAGCTCGGTGATGTTGACGATCTGGTCGCGATTCTGGCCGAACGAGCGCTGCCAGGCGTTCCAGTCGCCGCCGACCAGATCGACATGATGCCAGCCGTCCTGAGTGGTCGCCCCGAAGCCCTGATAGCTCCATTCGAAGACGAGCTCGCCGCGATCGCCGGTGGTCGCCAGATTGCCGTCGGCGTCGACGATGAGCCGGATGACCGGGATCACGTCGGTCCGGTCCGAGCTCTCGATATAATAATCGAAGCTCAGCTCATCGAGGTCGCCGAGCGTCATGCGCTGATCGGCGTCCTGCTCGACATTGAGACGAAGACGGCCGTTATTGTTGTCGGTCACGAGGTGCAGCGACTCGCCGCCGCCCGGTGCGTCATCGATGGTGATCGAGCCCTGGCGAACCTCGGTGTTGAGCTTCGAGCCGTCGGCCAGAACCATTCGGCATGTAACGTGAGTCCACAAATGGGACTCGGCGGCCGCCGGCGGCGCGGACCGGCGAGGCCGTTGGCCCCGATGCCGGCTTACTCTAGACGGAAAGTCCCGATGGTCCGTCTCACCCTCCGAGTCCTGGCGATGGCCGCAGGCCTGATTGCCTGCCTGCCGCTCCATTATCTGTGGAGGCTCTTTCGCCGCCCCTCGCCCTGGCCGCGCCGGTTCCTGGGCTGGGTGGCGCGGGCGGCGGGGATGCGGGTTCGGGTGGTGGGCACCCCGCTCGAACGGGACGTGCTGTTCCTCGCCAATCATCTGAGCTGGCTCGATATCCTCGTCCTCGCCGGGGCGAGCGGAACCGCCTTCGTCTCCAAGGCGGAAGTGGCGCAGGTGCCGGTGGTCGGCTGGCTGGCGGGTCTCAACAACACCGTCTTCATCGCCCGTTCGGAGCGGGCGGGGGTCCGCGGCCAGGCGGACTCGCTTCGAAGGGCTTTGGCAAGCGGTCAGCCGGTGGCGCTGTTTCCGGAAGGGACGACCGACGGCGGGCGCGATGTCCTGCCCTTCCGGGCCAGCCTTCTGGCCTCGCTGTTCCCGCCGCTTCCGGGCGTCAGGGTCCAGCCGGTCGCGCTCGATTACGGCGCCGCGGCGAACGATCTGGCCTGGGTGGGGAACGAATCGGGGCTCGCCAATGTCAGGAAGGTGCTGAGCCGGAGCGGAACCGTCTCCGTCACCTTGTATTTCCTCGCCCCCGTCGACCCTTCCACAGGCGAGCGCAAGGCACTGGCCCGGGCCGCCCGAGAGGAAATCGTCGAAGCCCTCGGCGACCGCGAAAAAGCAGCAACCTTGAAGGACCCCCTCGGCCCTTCCGGCGGCGGGGCGGATCGCCTATAGCGCCCGCGATGACCAGAGCCGCCCCGAAAACCTTCCAGATCAAGTCGTTCGGCTGCCAGATGAACGTCTATGACGGCGAGCGCATGGCCGGGCTGCTCGAGGCGCGAGGGATGGCCGCGGCGGGCTCCTCCGTTGAGGCGGACCTGGTCGTCCTCAACACCTGCCACATCCGAGAGAAAGCGGCCGAGAAGGTCTATTCGGAGATCGGCCGCCTGAGGCGGGAGGACGGATCGAGGCCGATGATCGCGGTCGCCGGCTGCGTCGCCCAGGCCGAAGGCGCCGAAATACCGCGCCGGGCGCCGAGCGTCGACATCGTGGTCGGCCCCCAGGCCTATCACCGGCTTCCCGAACTCGTCGCCGAGGCGGGCCTCGGCCGCCGAGGGATCGACACCGACATGCCGCTGCTCTCGAAGTTCGGAGCGCTTCCGGCGCGGCGAAGGCCGGGGCCGAGCGCCTTCCTGACCGTCCAGGAAGGCTGCGACAAATTCTGCACCTATTGCGTCGTGCCCTATACGAGGGGCGCGGAAATCTCGCGCCCCTGGGGCGCCGTGCTGGACGAGGCGCGATCCTTGGTCGAGAGCGGCGCCTGCGAGATCACCTTGCTGGGGCAGAACGTCAACGCCTGGACGGGGGAGGACGAGAGCGGACGGGAGCAGGGACTCGACGGCCTGATCCGCGCGCTCGACCGTCTGCCCGGGCTCGAGCGGATCCGTTACACGACCAGTCATCCCAACGACATGCGGGAAGGCCTGATCCGCGCCCATGCCGAGGTCGAGAGCCTGATGCCCTTCCTCCATCTGCCGGTGCAGTCGGGAAGCGACCGGGTGCTGAAGGCGATGAACCGAAGCCACAGCGCCGCCAGCTATTTGGCGGTGATCGAGCGGGTTCGGTCGGCCCGGCGCGACATCGCGATCTCCGGCGATTTCATCGTCGGCTTCCCGGGCGAGACCGAGGCCGACTTCGAAGCCACGCTCGAAATCATCCGCTCGGTGAACTACGCCCAGGCTTACTCGTTCAAATATTCGCCGCGCCCGGGAACCCCGGCCGCCGCCATGGAGGATCAACTGCCCCGATCAGTGATGGACGAGAGGCTGCAGCGGCTGCAGGCTTTGCTCAACGACCAGCAGCTGGAGTTCAACCGGGCGAGCGTGGGCGCACGCACGCAGGTGCTGATCGAGCGGCCGGGCAAGAGGCCCGGCCAGTGGATCGGCAAGACGCCCTGGCTTCAGTCCGTGCATGTGGACACCGAGGCGGGGATCGGGGACTTGATCGAGGTCGAAATCATCTCCGGCGGTCCGAACAGCCTGGCGGGAACCGCCATCCCGGCTTCCGCCGGGATGACGGGTGCGGGTCTCGCCGGGGCCCCAGCCTTCGCTGGGGCGACGCTGTAATGCCTCCCAAGAAAGCTCCCGACTCCCCGTCTGCCGCGCCCCGCGCACGGCTCGAGCTCCAGTTCGAGCAGCCGCACCTGCTCGGGCCTTTGTTCGGCGAGTTCGACCGAAATTTGGTCGCGATCGAGGATCGGCTCGGAGTCTATATCGCGGCGCGCGGCGCCAAGGTTCAGATCGAGGGGGAGCCCGAGGACGCGGCCCGGGCGCGCGACGTCCTTCTCGGCCTCTACAACCGGCTCGACGAAGGGCAGGACATCGACGCCGGAATGGTCGACGCGATCATCGCCATGTCGGGCCAGCCGACCCTCGACGGGATCATCACCAAGGACGATGTGGCCGAGCCGCCCAAGGTGATGATCCGGACCCGAAAGAAGACGATCGTCCCGCGCTCCAAGATGCAGGCCGTCTATATGGAGGCGCTCGGCCGCGACGAGATGATCTTCGCATTGGGGCCGGCGGGCACGGGCAAGACCTATCTCGCGGTCGCCCAGGCGGTGCAGCAGCTGATCGGAGGCTCGGTCGACCGGCTGATCCTCTCGCGCCCGGCGGTCGAGGCCGGCGAGCGGCTCGGCTTCCTTCCCGGCGACATGAAGGAAAAGGTCGACCCCTATCTTCGCCCGCTCTACGACGCGCTCTACGACATGCTCCCGGCCGAGCAGGTCGAGCGGCGGATCGCGTCCGGAGAGATCGAGATCGCTCCCATTGCCTTCATGCGCGGACGAACCTTGAACGACGCCTTCATCATCCTCGACGAGGCCCAGAACACCACCCCGGCGCAGATGAAGATGTTCCTCACCCGCTTCGGGATGCGAAGCCGGATGGTGATCTGCGGCGATCCGCTCCAGATCGACCTGCCCGAGCCGGGCAAGTCGGGCCTCGCCGACGCCGTCTCGAAGGTCGAGGGAATCCCCAAGATCGCGACGGTGCGCTTCGGCGCCGGCGATGTCGTGCGGCATCCGCTGGTTGGGAAGATCGTCGAGGCTTACGAAGGGAAGGCGTCGTGATCGGGCCGTCGTCATCCCCAGGTCGCGAAGTCTCGGCGGGTCTCCCCGAGGTCCCGGCTTGCGCCGGGATGACGGGAGGGCGGCTATGATCACCGTCGAAGCCGACGTCTCGGAAGACTGGGACAGTAGCACCGACTGGGCCGGGCTCGCCCAGGCCGCGGTCCGCGCCGCGGTGGCGCAGAGCGACGTCGCCGGGCTGCTCGAAAGCGGCCTCACCGCCGAGGTCTCCGTGCGGTTCACCTCCGACGAGGAGGTGAGGGGCCTGAACGCCGACTGGCGCGGCAAGGACAAGCCGACCAACGTCCTTTCCTTTCCGATGGTCGAACCGGAGCATCTCGAGTCGCTCGCCCGGACCGAGGGCGGCGAAGTCCTGCTCGGCGACATCGTCCTCGCTCACGGCATTTGTGCCGCCGAGGCCCTGGAAAAGGGCCTTCAGGTCTGCACCCACGCCGCCCATCTGGTGGTCCACGGCACGCTCCATCTGTTGGGCTACGACCATGAGCGCGGGGACGAGGATGCCGAGACGATGGAAGATGCCGAGCGGCGTTCGCTGGCCCGGCTCGGAATCGCCGACCCCTACGAGATCCACCACTGATGGCTGACGATCAAACCGGCGAGCGCAGCATCTGGCGCGGAATTCGAGCGATGCTGTTCGGCGACGAGGGCGAGGCGACCCTGCGCGAGGAGATCGAGGAGGCGATCGAGAGCCACGAGGGTGAAGCTCCGATCGTCGGGGATCTGTCCCCGATCGAGCGCCAGATGCTCCGCAACCTGCTCCACTTCGGGGAAAGCACCGTGGCCGACATCGCGGTGCCGCGCGGCGACATCATCGCCGTGCCCTCGACCATCACCTTCGAAGACCTGGTGGCGGCGTTCGCGGAAGCGGGCCACAGCCGGCTGCCCGTCTACCAGGAGAGCCTCGACAGCGTCGTCGGCATGGCGCACATCAAGGACGTCTTCACCGTCGAGGTGTCGGGCGCCGAGCCGCCCGAGGACATATCCGGTTTGCTCCGAAAGCCGCTCTATGTGCCCGAATCGATGGGGGTGCTCGACCTGCTCGCACGGATGCGGGCGGAGCGGGTCCACCTTGCAATCGTCGTCGACGAGTTCGGAGGGACCGAAGGCCTGGTGACGATCGAGGACGTGGTCGAGGAGATCGTCGGCGAGATCGAGGACGAGCATGACGAGGAAGCCCCCGGGATGCTGATCGCGCTCGAGGACGGAATCTGGGATGCCGATGCCCGCGCCGAGCTGGAGGACGTCGCCGAGACGATCGACGCCAGGCTCGGGGCCGTCGAGGAGGATGTCGACACTCTGGGCGGCCTCGCGACGGTCTTGGCGGGCCATGTGCCGCAGGCGGGCGAGATCGTCGAGCATCCGTCCGGCTGGCGGCTGGAGGTGACGGAGAGCGACACGCGCCGAGTGACTCGGCTCCGACTCCACGCCCCGCCGGAAAACGCGCTCGACGAATAGCCGTCACGCCGTCGGCGGCTCACCTACCGCTCAATATCGCTTTCACGCGGACGACGGGGAGCTCAGCGCACGGGCTCGCGCAGCAGCGGCAGGATGATTTGGGAGAATTCCGCCGGCTGGAAGGAGCCGGCCTTGGCGTAGCGGACGATCCCCGAGCGATCGATCACATAAGAGGTCGGAAGACCGCCGAGGAAGGGGTAGCCGCCGCCACTGATCCCGCGGGACAAGGGATAAGAGAGCGCCCCGGCCAGCTTCCTGAGCTGGAAGGAGGGGAGCGAATCCTGAGTGGTGACTCCGAATATCTCGAAGCCCGCCTGCTTGTAGCGGGCGTGGAAGGCGCTCATCATCGGCATCTCGGCCTTGCAGGGCCCGCACCAGGTCGCCCAATGATTGATCACCACGACCTTGCCCCGCAGATCCGCCAGCGTGACCTTCCTTTTGTCGAACAAGGTTATCGTCGCCGGCGGAGCGGGTTTGCCTACCTTGGCGAACGTCCCCGCCTCGCCCTGCGAAGGGACGGCGCATGCGACGAGCATAATTGCCGCCGCGAAATTCCAGATCCTGCCCATGATGCCTCCCTGCACCGCGCAGGCTGTGTCGATCGGGCGGCCGTGTCAACCGCGGGCAATTGCGTCGGGGCGCCGCGGGTGCTGTAAGCGGCCATGGCCTATCAGCATATCCGCCTCGAGCAGAGCCCCGCCGCCGTCGCGACGATCACGATGGCACGCCCGGACCGGCTCAACGCCCTCTCCGGCCACACTCTCGACGAGTTGCGCGCGGCGGTGGAGGAGAGCGGCCGTTCCGGCGCCCGGTGCCTGCTTCTGACCGGGGAAGGCCGGGGCTTTTCGAGCGGAGCCGACCTCGGCGGATCCGGCGGATTGCCCGAGGATGCGGGCGCGGCTCTGGAGAAATATTACAACCCGCTGATCGAGGCGCTTTTCGCTCTGCCGATCCCGGTTGTGGCTGCGGTGAACGGTCCGGCGGCCGGCGCCGGCTGCTCGCTCGCCCTGGCGGCCGATATCGTCATCGCCGGGCGCTCGGCCTATTTCCTTCAGGCCTTCGTCAATATCGGCCTCATCCCCGACGCGGGCGCGACCTGGCTTCTGCCGCGCCTGGCGGGGCGGGCGCGGGCGATGGAGATGATGATGCTGGGCGAGCGCGTTCCGGCGGAGCAGGCGCTGGAATGGGGGCTGATATCGCGGGTGGTGGAGGATGAGCATCTCGCCTCCGAAGCCGTGCTTCTGGCGACCCGGCTGGCTAAGGGGCCGACCGTCGCGCTGGGGCTGATCCGGAGGCTGGCTCGGGAGTCTGGGGATATCCCCTTGAGCGAAGCGCTGGCGGCGGAACGGGTGGCGCAGCGCGAGGCTGGGGAGACCGAGGATTTCAAAGGCGCGGTGATGGCGTTCCTCCAGAAGCGGCAGCCAGGGTTCGAGGGGAAGTAATCCTCCCCATCTGACGGTGGGGCGGATTTGTTGCCTCGCCTGCCGCGCGCGCCTAAGGAATTCGCCTCTGCAACAGGGTAGCGGAACCTCCATGGCCACCAGGATCGAGGAACTCGAGGAAAGGCGCCGGCGCGCCGAGCTTGGCGGGGGCGAGGCCCGGATCGAGGCCCAGCACCGGAAGGGGCGGCTGACCGCCCGGGAGCGGCTCACCGTGCTGCTCGATCAGGGCAGCTTCGAAGAATATGACATGTTCGTCGAGCATAATTGCGCCGACTTCGGGATGGAGACCCAGAAGTTCCCGGGCGACGGGGTCGTCACCGGCTCGGGCACCGTCAACGGCCGCCTGGTCTATGTCTTCGCCCAGGACTTCACCGTCTTCGGAGGCTCGCTCTCCGAGCGGCACGCCCAGAAGATCTGCAAGGTGATGGACATGGCGATGAAGGTGGGGGCGCCCGTCATCGGCCTGAACGACAGCGGCGGCGCCCGGATCCAGGAGGGGGTGGCGAGCCTCGCCGGCTATGCCGAAGTCTTCCAGAGGAACGTCCTTGCGAGCGGAGTGGTCCCTCAGATCAGCCTGATCATGGGCCCTTGCGCGGGCGGGGCGGTCTATTCGCCGGCGATGACGGACTTCATCTTCATGGTGAAGGATTCGAGCTACATGTTCGTCACCGGGCCGGACGTGGTGAAGACCGTCACCAACGAGGTGGTGACCCAGGAGGAGCTCGGCGGAGCCGTCACCCACACGACCAAATCGGGAGTCGCCGACGTCGCCTTCGAGAACGACATCGAGGCCCTGCTCGCGACCCGCGACTTCTTCGACTTCCTCCCGCTCTCCAACCGCCACGACGGTCCGGAACGGCCGACCGCCGATCCCTGGGACCGGGCCGAGGCGAGCCTCGACACGCTCATCCCCGACAGCGCCGCCAGGCCCTACGACATGCACGAGCTGCTCCGCAAAGTGCTGGACGAAGGCGATTTCTTCGAGATCCAGCCCAATCACGCCGCCAACATCATCGTCGGCTTCGGCCGGATCGAGGGCCGCACCGTCGGAGTCGTCGCCAACCAGCCGATGGTGCTGGCGGGAGTGCTCGACATCGCTTCGTCCAAGAAGGCCGGGCGCTTCGTCCGCTTCTGCGACGCCTTCGACATCCCGATCCTGACCTTCGTCGACGTTCCGGGCTTCCTCCCCGGAGTCGCGCAGGAGCATGGCGGAATCATCAAGAACGGCGCCAAATTGCTCTTCGCCTACGCCGAGGCGACGGTGCCCAAGATCACGGTCATTACCCGCAAGGCCTATGGCGGCGCCTATGACGTCATGGCGTCCAAGCACCTGCGCGGCGACCTCAATTACGCCTGGCCGACGGCGGAGATCGCCGTGATGGGCGCCAAGGGCGCGGTCGAGATCATCTTCCGGAAGGATATCGGCGACCCCGGAAAGATCGCGGAGCGCACGAGCGAGTATGAGGCGCGGTTCGCCAACCCGTTCGTGGCGGCCTCGAAAGGCTTCATCGATGAGGTGATCATGCCCCACTCGACCCGGCGGCGGATCGCTCTGGGGCTGAGGAAGCTCAGGGACAAGCAGCTGGAAAATCCCTGGAAGAAGCATGACAACATCCCGCTCTGAGGAGGGGGGCTCGATGCGGATCAGCATCGTCGCCGCGATCGTCGTGAACTCGGCCGGAGAGACTCTTCTTGTCCGGAAACGGGGAACGGCGGCCTTCATGCAGCCGGGCGGCAAGCTCGCGAACGGCGAGACGAACCTTCTCGCGCTCGAGCGCGAGCTGACCGAGGAGCTTGGCTGCGGCCTGGAGCGCGAGTCCTGCCGGCCCCTGGGCGCCTACAGCGCTCCAGCAGCCAACGAGCCCGGATGGACCGTCGAGGCAGAGCTCTTTGCAGTGACCCTGACAGGGGACGTCTGCCCTTCGGCGGAGATAGAGGAAGCCGTCTGGATCGATCCGGACGTCGAGCCGTCCGTCCCGCTCGCCCCGCTGACCCGCTGCTACGCGCTCCCGCTGGCGCGCGACCTGAAGCTTCAGGCGGCCGGATCGTGAGCTCGCGCTACGACGAGCTGGAACGGCTTCAGCGGCTTCGGGAGAGCGGGGCTCTGACCGACGAGGAGTTCCAGGCGGAGAAGAGGCGGCTGCTCGGGCATCAGAGCGTCGCTCCGGCAGAGGAGGCCGTGGAGGTCGAGGCGCTGGCGCCTTCGCGGCGGCGGATCTGGATCATCCTCGGCCTTGCGGGGCTTGTCCTCGCCATTGCTGCAGGTCTGTATTTCGGAAGGACGTCGGGGGGCGATGACGGAATCATCGATCTTCCAATGCCCACTGAGAACGTCGTGGACGAGTCGAATCTGGTCGAGGCAAAGGCGCTGCCCGACGTCCGGTCGCTTCCGCCCGAGGAGCAGCTCGCCCGAGCCTTCGAGGCCGCGTTCGGGAGCCGGGGCGAGGCAGTGCTGGCGGTCCCGGGCGACGGCTCGGACGAGGATGTGCGATACGCTCCGGGGCGGCTGATCTGGCCGGCTTTCGGTCCGGTGCTGGTCAGCGAGGGCAAGGTGCAGGACCCGGCGCACGTCAGCGCGGGCAAGATCGCAATCCACTATCTAAAGCCGGCCGGCGACCGGTTCGAGGTCGTGCGCGCCTTTCCGGCCGCCGTTTCGACGGGATCGAACGGGCAGGTTGCCCGCTGGAGCCTCAATCCGCGCTTCTCCGACTGGCCGGTCGTCGCCGCGGAAGGCGGCGGCACCTTCCAGGGCTATACCTGCGCCTCATTGAGCCTGACCGGGCTTCGGCCGGACGGACCCGCCAAGGTCGCCGACGTTCCGCTCGTCTACGACGACACGGGCGCAAGGGATGACGGGTCGGGGCGCGCGATCGAAGGCAAGATCCTCAACATCGTCAAGAACCAGACGTTCGACGTGGTCTATTCGGGCTCGCGCGCCTTCAGCGAACATTATGTGCGCGGGCCGAACGGCTATTCGGTGGCCGGCGGCAAGTCGATCATGGAGGCCTGCTGATGGCTTCGGGCGAGGACCTGCTGGTCGGCCTGATCGCTCTCGCTCTGGTGCCGCTGATCGCCTGGCGGGTGCGGCGCGGCCTCAAGGATGGGCGCCTGCCGCTCTATCGGACCTATGTCCGCCGGGACCAGGGGAGCAAGTTCGCTCTACTGCTCGGGCTTCACGCGCTCAGCCTGGTCCTGGTCGCCGGGATCGCCGCCGACCTGCTTTTCCAGCTGGGAATGAAGGAGGCATTATGAAGCTCGGGCGGCTCAACCATGTCGGCGTCGCGACTCCGTCGATCGCGCAGGCCATCGCTCATTATCGCGACGTGATGGGTGCGACGAAGATCCACGAGCCGTTCGATCTTCCGACCCAGGGGGTGAAGGTCTGCTTCGTCGACACTCCCAACACCCAGATCGAGCTGATCGAGCCGCTCGGCGAGTCGAGCCCGATCCACGGCTTCCTCGCGAAGAATCCGGCGGGCGGGCAGCATCACCTCTGCTTCGAGGTGCCCGACATTCACGAGGCCAGGGCCTGGTTCGAGGCCAAGGGCGCCAGGGTGCTCAGCGAGCCGCGCATCGGGGCGCACGGGACGCTCATCTTCTTCGTGCATCCGAAAGACATGGGCGGCGTTCTCACCGAGATCATGGAGAGCCCGAAGGCGGCGCATTAAGCGGATTTGGTATTCGCCCGCTGGGGGGAGTAGGCTGACGCGATGAGCGAGAAAGTGACGATCGAGATCAGCGAGGCCGACATGGCCGACCTTCGCGAGTGGGCCCATAACAGCGAGACGAGCGTCGATACGCTCCTCAAGGAAGCGATCGGTAGCTACATGGAACGCGCTCGCGCCTGGATCGAGGAGATACGGGAAGCTGAAAAAGGACCTTTCTCCCCGATCGAAGAGGTGCAGGCGCGGCTGGCCGAACGGCGGAGCCGATATCGGGATGAAGCGGCCGAATAGTGAAGCTGCAGCTATCGCCGGCCGCCGAGGCCGACCTGGAGCGCATCTTCCTGTTCAACATACAGCGTAGCGCTGTGTGGGCCGATAAAGTCGAGCGCCGCCTGCTGGAGCGCGCCCGGAGCCTGCTCGTGACCCCGGACATCGGCCGGGCCACGAGGGAGCCGCTCGTGCGTCGACTCTCGGTACCTGACATTCAGTATGTCTTGGACTACCGAGTTACCGAGGATCGAATTAGCGTCCTGCGCATCTACAACACGAGAGAAATACGGTGAAGTCCGACAAGCCGACCCGCTCCGACTGGCAGTCCGCCGCCTCGAAGGAGGTCAAGGGCAAGGACATCGTCTGGCACACGCCGGAGGGAATCGAGGTCAAGCCGCTGTACACGGCGGAGGACGTCGAGGGCATCGACCCGGGCCTTCCCGGCTTCGCGCCTTATACGCGCGGGCCCTATGCCTCGATGTATACCGGGCGGCCGTGGACGATCCGGCAATATGCCGGCTTCTCGACCGCGGAGGATTCGAACGCCTTCTACCGGCGCAACCTCGCCGCGGGGCAGAAGGGGCTCAGCGTCGCCTTCGATCTCGCCACCCACCGGGGTTATGACAGCGACCATCCGAGGGTCGCCGGCGACGTCGGCAAGGCCGGAGTCGCGATCGACACGCTCGAGGACATGAAGATCCTCTTCGACGGGATCCCGCTCGACTCGATGTCGGTGTCGATGACGATGAACGGAGCGGTGCTCCCCGTCATGGCCTTCTACATCGTCGCCGCCGAGGAGCAGGGGGTAAAGCAGGTGCAGCTCTCGGGGACGATCCAGAACGACATCCTCAAGGAGTTCGCGGTCCGCAACACCTACATCTACCCGCCCGCACCCTCGATGCGGATCGTCGCCGACATCATCGCCTACACGTCCGAGCACATGCCTCGGTTCAACTCGATCTCGATCAGCGGCTATCACATGCTCGAGGCCGGGGCGACGGCGGTCCAGGAGCTCGCTTTCACGCTCGCCGACGGAATGGAATATGTTAGGGTGGCCAAGGCGAAGGGCCTCGACGTCGACGCCTTCGCGCCTCGGCTCAGCTTCTTCTTCGGCATCGGAATGAACTTCTTCATGGAGATCGCCAAGCTGCGCGCCGCGCGCACGCTCTGGCACCGGATCATGGAAGGCTTCGGAGCGAAGAACCCCAAGTCCCTGATGCTTCGAACCCATTGCCAGACGTCCGGCGTGTCGCTCACCGAGCAGGACCCGTACAACAACATCGTGCGCACCGCGGTCGAGGCCATGGCCGCGGTGCTCGGCGGGACCCAGTCGCTCCACACCAACAGCTTCGACGAGGCGATCGCCCTTCCGACGGATTTCTCGGCGCGGATCGCCCGCAACACCCAGCTCATCCTCGCCGAGGAAAGCGGGATCGCCAACGTCGCCGATCCGCTCGGCGGGTCCTATTTCATCGAAAGTCTGACCAGGGAGCTGGCCGACAAGGCCTGGGCCCTGATCGAGGAGGTAGAAGGGATGGGCGGAATGACCGCCGCGGTCGCGGAAGGGCTGCCCAAGCGGCGGATCGAGGAGGCGGCGGCGGCCCGGGCGGCGCGGGCCGATCGCGGCGAGGACGTCATAGTCGGGGTCAATCGCTACCGGCTCGGCGGCGAGGCGCATCTCGACATCCTCCAGATCGACAACGACAAGGTCCGCGCCGGCCAGGTGGCG
Organism: Allosphingosinicella sp.; assembly: GCA_036387875.1. Lineage (GTDB taxonomy): Bacteria > Pseudomonadota > Alphaproteobacteria > Sphingomonadales > Sphingomonadaceae > Allosphingosinicella. The sequence goes on along the minus strand of DASVSX010000031.1, from coordinate 16,058 downwards.
AGGCTCGAGAAGGTGCGCTCGGAGCGCGACGAGGCGAAGTGCGTCGCGGCGCTGGATGCGCTGAGGGACGGGGCCCGGCAATCCGTTCGCCCCGAGCCTGTCGAAGGGCCTTCTTTCTTGTCCGAAGCGCCGGAAGGGGAAGGGCTTCGACAAGCTCAGCCCGAACGGAGCGGGGCCCAGCCCGAACAGGAGACGAACCTTCTCGCCCTCGCAGTGGAGGCGGCTCGGGCCCGGGCGACTCTGGGCGAGATCAGTCAGGCGCTGGAAGATGCGTTCGGCCGCTACGGAACGACTCCCGAGCCGGTGAAGGGGATTTACGGCGGCGCCTATGAGGGCGACCCGCGCTGGGACCGGGCCGGAGCCGGAGTCACGGCGATCGGGCGGCGGCTCGGGCGCAAGCCCCGGATGCTGGTCGCGAAGATGGGCCAGGACGGCCACGACCGGGGGGCCAACCTCGTCGCCTCCGCCTTCGCCGATCTGGGCTTCGAGGTGGTTCCGGGCCCGCTCTTCCAGACGCCCGAGGAGAGCGCCCGGCTGGCGGTCGAGAAGGATGTCGACCTGGTCGGGGCGTCGAGCCTCGCAGCCGGGCACAAGACCCTGGTTCCGGAGCTGATCGGCCACCTGCGCGAGCTGGGCCGGCCCGACATCAAGGTCGTCGTCGGCGGAGTCATCCCGGCCCAGGATTACGACATGCTTCGCGAGGCGGGGGTCCAGGCGATCTTCGGCCCGGGCACCAATCTGGTCGAGGCGGCCGGCGAAGTGCTGAAGCTGCTGGGCCACAACATGCCTCCGCTCGAGGAGGCCGCGGAATGATCGATGAGCAAGAGGGCCCGCCCCGCAGCGACCATGACGGCGATCATTATCTCTACGATTTCTTCAAATATCTCACGTCGGTCGCCTTGCTGTCGCTGGGCGCGGTCTTCACTTTCCTCGGCATGGAGACCGCGAAAGGCGTCCCCATCCTGATGAAGGCCGCGGCGATCGTGGTGCTGGGCACGGCGGCCTTCATGGCCTTCTTCGGGGCGGAGCAGCTGGTCGCGGCAAAGGCGAAAGGCGAAAAGATCGGACCCGCAGTCTACCGGCTGCAAGGGCTGGCGCCGAAAGTCTATCTCGTCGGCTTCGCGATACTGGCCTACATTTGCGGGGACATCATCCGTTGATCGTGAGGCCGATCCTCGGTCATTCCCGCGAAAGGGCGAATCCAGCTTCTTCCTTTCCTTTCGCTTCCCGCATAGTCACCGCGGCTGCATGGATTCCCGCTTTCGCGGGAATGACGGAGGCCTATGTTCTCTAAAATCCTGATCGCCAATCGCGGCGAGATCGCCTGCCGGGTCATCCGCACCGCCCGGAAGATGGGCATCGCCACCGTCGCCGTCTATTCGGACGCCGATGCGCGGTCGCCGCACGTCAAGCTGGCCGACCAGTCGGTGAGGCTCGGGCCGCCGCCGGCGAGCGAATCCTACCTCAACGCCGAGCTGATCATCGACGCCTGCCGGGTGACCGGCGCCGAGGCCGTCCATCCAGGCTACGGCTTCCTGTCCGAGCGCGAAAGCTTCGCCCGGGCGCTGGACGCGGCGGGGATCGCGTTCATCGGGCCGCCGCCGGGGGCTATCGCGGCGATGGGGGACAAGATCGAGTCGAAGAAGCTGGCGCTCGAGGCGGGGGTCAGCGTCGTGCCCGGCTTCGTCGGCGAAATAGGCGATACCGAGCATGCGGTCAGGATCGCGGGCGAGATCGGCTATCCGGTGATGATGAAGGCCTCGGCCGGCGGCGGCGGCAAGGGGATGCGGCTGGCTTATTCCGAAAAGGACGTCCGCGAAGGCTTCGAGGCGACCAAGCGCGAGGGGCTTGCGAGCTTCGGCGACGACCGGGTTTTCATCGAGAAGTTCGTCGAGAATCCGAGGCACATCGAGATCCAGCTGATCGGCGACAAGGCCGGAAACCTCCTCTATCTGGGCGAGCGCGAATGCTCGGTCCAGCGGCGCCACCAGAAGGTGGTGGAGGAAGCGCCGTCCCCCTTCGTCACGCCGGAGATGCGCAGGGCGATGGGCGAGCAGGCCGTCGCCCTGGCCCGGGCGGTCGGCTATTTCAGCGCCGGAACCGTCGAGTTCATCGCCGGCGCAGACCGGAGCTTCTACTTCCTCGAGATGAACACAAGGCTCCAGGTCGAGCACCCGGTGACCGAGGAGGTGACGGGCCTCGATCTCGTCGAGCTGATGATCCGAGTCGCCACGGGCGAAGCTCTTCCGTTCGGGCAGGAGGACGTGAAGCTGAACGGCTGGGCGATCGAGAACAGGGTTTATGCCGAGGATCCCTATCGCGGCTTCCTTCCGTCGACGGGGCGGCTGGTGCGGTATCGTCCCCCCTCCCCTTCAGCGGAGGGGCTGGGGGTGGGGCCTGTCCCGCATTCGCTGCGATTGGTCGACAAGCCCCACCCTCAGCGACCCGCAGGCGGGTCGCTCACCCCTGAAGGGGAGGGGCTTACCCGAATCGACGACGGGGTCGAGGAGGGCGGCGAAGTCTCGATGTTCTACGATCCGATGATCGCCAAGCTGATCACCTGGGCTCCGACCCGCGAGGCCGCGATCGACCGCCAGATCGAGGCGCTCGATTCCTTCGTGGTCGAGGGGATCGGCCACAATGTCGACTTTCTCTCCGCGCTGATGCAGCATCCGCGCTTCCGGGAAGGGCGGCTCACCACCGGCTTCATCGCCGAGGAATATCCCGATGGGTTCGAGGGCGCGCCCGCGGACGGTCTCCTGATCGAGGATCTGGCGGCGATCGGGGCGATGCTTGCGATGGAGACCGAGGCCCACGCCTGTTCGGTGAGCGGCCAGCTCGGCGATCGGGTGACTCCGCCCGAGGAGCGGGTGGTCCGTCTCGGCGGGCGAAGCTTCGCGATCAGGTTCGACGGCTTCGACGGGGGCCTCCTCGCCTATCTGGACGAGGGCGAGGGGCGCGAGCTGATCGGACGCTGGGAGCCGGGCCAGCGCCTGTTCAAGGGGATGATCGACGGGCGGAGCCGGATCGTCCAGGTGGCTCGGCGCGGCCGGCAGTGGCGGCTGACGACGCGGGGCGCCTCCCATCTCGTCGAGGCGCTTCCGGCGCATGTCGCCGAGCTCAGCCGGTTCATGATCGAAAAGGTGCCGCCGGACCTTTCCAGATACCTGCTCTGCCCGATGCCGGGGCTTCTGACGGCGCTCAACGTCGGCGCGGGCGACAAGGTCGAAGCGGGTCAGCCGCTTGCCGTCGTCGAGGCGATGAAGATGGAGAATATCCTTCGCGCCGAGAAAACGGGGGCGGTGAAATCCGTCTCGGCCAAGCCGGGCGACAGCCTCGCGGTGGACGCGGTGATTTTGGAGTTCGAGTAAATTACGTCATCCCGGCGAAAGCCGGGACCTCGGGGAGACCGGCGAGACTTCCCGACCGAGGTCCCGGCTTTCGCCGGGATGACGATTTACGTTGGGCCCGCTCCCTTCCCGGCTGCCATCGGAAGGCAAATCTCGAACACCGCTCCTGTGTCGCTCGCAGGCGCCGAGATGCTTCCTCCGCAGGCGGCGAGCAGTGAGCGGGCGATGGACAGGCCGAGGCCCGATCCGCCGTCGCCGCGTCGGCTGGTGTGGAAGGGCTCGAAGATCCTCTCCCGATCCCCCTCGGCGATCCCCTGGCCGTCGTCGGCGACGATGATCCTGACCTTCGCCCGCTCCGCCCGGCCGGCGATCGTCACTTGGCTCGCTCCGGCCTGGCGGCTGTTCTCGACCAGGGTTTCCAGTACGGCCTCGAGCAGCTCGGGCGGGGCGGCGACGGCGGGAAGTCCGACAAGCCGCACTTCGACCGCGAAGCCGGAGCGGCGATGGGCGTCGGCGACCTTGAGCGCGGCGCCTTCGGGAGCGGTCGCGACGTCCTGGGGGGCGACGGCCATGTCCGCCCGGGCGAGGTCGAGCAGGCGGCTGAGCAGGTGCGACAGGCGGTCGGCGCCGGCGCCGGCGTTGGAGAGAAAGCGGCGGCGCTCCTCCTCGCTCATCTCAGGATGCTCGGCGAGCAGCTCGAGCGCCCCCTTGATCCCGGCGATCGGGGTCTTGAGCTCGTGGCTGACCGCGGCGGCGAAATCCTTGAGATAGCGCGACCGGCGTTCGATCCGGTCGGCCATGAGGGCGAAATTGACGTAGAGGTTGCGGATCTCGATCGCTGCGGTCGGCGGCGGTTCCGGGACAGCGACCGCCCCGCGAGCGACGTTCTGGGTCGCCTCGCTCAGCGCCTCGATCGGCTGCGAGATGCCGCGCGAGAGCAGGCCGGCCAGCACCAGCAAGGTCATGAAGATGAGCGCGACCCCGATCGCGATCTTCCCCCGATCCTGGTAGATTCCGAGGAACAGGCCGCGCGGGCTCCGGCTCAGCATCAGCACGCCTACGACCTCGCCGCCGGCGACGACGGGGCGGACGTAATGGACCCGGATGTTCGAGGCCCGGCTCAACCATTCGAGCGCGTAGCGCGGACGATAGTCGCCCCGTTCGCGAAGCGTGGTGCGGGTCTGGCCGGCCGTCGCTGCGGCGACTTCGGGCAGGTGAGCATAGCTTCGGCCGATATCGCCGCGTCCGAGCACCACCGTGCCGCGCGAGTCCATAAGCCTCACCGATGCGAGGGTGGCGCGGGCCGTGTCGATGACCACCGGCTTCAGCGCCGCGGCGGCCTTGGCTGCGCTGGAATCGGGAGGCCGGAGCGACGGCCGGGCATCCGGCTGGGCGGAAAGCACCGGCATCGAGCGCAGGTCGATCGTCGGGCGCTCCGGATTGGGCGGGCCCGGCGGCGGATCGGTATAGGGTTCGGGCCAGGCGGCGCGATAGGCGCCGGCGAGGACCGCGCCCTGGGCGATCAGCTCGGCCTCGGTCTGCTGGACGAGCGTGTTCTCGTAGACCCGAAGGAAGACGGCGCCGACGCCCGGCAGAGCCGCGACGAACAGCAGGGTCAGGAAGAGGAGGGTGCGGAGCCTGAGCGCCGGCCAGTGACGCTTGGCATAGTCCTTCAGCGGTCGAATCAAGCCGAGTCCTGACCGAGGCAGCGCCCGATCCGATAGCCGATCCCCGCCCGGGTCTCGATCAGGTCGCCGCCGCCCAGGGCGGCGAACTTGGCGCGGAGGTTGCGGATGTGGCTGTCGATCGTCCGGTCGGTGATCGCGAAGCCCGGGCCGTGGAGGCGGTCGATGATCGAGTCTCGGCTGAACACCTTGGAGGGGAGGCTGGCGAGCAGCTGGAGGAGCTGGAACTCGGTGACGGTGACCGGCACGGGGACGTCGTCCCAATGCGCTTCCCAGGCTTCCGGATCGAGCCTGAGACGGTTGTGGACCAGCGCCGACTTCGGTCCCGCTTCGGCCAGCGCCCGGCCGCCGCGCTTGAGGATGGCGCTGACCCGGGCAACCACCTCGCGCGGGGAGAAGGGCTTAACCACATAATCGTCGCCGCCCAGCTCCAGGCCGAGAACCCGGTCGATCTCGTCGTCCCGGGACGAGAGGAAGAGGATCGGAAGGTCCCCCTCGGCTCGAAGCCGGCGGCAGACTTCGAGCCCGTCCATCCGGGGCATGTTGATGTCGAGGACGATGAGGTCGGGCCGGTCGCGCTCGACCTCCCTGAGCGCGGCCTCGCCGTCTTCCGCCTCGCTGGTCTTCATCCCGGCCTTGCCGAGCGCGAAGGCGAGCAGCTGCCGGATATGGGCGTCGTCGTCGACCAGGAGGATCTTGTGGCTCATCGCGTACATGTCACATCCCCGGGCCGCGGCTGTCAAAGCCTGAGGTCTCGGTCGGACGGCCGTCGCAGCCACGGATGCCGGCGGAGAAGCGCGGCAGCCCGCGCTCGGCGATCAACCGCTTGGCCTCGGCCGACCGGCGGGCGTTTCGATAGGTCCAGCCGTGCCAGTCGCCCTGGGAGGTGGCGAGTCGGTCCATGACGAGGTTGCGGGTCCAGCCCACGCGCTCGCGGAAGCGAGGGCCGATCGGGCGGCTCTCCAGCTCGATCAGGGGAAGGAGGGCGGAGGAGCCGAGCTCGCCAAGGTAGCACAGATCGAGCGGCACTCCGGCGCCGCCGACCTCGCGGGCATGGCGGACGTTCCAGCGCGCGGACACGGCCCCGAGATCGATCGCCGAGCAGGCCGAGAGGGCGACGAGGGCCGCGGCGAGGTTGGCGTTGATCAGCCAGGGCCCGCTCTTCGCGCGCCACAGGCGGATGCAGATGAGGACCAGGCCGATTGCGACCAGGGCCATCCAGATCAGGGCCGCGATCCGAAGCCGGGTGAGGGAATAGGCCTCGATATAATCGACGGTGCGGAGCATCGTGGAGGCGACGAGGACGATGTTCTGGGCGATCCAGGCATAGACCAGCCGGCGGACGAGCGGGCTCTCGCCGGTCGGCGTGCCGGGGCGGAGGGTGACGAGCACGAACAGTGCGGCGAGCAAAGCGGTGGCGATCAGCGGATAGGCGCCCCGATGGGCGTATTCGGCGAGGCTCATGTCGCCGGGGAGCGGCGCCCCGCTCCACAGGAAGGCGATGTCGAGCCCGTTCTGGACGGCGAAGACGAGGTTGAAGGCGGCGAGCGAGAGCGCGATCGAGGCTGGGGTGACTCCTGGGAGGGAGAGCGGCCCCTCGCTCATCGCCCGCGGCGCGAGCAGGATCCGCGGCGGGCGAAGGAAGCTCCAGATGAGGAGGGCGGCCAGAAGCCAGAAGAACAGGCGGGCGATCGAGAAGCCGCCGAGCGCCGCGAGCAGATCGAGCCGGCCGAAGGCGTCGGCGATGATCGGGTTGGCCGCGCTGAACAAGGCAAGGAAGAGGGCGGTGCCGAGGATCGGCAGAGCGACCAGCGGAAGCGCCGCCGCGAGGCGGGCAGGCCCGCGGCGGCGGCGAGCGGCGCGAAGCCGGCCCCAGTCGAGCAACGGCCCGATGATCGAGAGGATCAAGTGGAGGAGCAGGCGCTTGGCCCAGCGCCAGCCGTCGTCGAAGGCCTTCGTCCGAGGCAGGAGGGCGGCCAGTGCCGCGGCGGCCACGAACAGGATAGCGGCGAGGATCGAGGGATCGTCGCCCAGCACCGCCACGAAGAGCAGGGCCGCCGCTGCGGCGACCAGAGCCGGCCGGCTCCGCCCGATGGCGGGGGTGGCGACGAGAATCGCGGTCAGAAGGGCGGCGGCGAACAGTCCTACGGTGGACCCGGCCCGCTGGAAGAAGAAGAGATGGTCGGCGAGCGCGACAAGGCCCGTGGCGAGCGCGACCTTCTGGAGGAAGCTGAATCGGCGCAGGCGCAGGCGCGCCGGCGCGGCGGAGGCGGGGGCTGTGAGTTCCATAGCGCTTCGATGAAGCAGCCGCATCGAACCGGGATGAGCCGCGCTTCGATTCCCGGCGCGGAGTGCGTGCAGATTCGGTGCAGGCGCCCGCCGTCCGATATTTCGGAGCGAGCCTTAATGGGGGAATCGTCATCCCGGCGAAAGCCGGGACCACGGGACGAGAAGTCTCGGCGGGTCTCCCCGAGGCCTCGGCTTTCGCCGGGGTGACGAAAGCGGGGACCCCAGCACGAGAAGTCTCGGCGGGTCTCCCCGAGGCCCCGGCTTTCGCCGGGGTGACGGGTTATTTGCCCCTCAGGACCCCGTCCACGCCGTGGATGACGCCGTTCGAGGCGAGCCGCTCGGTGCCGGCGACCAGCGCCCGGCCGCCTGCGGCGTCGGTGACGACGATCGAGTCGCCGTTCCGGGCGAAGCTGAGATTGCTTCCGCCGACGGTGGCGAGCTGGGCCTTGCCCTTGCCGCGCTCGATCGCCCGGCCGAGATCGGCCGCGGTGACGACTCCGGGGACGATATGGGCGGTGAGAAGCGATACGAGCCGGCCCTTGGCCCCGGGCGCGAGCAGCCCGTCGGCGGCTCCGGGCGGAAGCTTCGCGAACGCCGCCTCGGTCGGGGCGAACAGGGTGTAGGGCTGAGCTCCCGAAAGTGTCTCGGCCAGCCCCGCCGCCTTGACCGCGTTGGCGAGCGTCTTGTGTTCGCCCGAACCACCCAGCGCCTGCAGGAGGTTGGTCTTCTGCTGCCCGCCTTTGTCAGCGGCGGTCGCGGTGGCACCATTGGAATCGGACACCGAGCTGTTGCCCGCGCCCTCCTGCTGGCAGGCGGCGAGGAGCAGGGCGGCGGCGAACAGCGATCTCTTCATTTGCGGCTCCTTCAGGCGACCATCTCCATGATCGCCTGGATGATCTGGGTCTTGGCGTCGACCTGGTAGATGTTTCCGTCGGCGTAACGATAATTATATTCGTCGCTGTCCTGATATTCGTCGCGATAGTCCATCGGCAGATTGTAGGCGTCGTAGCCGTCGGGCAGCGCCTGGCCGACGTTGAGGCCGCCGCCGAGCAGCGCGACGATGCCCTCGATCAGCCCGGACTGGTTGTCCACCCGGTAGATGGCGTTGTCGCCGTAGCGGTACGACGAGTCGTCGGTGTCGTAATAGTCGTCGCGATATTGCATCGGCACGTTGTACGCGTCGTAGCCGGCCGGAAGCGGCTGGCCGATCCCGAAGCCGCCGCCGAAGAGCGGGATGATCGCGTCGATCAGGTCGCTGCCGCGGTCGGCGCGGTAGATGTAGCCGCTGTCGTCATAGCTGTAATAATAGTCCGGAGTGTCCTGGTAGAAGCCCCGGTAGGCGGCGGGCACCCGATAGCCCTCGAACCAGTCGCGCTCGATCCTCTGGCCTCGGGCGAAATGCTTCTTCGCCTGGCCCGGCGGCATGCAGCCATTGCCCTTTTTGGCGAGGCCCGGCGGGCAGAAGCGGTCGTAGCCGGAGAAGCGATGCTCCTCGGGCCGGAAATCCGGCATGCGGGCGAAAGCCTCCCGGTCGCGGCCGATGCGGCGGAAGTCGCGGCGTTCCTCGCCGGCCCGGCGCACGAAATGGTCCTGGCGGCGTTCGTCGCGGATGGCGCGGCGAACCTGCCGTTCGGGCCGCTCTGAGCGGTAGACGTGGCGTTCCGCCTTCCTTTCGGCGCGGAAGGCCTGGCGCTCGGCCTTGGGCGGCCGGGCCGCGCGCATGGCATGGCCGCCGCCGCCATGACCTCCCTTATGTTCCATCCTGGCAGGCTTGCCTCCGCCGTGGCCGCCTCCGCCATGGCCGCCGCCATGCTCGACCTTGGCCGGCTTGCCGCCGCCACCGCCATGGCCGCCGCCCTTGCCGCCTTTTTCGGCCGCGACCGGCACGGCGATGGCGAGCGCGGCGGTGCCGGCGAGAAGGATGAGGTTACGCATCACGGGACTCCCTTGGTTCAGGAGAAGGAACGGCTGGGTTCAGGCCCTCGTTCCGCCTGCGAAAGCACGCTTCGACCGGCCCCTGCACTCCGACCGTCCCGCCAAGCTGAACCTCGCCTTTCAGCGCCTGAACGGCGGGTGAAGGGCTGCAAATCGTCATCCCGGCGAAAGCCGGGACCTCCGGGGAGGCCCGCCGAGACTTCTCGTCCCGAGGTCCCGGCTTTCGCCGGGATGACGGGGGGCGTCCTTCAGGCCCTTGTCGGTAGCTTCGGCTCGTGAGACGATCGGCCGGGATTCGGGGGAGTCGCCAAATGAGGAAACCATTGCGCTGGGCCGGAATCGGCCTCGGGGGGCTGATCACCCTCCTCATCGTCGCGGCGATCGCCGTCTTCGTCTGGTCGCAGATCATCCTTGGCCGACATTATTCGGCGTCGGCCGAGGCCCTGCCCGTTTTGTCCGCTGCCGAAAAGGCGGCGGCGCCGCGGCTTGCCCGGGTGCTCGGCTGCCTCGGCTGTCACGGCGAGGGGCTGAAGGGCAAGTTGATGTTCGACGCTCCGGGAGTCGCCAGGGTGGTCGCTCCGAACATCACCGAGGTCGCGGCCAAAGCGAGCGACCAGCAACTCGCCGCGGGGATCCGCCAGGGCATAGGCCATGACGGCCGGGGCCTGTTCATCATGCCCTCGCCCCAATATTCGCGCCTCACCGACCGCGAGACCGCCGCTTTGGTCGGCTGGATCCGCACACTGCCGAGGGCGCAGGGGCAGACCAGGGGGCTGAGCGCAGGCCCTATCGGCCGACTTGGAATCGTGATCGGCTCGTTCAGGCCAGGACCGGCGGGAGTCGCCGAATATCGCACCCAGGCGCCGATCGTCGCCGGCCCGGAGCATGAAGCGGGGCGCCACCTCGCCGCAACCGCCTGTTCGGAATGCCACGGACCGGCCCTGATGGGCGGTTCGGCGGGCCCGGACGAGAAAACGCCCGACCTGCGAGTGGCGGCCGGCTACGATCCCGCCCAGTTCCGCGCCCTGATTCGGACCGGGCGCCCGCCCGACGGCAGGGACCTCGGCCTGATGGCGACGGTGGCGAAGGCCGACTTCTCCCACCTCACCGATACAGAGATCGACGCCCTCCACGCCTATCTCACGGCACGGGCGAAGCGTCTGGGGGGCTGAGCGCGTTCGATAAGCTTGCGATGCTTAGCCAATGTTAACGTAGCGGCCTTAGACCGCGCGGCGGGAGTGTGCCGCCGAAGATGATCAGCCGTTTCGCGCGAAAGGGAGCGGAAGTCGCGACGCCTGCTGAAGCCGATGCTTCGGGGGATTGCTCCCGATTCGCCCACTTGTTCGAGGACAGTGGAAAGGGCTGGTTCTGGGAGGTCGGTTGCGACGGCCGACTGACCTATTTTTCCGGGTTCGGCGGGGAGGGCGGGCAATCCGCCTCACTCGTCGGTCGAAGGCTGGCCGACCTTGCGCTGGACTGCCGGGACGAGGGGGGCGACGGGATCGGAAGCGAGCGGACCCTCAGCTTCTATCTGTCGCGCGCGCTCCCGTTCACCGATCTTACGGTGAAAAGCGCCGAAAATCCCGAATTGCTCTGGGCTCTGACCGGAAGGCCGGTCCTCTCGGAGGCCGGCGAGCTCGTCGGCTTCCGCGGCTTCGGATCCGACCTCTCCGAAAAGACCAGGGCCGAAGCGGAGCTGAGGCGCGCCGCCCGCTTCGATTCGCTGACCGGCCTGCCCAACCGGGCGACGATCCTCAAATGCCTCGAAGACGCGCTTCGGGTTCAGAGCCGGACGGAATGCGCGCTTCTCATCGTCGACCTCGACCGGTTCAAGGACGTCAACGACACGCTCGGCCATCTCGTCGGCGACGACGTCCTCAGGCAGGCCGCCGTTCGGATCGAGCAGATATTCGGCAGGCACGGGACGGTCGGCCGGCTCGGCGGAGACGAATTCGAGATCGTCATCTCGGTCGAGACTCGGAGAGATACGGTCGAGGAGCTCGCCCGCCGCTGCATCGTCTACCTGTCGCAGGCCTTCAAGGTCGGCGAACGGAGCATCTCGATCGGGGCGTCCGTCGGAATCGCTTATTCGCTGCCGCAGGCCGAAGATGCCGAATCGCTGTTCCGCAAGGCCGATCTCGCGCTCTATGCGGCGAAGGCCGAGCGTGGGACGTCGCGGGTGTTCGAGCCCGAGATGGAGATGATCTCGGCCAATCGGCAGGCCCTGGAGCACGACCTTCGGCTGGCGATGGCCGCGGGCGACCTGGAGGTTTTCTTCCAGCCGGTGGTGTCCGGGACCTCCGAGAATCTGGCCGGGTTCGAGGCGCTGGTCCGCTGGGACCATTCGGAGCAGGGGTTCATCTCGCCCCAGTCGTTCGTCCAGATCGCGGAGGATACGGGCCTTATCAACCAGCTCGGCGAATGGGTGCTGAGGGTCGCCTGCCAGGAGGCGGCGAAATGGCCCGAGAATCTCTTCGTCGCGGTCAACGTTTCGCCAACCCAGTTCGCAAGCAAGGGCTTTTCTTCGCTGGTGCTTCATGCGCTCGCCAATGCCGGGCTGCCCGCAGGCCGGCTCGAGCTCGAAATCACCGAGGCGGTCTTTCTCGCCGACGATCCGAAGATCGACGAGACCTTCGCCTCGCTGAAGAGGATCGGAGTCCGGCTTGCGCTCGACGATTTCGGAACCGGCTATTCGAGCCTCGCCTATCTGGAGCGGGCGCCCTTCGACAAGATCAAGATCGATCGGGCCTTCGTCAAAGGGGCCTCGCTTCCGGGGAGCCGCAACCTCCCGATCCTGGAGGCTATCGTCGGGCTCGCGCACAAGCTCCAGATGCAGACCACGGCCGAAGGGGCGGAGACGCACCAGGAGCTGGATCTGATCCGATCGCTCGGCTGCACCTACATCCAGGGATTCATCTTCGGCCGCGCCATCCCGCCCGAGGAAGCCTTGGCCCTCGCCGGCAAGAGCTGCCCGGTCGACGCCGAAGGCTTCGCGGTCAGCCGAGCGCCGCGCCACCGGCTGATCAAGCGCGCCACGCTCCACTGGGGCGGCCAAAGCCTGCCGGTCAACGTCCGCAACCTTTCCGCCGGGGGCGCGCTGATCGAGGCGCCGAGGGATCTTGAGCCGGGGTCGAGCGCCAAGCTCGAGATGAACGGCTTCAACCTCCTCGAGGTCGAGATCAAATGGTGCCGCGACCGGAGGGTCGGAGTGCGGTTCACCGGCGAGTTCGATCTGCGCGGAGTGATCGGCGGAAGTGGGGCGAGGACCGCCGCTGCCTAGGCACCGCCACGTCATCCCGGCGAAGGCCGGGATCCATGAACACGGACGGTAGAGATCGGAGTGATGAGGCCTCGCGTCAATCGCGGGCATCGACGTTCATGGATCCGGCCTTCGCCGGGATGACGTTGGGGGCGCTGGAGCGGGTGAAGGGAATCGAACCCTCGTCGTAAGCTTGGAAGGCTTCTGCTCTACCATTGAGCTACACCCGCCTGCGCCAGCTTCGCCCTTTAGGCGAACCGGGCTCCGGCGGGCAAGCCCGCTTGACGTTCGCGCCTGGACGGCTTGCCAGCCGAAGCTCCGCCAGGAGCGAAGGCTGGTGGACAGGGCTGGATTCGAACCAGCGTACGGGAAACCCGGGCAGATTTACAGTCTGCTGCCTTTAACCACTCGGCCACCTGTCCAGGAGGCACCCACTCAGGGAGGGCGTCCCATTGGCGAAAGGGGCGGGGGCTGTCAACGGACCGCCGTCATTCCCGGACTCGATCCCGGATCGACGAGCATCCTAGTCGAAGAATGACTCGAAGGCGTCCGTGTTCATGGATTCCGGCGTTCGCCCGATTGACGAAACGGTGTCGGCTGAGGAAACCTCAGCGCTTCGGAGTCCCTTCCGGGCGAAGCCACTCCATCAGCTCCTGGAACGGGATGAGGTGGTTGAAGGCGATCCCGGCGAGGCCGTCCCGGCACCAGCGCACGACTCCCGCGACCGGCCGAAACTTCTCCATGGCGAGGACGATCTCGAGGCCGACCTCGAGCGGCTGGTCGGTCTCGACCTTGACCCCTCCCTGGCTGATGTCGCGGGTGTTGACGCCGTAGAGGCGCGAGCCGCAGCGCAGCGTCGCAAGCCGGTCGACCTCGACCCTGGGAAGGCGAGGCCTCCATCCCGCATCGAGGGCCGATTGACTCGACAGCATCTCCTCGACGTCGATCGGAACGTCGAACTCGATGCCGAGGTTCGACTGGTCCGCCCAGACCACGGTCCCCGGCACCGGCTGGTTGCTCTTGAGCTCGATCGCGACCGCCGAGCCCAAAGCGTGGTTCGAATAGACATGGGCCATGAGGCCGCCGGCCGAAATGTTGCGGATGAGGCAGAGCTCGCGGCCGCCCGGACCGATCAGGGCCCCCACTCGGAGGATCGTAAGGTGCCGGGTTGCGCGCCTCCGCTCCGGAGGCTGCGGCGCCCGGCGCGAGAAGGAGAACGTCGTCTCCTCGTGGCATTCGTTCGACAGCATCGTCCCTCCCGGCCATTCGAAGCTCGCCCCAAGAGCTCCGCCGATGGAAAGACAATAGCGGTCCAGACGTTTAAGAACTGCTTACGGGGATATAAGGGATTGCAGCCGGAATGGAGGTAACGGCGGGCCGGCCTGGATCCGTCACACCGGCGAAAGCCGGGACCTCGGGTCGGAAAGTCTCGGCGGGTCTCCCCGAGGCCCCGGCTTTCGCCGGGGTGACGGGTCGGCCGGCTCTGCTCGGCGGGGTGACGAACGTTCACGGCTTGCTTACCATTTCCGGCCTAAGCCCGGGTCCGATGAACGCCGAGGCCGAGATCGCAACCGAAACCCAGGCCGATCCGCGGCCCCGCTCCGCGGTCAGCGCGGGGGTCGGGCTCGCCGGGCTTGCCGGGCTGTTCGCCTGGGTGGCGGTCGCCCGGACCTTCGGCCTTTCCGATCATGGCGCCGCGCTTCTCGCACTGCTCGCCTGCGGGGTCCCGATGGTCCTCTGGTCGCTCTTCGTCGACAAGGTGCATCGCCGACCGTCGACCGGGATCGACTGGCAGGGACCGCCCCGGCCCCTCTCGGAAACGCTCGATTTCAGCCTGGTCAAGATCGCCGGCCTGTGGGCGACCTGGGCCGGGATCGGCTTCCTCTACTGCGTCGGCCGCTGGTATTGGGGCGGGGTCTATCTGTTCTCGATGGAGGTGCTGGGCTATGCGGCGGGGCCGCTCCTGGCCTTGTCCATCCCCTACGTCGTCTGGCTCGACCGCCGGCTCGTCGAGCCGAGGGACGGAGCCTGGCATTTCGGCCAGCTTCTGATCGGCAAATCGAGCCTGGTCGAGCGCGAGATGGTCTACGAGCATCTGCGCGTCTGGACCGTCAAAGGCTTCTTCATGGCCTTCATGATCGCGATCGTTCCAGGCAACTGGACCGGGACCGTGATGCCCGCCGGAGATGAGATCACTCAGAATTTGGTCAGCCTGACACGCTGGCTGATCACCGCCATGTTCATGGTCGACACCGTCTTCGCGACGGTCGGCTACGCTTTGACGATGAAGCCGCTCGACGCCCATATCCGCTCGGCCAACCCCTATGCGGCGGGCTGGACGGCGGCTTTGATCTGCTACCCGCCCTTCGTCCTGATGGGACCGGGCGGGCCGCTCGACTACCATCCCGGAACGATGGGCGAGGGGGGCTGGAACTATTGGCTCGACGGCTACCCGTTGCTGATGATCTTCGTGGCCTTCCTGATGGTGGCCCTGACCGCCATCTACGCCTGGGCCACGGTCGCCTTCGGGATCCGATTCTCCAACCTCACCCACCGCGGTGTCCTCACCCACGGGCCTTATGCCTGGACCAAGCATCCGGCCTATGTCTCGAAGAACCTGTTCTGGTGGCTCGCGACCCTGCCCTTCTTCGCCACCACCGGCAACATGACCGACATGATCCGCAACAGCTTCCTCATGGCCCTGGTCGCGGGCGTCTATTACTGGCGCGCGCGGACCGAGGAGCGTCACCTGTGGGCCGATCCGGCCTATCGCGACTATGCCGCGTGGATGGACAGGAACGCTCCGCTGCCCCGGCTCTTCCGGCTGATCGCCCGCCGCCCGGGCCCGGCGGCCGTGCCGGCCGAGTAGCGACAGACCGTCGCCCTTGACCCGCGACAGGCCGGGTCCTATTTCGCGGCCCGCACTGCCCGATCGTCTAACGGTAAGACAGCGGACTCTGACTCCGTCAATCGAGGTTCGAATCCTCGTCGGGCATCCAGCTTTTCTCCTCGGCCACATCCGGCCGGAGGCCGCGCAGGCTGGCTTCCTTGGCGGCGGCGCCACTCGCGACGACGAGCTCGAAACCCGTCTCCCGGCTCCACAAGGAGAGGAAGAGAAGCCGTTCGGCGAGCGAGATTATGGGGGCCGGAACGCCCGTGGTCCTGCGCTCCGGCCCCCGTCCCCGCCCTGCAGAGGAAGCCATTCTGCTTATCGGCGGGGACATGGCGATCCTAATGCGAGCCTCCGGACCAGATCCGAAGACCCGCGACCAGAGTGACGGCGAGCAGCGCCCAGGCCGCCGCGACGAGCAGGATCTCGACCCGAGTGGGCTTGTTGCTATGAGTTTGGATGGTGGGCTCTTCGGCCTCGTCTTGCATATGGCTTCCCCTGCGTCACGTTTCCGCTGCGCCCGACGAGCCGGGCGGTTGATCGCGCGTGAACACAGGGAACCGCGCCCTGCGTGTTCCCCGAAGGTCTTGTATTCCGCAGGCCACCCGACCGAAGCCGGTGCCTGTGTTCACCGCGAGTGCGGGCGCTCA
>DASVSX010000030.1:0-25653 GCA_036387875.1 Allosphingosinicella sp. | reverse complement strand
CGCCAAAGACAGACTCCTCGCCGCCGGCAAACCACCAAAAGTCGCCCTCGTCGCACTCATGCGAAAGATGATCGTAACCCTCAACGCCATCCTCAACACAAAACTACCTTGGGCCCATGCCTAAGACGGTTGCTCCCCATCGTCGCGATGGGGAGGCAAATCATTCCTTCACCACCACGCCGCCCTTGATAACCACGTCGACGCCCTCGAGCTGGCGGACGTCGGCAATCGGATCCCCGTCCACCGCGATCATGTCGCCGAATCGCCCGACGGCGATCGCCCCGACGTCCCGCTCCCGGCCCAGCGCCTGGGCGGCGTTGCGGGTGGCGGCCTGGATCGCCTCAATCGGAGTCATTCCATATTGGACCATCCAGCGGAACTGGCCGCCCGCGCTTCCGTGCGGCATCACTCCGGCGTCGGTTCCGAAGACCATCTTCACTCCGGCCCGGTGGGCGGCCCGGAAATTGTCGCGCTGCAGCTGGGCGATCTCGCGGTCCTTCCTGAGATTGTCCTCGAGCACTCCGTTCTTCGCGCCCTCGGCCTGGGTATATTCGGTGTTGTAGATGTCCATCGACAGCCAGGTCCCGCGCTCCTTGGCGAGCCGGATGCCCTCGGCGTCGATCAGCGAGGCATGCTCGATCGTGTCGATCCCGGCGCGGATCGCCGCCTTGATCCCGGCGGCGCCATGGGCATGGGCGGCGACCTTCAGGCCCCATTGGTGCGCCTCCTCGGCAATGGCGCGCAGCTCGTCCTCGGAGAGCTGCTGC
This sequence comes from Allosphingosinicella sp., assembly GCA_036387875.1. Classification (GTDB taxonomy): domain Bacteria; phylum Pseudomonadota; class Alphaproteobacteria; order Sphingomonadales; family Sphingomonadaceae; genus Allosphingosinicella. The sequence goes on along the minus strand of DASVSX010000030.1, from coordinate 24,886 downwards.
TGGCCCGGCTCGGTATTGCGCGAGAAGACTCCGCCGGTGGCGCAGACCTTGATCACCTCCGCTCCATATTTGCGCTGCTCGCGAACCCGGGTCCGAAGCTCCTGCGGGCCGTCGCCCACCGCCTTGCCCCTGGCCGCGAGAGAAGGCGGCAAATAGGTCTGGTCGCAATGCCCCCCGGTCGCGCCCAAGGCGTGGGCGGCGGGAACGATCCGGGGACCGACCATCAGCCCTTCGTCGATCGCCTGCTTGTAGCCGACGTCGGAATAATTGTCGGATCCGAGGTTGCGCACCGTGGTGAAGCCGGCGTCGAGCATGTCGCGCGCATTCCGGACGCCCTGGGCCACCCAGAACATGTCGGTGAACTGGAGCCCCGAATAGCCGCCGTAGCGCGGGTTCGAGTCGAGGTGGACGTGCATGTCGATCAGGCCCGGCAGAAGGGTCTTGCCGGGAAGGTCGATCCTCTTCGCCCCGGCGGGGATCACGGGTCTGGCCCCGCCCCTCCCGACGACCGACGCGATTCGCCCGTCGGTGATCACCACCACCGGCTCCTCGACGATCCTTCCGGCGAGCACGTCGACCATCCGGTCCGCGGTGACGACGACGGTCTCGGCCGCGGCGGGTGAAGCGGCGGCGGCCGAAGCCAGGAGGAGGGCGGCGAACGAGGCTTTGCGCATGGGCGGGCTCCGGGTTGGGTCGAAACCTCCTAGCCGCGAAGGGAAGCGGCAGTCACTAGTGACCGTCGCCGCCGCCCGGAACGACTCAGCCGAAAGGGGGACAGTCGCTTGCGACTGTCCCCTCGGACGATCGGCGAGTTGCGCGGCTCAATCGGTGCCCGCCGGAACCTCCTCGAGCGGCCCGCCCATTCCGGTATAGGCGCCGTTGCCGCGGACCATCGCGAGCGCCTCGGTCGGGGCCGGCGACTGCTGGATGATGTGCACCGAGGCTCCGACCCGGGTCACCGAGAACAGGTTCTTGGCGAAAGCCAAAGGCAGCCGGACGCATCCGTGAGAAGCGGGGTGGCCCGGGATCTGGCCGGCGTGGAGCGCGATCCCGCCCCAGGTCAGCCTCTGCATGTAGGGCATCGGCGCGTTGTTGTAGATGCTGGAAAAGTGCTTGGCATGCTTCTGCAGGATGTCGAACTTGCCGGTCGGGGTGCGGTGGCCCGGCTTGCCCGTGGAGACGGTGGTCACTCCGATAAGGGTTCCGCCGCGATAGACGTAAGCGCGCTGGAGCGGGATCGAGACCACGATCTCGACCTCGCCCACCGGCGAGCGCTCCGGCTGCCAGACGAACTCGCCCGGGCTGAGGGTCGCCGTCTCGACGGCCGCGGGGGCCGGCTCGACCGCCGCCGCGGCGGGCCCGACGACCTCCGCATAAGCCGAGCAGACCGGGGTGAAGGCAAGCAGCAGGACGCTGCCGACGACGAAGAGATTGCGGACGCTTACCTGGTTCATGGCTCGACTTACGGGTGTCTCACCCGCTCCTTCCCTCGGCCGGAATGGCCGTTGCGGTGCATCTAGGAGTCGCCGGTGGCCGCGCTGTGCCGCTTGGAAGGGTTTGTTGTTTCGATTGTTGCAGTGCAAAAATTGGCGGTTTTCGGCGGATTCGGGGTGTCGTTCGCCGGCCTTTGCCGGATCGTTCCGGCTCTCTGTCCGTTTCCTTCGTCGGGCACCTCCGGGAGCGCCCATGTGCATTGCGTAAGGAGGCCGTCATGGCTGCAAGAATTTCCGCCGCGATCCTTTTGGTTTCCCTGACCACGGCGCCCGCCGCGGCCCAGGATTACGATCGGCGAAGCCGGGCCGAGCGGGCCGCGGACGAGATCGCCCGTCAGGTCGAGGCGACCGCGAACGCCGTCGGAATCGTCACCGAATCCGTCAATCGCAGCGTAGACACGCTTCGCTTCCGCGGGGCCGAGCGATTCGCGGTCGAGCGCTGCGAGCCCTATGTCGTCCGCTACGGCCGGATGCGGATCGACGACGTCCGCCGCCACGGCCGGGGCGGCTGGCGGGTCTACGGAACCGTCGGAGGCGCCGCCATCGGCAATTCGAACGGCTGGCGCCGCGGCTATGTCCCCCGGGCCTTCACCTGCACCGTCCGCGAAGACGGCAGGGTCAAGCTCAAGACCAGCAAGCTGAGCCGCTACTGAAGCCTCCCCGAGTGAACTTCACCGGGGCGCCCCACGCCCGTTCCACCCGGAAAAAGTGACAGTCGCGGTGGCTAGTCACTCATCTATTTTACACGGACTGGCCGGCCTTTGCTTTCGTCATGCGCGCGAAAGCGGGAATCCGGCTTCTTTCCTTGCTACCGTTTTCGTTGGTCGGACCGCATTTGATTCCCGTTTCGCGGGAATGACGACCGGTGGGGGGGCAATATTTTCCCGGGGATGTTGCCTTGAGCTTTTACGGCGGTAACCCTGGTGTAAGCGACCGAGAGCCCCGGGGACACCAAAGCATTTGCCGCGTGCATTCCCTGGGCTGCCAGTTCGCTGGAGAGCGGATATGGGTGTTTATCTAGTCACTTGGAAGCTAAACCCGGAAAAGGCGGACCATGACGCCGCCCTGGCCTCGTTCATAGCGCGGCTTGAGGGATATCAGTATATTCATGACGAGGAATTCGAGTGGATCTACTTTGTGTCGACGCCCTTGTCGGCGGGGCAAATCAATGCCGATCTCCACACGGGGCTCGAGCCCGATGACAAGATAATCGTCGCTCAGGTGCTGGAAGGCACTTATTGCGGGTGGCTTCCCCAAGTCATGTGGGACTGGATCGAGGAACGTCTCTGATGCATCTACGTGCCAGCTACGTAGCCGGCACCATCCCGCAACACGCGCGGCTTTATCTCCCGGGAGCATGAGGCTATGTTCCTGCACGGTCGGAGTTCCGTCGGGGCCGCGGCATTTCAAGGAGTCCTGATCATGGCCGATTCCCTCCGAGACGCGGCAGGCGATCCGGGCGAGTCCGGAGAGGCGGCGATCAACCTGTCCCCGGGGCGCCCTTCCGGCCTCGGCCCGGACGAGGCTCTCGGCCACTTCGCGGAATCGCTCGCCTCGGCCCCGCCGACGGTGGCCGAGGCCTTCTCCAACGCATTGTCGATCGGTCTTCAGAACGCCGTCGCCCGCCAGCAGGCCGACGGGGACCTGGCGAACGCGATGCTGTCCGAAATTTGCGCAAGGCTGTTGCGTGCACAGCCGCAGGCGGCCGCCGGCGAGGAGACCGGACCCGGCCCCCAGCCGGTGGCGTCGGCGCAACCCGAGGAAGGTCAGTCCGTGGCCGACGCTGCCGCCGGGAGGGCCGAGCCACCGGCGATCGACGCTGCCGCCGCTCACGACCGCCCGAACCCGGCCGCCCTGGCCTTTGCGCAGACCGAGGCCATCCTTGTCCAGGATGCGGCGGATTCGCTGCGCCATGCCTGCATCATCGCCAACTGCTTCACCGGAATCGCCTTGGAGAGGTTCGTCGAAACCGGGGACCCGGAATATCTGAAAGGCCTGGATCAGGTCGACCGGCTGATTGCGCAGGCCACTTTCCACTTCAAGAGCAAGGTCTTCGCAGCGCAAGAAACCCAGTTTTTCCTCGTCGCGAGCAGCGATGCCGCCGACTGAGCGGCCGCGTAACCCAGCCGAACGCCCCCGCCGCACCGGCCCTTGTCACGCTCCGCCCGAAATCTGGTCCTTCGATGCTTCAGGCGAAACAACGCCCGCCAAGCCGAGCTCTAATAATGCACCGCCCGCCCGTAAGCATCCAGCACGCTCTCATGCATCATCTCGCTCAAGGTCGGATGCGGGAAGATCGTGTGCATCAGATCCTCCTCCGTGGTCTCCAGCTGCCGGGCCACCGCATAGCCCTGGATCAGCTCGGTGACCTCCGCCCCCACCATATGGGCGCCCAATAGCTCCCCCGTCTCAGCGTCGAACACCGTCTTCACGAAGCCCTCCGCCTCGCCGAGCGCGATCGCCTTGCCGTTGCCGATGAAGGGGAACTTGCCGACCTTGACCTTGCGCCCGATCTCCTTCGCCTTGGCCTCGGTGAAGCCGACGCTCGCCACCTGCGGGCGCGAATAGGTGCAGCCTGGGATGTTCCAGGTCTCGAACGGGTGGGGCTTCAAGCCCGCGATCGCCTCGACGCAGACCACCCCCTCGTGGCTGGCCTTGTGGGCGAGCCAGGGCGGGCCGGTGACGTCGCCGATCGCGTAGACCCCTTCCACGTTGGTGCGGCCGTGGCCGTCGACGACGATATGGCCGCGCTCGGTCTTCACGCCCAGAGCCTCGAGGCCGATGGACTCGGTGTTGGCCACGATGCCGATGGCGACGATGGCGTGGCTGAACGCCTGCTCGCCGGCGCCCTTGATCGTCGCCTTCACCCCGTCCGGTCCCGTCTCCAGCTTCTCGACGCCCGAGGAGAGGTGGATCTTCATCCCCTGCTTCACCAGCGCCTTGTGGACGAAGGCGGAGACGTCCTCGTCCTCCACCGGAAGGATCCGGTCGAGCATCTCGACGATCGTCACCTCGGCGCCCATGTCCGAATAGAAGCTGGCGAACTCGACCCCGATCGCCCCCGATCCGATGACCAGGAGCTTCGTCGGCATGACCTTGGGCACCATCGCGTGCCGGTAGGTCCAGATCCGCTCCCCGTCCGCCTTGGCAAAGGGCAGGTCGCGGGCCCGGGCTCCGGTGGCGATCATGATGTGCCTGGCGTTGAGCTCGGTGGTCTTGCCGTCCTTGGTGACGGCCAGCACGCCCTTGCCCTTCAGCACCCCGTCGCCCTCGACCACCGCGATCTTGTTCTTCTTCATCAGGCCCTTGACCCCGGCATTGAGCTGGCCGGCGACCTTGCGCGAGCGGTCGACGATCTTCGCCAGGTCGAAGGCCGGCTTCTCCGCGATGAGCCCGTAGGCGGAGGCGTGGGTCATGTAATGGTAGATTTCGCTCGTCCGGAGCAACGCCTTGGTCGGGATGCACCCCCAGTTGAGGCAGATACCGCCCAGTTTCTCCCGCTCGACGATCGCCACCTTGAGGCCGAGCTGAGCGCCCCGGATCGCAGCGACATAGCCGCCGGGCCCGGAACCGAGGACGATGAGGTCGTATTGGTCAGCCATTTTTCTGCTCCAATCCCTCTCCTCTTGCGGGAGAGGGACAGCCGGCTGCAACGCAGCCGGCAGGGTGAGAGGGGAAGAGGGCCGCAAAGACGGCGCCAGCCACATTATCGCCTTCGGCGAGAATCTGATTGTTCCAGAAGCGCAGCAGCCGAAAACCCTGGCCTAGGCGGGATTCAGCCCGTCTCGCCCCGCGGCGACCGTCGGAATGCTGCGATCCATCGGCCTCCACGATTAGGCGCTGCTCAAAGCAGACGAAATCGACGATATAGCGGTAGCTCAAGCTTCCCTCCCCGACAGATGCCGCTGGACGAGGAGCCACCACAGCGGGCCGGCAACGGCTCCGGCCGCGGTTCCGCCGATCCAGTCCTGCGCCGAGTCGATTCGCTCTCCGATCGCGACGTCGACGAGGAGATGGACCGAGAGGCCCAGCGGAAGCCCGGCGATCAGGTGGGCGAGGGGGCCCCGCCGGGCCATGAGCGGCGACAAGGCTTTCGCGAGCAAGGCTCCGGCGGCGAGCGCGGGGGCGAAGGCGTAGGCGCTGAACAGGGCTGATATCTGAAGCACCGCCTCGATCCCGCCGCGTGCCGGCCAGGCCTCATCCTCGATGGTGAGCAGGGTGCCGGTGATCGAGCCCGCGATCAGTGCAGCGGCCGCGGCGACGGCGGCGAGCCGGGCGCCTCGCTCGCCGGGGCTCAAGCGGAGGGCCCCCGACTCATTTGTCCGCCCAGGACAGGAACAGCCAGGCGAACACCGTCACGCCGGCGAACAAAGGGAGGGACCAATGGATCTGGTGGCCGGCGACGTCGAAGTCGACCAGGCCGCGGCGGGCCCATTCGCCGAGCTGGCCGTCATGGCTTCGAAGGACGTAGGGGAGGGCGATCGAGGCGACGAGCCCGACGAGGACGGCTTTGCCCAGCGCCATCTCAGGCCGCCCCGCCGGCGGTTCGGCCGGCCAGTCGGCGCACCGCGTTCAAGCGAGCATTCCGAGCGGCGCCTCGACGAGTCGCTTGAACGCCTGCATCAGCCGGGCGCCGTCGGCGCCGTCGATGGCGCGGTGGTCGAAGCTTCCGGTCGCGCTCATCACCGTCGCGACCGACAGGGCGCCGTCGACGACGTAAGGCCGCTTCTCGCCTGCCCCGATCGCCATGATCATAGCTTGAGGCGGGTTGATGACCGCCTCGAACTGCTTGATTCCATACATCCCCATATTCGACAGCGAGGCCGTGCCCCCCTGAAATTCCTCGGGTTTCAGCTTTCCGTCGCGGGCCCGGGCGGCAAGGTCCTTCATTGCGGTGGCGATCGAGGAGAGGCTGCGCGTGTCCGCCTCGGTGACCACCGGAGTGATGAGTCCGCCCGGGATCGAGACCGCGACCGAAATGTCCGCGCGCTTGAAGGTGACGAGATCGCTCCCGGTGAACTGGACGTTGCATTCCGAGACCTCGATCAGCGCCGCCGCGAGGGCCTTGATCATCAAGTCGTTGACCGAAAGCTTGACCCCGCGCGGCTCGAGGCTCGCGTTGAGCTCGCCTCGAAGCTTCAAGAGGGAGTCGAGCCGGATGTCGACGGTGAGGTAGATGTGCGGGACGTTCTGCTTGGATTCCGTGAGGCGCCGCGCGATCGTCTTGCGCATGTTGGAGAGCTTGGCGACTTCGTGCGGGATCTCGGGCACGCCATAGCTCGGCGCCGGAGACGCTGTGCGGCCTTCGACTGGCTCGGGCCGAACAGCTTCCGTCGCACCGCCAACCCGTTCGGGCTGAGCTTGTCGAAGCCCTTCCTTGCCGGCCGCTCCGTCGACGTCGGCCTTGACGATCCGCCCGCCCGGGCCGGACCCGGCGAGGCTCGCCAGGTCGATCCCGCGCTGCTCGGCAAGGCGGCGGGCGAGCGGGCTCGCCTTAACCCGGTCGCCGGGGTCGGCCTTCGGCTGCGGCGCGGCCTTGCCTGAAGCCGCGAGAGTCGAATCCTCGGCCGGGTTGGCGCCATAGCCTTTCACCTCGGGCGTGGGAGTCGGGGTCGCGGGCTGTCCCGCGCCCGTCTCGCCCCCGTCCTTCGCGACCGGCTCCTTCGCGGCCGTCGGGGCGGAGGCCTCGGCGCCGGCCTCCTCGCCCTCGCCGGCGATCAGGGCGATGACGGTCCCCACCTTCACTTCGTCCGTTCCCTCGGCGACCAGGATCTTCGCGATCGTGCCTTCGTCGACCGCTTCGAACTCCATCGTCGCCTTGTCGGTTTCGATCTCGGCGAGCAGGTCGCCCGCCGCCACGGTGTCGCCCTCCTTGACCAGCCACTTGGCGAGCGTGCCTTCTTCCATGGTGGGGCTGAGGGCCGGCATCTTCAATTCAATCGGCATGGCGCGCGAAAGCTCCTGGCGGCAGTGCTTGGAATTTCCAAACAGCAACAGGAGGGGCCGGGTCAAGCCCGTCCTGACCCGACCTCGAGTCCGCCGCTTCGAGAGACGGCAGCGTTTTCGTCTTCAGCTCCTTGCCGGTCGTCCGACTGAACCTTAGGCTGAGTGCTCGGGCATCGGGGCGAACGGCGGGGGCAATGGGCGAAAGCATATCGGAAGGACGTTCGAGACCGGCGGCAGGCACGGCCGTGCCTGCCCGCGAGAAGTGGGATTTCGAAAAGGAGATACGTCTTCGAGAGCTGGATTTGCGCGTCGCGGAAATGCGTCGATCCCGCTGGGGCAATCCGCTCGTCATAGCGGTCTTCACCGCCGCGGCGGCCGGAGCGGCGAATTTGGCCGTTTCGTTCCTCAATGCTCAAAAACAAGCTGAAATCGAATCGTTGAGAGCCGAATCGGCTCTGGTGCTGGCGGCGATCAGAACCGAAAATGGCGACGTCAAGACGAGCCAAGTGAACCTCAACTTCCTGGCTAAAACCGGGCTACTCAGTCCGAAGCTCGCCGAAAAGGTAGCCAAGTCGCTGGAAACAGGTCCGACTCCGTCGATCGTCGCCGCGGCCGTCGGCGGCACGACCTCCGGGGGTTCGGTCGACATCCCGGCGGCCGGTCCGCAAGGCTACAATTTTCCGGTGCTCAACAAATCCGCGATCGAACGTGCCGGCTGGGATGTCGACGTTTTCTCCTGCGCGGCCTCCGGGCCGGGTTGGAACGCCGCCCGGGCCTTCGCGGAATCGCTCGCTTCGGCGGCGGACGGAAAATCCGGTCTTGCGGGCCAGCAGCTTGGCCGCATCCGCCTTACCGCGGGCAAGAGCTGGACCACCGCCAACGTCGTCAGCTTCGACGCGAACGAAAGTACGATCGCCGATGCTCTGGTCGACAAGGCCCGGTTTAGCAGCGGAAAGCCCTTCGCCAAGATCCCCAACACGGGATCGTCGACCATGTCGTACGTCAGCGTCTTCTTCTGCGGATCTGAGTAGGGCGTGACCTCGTCGGCCCGGCCGTCGGCTTGCGCGCCCGGACGATCTGGCGCAGCATCGCTGCGAGACGGAGGGATGGATGCGCTCGTATCTTGTGGTGATCGACGAGACGGTCGAGGCGCGCGCCGCCTTGCGCTACGCCGCTCGCCGCGCCTCCGGCACCGGCGGCGGGGTCATCCTCCTCGCCATCGTCCCGCCCGCCGAGTTCGTCCAGTGGGGCGGGGTCCAGGCGGCGATGGAGGAGGAGTCGAAGCTTCGGGCGGAGGCGATGGTGCTCCAGGCCTCGGGCGCGATCGTCGAGGAAGCCGGGATCGAGCCCACCATCCTCGTCCGATTCGGCGAGCCTGAAAAGGCGATCGCGGACCTGCTCGCCGAGCGCGACGACGTCGCCGCTTTGGTCCTCGGCGCGGCGGCCGAGGGCGGGCCCGGCCCGCTGGTCAGCCATTTCTCGGGAGCGGTCGCGGGAAGCCTGCCCTGCCCGCTGGTCATCGTCCCAGGCCGACTGGACGAGGATCTCGACCGGCTTAGCTGATCCACGTCGTCCCAGCGCAGGCTGGGACCCCAGGGGGTGAAAGGCGCCGAGGCAGTCACCCGTCGGGGCCCCAGCCTGCGCTGGGGCGACGGTCTGGCCTTAGCCCCGCTCGCCCGGCCGCGGCGCGGGCGCGCGGTAGGCGGGCTTCACGGAGCGGCGGACCACGGGCTTGCTGTAGTGGCGTCTCGGCGCCGAGCGATGCCGGGTCACCGTCTCGTAATAGGTGTGGGTCTCCATCACCGGGGCGGTGGTCGTGATCGTCTCGGTGACGACGACCGGGCCGCAGGCGCAGCCCGCTCCGTAACCGTAGCCGTAACTCGAACCGTAGCCATAGCCCGCGCCGTAGCCGGGGTGCCGGGGCGGCGGCGGCACGTGGCCGACCGGGCCGCAGCCGCTACGGCAATCGCCCTCTTCGCCCTCATAGCCGTAATCGTCGCCGCCGGCGTAATCGTCCTCGTAGCGATCGTCCTCGTAGCCGCCGTAATCCTCGCCGTAGCCGCCGTCGTCATAGGCCATTCGGCCACCGCCCCGTCCCCAGTCCCAGCCGTAGCGAGAGTCCATGACCCGGCCCTCGCGGTCGATGAGGAGCGCGTCGTCATAATAGCGGATCCATTGCCCGCCCGGCATCGGCGCGGGCCAGCCGAAGCTCTGCCAATTGTGCACGAAGAACTGCCGGTTCCGGAAATGGGGAGGAATGAAATGGCCGCGGCCGAAACGCTGCCAGCCCTTCATATGGCCCGCTCCGGGAATGCCCTTCATCCCGCCCAAATGGTGCCCGCCCGGCATTCCCTTCATTCCGCCCATATGCCGGCCGCCGGGCATGCCCTTCATTCCGCCCATGCGATGGCCGCCGGTCATGCCCCCCATGTGGCCGCCGCCCTTCATGTGGCCTCCGCCGCGCATCGGGGGCATGGAATGATGGCCTCCGCCGCGCATGGCTCCGTGGCCCATGGGTGCGGGCGCGTGGGCGCCGTGGGCCATTGGAGGCGGAGGCGGGGGCGGAGGGGCTCCCTGCGCTACCGCCGCGGGAATCCAGGCGGCCGACGCCGCCAAGCCGATTAGCCAGAGCTTGCTCATGTTCGTCCCCTGTGCGCGAGTGCTTGCATTGAAGCCCCGGCTGGAGTCGGGGCTCGTTAGGACTTTTTTAACGCTTGCCGATCGGCTTTGCTACCGGCGGCCAGCCGCGGAGCGAGGCGCCGTGCCAATTCGAGACAGCCCGCCAGGTCCTCGCCGTCGAACCGGCCCACCCTGGGACTGTCGAGATCGATTACCCCGACCAGTTCGCCCGCATCCACCAAGGGCACCACCAGCTCCGACCGCGAAGCGCTGTCGCAGGCGATATGCCCCGGGAAGGAGTCGACATCCTCGACCAGCTGAGGCTCGAGGCTCGCGGCGGCCGCTCCGCAGACCCCCTTGCCGAACGGGATCCGGATGCAGGCCGCCCGCCCCTGGAACGGCCCGAGCACGAGCTCGCCGCCCACATTGCGGTAGAATCCGGCCCAGTTGAGCTCGGGCAACGATTCCCAGAGCAAGGCGGCGACATTCGCCATATTGGCGACGGCGTCGGGCTCACCGTCGGTCATCGCCTGCGCGGCGGCGGCGATCTGTCGCCAGGCTTCGGGCTTGTCGACCGTGTCGATCCTGAAGTCGTACATGGCCCCGTCATTGCGAGCAGCGACGGGAGGAAGCAATCGCATTCCGGGCCCCGGCCATCGAATATCCGCCTCGGGCGTGAGCGGGAAACGCCGGCTGTCGCCGAACTTGAAGGACGCGATCGGGGAGACGTTCCCCGGTCCGGACAAGTGCCGTCGGTCGCGCCCGGGAACCGTGACCTTCGGCACATGGCAGGCGGTTCGCGCCGTGGCAGCATTGCCCCCATGGCACGCAATTTCGGACATCACTGGATTTTATGGCTGGCTGCAATGCTGCCCGGAACGGTCGGGCATGCCCAGCCCGCGCAGCCGGCCGGGAAGGCTATTCTCGCCGGCCTCATTCCAGAATCGTCCGTCGTCGCCCCGGGCGGGACGGTCACCCTCGCGCTGACGATGCGGCCCTCGAAGGGCTGGCACGGCTATTGGAAGAATCCCGGCGACAGCGGCACCGAGACCCAAGTCGCCTGGGACCTGCCTTCGGGCCTCACCGCGGGGCCTGTCCAATATCCCGTGCCCGAGCGGCTGATCGTCTCCGGGCTCATGAACTATGTCTACGACAAGGATTACGCGCAGCTCGTCGACGTGAAGGTGCCCGCGGGCCTGGCGCCCGGCACCAGGCTTCCGGTCCGGGCCCGGGTCGATTACCTCGCCTGCACCGAAGAGATCTGCGTGCCCGAAACGGCGAACGTCGCCGTCGATCTGGTGACCGGACCGCCGTCGGGCGCCGGGGCGAACCGCGCATTGTTCGACCGCTTCCGCCGGGCGCTTCCCAGGCCGCTGGGAAGCGAGGCGCGGTTCGAGCGCTCCGGTGACCGCTTCCGTCTGGCGATCCCGCTTCCGGCCGGGCTGGAGCTTCGCGAGCCCTATTTCTATCCTCTGACCGACGGCGCCCTTTCCTATGCGGCGGTCCAGACCTTTTCCCGGAACGGCGACAGGCTGGTCGTCGAGACCGACTCGGCTTCGAACGGCGGCAGCCTCGACTCCGTCGACGGCGTCCTGAAGCTCGGCGACGGCAACGGGCTGTCGCTGAAGGCCGTGCCCGGCTCCGTTCCCGCCGCCGGCCCGTCCCTCCGGACCGAGGAAGAGCAGCCGGCGCCCGGCGCCTCCGCCGTGTGGGCCGCTCTGCTCGGCGCGATGCTCGGCGGGCTGCTGCTGAATGTCATGCCCTGCGTTTTCCCGATCCTGAGCCTCAAGGCGCTCAGCCTCGCCAAGGCGGGCGATGACGAAGCCGGCGCGCGCAGGGAGGCGCTCGCTTACACGGCGGGCGCGGTGGCCGTCTGCCTCGCACTCGGGGCCGGGGTGCTCGCGCTTCGCGCCGGTGGAGTTTCGGCGGGCTGGGCCTTCCAGCTTCAGGACCCTCGAGTGATCCTCCTGCTCCTTCTGCTCATGACCGCGATCGCCCTCAACCTGGCGGGCTTGTTCGAGGTCCCCTCGATCGGACTGGGCGGCGGCCTCGCCTCCGCAGGCGGCGCGGCGGGCGCGTTCTGGACGGGGGCGCTGGCCGCCTTCGTCGCGACTCCGTGCACCGGCCCCTTCATGGCCGCGGCCCTTGGCGCCGCCCTTCTCCTTCCACTGCCCGCGGCGCTGGCGGTCTTCGCAGGCCTGGGCCTCGGCCTCGCCTTGCCGTTCCTGATCCTCGGCTTCGTGCCCGCCGCCCGGCGGCGCCTGCCTCGGCCCGGGCCCTGGATGGCCCGGCTCCGGCCCGTCCTGTCGCTGCCAATGTTCCTGACAGCGCTCGGCCTCGCCTGGATTTTGGGACGCCAATCGGGGGTGGACGGGATGGCCTTGGGCGTCGCCTCGGCGCTGCTGATCGGGCTGACGCTGTGGTGGGTCGGCCGACGGGGCGCCGGCCGCCTCTGGCTTCGCCTCGCGCCGGCCGCGATTTGCGCGGCCGCGGCCCTGCTGTTCCTTCCGGTCGCCGGCGAAGGGCAGGCCACGGCCTCGCCCCTCGCGGGCGAAAGGTTCAGCGAAGCTCGGCTCGCTGCGCTTAGAGCGGAAGGCCGCCCGGTCTTCGCTTACTTCACCGCCGATTGGTGCATCACCTGCAAGGTCAACGAGAAGACCGTGCTCCAGCGCGAGCAGGTGTCCCGCGCCTTCGCGAAGGGCGAGGTCGCCGTTCTGGTCGGCGACTGGACGGGCGGGGACCCCGCCATCGGTCGCTTCCTCGAGGCCCGGGGCCGTTCCGGAGTCCCGCTCTACCTTTATTACGGGCCGGGCAAGGCGCCCGAGATCCTGCCTCAGATGCTCACCCTGTCCCGAGTGCTTTCGCTGACCCAGAAGGAGAATTGAGATGAGAAAATGGTCGATCGCCCTCGCGGCCGCCGGTCTGGCGGGCGCTTCGGCCTTGTCCTGGGCCCTCGTCGCCGGCGATGCCGACGCCGCTTCGGCCCTGGCCGATCTCCAGGTCGGCAAGGCGGCGCCCGACTTCCGGGCCGGGGATGTGAACGGCCGCCTCGTCGGCCTCTCGGATTTCCGTGGCAAGACGGTCGTGCTCGAGTGGAACAACCCGGATTGCCCCACCGTCAGGAAGCATTACGAGAGCGGCAACATGCAGAAGACCCAGGCCGCCGCCGCGGCTCAGGGGGCGGTCTGGCTGACGATCAATTCCAGCGCCGAAGGCAATCAGGGCTATATGACCCCCGCCGGGGCCAGGGCCTTCACCGCCCGCCAGCCGAGCCGCCGGACCGCCTACCTTCTCGACCCGAAGGGCGAGGTGGGAAGGCGCTACGGCGCCAAGGCGACCCCGCACATGTACGTGATCAATCCGGCCGGCACCCTGGTCTATAACGGCGGAATCGACGACAAGCCGACCCAGGACAAAGCGGACATAACGGGCGCCCGCAACCATGTCCTGGCGGCCTTGAGCGAGCTGAAGATGGGCAAGCCGGTGTCGGTGCCGACGAGCCGTGCCTATGGGTGTGCGGTCAAGTACGGTTGAGCCTGGACATTTTTCCTTGGCTAATGACCGGAGGACTCGAAAGACCCTCTCCCTGGAGGGGAGAGGGAGGGAGCCGCGAAGCGGCGGAAGGTGAGGGAAGGGACTCGGCGTCTTCCACGTTCGACAGGCCCTAACCCAGGTTCGCTTCGCGAACCCGTGCCTCTCCCCTGCAGGCAGAGGGTTGGGAGCCCGGGCCAAAAGCCATTTTCAGATAAGCGCGCGTTTGCGGGCGGAGGGTCCGCGGAGCGAAAGGGGCGGGTTCGCGCGCCGGGTCCGTCGATGTCACCCATGACTTTCGGCCTATGGCAAGCCGCCCCCGGCTGTGGCAGCATTCCGGCATGGCAGGGCGCCCCGGATCGCAGAATCGATGGTTTTTCGGAATCGCGGCCCTGGCCGTGTGGCTCGCCTTGGGCTGGCCCGTCCTCCAGGCGCTCGCGGCCGGAACGGCGATCCGGGAGGCTCCGGTGCCGGCGCTCTGGCTCGTCCCGTTCGGGATCTTCGGAGCGGCCGCCCTGGCCGCAACGGCCCTCGAGCCTCGACCCGGCCTCCGATGGGTCCTGGTGGGCGTTCAGCTTGCCGCCGTCGTGGCGATGGCGATCCTCGTCAACTGGGCGATGATGGCCATGTTCCTCATCGTCGTCGCCTGGCAGGCGGCGATGGCGACCGCGCCCTTCAGGGCGCTGAGCTGGGTCGTGCTTCAGTCGCTGGTCCTCGTCGTCACGCTCGCGCTCGTCCCCAACCCCGATCTGTGCTGGGTGCACTGGATGGCCTTCGGGCTTCAGCTGGTCGTCCTTTTCACTGCCAACGCGCTTCGAAGGGAGGCGGAAACGGCTCGAGCCCTGGCCGAGGCGCAAGCCGTCATCGCAATCTCCGCCCGAGACGCGGAGCGGCTGCGGATCTCGCGCGAGCTTCACGATGCCTGGGGCCACGAGCTGACCGCGCTCGGGCTTCAGCTGGAAATCGCGAGCCACGTCGCCGAGCCCGGCCGGGCCCTCGACAGCGTGATTCAGGCAAAAAACCTGTCCCGCGACCTCCTCGCCAAGGTGCGCGACGTCGTCTCCACGCTTCGCGAGGCCGAGCGCTGCGATCTCGAGGAGGCGCTTCAGGCGCTGGCGCAAAGCATCCCGACTCCGGCCATCCATGTCGAATTCTCTTCCGGCGTTCGGGTCGGCCCCGAGCAGGCGCACGCCTTGATGCGTTGCGCGCAGGAGGCGGTCACCAACGCGGTCCGGCACTCGCAAGCCTCGAACCTGTGGCTTCAGGTGACCTGCGACGGCGAAGGCGTGCGTCTCGTCGCGCGCAACGACGGCAGCGCCCGGCCCGCCGCCGCGGCTCCGGGCTCCGGGCTTCTCGGGATGCGCGAGCGGGTCGAGACCCTTGGGGGCAAGCTTGCGGTTCGGACCGGAACCGGTTTCGGCTTCACGGTGGACGCATGGCTGCCGACCCGCGCCCCGCAAGCCGGATGATCGGACCGGAATGATCCGGCCGGGATGATCGGGCCAAGATGATCCGAGTAGTCCTCGCCGACGATCAGACGCTGGTTCGCCAGGGCGTTCGCGGCCTGCTCGAGCTGGTCCCCGACATAGAGGTCGTCGGAGAGGCGAGCGACGGCGAGGAGGCGCTGAGGAAGGTCCCGGAGATCAAGCCCGACGTGCTCCTCCTCGACATTCGAATGCCCAGGCTGAGCGGAATCGCCGTCCTCGAGGCTCTGAGCGAGGCGAATGCGCTTCCGCCCACATTGGTCTTGACCACCTTCGACGACGGCGACGCCGCGATCGCCGCGATCAAGGCCGGCGCCAGGGGCCTGATGCTCAAGGACGTTTCGCTCGAAGATCTCGTCCAGGCCATCAGGGCACTCGCCGACGGCAGGACCGCCTTTCAGCCTGCGATGACCGAAAGCCTGATGGCGGCGATGCGCCGAAGCCCTTCGGCCTCTTCCGACAGCTACGTCGCCGAGGCGCTCACCGCTCGGGAACGAGAGGTGCTTCACCTGATCTGCGCCGGCTACAGCAACCGGGAGATCGCCGACCTGCTGGCCCTGGCGGAGGGGACCGTGAAGAACCACGTCTCCAACCTCCTTCTGAAGCTCGACGCCCGCGACAGGACCCGGGCGGCGTTGAAGGCCCTGCAGCTGGGGTATTTGGGCTAGAGCGTATCGGCATTCGGCTTGGGCCGGAGGTCACTTTCTTGCACCTTCGCGCCTTCCCTTTGAAAATTGCAGCGGGGCGGGTGCGGGCAGGGAAATAATTTTGTCCACGGCCTCATCTCGGACCGCCTCCGAAAAAATTGGTGCCAGGCACCGATTTATAAGCCTTTGGAATTAAAGGGGCGGTTCGTGCAAATTGGTGCCAGGCGCCCATTACGTCAGTCCAGCTTAACCTTCCCGCGGCCCTGCTTCACCGCGCCCCGTCCCTTCTTCTCGTCCACCCGCCGCGCCTTGGCGGCCCGGCTCGGTTTGGTCTTCACCCGCCGGCGCGGGGCGATATGGGCCTTTGCGATGAGTTCGGCGAGCCTGGCGCGGGCTTCCTCGCGATTGGCTTCCTGGGTCCGGTGGGTTCGGGCCGTGACGACGATCTCGCCTTCGGTGGTCATCCGGCTTCCGGCGAGGCTCTTGAGCCGGCCGTAGACGGCGGGGGCGAGGCCGAGCTTGAAGACGTCGCAGCGCAGCTGGCAGGCGGTCGCGACCTTGTTGACGTTCTGCCCGCCCGGTCCCGTGGAGGCGAGAAACTTCTCCTCGAGCGCCCCCTCGGGCAGCGCGTAGGGCTCAGGAGTCGAGGTCATCGACCGGATCTTCGCTCGGCCGCGCCGACGGAGAAGTCGGGGGGAGGGGGGGCGTCGGCGCGAGGAGCGGCTCGCCGTCGAGGACGTCGCCCAGGCCGGCGCCGACGAAGGTCGGCGGCAGAGGCGCGGTCGCCTCGACCGGCGGCTTGCCGTCGCGGTCGACCCGGATCGAGAGGGCGTGGAGGAGCATCGGGCCGCTGGAGCCGCCATAGACCGGGTCGCCCGAGATCGGGATGCCGAGCCCGTCGGCGGCATGGACCCGGATCTGGTGGGTCCGGCCGGTCTCCGGGGAGAAGAGGATCACGGCGCGCCCGCCTTGGACGGCGATCGTGCGCCAGCGCGTCAAAGAGGGCCTTCCGCCGGCGTCGGCCACCATCCGCCATCCCTCGGCCTCGCTCGACGTCTTGGCGAGCGGCATGTCGATCTCGCCCTCGGCCGCGTCCGGCACTCCGTCCAGGACGGCGAGATAGGTCTTGGTCACCTTCTTGGCCTCGAAGGCGCGCTGGAAGCGCTTGTGGGCCTTGGGGTTGCGGGCGAGGAGGAGGCAGCCCGAAGTGTCGCGGTCGAGGCGGTGGACGGGCAGGGGCGCGCGTTTGAAGCTGAAGCGGAAATGCTTCAGATAGTCCTCGAGGCTCTCCGGCGTGCGCGAGCCGGGGTGGACGGCGAGCCCCGCCGGCTTGTCGATGACGATGGCCTCGCCGTCGATGAACAAGACATATTTATCCCACACGACCATTTTCTTTCATCGGGGCGCACTGCCATGCCTGTTGCGGCGGCGCAACGTTTGGCGGACGTGATTGTGAATACTCGTTTAATTCGAAATTAACCTTTTGCGTTCACTTATCCCATGGTTAATGAACTTCATCAGGGGCGATCGAGGCGAGAAGGCCTCGGGAGCCGCTGAGTGAGAGGGGCCGACCACATGCGCGTTCTGCTGATCGAAGACGAGCCGACCACCGCCAAGAGCATCGAGCTCATGCTGAGCGGCGAAGGGTTCAACGTCTACACCACCGACCTCGGTGAAGAGGGCTTGGACCTCGGCAAGCTCTACGATTACGACATCATCCTCCTCGATCTGAACCTGCCCGACATGCACGGCTACGACGTGCTCAAGAAGCTTCGGCTGGCCAAGGTCGGAACGCCCGTCCTCATCCTCTCCGGGATCAGCGAGATGGACTCCAAGGTCCGCGCCCTGGGCTTCGGTGCCGACGATTACGTGACGAAGCCGTTCCACAGGGACGAGCTCGTCGCCCGGATCCACGCCGTCGTTCGCCGCTCCAAGGGCCACAGCCAGTCGGTGATCCGCACCGGCAAGCTCGCCGTCAACCTCGACGCCAAGACGGTCGAGGTCGACAGCGCCCGGGTGCACCTCACCGGCAAGGAATATGCGATGCTGGAGCTGCTCTCGCTGCGCAAGGGCACGACGCTCACCAAGGAAATGTTCCTCAACCACCTCTACGGCGGAATGGACGAGCCGGAGCTCAAGATCATCGACGTCTTCATCTGCAAGCTTCGCAAGAAGCTGAGCCTGGCCTGCGGCGGCGACAATTATATCGAGACCGTCTGGGGCCGGGGTTACGTTCTGCGCGACCCGGAAGAGATCGAGACCGCCAAGGTCGCCTGACGAAGTTCGAGAATGGGGCAACGAGACCGGCGCTCGCAGCGATGCGGGCGCCGTTCCCTTTACGCGCACTGGAAGCGAAGCTCTCTCTTACAGCAGTATATTCCGCAGTCCCGCCGTTGCGGCTTCCGCGATGGGGCGAAGCGGGCTTCTGCGCCACCGCTCCGCATCCGAGAGTTCAGGTTGACGGCTCCCGTCGACGGGTGTTCAATCTTCGTGAAACGGAGATCGTGCAATGAACCGGCGCCGTGTTCTGCTCTGCGCCCTTCTGGCGGCAAACAGCTTTGGCTGCGCCAGCGCCGAGGTGAGCCGGGCGCAGGCCGCCGGCCTGGATGAATGGGATATCTCGCTGACGCAGGTGCAGCTAGAGGGCGGGCCCGGCATCAGAGTGGAGATTACGAACCGCTCGTCGCAAGCGCTTTGCGTCCGCGAGGAATTATTTACCGGCCTGCAGCGCTACGAAATGGGGCTCCGACTCCGAGATGCGCGACGTCGCACGGTAGCCTTCGACGATCCCGGCTTTCTTGCGCCGCCGCTGGAGTCGGTCCGGCGTATCGAGCCTGGAGCGGCTGCGCGGGGAGAATATCCCCTAGCCGACCGTTTTAAGCTTAGCCATTTGCAGTCTAAGTCTCTGCGCGGGTTCGACGCGCGGGCTTCGTTCCAATACGGTATCTGCGACGACGAATGGAAGCGACGTGCCGTAAGCACCTGGCAGGCGATCTGACGGCCGCGCCACCCATTTGCAAATCTCCCCCGTTGACCCATATCCCTCTCGCGGCTATAGGCCGCCTCGCCTGCGGAGCCGTAAGCGTTCCTGGAGCGGGCAAAGAGCTTGAACATTGCTGTTGCGTCGCAAGGGCCAGGGGGCCTTGGGGCTCCCATCAAAGTAATACTTTGATGGGTCCCAGAGGCCGCCCGGGTTTTTGCGTTTTTTGCGCCACGGCAGAGTAACTTGATAAGGTGAAGGGCTTCATGCCGACGATCAACCAGCTGATCCGCAAGGGTCGCGAGCCGCAGAAGGCCAAATCCAAGGTTCCGGCCATGGAGCAGAATCCGCAGAAGCGCGGAGTCTGCACTCGCGTCTACACGACGACTCCGAAGAAGCCGAACTCGGCGCTGAGGAAGGTGGCCAAGGTCCGCCTGACCAACCAGCGCGAAGTGATCAGCTACATCCCCGGCGAGGGGCACAATCTCCAGGAGCACAGCGTGGTCCTGATCCGCGGCGGCCGAGTCCGGGATCTTCCCGGCGTCCGCTACCATGTCCTGCGCGGCGTTCTCGACACCCAGGGTGTCAAGGACCGCCGCCAGTCCCGCTCGAAGTACGGCGCCAAGCGTCCGAAGTAAGTCCGGGCTCCGGCCTGGCCTGAAGTTAAGAGGGAATATCCAATGTCTCGTCGTCGTCGCCCCGAAAAGCGCGAAATCCTCCCCGATCCGAAGTTCGGGGACATCACGCTGTCGAAGTTCATGAATTCCGTCATGCTCGACGGCAAGAAGTCGGTCGCCGAAGGAATCGTCTACGGCGCCTTCGACACGGTCGAAACCCGCGCCAAGCGCGACCCGATCGGCGTTTTCCACGACGCGCTCAACAACGTGAAGCCGGGCATCGAGGTCCGCAGCCGCCGGGTCGGCGGCGCCACCTACCAGGTGCCGGTCGAGGTCCGCCCCGAGCGCGCCCAGGCCCTGGCGATCCGCTGGCTGATCAGCGCGGCGCGCAGCCGTTCGGAGAACACCATGGCCGGCCGCCTGTCGGGCGAGCTCATGGACGCCGCCAACAATCGCGGCAACGCGGTCAAAAAGCGCGAAGACACGCACCGCATGGCGGAAGCCAACCGCGCCTTCTCGCATTACCGCTGGTAACCAATCGAACGCCGGGCCGTTAGCCCGGCCTGGAGTGAAATAACGTGGCCCGCAGTCATCCGCTCGAGCGCTATCGCAACATCGGCATCATGGCGCATATCGACGCCGGCAAGACGACGACGACCGAGCGCATCCTCTATTACACCGGCAAGTCCTACAAGATCGGCGAGGTCCATGAGGGCACGGCGACCATGGACTGGATGGAGCAGGAGCAGGAGCGCGGGATCACGATCACGTCGGCCGCGACGACCTGCTTCTGGAAGGCCGAGGAGGGCAACGGCCCCGATCACCGAATCAACATCATCGATACCCCGGGCCACGTCGACTTCACCATCGAGGTCGAGCGCTCGCTTCGAGTGCTCGACGGCGCCGTCGCCTGCTTCGACGGAGTCGCCGGGGTCGAGCCCCAGTCCGAGACCGTGTGGCGCCAGGCCGAGAAGTATAAAGTTCCGCGCATGTGCTTCGTCAACAAGCTCGACCGCACCGGCGCCAACTTCGACATGTGCGTCGGAATGATCAAGGACCGCCTCGGCGCCCGTCCGGCCGTCCTCTATCTTCCGATCGGGATCGAGAGCAGCTTCAAGGGCCTCGTCGACCTGGTCGAGAACCGCGCCATCATCTGGCTAGAGGAGAGCCTCGGCGCCAAGTTCGAATATCAGCCGATCCCCGACGACCTGAAGGATGCTGCCGAGGCGGCCCGGATGGAGCTGATCGAGATGGCCGTCGAGCAGGACGACGAGGTCATGGAGGCCTATCTCGGCGGCGAGGAGCCTGACACGGCGACGTTGAAGAAGCTGATCCGCAAGGGAACCTTGAACTTCTCGTTCGTTCCGGTCCTCTGCGGCTCCGCGTTCAAGAACAAGGGCGTCCAGCCTTTGCTCGACGCGGTCGTCGATTACCTGCCGAGCCCGCTCGACGTTCCCGCCATCCAGGGCCTCAAGCTCGATGGCGTGACTCCCGACGAGCGTCCGGCCGAAGACAATGCGCCGTTCGCGGCCCTGGCGTTCAAGATCATGAACGATCCGTTCGTCGGAACGCTGACCTTCGCGCGAATCTATTCGGGTAAGCTGGAGACCGCGAGCCAGGTCACCAACTCGGTCAAGGACAAGAAGGAAAAGGTCGGCCGCATGCTTCTCATGCACGCGAACGACCGGGAAGACATCCAGGTGGCCTATGCCGGCGACATCGTCGCACTCGCGGGCCTCAAGGACACGACCACCGGAGATACTCTGTGCGCCCCCGGCGCTCCGATCATCCTCGAGCGGATGGAATTCCCCGATCCCGTGATCGAGCTCAGCGTGGAGCCCAAGACCAAGGCCGACCAGGAGAAGATGGGCGTCGCACTCAACCGCCTTTCGCGGGAGGATCCGTCCTTCCGGGTCAGCTCGGACAATGAAAGCGGCCAGACCATCATCAAGGGGATGGGCGAGCTTCACCTCGAGATCCTGGTCGACCGGATGAAGCGCGAGTTCAAGGTCGAGGCCAATGTCGGCGCTCCGCAGGTCGCCTATCGCGAATATCTCAAGCGTCCGGTCGAGCTGACCTACACCCACAAGAAGCAGTCGGGCGGCTCGGGCCAGTTCGCCGAGGTGAAGGTGAAGCTCGCGCCGGGCGAGCGCGGATCGGGCTTCCAGTTCGTCGATTCGGTAAAGGGCGGCAACGTCCCGAAGGAATATATCCCCTCGGTCGAGAAGGGCATGCGCGAGACCGCCGAGACCGGCTCGCTGATCGGCTTCCCGATCATCGATTTCTCGGTCGAGCTGGTCGACGGCAAGTATCACGACGTCGACTCTTCGGCGCTCGCCTTCGAGATCTGCGCCCGCGGAGCGATGCGCGAAGGGGCCCAGAAGGCCGGCATCACCCTGCTCGAGCCGATCATGAAGGTTGAGGTCGTGACCCCGGAGGACTATCTGGGCGACGTCATCGGCGACCTGAACAGCCGCCGCGGCCAGATCCAGGGTACGGACAGCCGCGGCAATGCGCAGGTGGTCGAGGCGATGGTGCCGCTTGCGAATATGTTCGGCTACGTTAATGAGCTGCGGTCCTTCAGCCAGGGCCGCGCCCAGTACTCGATGCAGTTCTCGCATTACGACGAGGTGCCGGCGAACGTCGCTGAGGAAGTCAAGGCCAAATTGGCCTGAATCGGACTGAACTTTCGTTGACGTTATATACCCCGCCGAGGCACAGCCCCGGCGGGGTTTTGTTCATCTGCAACTTGATCTTTTAGCGGCAGCTGAGGCGCGTTCCCTAATGTTCATTCAAACAGAAGGGAAATTTCGTCATGGGCGCCAAAACTTTCCGCAATCAAACGAGCTTCCCGCTGACATTGCAGCTGTTCGTCCGGAAGGGCGATAATCCAGCCAGCCTCCTCAATGTCCAGTCGCTGATGCTCGCACCGGGGCAGAGCCAGAACTACAACTACTCCGACAACGCCAATCCATATCTGAACGGCATGGGCGTTCAAACGAACGGCGGAGCGGATGCCCTTTCCGCTTTCCAATACGTCATCCAGCGGGGCTCGCCGGTCGACAATCTGTACAATCAAAACAGCGTCGTCTCGATTTCGGTGGCAGGCCAGAGCCTCACGGTGCAGTCGAGCAACGCCTGACCCTACCGCGCGCCCCTTGGCGGGCGTAAGGAACACAGGCGGCGGGGTCCCCGAGGGGCCTTGCCGCTCTGCGTTGCGCGCTTTGCGGCCTTGACGGGTGCGAAAGCGACCGAAATGACGTCGGCCTCTTGCCAAGCGCCGGATTCCGTCGAATGGAGTGCGCGGCGATTCGCGCGGCGACGCGCTCGGATCCATGAGACTTTACATCTGGTGCAACGCCACCATCTAGGCTATGGGCCGCGCCTCCACACCGGCCCGATGCCGCGGATTGGCGAGCGCGTTCGGGCCTGCCCGGCTCATGGTCGCGTATTCGGGTGGGGGACAGGCTTCATTTAGGGTAGTTAGAGGACAATATGGCGAAGGCTAAATTCGAGCGGACGAAACCGCACTGCAACATCGGGACCATCGGTCACGTCGACCATGGCAAGACGTCGCTCACCGCGGCGATCACCAAGGTCCTCGCCAAGACCGGCGGAGCGACCTACACGAGCTATGCCAATATCGACAAGGCTCCCGAGGAGCGCGAGCGCGGGATCACCATCTCGACCGCCCACGTCGAGTATGAGACCGAGGCGCGCCACTACGCCCACGTCGATTGCCCGGGCCACGCCGATTATGTGAAGAACATGATCACCGGCGCCGCGCAGATGGACGGAGCGATCCTGGTCGTGTCCGCCGCCGACGGCCCGATGCCGCAGACCAAGGAGCACATCCTGCTCGCGCGCCAGGTCGGCGTTCCCTCGATCGTCGTGTTCATGAACAAGGTCGACCAGGTCGACGACGAGGAGCTGATCGAGCTCGTCGAGCTCGAGATCCGCGAGCTGCTCTCGTCCTACGACTTCCCGGGCGACGATATTCCGATCGTCAAGGGTTCGGCGCTGGCCTCGCTCGAGGACAGCAACGAGACGATCGGCGAGAAGGCGATTCTCGAGCTGATGGCGGCCGTCGACAGCTACATCCCGCAGCCCGAGCGTCCGCTCGACCGTCCGTTCCTGATGCCGATCGAGGACGTCTTCTCGATCTCCGGCCGCGGCACCGTCGTCACCGGCCGGGTCGAGACCGGGATCGTCAAGGTCGGCGAGGAAGTCGAGATCGTCGGGATCAAGGACACCCGCAAGACCGTCGTCACCGGAGTCGAGATGTTCCGCAAGCTGCTCGACCAGGGCCAGGCCGGCGACAATATCGGCGCCCTCATCCGCGGCGTCGGCCGTGAGGAAGTCGAGCGCGGGCAGGTTCTCTGCAAGCCGGGCTCGATCAAGCCGCACACCGACTTCAGCGCCAACGTCTATGTGCTCTCGAAGGACGAAGGCGGCCGCCACACGCCGTTCTTCGCCAACTACCGTCCGCAATTCTACTTCCGCACGACCGACGTGACGGGCGAGGTGGTTCTGCCGGAGGGTACCGAGATGGTCATGCCGGGCGACAACGTGAATCTGGGCGTCAAGCTCATCGCTCCGATCGCCATGGACCAGGGCCTGCGCTTCGCCATTCGCGAAGGCGGCCGGACCGTCGGCGCGGGGGTTGTCGACGAGATCACGAAGTAGTAGAGGCACACGCAGCCGCCCGGATCACGAGATTCGGGCGGCTCGCATTTTTGATTAGCGTCGCCCCAGCGAAGGCTGGGGCCCAGTGGGTGAAGGCTCAATGCCTGTCCTCCCTGGGATCCCAGCCTTCGCTGGGATGACGGTTCGTTGTTTGGTTCGCCCCTCGGGGCCGGCTCTTTGCAATCGGTAAGCAGGTTATGGAAACGCAGAACATCCGCATTCGCCTGAAGGCATTCGACCATCGTGTCCTGGATCAGGCCACGGGCGACATCGCCGACACGGCTCGCCGTACGGGTGCTCTCATCCGCGGGCCCATTCCGCTTCCGACGCGCATCGAGAAGTTCACCGTGAACCGCTCGCCCCACGTGGACAAGAAGTCGCGCGAGCAGTTCGAGGTTCGTACGTACAAGAGGCTGCTCGACATCGTGCAGCCGACGCCGCAGACGGTCGACGCGCTGATGAAGCTCGATCTGGCCGCCGGTGTGGACGTCGAGATCAAGCTGGCGTAACAGCCGGCGCGTCACCCCGGCGAAGGCCGGGGCCCATGAACGCTGCGGGTCGAAAGCTCGCTCCACCGTGTTCATGGATGCCGGATCAAGTCCGGCATGGCGATACAGGGTGATACCGCGGAAGCGTCGCTTCCGGTCTGCGTCCCCGCCGTTCCGCCTTTGGGCGGAGCACTAGCCCAGGCGGGGCACGCATCTATTTTGGGCTGACACGCCCCCGGCAATTTCGCCGCGGGGCCTCTGTATAAGGAGCATGGTCATGCGCACTGGCGTGATCGCGAAGAAAATGGGGATGACCCGCTTGTTCCAGGAGGACGGCCGCCACGTGCCGGTCACCGTCCTGGCGCTCGAAAATGTTCAGGTCGTCGCCCGCAAGG
>DASVSX010000029.1:0-18366 GCA_036387875.1 Allosphingosinicella sp. | reverse complement strand
CCTCACGCCCTTACGCCGCGGGCGCCGGCCCTCCGCTCTCAACGCCGCCTCGATCGACCTCGGGAAGGACATCGCTGCACGGCTCTTCGGTGACGCGAGCTCAAACGTTCCCGGATGACTTCGCGCCGGCCGCCGGCCTCGGAGCAAGCCCCTTGGCCGGATTCCCGCCCACGCCGGTTGATCGGGCCGACTCGGGCAGGGTTTTCATATGGCGCCGCAATGAGAACAAGTCAAGAACATTTGACCGCGCCGAGGGCTGCTCCCGTCATCCCGGCGAAGCCGGGATCTCGGTTCGGAAGGTCTCGGCGGGTCTCCCCGAGATCCCGGCTTTCGCCGGGATGACGGGTGGAGCGGGTCAGTCGCCGCGGTCGTACCGGTTGGGTCCCGGATCGCTTGCGCCGGCGAGCAGGACCACAAGCGCCAGAAGCGCGGCCCAATAGAGGATGTTGCTGGCCGCGATGGTAAGCAGAAGGGTTGAGCCCGGCTCCACGCCTCGAGACAGGGAATCGAACAGCCGGACCGCCTGAACCGAAGTGTAGGCAAGGAAGGGCAGCGGCATCAGGCCCCAGGCGCCCGAAATTCCCCGATCGTGAAGGCGCCGGAAGACCGCCGCCGCATAGAGCAGAACCGCCAGTCCGAGCGTGACCGCGAGGTAAGCCGCGAGGAAACCGAGGGGCAGCTCAGGCCCGGCAGGCGGACCCGCGGCCGGAATCGAAAAGTCTCCGCCCTCCGCAAAGACGTTCAGGGCCCCCGGATCCGGCGCTCCGACTTGCGGCGTCGACTGGAGCAACCACGCCATGATCGGCAGGCTCATGAGGGCGCCGGCGACCATGACGATCCCCAGCACCAGGGCGGCATAGGGCCAGAAGCTCGCCCGGTCTTCCCGGCCCTCGAAGCTCGCCAGCTTCCGGAAGTGTTCCAGGAGGCCAACTTTCGCCGACATTCATTTGTCTCCTTTCTACTGAAGAGGAATGGGGCAGACAGTAGGTCGATTCTGGAGGCGGCGGCGAACTTCAATTTTCAACGCAACGACGCAACGATGCAACGATACTTTTGTCCGTCAGACGCGATCGTGGAGCATTTTTGAGCGGATGCAAAAATCGCATGATTTGGGCGGCGTTAAATCGCTGCGCCATTGGCCTCCAGGGCGAACGCACCCTGAACTCCGCATGCATCGGGCCGGGGCGTTTCTGACTGTCGTTGGTTGTGGTAGAACTTCCCCATCATGCCGGACACCGTCTTGAATGAGCCTCTGCCCTGCCCCGGCCCGCGGCCGGTCGAACTTGGGGCGGCGGATTTGCGGTTGCTCCGGCGCGCGGGCGCCTTGGTCCGGGATGAGCAATCCAATCCGGAACATCGGGTCAAGCTGCGGATCGACGATTATCTGCGCCTGGCCGACGCCGGCGCATTCGACCGCTACGCAAGGACGGAGCTGATCGATGGCGTGGTCTACGCGATGAACCCCCAGCATCGCCCGCACGGCTTCGCCAAGGACGAGCTGGCCTACAGGCTGAGGCGGGCCCTGGAGGCGATGGGATCCTACCTGCACGTGGCGACGGAGCAATCGGTCGCATTGGCTCCTCATGATCAACCCGAGCCGGACATCATCCTGACCACGGAACCGCGCGGGCCGGGCGCGATCCCGGGGACGTCGGTCGCCTTGCTGGTCGAGGTCGCCCATACCAGCCTCGATCACGACCTCCTGCGCAAGGGGCCCGTCTACGCCTCGCAGCGCGTGGCGGAATATTGGGTCGTGGATATCAATGCGGGCCTGATCCACCAGATGTGGTCGCCGCAGGGGGAGGAGTATGCCGAGCGGCAGGGGGTGAAGCTCGGCGAGCGGATCGAGGCCGCGACGATCCAAGGGCTGGCGGTGGAGACGGACGGCCTGGCCTGATAGGCGCTCGTGCCGCCTATGCCGTGGCAACCCGTTCGAGAAGGTGGTAGTTTGGCGAACGTGACCCTCGAGAAGCGCACCGACGATACGGCGCCGCGCCCGGCGAAGCTGACGGCCAGGGATTTCTGGCTGCTCGCCGATTCCGGCGCGTTCGCGAACCACGCCCGCGCCGAATTGATCGAGGGGGAGATCTGGGTCGTGAATTCCGTCCATCGCTGGCACGCACGCGTCATGGCCATCCTCATTCGCGAGCTTGGACGCGCGGTCGACGAGGCGGGACTGCCGCTCGAGGTGTTGGCGGCCGGCAGCGTCTCGATGTCCGACGATTCGGTGCCAGAGCCGGACCTGTCGGTGATCGAGCCGATAGACCACGACGCCAAAACGATCCTGCGCGAGGAGATGAAGATCGCGGTCGAAATTACGGACACTACCGCCGGCATTGACCTCGGCCGCAAGGCGGAACTCTACGCAGCCCACGGAGTGCCGGAATATTGGGTGATCCACCGCGATCGGCGCGAGGTCGTCCAGATGTGGGCCCCGGGCGCCAGCGGCTATGCGCGGCGGCGGGAAGTGAAGTTCGGGGAGCGGATCGAGGCGGCGACGGTCGAGGGGCTGGCGGTGGATCTGAGCAGCCTCAGCTGACAGGCTTGTATCCTCGAGTCCGCTGCCGCGTAGCTGTTAGAGACTAGGCCACCCACAATAGACCCTCTCACCGCGTCAGCCGCCGATATGTCATCCGGTGCGGCCTGTCCGCCTCAGGCCCCATCCGCCGCCTCTTGTCCTCCTCGTAAGCCTCGAAATTCCCCTCGAACCACTCCACGTGGCTGTCGCCTTCGAAGGCGAGGATGTGGGTGGCGAGGCGGTCGAGGAAGAAGCGGTCGTGGCTTATGACCACGGCGCAGCCGGCGAAATTCTCCAGCGCCTCTTCCAGGGCGCGAAGGGTCTCGACGTCGAGATCGTTGGTCGGCTCGTCGAGGAGGAGGACGTTGCCGCCCTGCTGGAGCATCTTGGCCATGTGAACCCGGTTGCGCTCGCCGCCGGACAATTGGCCGACCTTCTTCTGCTGGTCCTGACCGCGGAAGTTGAAGGCTCCGACATAGGCTCGGGTTCCGATCTCGTGCTTCCCGAAGCGGAAGACGTCGGAGCCGCCTGAAACCTCCTCCCAGACGTTCTTCTTCGGATCGAGCGCGTCGCGCGACTGATCGACATAGCCCAAGCGGACCGTCTCTCCGATCCGGACCGAGCCTTCGTCGGGCTGCTCCTCGCCCCGAATGAGCTTGAACAAGGTGGTCTTGCCGGCGCCGTTGGGGCCGATCACCCCGACGATCCCGCCGGGCGGGAGCGAGAAGCTGAGGTCGTCGAACAGCAACTTGTCGCCATAGGCCTTCGACAGGCCGTTGACCTCGATCACGGTCCCGCCGAGGCGCTCGGGGACCTGGATGAGGATCTGGGCCTTGCCCGGAGTGCGGTTCTCCTGGGCCTCGACAAGCTCGTCGAACGCCCGGATCCGGGCCTTGGACTTGGTCTGGCGGGCTTTGGGGGAACGGCGGATCCAGTCCAGTTCCTCCTGGATCGCCTTTTGCTTGCCCTGCTCCTCGCGCTCCTCCTGCTCGAGGCGCTTGGCCTTCTTCTCGAGATAGCCTGAGTAGTTGCTCTCATAGATGTAGTAGCGGCCGCGATCGAGCTCGAGCACCCAGTTGACGACATTGTCGAGGAAGTAGCGGTCGTGGGTGACGAGGATGACGTTGCCGGCATAGTCGACGAGATGCTTCTCCAGCCACTGGACGCTCTCGGCGTCGAGGTGGTTGGTGGGCTCGTCGAGGAGGAGGATGTCGGGCTTCTCGAGCAGGAGCTTGGTGAGAGCGACGCGGCGCTTCTCGCCTCCGGAGAGGTTGTCGATCGGGCTGTCGCCGGGCGGGCAGCGGAGCGCGTCCATGGCGATTTCGAGCTGGTTGTCGAGCGACCAGCCGTCGACCGCGTCGATCTTCTCCTGCAATTCGCCCATCTCGGTCATCAGGGCGTCGAAATCCACGTCTTCGGGCGGATCGCCCATGATCGTCGAAATCTCGTTGAAGCGGTCCATCATGTCGGCGGTCGCGCGGACCCCGTCCATGACGTTCTCCTTGACCGTCTTGGTCGGATCGAGCTGGGGCTCCTGCTCGAGATAGCCGACCCGGATCCCGTCGCCCGGCCAGGCCTCGCCGGTATATTCCTTGTCGCGGCCGGCCATGATCTTCATCAGGGTCGACTTGCCCGAGCCGTTGGGACCGATGATGGCGATCTTCGCGTCGGAGTAGAATTGCAGGCTGATGTTGTTGAGGATGGGCTTGGGCGCGCCCGGGAAGGTCTTGCTCATGCCCTTCATGACGAAGCTATACTGTGCAGCCATGGCGGCGCGTCTCCGGAAGAATCTATGGGGAATGCGGGTTTGGCGCCTAACTAGTGAGGCGGGCGGGAAATGTCACGTCCTCGCCTCGCGGGCGGGCCCCTCCCCCGTCATCCCGGCGAAAGCCGGGACCTCAGGCCGGACAGGTCGCGGCGGGTCTCGCCGAGATCCCGGCTTTCGCCGGGATGACGCCACTGCCGGCGCCTCACTCTCCATGGATTCCGCTTTCGCCGGAATGACGGGAGGGCTACGGCCCCCCCATGAAAAAGACCTTCCTGCTACTCGCCGCCGCCCTCTCCTTTCCGGCGCTCGCCCAGAATTCGAACCAGGCCGACCGCCTTCGCGACGCCGCTCTCAAGGACGACGTCGCTTACGACATCGTCGAGGGGCTGACGACCGAGATCGGCCCCCGCCCCGCCGGGACCGACTCCGAGGCGCAGGCGCGCGAATGGGCGGTTCGACGGCTGAAGGCGCTGGGCTTCGCCAACGTCCATGTCGAGACCTACGACATGCCGGTCTGGGTGCGCGGCGAGGAGCGGGCCGAGATCGTCTCGCCCTTTCCGCAGAAGCTGGCCGTCACCGCGCTCGGCAACAGCGGAGCCACTCCGGCCGGCGGGATCACGGGCCAGGTCGTCGGCTTCGACAGCCTGGCCGAGCTCGAGGCGGCGCCGGACTCGGCCGTGCGCGGCAAGATCGTCTTCGTCAGCCACGCAATGACGGCGACTCAGGACGGCTCCCAATATGGCTATTATGGAGCGGCCCGGCGCACCGGCCCGTCGGTGGCGAGCCGAAAGGGCGCGGCGGCCATCGTCATCCGGTCGATCGGAACCGACTATCACCGAAACCCCCACACCGGGGTCCAGATCTGGGGCGACGGCGCGAGGCCGATCCCGGCCGGCGCACTGTCGATCCCCGACGCCGAGCAGCTTCAGCGGGTCCTGAAGCGCGGCAAGCCGGTGACGATTCGCCTGCTCCTCACGCCCCGCAACCTCGGAATGCGCCAGTCGGGCAACGTCGTCGCCGAAGTTCGCGGAAGCGATCCCGACGCCGGAATCGTCCTGGTCGGCGGCCATCTCGACAGCTGGGACCTGGGCACCGGGGCGATCGACAATGCCGCCGGAGTCGCGATCACCGCGGCGGCGGCGAAACGGATCATGGCCGCCGGGCGGCCGAAGCGGACGATCAGGGTCGTTTGGTTCGGCGCCGAGGAAGTCGGCGGCAACGGAAGCAAGGCCTATCGCGAGGCCCATCAGAACGAGAAGGTAGTGTTCGTCTCGGAATCCGACTTCGGCGCGGACCGGGTTTGGCGGATGGATCCCGGCTTCGCGGAGGCCAATTCGGCGCTCGCCGACAGGATCGCCGCGGCCCTGGCTCCGCTCGGAATAGCGCGCTCCGCCAACCCGGCGACCGGAGGCGCCGACCTCGGCGCCTGGATCAGGGCCGGAGTGGCGGGGATCGACCTCCAGCAGGACGGCACCCGCTATTTCGACTATCACCACACGCCCGACGACACGCTCGACAAGGTCGATCCGCAGCAGCTCCGGCAGAATGTCGCGGCCTGGACGGCGATGATCGCCCTCGTCGCCAACGCGCCCGAGGAAATCCAGCGGAAACCCGTCGCGCCATAGGGTTGCCTCCCCTCCCGTCATTCCCGCGAAAGCGGAAAATCCAGCCCTGAATGCGAGCTGGATCCCAGCGTTCGCCGGAATGACCGCGACTTAACCCCTGTGCTTGACGCGAGGCGCGCCGCGGGGGAGAGAGCGGCAGGGGGAATTTCCGTTGAAGCGCAGCGACATGATGCGGGGCCGTTGGGCTGTATTTGCGGCCGGCGCCGCACTGCTCGCCTTTCCCCGGGCCGCCTCGGCCCAGGCGCCGGCCGAAGAGCCCGAAACCGTCGAGGATCTGCGCGACCTCTCGATCGAGCAGCTGGCCCAGATCGAGGTCCGCTCGGCGTCGAAGCAGGCCGAGCCCATCAGCCGGGCCCCGACCTCGATCTTCGTCATCACCGCAAACGACATCGTCCGCTCGGCGGCGACCTCGCTTCCCGAGGCGCTTCGGCTGGCCCCCAACCTCCAGGTCCAGCAGCTCGACGCCCGGCAGTTCGCGATCACCTCGCGCGGGTTCAACGGCGCCGAAAGCTCGAACAAATTGCTTGTCCTGATCGACGGCCGGAGCGTCTACACGACCCTCCATTCGGGCGTGTTCTGGGAGCTACACTCGCCCCTGCTCGAGGATTTGAGGCAGATCGAGGTGATCAGCGGCCCGGGCGGGACTCTCTACGGCCCCAACGCGGTCAACGGAGTGGTCAGCGTCGCGACCCGCGACTCGCGCGAGACCCTGGGCGCCCTGGTTCGAGGCACGGCGGGTCCGCGCGAGCGCACGCTCGCGCTTCGCTACGGGGCGAGCCTCGGCGGCTCCGGCGCGGTCCGGGTCTATGCCAACGGGCTCGACCGGGAGAATATGCCGGCCGGCCCGGCGCCGGACAACAATGACGATTTTTCGGGCTGGCAGGCGGGCTTCCGGGCGGATTTCGGAGGCGAGGACGACAAGGTCACCGTCCAGGGAGACATTTTCGACACCGACGTCGACCTTCTCCCCGGCGACGGAGACCGCGGCCACAATCTGCTCGCCCGCTGGACCCGCCGCTTTGCCGAAGACCGGTCGCTGCAGGTCCAGGCCTATTATGACGATTACCGGCGCCGGTTCACGTTGGTGGAGGATTCGCTCGAGACCTTCGACCTCGAGGCTCAGCTCAACGCCCGAACGGGCTCGCACGACATCGTGCTGGGCGGAGGCGTGCGTACGACCCGCGATGAGTTCATCAACAACCTGAACGGTTTCCACCTCGAACCTCAGAGCCGGCGGCTGTGGATCCTGAACGCCTTCGCTCAGGACCGGATGGCTCTGACGCCCAAGCTGGACCTGATTGCCGGGCTGAAGCTCGAACGCTCCACTTTCAGCGGGGTGCAGGCCCTGCCCAATCTGCGCATCGCCTGGCGGCCGAGCGAGCGGGCAACTTTGTGGGGCTCGGTGTCGCGGGCGGTCCGGACCCCTTCGAGGATCGACCGCCAGCTCGTCTTCCTGCCGCTGCTCGCGGAAGCGAGCAACTTCGAGAGCGAGAAGCTGATCGCCTTCGAGGCGGGCTATCGCGGCCGGCCGGGTCCGTCCACCGCGCTTTCGGTCTCGCTCTTCTACAATCTTTACGACGACATTCGGACGACCGAGTTCACCGGCAATCCCCTTCCGATCCGGCTGCAGAACAGCCTCGAGGGCCGCACCCTCGGGGCCGAGGCGTGGCTGACCCACCAGCTTTCCAGCCGCTGGCGGGCGAGCCTGGGGGTTGCGGCGCTCGACAAGGATTTCCGCCTCAAGAACGGCGCGGTCGACCTCGCCAATCGAGCCTCGCTCGGCGCCGATCCGAATTATCAGGTCATCGCCAGGTCGCAGATCGACCTGACCGACCGGCTCCAGTTCGATCTCGGCCTGAGGGGGGTCGACGATCTGGGGAGAAGCGGGCTGGGCGGCTATGTCGAGGCCGACGCCCGCCTGGCGTGGCGACTCTCGGGGGCGATCGAGCTCTACGCCGCCGGCAACAATCTCCTCCACAAATCTCATCTCGAGAGCAACGATACGACCCGAGCGCAGCGTATCGAGCGCAGCGTCTATCTTGGAACGCGACTGCGTTTCTGATGGCCGCGGCTCGCCCTTCTTGGCCTCATCGGCTCCTTCGCCTCCTTCCGGCGGCCCTTGCGCTGTTCGCCTTGCCGGCGCCGGCGGCCGCGCCGCCGAGCGACGTCGCGGTCAAGGCGGCCTTCCTCACCAAATTTCCCGCCTATGTCGCCTGGCCCGCGGCGGCCAGGCCCAGGCCGGGTGCTCCGCTCCACATCTGCATCCTCGGCGGCGACCCGTTCGGGCGGCTGATCGACGAAGCCGTGCGCGGGCAGCAGGTCGACGGCCATCCCCTCCAGGTCCGACGGCTCGGAGCCCCCGGTTCCGCCGGCGGCTGCCACGTCGCCTTCGTCCAGGGAAGCGCACCCGCAATGCTCCAGGGGCTTCAGGGCAAGCCGGTGCTCACCGTCACCGATGCCCGCGCGGGAGGCCAGAGCGGGATGATCCACTTCGTCATCCACCAGGGACGGGTGCGCTTCAACATCGACGAAG
This sequence comes from Allosphingosinicella sp., assembly GCA_036387875.1. Classification (GTDB taxonomy): domain Bacteria; phylum Pseudomonadota; class Alphaproteobacteria; order Sphingomonadales; family Sphingomonadaceae; genus Allosphingosinicella. Next base: position 9,922 of record DASVSX010000029.1, on the reverse strand, counting down.
CTCAGGCGGCCAGGAGCGGGGTCGGGATCAGCTCCCGCCTGCTCGGGATCGCCCTCACCGTCCGGCAGCGGCCCTGATGCGTCCGGTCGAACGGTTCGCCGGCCGCTGGCCGAACGTGCCGATAGCCGCCGGAGTGATGGCGCTGCTTTTGCTCGCGATCGGGCTCGCCGTCGTCTTCCAGAACGAGGTCGCCTATCGCGAGCAGAAATTGCGCGAGGCGAGCGTCCAGGCCGACATCCTCGCGGCGAGCGTCACCGCCGCGCTCGATTTCGGAGACAATGCGACCGCTCAGGAGGCGGTCGACGCCCTCCGCGTCAACCCGCAGATCAACGCCGCCGGAATCTACACTCCGGAAGGGACCCTGTTCGCGGGCTATGAGCGCCGCCGCGGCGCTCTGCCGCAAAGGCTCGGGGTCCGGCCGGCCAGTTCCAACGACGTCGAGGCGTCGGTTCCGGTGTTGAGGGGCGGCGAGCGCATCGGAAGCGTCTATCTTGGCGCGGAGCAGGAGCCGCTGTCGAGGCGGCTGAGCCGCTACGGCTATATCGGATTGCTGGTCCTGATGGCGTCCCTGGTCGCGTTGGTGCTCGGAATCGCGCATACCGCGCTTCGCCGGGCCAATCGGGAGCTGGAGGAACGGGCCGAAGCCCTGAGCGGCGCTTATGCCGAGCTTCAGGTGCAGGTCGAGGAGCGGGCCTTTGCCGAGGAGCAATTGCGCCAGGCGCAGAAGATGCAGGCGCTCGGCCAGCTCACCGGCGGGATCGCTCACGATTTCAACAATCTGCTGACCGTCATTCAGGGCTCGGCCGACATATTGCGCCGCCCGGGGATCGCCGAAGCCAAGAGGATCCGGTTCGCCGACGCCATCGTCCAGACCGCCGGCCGCGCGGCCGCCCTGACCGCTCAGCTCCTCGCCTTCGCCCGGCGCCAGCCGCTCCAGCCCGAGGTGATCGACCTCAACGCGCATATCCGTGGAATGACCGACCTCCTCGACCGAACGTTGGGCGAGCGGGTCGAGATACGGACCGATCTCGCCGAGGGCCTGTGCCCGATCGAGGCCGATCCGGCCCAGCTCGAATCGGCGATCCTCAACGTCGCGGTCAACGCCCGCGACGCCATGCCGGAGGGCGGAGCGCTCACCCTTCACACCGGCGAGGCCCCTCCCCTGGCCGATGGCCGCCCGGCCATCTTCGTCGCGGTCAGCGACAACGGCACCGGGATCGACGAGGAGGTGCTGAGCCGGGTCTTCGAGCCCTTCTTCACGACCAAGTCGGTGGGCAAGGGCACCGGCCTCGGCCTAAGCCAGGTCTACGGCTTCGCCGCCCAGACCGGCGGCGACGTGCAGGTGGAAAGCGCGGTCGGCGAAGGCACGACCGTCACCCTCATCCTTCCCTGCAGCGAGCGCGGAGAGGCGCCCGCGGCGCGGGCCGAGCCCGAAGCGGCGCGCAAGCATCGCACCGGCCGGATCCTTCTCGTCGACGACAATGAGGAGGTCGGCGCCTTCGCCGAGACCCTGCTGATCGAGCTCGGCCACTCGGTGATGCGGGCCCGCACCGGCGCGGAGGCGCTCGAGCTGGCCAAAGCCGGCGGCTTCGACGCGGTCTTCACCGACGTCGTCATGCCCGGAATGAGCGGGATCGAGCTTGCCGAGGCGCTCGGGCCGGTTCTGCCGGGCGTCCCCGTCGTCCTCACCACCGGCTACAGCGACGAGATCAGCCGGGCGGGCGGAGCGGGCCGGCCGGTCGTGTTCAAGCCCTATCGGCTCGAGACTTTGTCGGGAGTCCTGGACCAGGTGCTGGCGCCCAGGGGGGACGGGGTGTTCAGTCCCTGACGCCGTCATCCCGGCGAAAGCCGGGACCTCATTTCAAGAAGTCCCGGCGGGTCTCCCCGAGGTCCCGGCTTTCGCCGGGATGACGGTTGAGGACAGCCTCAGTCATAAATGGTCGGGGAGACAGGATTCGAACCTGCGACCCTCTGCTCCCAAAGCAGATGCGCTACCAGGCTGCGCCACTCCCCGATCATCGGGTGAAAGTGGTACTTTCACCCGGGGCAGGAAGGAAGAGGAAAGCGATCCACTTTCTTCCCTCGATCAAAGTAACACTTTGATCGAAAAACTTGGTGGGCCCGGCAGGATTCGAACCCGCAACCTAGCCGTTATGAGCGGCCGGCTCTACCATTGAGCTACAGGCCCGTAACTCCAGCGCCTGCGGATAGGCAGGGCGTGCAGCGATGGCAAGACGTCGCCGCCGGCTCCTCCCGACAGCGAACGCGAGGACCGCCTCCCGGAAAATCAAAGGGTTATAAATTGGTGCCTGGCACCAATTTCGAGTGGGGGCTGGTGCGGTCAGCCGGCTTTGGCGGCGGCGATGGTTTCCTCGATCGAGGCTGGGGCTATTCCCTCGCGCTCGAAGAAGTCGAACATCCCGTCCCACCAGGCGTGGAAGGTCCCAAGATCCCCGGCGGTCCGGACGAAGGGGGTGTGGCCGGGCTCGACCGAGGGGGAATGGAAGGACAGGCTGAACCAGCGGACACCGTCGTCGAGGAGGGTTCGGGCCGCAGTCAGAGCCTCCTCGAGCGGGACCCCTTCTGGAGTCAGCGGTATCCGGTTCAGCAGGCCGGTGCGAAACAATATCCCGCGGCCCCGGGGAAGACGCCCGGCCGCCCGGTAGAAGCCCCTCCCCCACCGCCTCAGGCCGCCGACATAGGCCGCGCTGAGCGGAAGCTCGACTAGGCCGCCGGCTCCGACCCGGAACGGCAAAGGCTTCACCCGCGAGAAATCGGGCCCGCCCTCGTCGCTATATTCGTGCAGGGCCCGAACCGAGACGTCGGCCTCGTAGCCGGAGTCGCGAAGCAACCCGGCGGTGTTGGGGCCGACTCCATAGCGTCCCGCCCGGTAGACGATCGGGCGGCGGCCGAAGGCGGTCTCGATCGTTTCGGTCAAATTCTCGATCTTGGCTCGCTCAAGACCAACGGGAAGATTGCCGACGAAGCTGTTGAAAGTGTTCACTTCCTCGTCGTGTGGCGGATTCACCCAGGGATGAAGCTGGGTCCCGACCGAAATCTCGTCGCGCTCCAGCCACTCGCGAAGCATCGCGATCGAGGCCGGGTCCGTGGCGATCGGATGGTCGACGAGATGGACGCATTTCACGCCGCGCGCTCGGAAGCGCTCCTGCAGGTCCGGCATCGCGGCCATGTGGGTGGTCGACCGGTTGTCGCGGCTTCGGGGCCTCGCCCAGTCGAACTCCTCCTCGGTGTCGCAAAAGACCGTGAAGCGGCGGCCGAAGGTTGGCGGAAGCGCGATGTAGCCGGTTTCCGGAGGCGGCCGGTCGAGGCGGCCGTCTTTCGGCTCTGGTTCGTCCTGGGGCGCCACCACCCCCTAACCGTTCTGGCCGGACGAGCGTTCCGCCGGCTCGAGCGGAGGCAGATAGAGGAAGAAGCGGCCGGCGCCGATCTCGAGGGCGCCGCCCACCGCCTCGGCGAGATTGCGGACCAGCCTCAAGGCGAAGCCCAGGCCGAGCGCCGGAGCGCCGGGCCAGTCGCCGTCGGGGCTGTAGCCCGGATCGAGAAGGGCGTTTTCGTCGAGGCCCTCGATCGCCTTGGGACGGTCGATCGCCAGGCAGAGCATCTTGCGGGCGCTCTCCTCGCCCATCGCCATGGTCGCGGTGATCGTCTCGCCTTCCTTGGCGAGCCCGATGGTGGCGGCGAGCATCCGGGCGAACATCCGTTCGGCGGCGTCGAGCTCGACCTTGGCAGCGGGCAGGTCGCGCTCGATCTCGATGACGATCCGGCTTCCGCGCTGGCGTGCGACCCGTTCGTAGGCGTCGTGGAGCCGGCACAGCAAAGCGACGGCGTCGACCGAGCTTTCGGAGAGCTGCAGCCGCTGGGTCTCGATCCGGGCCGCGGTGTCGAGATCGTCGACGGCGGAGAGAAGCCGCCGGGCCTGATCCATGATGTCGGACGCGCGCGAGCGGTAGCTCAGGGCGGCGGGGCCCATATACTGGCCGTCGATCATTTCGGCGAAGCCGATGATCGCGTTGAGCGGGGTCCTGAGCTCGTGGATCAGCTGGCGGAGCGAATCGGCTGGAAGGTCGGTTCCGAACAGTCCGGTGGGCGCCTCCGGCGGAGCGGCGCCATGGGCGACCTCGTCCAGCCTGGGACGGCGGGCGCTTCCCCGATAGCCGAGGAAATTGCCCTGGGCGGAGTCGAAGAAGGGCACTCCGGAAATCCTCCAGTCGCCCGACGCGGCGCCTCCGCCCGGGACGCTGAATCGGGCGTCGCGGAACGGCGCCCTTTTCTCGAACGCGCCCGCCGCCTGGCCGTCGACTCCATATTGGCCGCGTTCGGCGATCGAGGCGATGCTCTGACCGACCAGGGGGCCGCGGGGCGCGCCCTCGATCCAGAGAATCACTCCGTCGGGCCCGGTCTCCCAATGGAACTCCTCGACCGAAGCGGGCTGAGCCGCCGCGGGCGTCCCGGCGGCCGCGTCGCGGCGGCGGCGGAAGCTCTCGATCCGGGCCACGAGGTCCCGGATCTGCGCCTCGCTCCGCTCAGCGGCGGGGCTCAGCTCTTCGCCGGCGGGAGCCGCCGCAACCTGGCCGCCCAGCGCAAAATCGCCCGCGCCGAAGCGGGCCAGCCCGTCGACCACGGCCGCAGGCAGATCGCGCCGGTGGCGAAGCACGCCGCGGGCGACCGGACCCAAACCGGGGAGGAGGCGCAGCCATTCCCCGGCCTCGAGGCGGGCGCCGCCAAGCAGAGGCGAGGCCACCGAGGGCAGGTCCTCTGCGAAGAAAGAAAGCGCTGACGGGCTCACCCGGCGGCCGGAAAGGCTTCGTGCGACTTCGCGCCGGGCCTCGGCCCCGATCCGGCTCCGGTTCGTCCTCAGCCAGGCCATGGCCTCGGCCTGGGCCTCGCTCCCGCCGGGGCGCTGAGCGACGAGGTCGACCAGCTGGCGCCACTTGGCGGCGAGCGCAGCAGGCCGCTCCTCGCTTTGCCTCAGCACCGTCGCGATCATGTCGTCGAAACGCAAGCGGCCCGGCCCTTCGTGAACGGGGACCGAGTACCGGCCCCGCCAATCGTTAACGCGGGCTCCGGGCAAGCGGAAGGGGGGCATTTGCGGCCCGTCGCAATATGGGACGGGACCTGCTCATCCTCCCTGCGGCAAAGCCGTGGCGAGGGGGACTACCCGGAGGGTGGTGGAGGGGTATCGGCGAGACTTCTGCCAGCTACCCCTCCACCCCGCTGCGCGGGGTCCCCCTCCCCATCTCAGATGGGGAGGATTATCCTAGGCGCCGCTGCGCGCCAGCCAGGCGAGCCAGAAGGCGCCGAGATTCTGGCGCGGTCCGGTGAGGCCGCGGAAGGCGGCCTCGGCGCCGGCCCGGTCGCCCGAGGCGAGGAGCGCCATCGCGAGACGGGTGTTGACGAGGTTCGCATCGACCCCCCCCTTGGCCAGGGCGGCGCGATAGAGAGCGGTCGCCTTGGCATGCTCGCCATAACCGTAAAAGGCGTCGCCGATCTTCAGCGCCATGGTGCCGCTGGCCGCCGCCATCGCCTTCGATTCCTCGCCGCCGAGCGAGGCGCGGTCGCCGGCCATCCGGGCGTTGGTGAGACGGACGAGCTCGGCGAAGGCCGCCTTCTTGGGGTCGATCATCTTCTTGGCCGAGCCCTCGTCGAGCACGGCCTTGGCCTCGGCGTAATTGCCATTCTTGTAGAGGCCGTCGACGAGATCGTACCAGTCGCGCTCGCCGGCCAGCGACCCGCTCGCGCGCATGAAGCGAAGGACGTCGAGATCCGCCGCCGCGTCGAGATTGTTGGTGTCGCGGAAGATGAGAATGGAGTCGCGCCAGTTCTCCTTGGTCGGATAAGCGGCGACGAGCTCGCGGCTGAGCTTCTGCGAAGCCTCGCGAAGCGCCGGGTTCGAGCGCCCGTCGAAGGCGAGCTTCAGCGCATATTTGTACCAGCTCTGGTCCGGCGTCTGGCCGGCGGCGCGCTTCAGGTCGATCGCCCGGGAGATGAGCTGCACCGCCTCGACCGGCTTCTTGAGGTCGTTCTTGACCTGGGCGAGGCTGATCAGCGCTTCGGGGTCGTTGGGGCTGAGCTCGACCACCTTGGCGAAGGCGGCCTCGGCCTTGGCCTTGTTGCCCGAATTGTTGGCGAGCACCCCCTGGTTGCGATAGATGGTGGGCAGGTCGGTCGCGTTCACCTGGCCGCTGGCGACGAGGTTGTCGAGGCCCTGGGTCTGAAGCGCGACATTGTTGGTGCCGAGGCCGATCTCGAGCTGGAAGCGGCCGATGGCGTAGCGGCCGCCGGGGCTGGTGGCGGCGGCGGTGGCGGCCGGCAGCGCGGCCTGGGCGGCCGCCCAATCCTTCGCCGTGACCGCGGTCTGGACCGGAAGCATGGCGGCGCGCTCTTCCTTGGTCAGGGTGATGGTCGAGGCGGCCGGAGCGGCGGCGTCGCCCTTCTTCTTCTTCTGGGCATCGGCCGGCGCCGTCGCAACTACGGAGGCGCCGCCGACGACAAGTGCGACACCGAGCGCGATCCTGGATACCGATTTCATGGACATGCCTCCTGTTGACCGCGCGTTCCTTGGATCGGGCGGTCTGGTTCGAAACGGGTGTGAGGCGGCCTCTACCGCCAAATGAGACATGTTTCTAGCGCCCGCGCGCTGAATGGCCGTTGAACCGGACTTGCCGGGAATTGTTTGGATTACAGCGGCTTGGCGGCCCGATCCGTCATCCCGGCGAAAGCCGGGACCTCAGCCGGAAAGTCTCGGCGGTCTCCCCGAGGTCCCGGCTTTCGCCGGGATGACGCTGGCAAATGCGCCCATCCTTCCTATCTAGGAGCAGCCTCGCGCGCGCCCGCGTACGCGGGCGCGGGGTGGCGCCCGGCGGACCCTTGCGCTAGGCTCCCTTCGACCCTTCCCGCGCTCCGGCGCTTCACGACAGACAATCAGGAACCTTCCCTTGGCCAGCGCACCGCCGACCATCGACAGCCACGATATCTCCCCGGTCCAGATCGTCGAGGAGATGAAGACCTCCTACCTCGACTATGCGATGTCGGTGATCGTCGCGAGAGCCCTCCCCGACGTTCGCGACGGCCTGAAGCCGGTCCACCGCCGGATCCTCTTCGCCTGCGACGAAGGCGGCTTCGTCCCCGGCCGGCCCTACCGCAAATGCGCCAAGATCGTCGGTGACGTCATGGGCAATTACCACCCGCACGGCGACAGCGCGATCTACGACGCGCTCGCCCGCCTGGCCCAGGACTGGTCGATGCGTGTGATGCTGATCGACGGCCAGGGCAATTTCGGATCGATGGATCCCGATCCGCCCGCCTCGATGCGCTACACCGAGGCTCGGCTCGCCAAGGTCGCGATGACCCTGCTCGAGGATCTCGACAAGGACACGGTCGACTTCACGCCCAATTACGACGGTTCCCGAATGGAGCCGCAGGTGCTCCCGGCGCGGTTCCCGAACCTGCTGGTCAACGGCGCCGGCGGAATCGCGGTCGGGATGGCGACCAACATCCCGCCGCACAATCTGGGCGAGGTGATCGCCGCCTGCAAAGCCTATATGGACGATCCCGGAATCACCATCGAGCAGCTGATGGAGATCATTCCCGGGCCGGATTTCCCGACCGCTCCGCTGATCCTCGGCCAGGCCGGCGCCCGGAGCGCCTATCATACCGGCCGGGGCTCGATCATCATGCGCGCCCGCCACGAGGTCGAGGAAGGCCGCGGCGACCGGCGCTCGATCGTTCTCACCTCCATCCCCTACCAGGTCGGCAAGAACACGCTCGTCGAGCGGATCGCGGAGGCGGCGAAGGACAAGAGGATCGAGGGCGTCTCCGACATTCGCGATGAATCCAACCGCGAAGGCGTCCGGGTCGTCATCGATCTCAAGCGCGACGCCACCCCCGACGTCGTCCTCAACCAGCTCTGGCGCCATACGCCCGCCCAGTCCAGCTTCCCAGCCAACATGCTCGCGATTCGCGGCGGCCGGCCGGAGACCTTGAACCTTCGCGACATCATCTCGGCCTTCGTCACGTTCCGCGAGGAGGTGATCACCCGCCGCGCCAAGTTCGAGCTCGCCAAGGCCCGCGACCGCGCCCACATCCTGCTCGGTCTCGTCATCGCCGTGACCAATCTCGACGAGGTGGTCCGGATCATCCGCGGCTCCGCCTCTCCGGCCGAGGCGCGTGCGGCGCTGATCGCGCGCGATTGGCCCATCGCCGAGATCGCCCAGTATATCGCCCTGGTCGAGGCTGTGGAGCATGAGGTCGAGGGCGACACCTACCGCCTTTCCGACGCGCAGGTGCGGGCCATCCTCGAGCTTCGGCTCCACCGCCTCACCGGCCTCGGCCGCGACGAGATCGCCGGCGAATTGAAGACGCTCGCAGTCTCGATCCACGAGCTGCTCGACATCCTCGGCGACCGGGTCAAGCTCTACGCGGTGATGCGGTCCGAGTTCGACGAGATCATCGAGCAGTTCGCGACTCCGCGGACCACCGAGATCGCCCCCGCCTGGGACGGGATCGAGGACGAGGATCTGATCGAGCGCGAGGACATGGTCGTGACCGTGACCCTGGGCGGCTACATCAAGCGCACGCCGCTCGCCACCTTCCGGGCCCAACGCCGGGGCGGCAAGGGCCGGGCCGGAATGGCGACCAAGGACGAGGACGCCGTCACCAGCCTGTTCGTGACCTCGACCCATACGCCGGTCCTGTTCTTCTCGACCGCGGGCAAGGTCTACCGGCTCAAGGTCTGGCGGCTACCCGAGGGCCAGCCGCAGGCGCGCGGGCGGCCGATGGTCAACCTGCTTCCGCTCGGCGAAGGCGAGACCATCTCCACCGTCCTTCCGCTTCCCGAGGACGAATCGGAGTGGAAGGACCTGCACATCATGTTCGCGACGGCCAAGGGCATCGTCCGCCGCAACAGCATGGACGCCTTCACCCGGGTCCCGACCGCCGGCAAGATCGCGATGCGCTTCGGCGAGAGCGAGGACGACGAGGACATGTCCGACCGGCTGATCGGGGTGTCGCTCCTCACCGAAGAGGACGACGTTCTGCTCGCCACCAAATGCGGCAAGGCGATCCGCTTCGCGGCCACCGACGTCCGCGAATTCCAGAGCCGGACCGCGGCCGGGGTCCGCGGCGCCCGGCTCCAGGAGGGCGACGAGGTCATCTCGCTTTCGATCCTCAAGGGGTTCCAGGCAACCACCGAGGAGCGCGAGGACTATCTCCGACACGCGCCTTGGCGCGAACGGGCCGAAGACGCCGCTCCGCCCCCGCCGCGCGAGATGTCGGACGAGCGGTTCGAGCAGTTCCGGGCTGCCGAGGAGTTCATCCTCACCGTCTGTGCCAACGGCTACGGCAAGCGCTCGTCGGCCTACGAATACCGGCGGATCGGCCGCGGCGGCCAGGGCATCACCAACATCGGCAACCTGGAACGCAACGGCCCTGTCGTGGCCAGCTTCCCCGCGCACAACGGCGAGCAGCTGATGCTGGTGACCGACCAGGCCAAGCTGATCCGGATGTCGGTCGGAGATACGCGGGTCATCGGCCGAGGCTCGGCCGGCGTGCGCCTGTTCCACGTCGCGGAGGACGAGCATGTCGTCTCCGCCGCCCGGATCGACGAGGAGGAAGAACCGGAGAACGCCGCGGAGGCGATGATCGCCGGTGAGCTCGGCGAAGCGCCCCCCGCAGCGGCGGCCGACACGGTTCAGCTCGACGACGGAACCGGGCCGCAGACCCTGCCGGACAGCCAGGAATAACTTCATCCTCCCAATCGCAAGATGGGGAGCAACCGTCTTAGGCATGGGCCCAAGGTAGTTTTGTGTTGAGGATGGCGTTGAGGGTTACGATCATCTTTCGCATGAGTGCGACGAGGGCGACTTTTGGTGGTTTGCCGGCGGCGAGGAGTCTGTCTTTGGCG
>DASVSX010000028.1:0-2934 GCA_036387875.1 Allosphingosinicella sp. | reverse complement strand
ACCGGGCCGGTTCGACCTATTCAGTCTCGAAAGCGAACCGAAACGGAGAAGCGTCGTGGAGAGGCGGAATGCCAGCGTGGCGGTGGTCGGGGCGGGCGATTTCATCGGCTCGGCCATCGCGAGGCGCTTCGCCGCCGAGGGCTACCGGGTCCATGGCGGACGGCGGCAGGCGGAGAAGCTTGCGGAGCTCGCGGCCGGGATCGAGGCGTCGGGTGAAAGCTTCCAAGGCCATTCGCTCGACGCGCGCGACGAGGAGTCGGTCTGTGCCTTCCTAGATGCCGCGGACTGCGACGCACCGCTCGAGCTTTGCGTCTTCAACATCGGCGCGAACGTCAGCTTCCCTCTGGTCGAGACGAGCGAGCGGGTCTTCAGGAAGGTCTGGGAGATGGCCTGCTACGCCGGCTTCCTCACCGGCCGCGAGGCCGCCCGTCGAATGCTCCGGCACGGGCGCGGCTCGATCTTCTTCACCGGCGCCACCGCCTCGCTCCGGGGCGGGAAGGGCTATGCCGCCTTCGCCTCGGCGAAGGCGGGGCTGCGCGCGATGGCCCAGTCGATGGCCCGAGAGCTCGCACCGCAGAACATCCACGTCGCACATCTCGTCATCGATGCCGGAGTCGACACCGCCTGGGTGCGCGAGCGGATCGCGGCCGCCAAGGGCGCCCAGGCGGTGGCGGACATGCCTCCCGATACGCTGATGAGCCCCGACTCCATCGCCGAGACCTATTGGCAGCTCCACCGCCAGCCTCGCGACGCATGGACCCATGAGCTGGATCTCAGGCCGTTCGGCGAAAGCTGGTGAGGAGCTCTGGCATGGAGCCGGTCTTCTACTTCGACTTCGGAAGCCCCAATGCGTATCTCGCCCACCGGCTGATACCCGGCGTCGAGGCGAGGACCGGGATTCGCTTCCGCTATGTGCCGGTGCTGCTCGGCGGACTCTTCAAGCTGAGCGGCAACCAGGCGCCGATGCTCGCCTTCGCCGGCGTCCCGAACAAGCTCGCCTATGAGCGGCGTGAGATCGAGCGGTTCATCGAGAGGCACCGGCTCGAGGCGTTCCGGATGAACGCCCATTTCCCGGTCAACACCCTGATGCTGATGCGCGGCGCCGTTGCGGCCCGGGCCGAAGGCGTGTTCGACCCCTATGTCGAGGCGATATTTCGCGGCATGTGGGAGCAGTCGCTCAAGCTGGACGACCCGTCCGTTCTCATGGCGGCGCTGGCGGCGGCGGGGCTTCCATCCGAGCGCCTCCTTGCCCGGGCGCAGGGGCAGGATGTCAAGGACGAGCTCGCCGCCAGCACTCAGGAAGCTTATGAGCGCGGCGCCTTCGGCATTCCCAGCTTCCTCGTCGGAACCGAGCTTTACTTTGGGAAGGACCGCCTGCGCGACGTCGAGGAGGAGCTGGTGCGGGGAAGCCCTGCTTCATAGAGGTAGTCCGCCGGGTCTTGCCCGCGGGCCGGTCACCGTTGCCGCCAACAGCAGCCCCGCGATCCGGGACACGCACAGGATTTCGGTGGCGCCGCATCGCGTCAGTGCGGCTCGGGCGCCGGAATTCGTCGACAGAGCGATCAGCCCGGTGCCGGGGAAGCGGGGTCGGACGGCGAGCAGGAGCAGCGCCAAAGCATGGTCGTCGCCCAATTCGAATATCACCCGGGTCGGCCCGGCGCGGAGCCGCTCGGCGATGCCGGCCGCCGTCAAGGCTCGGACCTTGAACACGGCCAGACCGAGAGCCCGGGCCGCATCGAAGCGCGGAGCCTCCGCCGTCAGAACGGCTAGGTTGCTGGTGGGGTGCCCCAGACGGACCATTTCGACAGCGGCAGCCTCCGACGCCGGGCCGAAGCCGCAGAACAGAGTGCGGAGCCGGCTGCGGTCCCCCTCGGACGGCGGTCGAGGCGCGGTCGGCGTCATGACGGCCTAGAAGCTCGCCGTGCCGCTGAGGACGATTGTCGGCCGGGTATCCCGCCTTCGAGCACCCGCCGCGAGGGCGTCCGCGGCGCCGATGTCCGTGCCCGCGACGGCGACGCCCAGGACGACGCGGCCGGCGGCGTAGTCGGCGCCGGCCAGCCATTCCCCATAGCGGCGGCCGGGGGTCAGCGGCGTTTCGCCGCTCGATCGCCCGAGCCGCGCTTTCAGCGTGAAGGGCGTATGCCGGACCGGCACGGCGATGTCCGCGGCCAGGTACAGGTTGCCGTTTCCGCCCAGCGCATCCTGGGCCGGGGCGAAGGCGGCGCTGAGCCTGGCGGTCGCCGTTCCGAGGGGCATGGAAAGGCTTGCATAGGGCTCGAAGAACTCGAACTTGCCGCCCGACGCACCCGGGTAGGCGTAAAAGAGCAGGCCGGCATCAGCGGAGACGAAGCCGAGCTTGCGGCGGTAGCCGGCGTAGAGGTCGAGCTCCAGGTTCGAGCCGCCGAGCTCTCCGAAGCCGTCGAGGGTGTAGGCGGAGACGCCCGCATAAGCGCCGGACCGGTGAGTGCCGACCAGGCTGCCCTGGAGCGAGGGACGCCGGTCGGAGAGGGATATGCCGCGGAAGCGGTAATCCGAAACCAGCGCGATGCCTGCGGCCAGGTCGAAGGTCGGCGGCGCCTCTTCGGCCGCCGCGGGCACGGCCCCGAGGAAGGCCGCCGCCGACCACGGCGCCACCGCGAGGATAGGCCTCATCACCGTCAGATTTCGAGCTGGCTGCCGAGCTCGACGACCCGGTTGGTTGGGAGCTTGAAGAACTGCATGGCGCTTTCCGAATTACGCATCATCCAGGCGAACAGCTTCTCGCGCCACAACGCCATGCCCGGCCTCGATGAGGCGATGAGCTTCTGGCGGCCGAGGAAGAAGCTGGTGTCCATCATCCTGAAGGCGGCGCCGCAGCGGTCGAGGCGGCGCAGGGCTTCCGGAATGTCGACGTCCTCCATGAAGCCGTAGCGGAGCTTCAGCCGGAAGAGGCCG
>DASVSX010000027.1:0-20524 GCA_036387875.1 Allosphingosinicella sp. | reverse complement strand
ACATTCCGGGCCGCTTGCGGACCGCGTCGAGGCCCTTCAGCACCTTGATGGAATCGGCGCCGTAAGCGTTTTCGCTGGGGGGTGTTGCCATCTGCCAGATATAGCGACGAAAGGCGCGAAACCCAAGGATTTTGGCGGGTTTCAACGGGTTTTTTCGCAGGTGCAATATGAGGATTCGAAGCTCCGTCGAGACCGACGGCCGGTCGAGCCTCTCGCGACCCATCATCGTTAACGGTGTCTTAGAAACTACCGGCGACAAGGGCCTTACCTCAGGCGGTGGGCCACGAAGTTGAAATCGAGCGAAGGCATACACATTGTCGGTCTCGACCATGTTCGCGCGGTCGCCGTGTTCCTGGTCTTCACCTACCACTTTCTGATCGCTCTCGCCGGCAAGGGAGGAACGCTGCCCGGCAGCTTCAGCTTTCCGGGCAACGCGCTGCTTTTCGAGGGGCACACCGGCGTAGCCCTGTTCATGGTTCTCAGCGGCTATCTCTTCTCGCGCCTGACGGAGGGGCGGGACATCGATTTCACGGCGTTTCGCTACAACCGGTTCATTCGCCTTGCGCCGCTGCTTGGAGCGATATTCGCGATTCACCTGATCCAGAAGTCGGCGCAGGGCCACGAAGCCGCCTTGGCCTGGCTCTGGGCCATGCTGAAGGGACTGATCCTTCCGGACTGGCCCAATGGAGGCTGGTCGGTGGTCACGGAAATGCACTTCTACCTGCTGTTTCCGGTCCTCGTCCTGCTGCTCCGACGCGATTGGAAGCTGCTCCTTCTCGTCGTCATCGGAGCGGCGGCGCTTCGCACCTGGATCTACATCGCGTGGAGCCCCGAGGATGCGCAATATGTCGCCTACTGGACAATCATCGGCCGGCTCGATCAGTTCATTCTGGGCATGGTCGCGGCGCGTTGCGCCTCCTTTTTCCAGGGCCGGCACCGCCTTGCCATCGCGATCGCCGTGGCGTGGGTGCTCTTCTGGTATTGGTTCGCGTCGGTCGGCGGCTACTATGCGCCCGACAAGCAGTGGCTCTGGATCGGCCTCCCCAGCCTGGAAGGCGCGGCCTATGCGGCGCTGATCGCCTATTACGAGAAGAGCTTCCGGATGCCTGCCGCCGGTTTCTCCGGCTTCGTCGGCAAGATCGGCGAGTGGTCCTATTCCTTCTACCTGCTGCACTTCTTCGTCGTCGCGGCCATGGCGCGAGGGATCGACCGGCATCTGCTCGCCCTCGACAATTTCTACCTGGCCCTGCTCTTTTCCCTGCCCTGCTTCCTCGTCACGGCCGCCGCAGCCGGCCTCAGCTATCGCTGGTTCGAAACGCCGTTTCTCCGCAAGCGCGTGCGTTACCTTCGCGGAGGAGAGACCGAGCCGCGATCCGCTTCGTCCGCGTCCGGCGTCTCGGCGGCCCTGGCCGCGGATTGAGCCGTCAAATCTCCCGGATGTTGCCGTCGCTGACTTCCAGGCGCGTGGCGCCCGCGCCGATCATTTCGAAAAGCGCGGCCTCGGTGCCCGTCATCCAGACCTGCCCGCCGCCGGCCTCCAGCCGCTCGAACAATGCCGCCCGCCGGCGGCTGTCGAGATGGGCGGCGATCTCGTCGAGGAGGAGGATCGGGCGCCGCCCCGCGGCCTCGGCGACGAGATCGGCATGGGCGAGGATGGTGGACAGAAGGAGCGCCTTCTGCTCCCCCGTCGAGCAGCGATCCGCCGGCTGGTCCTTGGCCAGGTGGGTGACGACCAGGTCCGAACGGTGCGGCCCGGCCAGGGTCCGCCCCGCCGCGGAGTCGCGCGCCCTGCTTCTGGCGAGCTCCCGGCCCAGATCCTCCTCCCCGCCCTCGAGCTTCAGCCCTGCCCGGGCGAAGGCGCCGTCGGGGGCGGCGGCGATCCGCTCCCCAAGCGCCCGGATCGTCCGCGCCCGGTTTTCCGCCAAGGCGGCGCCATGCTCGGCCATCCGCGCTTCAAGCGCCGAAAGCCAGGCCTCGTCCCTCGGTCCCTCCTCACCCAGCAGCTTGTTGCGCGCGCGCATGGCGGCTTCGTAGCGGGCGGCGTGGACGGCATGGCCCGGTTCAAGCGCAAGCACGAGCCGGTCGAGGAAGCGCCGCCGCCCGCCGGCGCCTTCCTGGAATAGCCGGTCCATTGCCGGAGTGAGCCAGAGCACGGAGAGCCATTCGCCAAGGGATGTCGCCGACGCCGACGCGCCGTTCAGGCGCACCTGGCGCCGCTCGGGGGCGGCCGGAATGGTGCCGGTGCCGATCTCCACATCCCCCAGCCTCGCCGCCACCGCGAAGCCGCCGTTGCCTCCGCTGCGGGCCATCTCCGACAAGGTCGCCCCCCTCAGCCCGCGCCCCGGCGAGAGCAGCGACACCGCCTCGAGCACGTTCGTCTTCCCCGCCCCGTTCTCGCCAATGAGCACGACCAGGCCCGGCCCCGGCGCGAGGAACGCGTCACGGTAGCTGCGGAAATCGGTCAGGACGAGGCGGGCGAGAGCCATGGGCCCTCCCCTAGCGGAAGGGAGGCGGGGGCGTCATCCCGGCGAAAGCCGGGACCTCGGAGAGACCCGCGGAGACTCTTGGCCCGAGGTCCCGGCTTTTGCCGGGATGACGGGAAGGTCTAGATTCCCGTCAGTCCCGCCGCGGCGAGCCGCTTCTGGGCCTCGCGGTAGCGGGCCGGCTCGGCGATCCGCAGTCTCGCCCGAGCCGAATCCAGCGGCTCCGCCACCAGCGCCTGATAGTCCTCCCCGTGGAGCCAGGCGGCGCGCCTGCCGCTCCTCCAGCCTTCCAAGACCGCCCGGGCGAAGGCGGTGTCGCGGGTGATCCGGAGGCTCTTCAGCGCCGCTCCGGCGCCGATGAAGGCCCAGCCGAGCCCGCCCGTCTGGGCAAAGGAGAATGCGACCAGGCAGGCTTCGCCAAGCGGCTCGTCCGCCTCGTAGCCGGTGAGGACGTGCCAGATGTCGTGGACATCGCGCTCTCGCCGGCCGAACCAGGCATAGGGATGCTCCACATTGGCCGGGATCTCGGTCTCCGCGACGCTCAGCTCGGCGAGGCCCAAAGCGGAATAGCCGGTGCGGTCGAGGAAGGCGCGGTAGGCGGCGCCGACCGAGCCCTCGGCGAAGGACTCGATCCAGGCGCGATCGCAGAACCTCGCAGCCAGCTCGACCCGCTCATAGGCCAGCCTCCCGCCTTCGGCGCTTGCGATCAACCTGCGGTAGTTGCGGTGCGAGGTGTCGCCGTTCAGCGCCCGCATGATCCGGAAGACCTGGACCGTGTCGTCGCCGTCGGAGAGCAGGCGGCGAAGGGCCCTGAGTGCGGTGCCCCAGTCGCGCTTCATCGGCTCCGCGGGATTGAAGGACTGGGTAGCCACAAGCGACTCCGCTGCTGACACGTATGTCAGTGTGGCATCCTGCGCCGCCGAGATCAATATGCGCGTCGGAGGCGTGCAGGCCGCGCCGTCCGCTTCAGCCCGCGTAGTTGCACCTGGCCGCCAATGGGGACTGGGCCGAGCCCGAATCCTGCCCGGGCCCGAGCTCGGCCAATGCCACCGGAGCCGAGCTTCTGGGCATCTCGCGGCGAGCGAAGCTCTGCGCCTGGGCGAGTCCCTCCGGGTCGCGGTCGCCCAGCCGGGGTATGCCGGCTTCGATCCGGTAACGATACCATTGGCCCAGCGACGCGGTGAGGTTCTTGTGCGCCTGGGCGCTGCGCGAGATGCTCGCCAGGGTCAGGCGCGTATCCAGGGATCCGAGATAGGCGATCTTGCCCGGCTCGATGGTAAAGGTCGGCACGGCTGCGTGCAGGCAACCCAGCCACCAGCGCTGAAGGTGGACCGAATCGAGCCGGTAGCGACCAGGGGGAAGCGCGGTGACGATGAAGCGATCCCCGTTCGCGATCGGCCTGCCCTTGATCGGCACCCAATAAGCGTTGGTCGGGGACGCCCCTACGCGCGTGAACAGGAGGACGTGGTTGGCCGGCGCCGGTGAGACTTTGAAGAGGAGGACCCCTTTCGGGGAGCCGGGACCGATGGCGACCTTGCGGGGACCGTCGGCTGCCGCAGGCGAAAAGAAGCGCCGCCAGCGCCGCCCCATGCCGGCCTATCCCTGCAGGTAAGACGGCTGCGGATGCACGCCGCGGCCGAGTTCAATCGGGAAGGTCGCCGGCAACCTCGGACCGGCGAGCCAATGCCTTCGCCATCCTGCGCCCCAACTCGGTTCCGATGAGCGACGCGACTCCGGCGAAGGTTCCGGCGGAGTTCATCCAGGACAGCGCCTTGTCTGACTTGCCGATGACGACGGCCCAGACGATCGCGACGGCGAACAGGGTCGCGGCCACGATGACTATCCATTTGAGCCAGAAATCGGCGGGACGGACCGACTTGAGCAGCTGGTTCGAAGCGACGCCGGCGATCAGCGCCCCGGCAACGCCCTGGACCAGGCCGATCGCGAGGGCGCCGGGCTTCGACGCTTCAATGTTGGCCCAGCCGACGAGATAGGCGATGACCAAATTGGCGAGGGCGAGGCAGACGATCGTGACGAGCAGAGCCGCCGCATAAATTCCGGGTCCGGGGGCATGCCGCTCCATCGTCACACCCGCATCGGCATCAGGACGTAGAGCGCCGCCGCCTTGTCGTTCTCGCGAAGCAGGGTCGGAGCCGCCGCGTCGGCGAGGTGGACCTCGACGACGTCGCCTTCGATCTGGCCCAATATGTCGAGCAGATAGCGGGCGTTGAAGCCGATCTCGAGCCCGTCGGCGCTATAGTCGCCGGGCACTTCCTCGGCGGCGGTGCCGTTCTCGGGGCTGGTGACCGAGAGGGTGACCCGGTCGCGGTCGAGCGCCAGCTTGACCGCACGGGTCTTCTCGCTGGCGATGGTGGCGACCCGGTCGACGCCCTCTTCGAAGCTGCGCGGATCGATCCGAAGCAGCTTGTCGTTCGCGGTCGGGATGACCCGGCTGTAATCGGGAAAGGTGCCGTCGATCAGCTTCGAAGTGAGGATGGCGCTTCCAAGGCCGAAGCGGACCTTGGTCTCGGAGAGCGAGATCTGGACGGTGCCCTCGAGCTCGTCGAGCAGCTTCCTGAGCTCGGCGACGCATTTCCTCGGGATGATCACGTCGGGCATGCCCTCCGCGCCGGCGGGGCGCGGGACGGTGACTCGGGCGAGGCGGTGGCCGTCGGTCGCCGCCGCCTTCAGCACCGGCTGAGCCTCGTCCGAGACGTGGAGGAAGATTCCGTTGAGATAGTAGCGGGTCTCTTCGGTCGAGATGGCGAAGCGGGTCTTGTCGATGATCTGGCGGAGCGTGGCCGCGGGAAGCTCGAAGCGGGTCGGAAGGTCGCCCTCCGCGATCACCGGAAAGTCGTCGCGGGGAAGGGTGGAGAGGTTGAACCGGGCTCGGCCGGCGTTGACCTGCATCTTGCCCTCGGCCGCGTTCAGCTCGACCTGGCTGCCCTCGGGAAGCTTTCGGGCGATGTCGAACAAGGTGTGGGCGGAGACGGTGGTCGCGCCGGCCTGGGTGACGTTGGCTTCGACCGTCTCGACGATCTGGAGGTCGAGGTCGGTGGCCATCAGCCTCAGCCCGCCGCCCTCGGCCGCCTCGATGAGGACGTTGGAGAGGATCGGGATCGTGTTCCTGCGCTCAACCACGGACTGGACGTGGCCGAGGCTCTTGAGGAGCGTAGCCCGTTCGATCGTCGCCTTCATTGAAACCCCCGGAAGCCGTGCTTGGAAGCGAGTATTAGAGCGGCCCGCCGCCCCCCGCTAGGGGATTGTCGCCGGGCATGCAAAAAGGGCCGGAGCATCGCCGCTCCGGCCCACGTCGCACCGTCTAGTCCGGCCGCCCTCAGAAGCGGAGGCCGAAGCCGACGACGGCCTGGTGCTTGTCGAAATTGTCCGAGGCCTCGTAATTGGAGAAGCGGTATTCGGCCTTGAAAAAGGTTTTCGCGCCCACGGCTATCTCCGTCCCAGCGCCGAGCCGCAGGCCGTCGACTTCCGGATGAGCGGTGACCGGCCCTCCGGCCGGAAAGGTGAAGCGCGTCGAGAAACGGTAGTTGGTGTAGCCGACCTTGCCGAAGAGCAGCACCTTGTCGCCGATCATGCCTCCGACGCGGGCGCCGGCGTAAAGATCGCGGCCGGCCCTGGAGCAGACGGTGTTGCCGGCGATTGTCGAGCAGTCCTTGGCGGTGCTGTCGCTGGCCTCGCCCTCGAGCCCGAAGCGCATCCGGCCTGCGGCGACGTCGTAGCCGATCCCGACGCCGTAAAGCAGGCCGTTGCCGCCGCGGACGCTGTCGAAGCTTGAATCCTCATATCCGGTTATGGCCTCGACCCTGAAGCCGCTGGCGGCTTTTTCGGTCACCGGCTCGGCGTCCTGAGCGAGGACGGGAGAAGCGATACCGGCCGAAGCCAGGACCGCGGCCAGACAATATTTAAGCATCAGAAACTCCCTCGGCTAATTCCCCTGTCAATACAGAGCTGGGGCAGCTTAGATGAACCGCAGATAAACATATTATGGCACAAATCAGGCATCGTAGAGCGGCAATCAGAAACGCTTCTAGCTTCCTGGGACTTTCATATTTGTTTTCCGAGACTTGTCTAATCAGGCGGCACACAGCTTGGAGGAGCAAAATATCATCTTCGAATTGGACCGAAAAATGCGCCCAAGGGTGCATCCGCCAGCCCGGTTTCCGGCATCCGCGCGCGAGAAGATCGAGGTCACGCTGAACTGGTTTCAGGGCCCCGGGGGCTTTTCTGTTGCCAATCCGCCCATGGGCGGGCCATTCTTCCCGGCATGATCCGGCGCCTGGTTTTTCCGTTGTTTTTCATGGCTCTGGCAACACCGGCCCAAGCCCAGCCACAGTCGCTCGGGATTTTCGGGACCTGGGGGGCGTTCCGGGGGGCCGACCGATGCTACGCCGTCGCCGAGCCCTTGTCGGCGCCGCGGCCGGGCGACGGGCGCGGCTTCGCTTCGGTGGGCTACTGGCCGGCTCGCGGCGGCGGGGGGCAGGCCTATTTCCGCTTGAGCCGGGCCAAGCGCGAAGGCTCGGCCGTCCTGCTCCGGATCGACGAGCGCACCTTCCAGCTTCGCGGCGGCGGCGCCGACGCCTGGGCGGCCGACCCGGCCGCGGACGCCGAGCTGGTCTCCGCGATGCGGACCGGAATCGAGCTGAGCGTCGAGACTCGCTCGGCCGGCGGCGGCCTGGTGCGCGACACCTACCGGCTGCGCGGCGCAGCGACCGCGATCGACGCCGCCGCAATCGCCTGCGCGCGGCGCGGCTGAAGATGGCGCGCTGGTTCATCGCCCGCCACGGGGAGACCGTGTTCAACGCCGCCCGGCGGATGCAGGGCGAGACTGCCCATACGCCGCTCACCCGCGCCGGCTTCGCCCACGCCGAGGAGATCGGCGAGGCTTTGCGCGCCGCCCTGGGGCCGGCGCCCGAGCTTACGCTCTGGTCCTCGCCCACCGGCCGCGCCCTTCAGACCTTGGCGATCGCCGCCGAGCATCTGCGCCTCGACTGGCACGGCGCGCGGACCGACGAGCGCCTGTCCGAGATGGACATGGGCGACTGGGGAGGCCGCTTCTACGCCGAGATCGCCGAGGCCCATGGCGGCTTCGTCGACCGTCGGGCCAGGCTCTTCACCTGCCGTCCGCCGGGAGGCGAGTGGTATGACGACATCGCCCGGCGGCTGCGCGCCTGGATGGCGGATACGGCCGGGGAGCAAGAGGACAGGCTGATCGTGATGCACGGAATTTCCTCGCGCGTGCTTCGCGGCCTGCTCACCGGAGCGCCGGATCGACCGGGCTGCGGCGCGCCGGTCGCGGCGCCGCTTCCGCAAGGCTCCGTGGTCGGCATCGAGGATGGGATAGAGATCGTGATCGGGCTGGGCAGCGGCGATCTGGGGGCGTCGGGAACGGCCTAGACGGCAAGCCATCGTCCATCGCTTGGTCATTGAGAGCGAAGGTTCGTGGCTCAGCTATGACGAGGGTGTGGAAATTCCGCGGCCCTTCCCCTACATAGGCCGCCTCATGACAGCGCCGATGCCAATCCCCGGTCATATCGACCCGGTTCCAGTCCCGCGCCCCGCTTTCGAGGCCGAGGACAGGCGAGTCGACCTGGTCGGGCTTTCGCGCGACCGGATCCGCGAGGCCCTCGAAGCCGCCGGGCTCGAGCCCAGGCAGGCCAAGCTTCGGGCCAAGCAGATATGGCACCAGATCTACAATCGCGGCGCCACTTCGTTCGACACGATGAGCGATATCGCCAAGCCGCAGCGCGCCTGGTTCGCCGAGCGCTTCGTCGTCGGCCGGCCTCAGGTGGTGGTCGAGCAGGTCTCGACCGACGGAACCCGCAAGTGGCTTCTCAAGACTCCCGACGGCCACGATTTCGAGATGGTCTTCATACCGGACGCCGACCGCGGAACGCTCTGCGTGTCGAGCCAGGTCGGCTGCACCTTGAACTGCGCCTTCTGCTTCACAGGAACGATGCGCCTGGTCAGGAACCTCACCGCCGGGGAGATCGTCGGCCAGGTGATGCTCGCCCGCGATTCGCTCGGTGAATGGCCGTCCCAGCCCGAGGGCCGGATGCTCTCGAACATCGTCATGATGGGGATGGGCGAGCCGCTCTACAATTTCGACAATGTCCGCGACGCCCTCAAGATCGTGATGGACGGCGACGGGCTCGGCCTGTCGCGCCGCCGGATCACCCTCTCCACCTCGGGCGTGGTGCCGATGATGGCCCGGGCGGGGGAGGAGATCGGAGTCAACCTCGCCGTCTCGCTTCACGCGGTGACCAAGGAGATACGCGACGAGATCGTGCCCTTGAATCGCAAATACGGGATCGAGGAGCTGCTCGAGGCCTGCGCCGCCTATCCGGGCGCCAACAACGCCCGGCGGATCACCTTCGAATATGTGATGCTGAAGGACAAGAACGACAGCGACGAGGACGCGCTCGAGCTGGTCCGGCTGATCCGCAAGTACAAGCTTCCGGCCAAGGTCAATCTGATCCCGTTCAACCCCTGGCCGGGCGCCGTCTACGAATGCTCGGACGAGGAGCGGGTGCGGCGCTTCTCCGACATCATCTTCGAGGCGGGGATCTCCGCCCCGATCCGGCGCCCGCGCGGCCGCGACATCATGGCCGCCTGCGGGCAGCTCAAGTCCGCCGCGGAGAAGAAGAGCCGGGCGGAGCTCGACCGGATCTCGGCCGAGAAGCAGGCGGCCCTGGCCGACTGACGTCATCCCCGCGAAAGCCGGGACCTCAGGTCGAAAAGTCTCGGCGGGTCTCCCCGAGGTCCCGGCTTCGCCGGGATGACGGGTCTCCTTTCCCGCCCCCCACCCTGAACGCCGGCTTACGACCCCATTCAGGACGCGCTCAACCCACTGCCTCCATAAGCTCCTCATCCCGGCCGGCCTGTCGCCGCCGCGAAAGGAGTTCAAGATGTTCAGGAAGCTTAGTCTCGCCACCGCCGCGGCGGCAGCCACGCTCACCATGGTTCCGGCCGCCGCCCAGGCCAGCCACCGCGACGGCTATTACGACAGCGGCCGCTATCAGCAGAGCTATCGCGGCGACCGCTACGGCCGCTACGACAATCGCTATTACGGCCGAAGCAACGTCCGCTACGACGGCCGCCGCTGCAAGGGCACGACGGGCACCATCGTCGGCGGAGTCGCCGGCGCCCTGCTCGGCCGTGAAATCACCCGCGACCGCTATCGCGGCCGCAGCGGCACCACCGGAACGATCCTCGGCGGCGCCATCGGAGCGCTCGCCGGCCGTGCGGTCCAGAAGTCGGGCTGCCGCTAAGGCGCAGAAATCCCTCCGGTAGTGTATCGAGGGCGGGGCCGGTCTTCCGAAAGGGGGCCGGCCCTTCTTTATTTGCCTCCCCATCGGAGATGGGGAGGGGGACCACGCGCAGGGTGGTGGAGGGGTGATTGGCGCAGGCCTGTTCCAGCTACCCCTCCACCATGCTTCGCATGGTCCCCCTCCCCACGAGCTTCGCTCGCAGGGAGGCAAATCAAGGCCCGTCGAAGAGCGCCGCCAATTGCTCGATCATCGTTCCGCCCAATTGCTCGGCGTCCATGATCGTCACCGCCCGGTCGTAATAGCGGGTGACGTCGTGGCCGATGCCGATCGCGACCAGCTCGACCGGCGAGCGCGCCTGTATCCAGCCGATGACCTGCCTGAGGTGCCGCTCGAGATAGGTGCCTGAATTGACCGACAGGGTCGAATCGTCGACCGGAGCGCCGTCGGAGATGACCATCAGGATCCGCCGCTCCTCCGGCCGGGCGATCAGGCGGTTGTGCGCCCACATCAGCGCCTCGCCGTCGATATTCTCCTTGAGCAGCCCTTCGCGCATCATCAGGCCGAGATTCCGGCGCGCCCGCCGCCACGGCTCGTCCGCCGCCTTGTAGACGATGTGTCGAAGGTCGTTGAGCCGGCCGGGGCCAGGCGGTCGGCCCGCCGCGAGCCAGGTCTCGCGGGCCTGGCCGCCCTTCCAGGCGCGGGTGGTGAAGCCCAATATCTCGACCTTGACCCCGCAGCGCTCGAGGGTCCGCGCCAGGATGTCGGCGGAGATGGCCGCGATCGAGATGGGCCTGCCCCGCATCGAGCCGGAATTGTCGATCAGAAGCGAGACGACGGTGTCCCTGAACTCGGTCTCCCGCTCGATCTTGTAGCTCAGCGAATGGGCGGGATTGACGATCACCCGGGCCAGCCGAGCCGCGTCGAGAAGGCCCTCCTCCTGGTCGAAGTCCCAGCTTCGGTTCTGCTGCGCCATCAGCCGCCTCTGGAGCCGGTTGGCGAGCTTGGTCACCGCGCTCTGGAGGTGGACGAGCTGCTGGTCGAGATAGGCGCGAAGCCGCCCCAATTCCTCCTCGTCGCAAAGCTCGGGGGCCTCGACGACCTCGTCATATTTCGTCGTGAAGATCCGATAGTCGAACTGCGGTGCAAGGTCGGAGAGCGGACGGTTGGGCCGGACGGGAAGCATCCCCTCCTCGCCTTCCTCACCCATACCCTCCTCGCCCTCGGACATCTCCTCCTCGGACCAGTCTCGCTCGCCTTCCTCCTCGTCGCCCTCGCCCTGCTCGACCCGCATCTCGGTCTGGCCGTCGGATCCGCCTTCATCCTCCTCGTCCTGACTGTCGCTGTCGTCTCCCTGGTCCTTGTCGGAGCCGTCGCTCTCCTCGCCGGAATCGGGATTGGCCTCGGCTTCCGCCTCGCCCTCGATCAGCTCGAGGTCGCGGAGAAGCTTGGTGGCGAGGGCGGCGAAGGCGGCCTGGTCGTCGAGCACGAGCCCGAGTGCGTCGAGATCCGCCCCGGCCTTGTCCTCGATCCAGTCGGAGACGAGGTCGATGCCGCCGCGAGCGGCCTCGGGCGGCGCCTCGCCGGTCAGCCGCTCGCGGACCTTGAGGCCGATCGCCGTCCCGAGCGGCACCTCGGCGCGGTTGCGGGCGCGGGTGATCGGGTCGGTGCGCATCCGCATCTCCACCGCCTGGGCGAGATTGGCCCGGACTCCAGCCATGGCCCGGGCGCCGAGCGCCTCGACCCGGGCCTGCTCGACCGCGTCGAACACCGCGCGCGCGATCTCGTCCGCCGGAGCGCCGCGGCTGTGCATCGCTACATTGTGATGCCTGAGCTTGAGCGCCGCGGCGTCGGCATAGCCGCGCGCCTCGGCGACCTCCTTTGCCGCCAGCGACCGCCCCGGCATCGGCACCTTGACGCTCTTGCCCGACGTCGAGGGCGCGTCGGCGGTGTAGCCGAGCTCGAGCTCCGGCTCGCGCGCGATCGCCCGGGCGGCGCCGGTCAGCACCTGGCGAAAGGCTTCAAGGGGGTTGTCGTTGCTAGCCAAGGGTGATCCCGTGAGACTCCGTTCGCCCTGAGCTTGTCGAAGGGCTTTCCTTGAAACCCGGAAGTGGAGGAGAGGGCTTCGACAAGCTCAGCCCGAACGGATTTCCCTTCACCGTCTCCTCACTTCACTTCCGACTCACGCTTTCGCGACAACGCTCTCCGGCAGGTCCTTGCCGAAGACGCGCTGGTAATATTCGGCGACCAGGGGCCGCTCGGCCTCGTCGCATTTGTTGAGGAAGGTGAGGCGGAAGGCGAAGCCGACCTCGTTGAAGATGAGGGCGTTCTGGGCCCAGCTGATCACTGTGCGCGGGCTCATCACGGTCGAGATGTCGCCGTTGACGAAGCCCTGGCGGGTGAGGTCGGCGACCTTGATCATCTTCTCGACCTCGGCCCGGCCGCCTTCGTGATCATATTCGCCGGACTTCGCCAGGACGATCCGGGCTTCGATCTCGGCCGGCAGATAGTTCAAGGTCACGACGATGTTCCAGCGGTCCATCTGGCCCTGGTTGATCTGCTGGGTGCCGTGATAGAGGCCGGTCGTGTCGCCGAGCCCGACCGTGTTGGTGGTCGCGAACAGCCGGAAATAGGGGTGGGGGCGGATCACCCGGTTCTGGTCGAGCAGGGTCAGCTTCCCCTCCGTCTCCAGCACGCGCTGGATGACGAACATGACGTCGGGCCGGCCGGCGTCATATTCGTCGAAGACCAGGGCGGTGGGGGTCTGGAGGGCCCAGGGCAGGAGGCCCTCGCGGAACTCGGTGACCTGCTGGCCCTCTCGAAGCACGATCGCGTCGCGGCCGATCAGGTCGATCCGCGAGATATGGGCATCGAGGTTGATCCGGATCAGCGGCCATTTCAGCCGGGCCGCGACCTGCTCGATATGGGTCGACTTGCCGGTGCCGTGATAGCCCTGGACCATCACCCGGCGGTTCTTGGCGAAGCCGGCGACGATGGCGAGCGTGGTGTCCGGATCGAAGACATAGGCCGGATCGAGGTCGGGCACGCGCTCGTCCGCCTCGGAGAAGGCCGGGACCTCCATGTCGCTGTCGATCCCGAACAGGTCGCGCACCTTCCGCATCTGGTCGGGCGAATCCATGATCGCGGCGCCGCGGCTGGCCGGGTTGGCATTGGGCAGGTCAGTCATTCACTCTACTTTCGAACTCGGGGTCCTTCGATACGCTGCTTCGGCTTCGCTCAGCAGCTACCCAGGATGAGCGGGAAGAGGCGAATCGCCAGCCGCTCATCCTGAGTGGGGACTGAGCTTGGCGAAGGCCCGTATCGAAGGACGGTAATTTAGGCAAAGGCCGGACGGGACTTGAGGTGCGTATAAGCCTCTATGACCGACTGCAAAGCCTTCTCGTGCCCGCGGTCGCCGCCATTATGGTCGGGATGGTAGCGGCGAAGCAGGTCGGCATAGCGGCGGCGCAGGGTCCTTCGGTCGGCGTCCGTGCCGAGGCCGAGGATTCGGAGGGACTTGCGGTCCGGCTCGCTCAGCTCGCGCCCGTCGCGCCTCGGCCCTTCCGCGGCCGCTCGGCGGAAGCGGGTGCCGATCGCGTCGAGCGGATCCTGGAAATCGGCCCATCTGGGCGGCCCGTCGGCCCCCATATGGGCGAAGGCGCGGGTCTCGCGATCCCAGCCGCCATAGGGATTGTTCGCGGCTTGGATCTCGTCGCTGCTCATCCCCTCGAAATAATTGTAGCCGGCGTTGAACTCGCGGACATGGTCGAGGCACAGCCAGCGCCAGTCGCCGGGGCCGTCGAAGCTGGGGCCCCGGCCGGCCGGCGCCCGGAACTCGCCCGGAGCGTCGCAGCCGGGATGGGCGCAGATCCCACGCGCCTCCGCCCGACCGTGAAACTTCGTCTGCCTTCCGCTTGCACTCGCCACTCTGTCACCTTCGCTCCAAACAGGCCTATATAGGCGACATGACCCAGCCTTTCACCGGTTCCGTGGCGCACGAGATCGAACAACGGCTGCGCGCCGCCCTCGATCCCGCACATCTCGTCGTGACCAACG
Organism: Allosphingosinicella sp.; assembly: GCA_036387875.1. Lineage (GTDB taxonomy): Bacteria > Pseudomonadota > Alphaproteobacteria > Sphingomonadales > Sphingomonadaceae > Allosphingosinicella. The sequence continues at coordinate 6,702 of DASVSX010000027.1, read as the reverse complement.
ACAGCGCCCGCCACCGCGGCCATGCCGGCGACGACGGAAGCGGGGAGAGCCATTTCACGGTGGAGGTGGTGGCGGAGCGATTCGCCGGGATGAGCCGGGTGGAAAGGCAGCGGGCGGTGAATTCGGCATTGGCGGATCTGATGAAGGACCGGATCCACGCGCTCGCGATCAAGGCGAGGGCGCCGGGGGAGTAGGAGGGGACGGGAAACTCCGTTCGGGCTGAGCCTGTCGAAGCCCTTCACTTCTGCCGGGTTCCGCAGGAGAGGGCTTCGACAAGCTCAGCCCGAACGGTGTAGGGAAGCGGCATGTCTAATGAAATAATCCTCCAGACCCTCCTCCCCGCCACCCACGATCTCGGCGGGTTCAAGGTCCATCGCACCCTTCCGCATCGGGAGCGGACGGCGGTCGGGCCGTTCATCTTCTTCGACCAGATGGGGCCGGCGCATCTTCCCGCGGGCGGCGGCATCGACGTGCGCCCGCATCCGCACATCAACCTCGCCACCGTCACCTATCTGTTCGCGGGCGCCATCGACCATCGCGATTCGCTCGGCACCTTCGCGACGATCGAGGCTGGGGCGGTCAATCTGATGACCGCGGGCCGCGGGATCGCCCATTCGGAGCGCTCGCCCGCGCATTTGCGGCCGGACGGGCCGGAGCTGAGCGGTATCCAGACCTGGATCGCACTTCCCAAGGCCAAGGAGGAGATCGACCCCGCCTTCGAGCATGTCTCCAGGGACCGGCTTCCGGTCGTCGACGGCGGCGGCGCCGTCGCCCGGGTCGTAATGGGGAATTTGTGGGGCGCGACCTCTCCGGTCACCTGCCACAGCGAGACTATCTATGCCGACATCCAGCTCCAGCCCGGAGGCGCGATGCCGGTCGACGCCGAGACCGACGAGCGCGCGGTCTACGTCGCGGAAGGGCAGGCCAGCCTCGATGGGCTGAAGCTCGAGCGGAGCGTCCTCTACGTCCTCGCCCCCGGAGCCGCGGCGACCTTGCGCTCGGAGACGGGAGCCCATGTCATGCTGTGCGGCGGGGCGCCGCTCGACGGGCCGCGCCACGTCTGGTGGAACTTCGTCTCGTCGAGCCGGGAGAGGATCAACCAGGCCAAGGAGGATTGGGCTGCCGGCAGGTTCACCCTGCCGCCCGACGATTCGGGCGAGTTCATCCCGCTTCCGACCACGCCTCCTAAGACGGTGAGCTATCCCTGAAACCGTCATTGCGAGGAGCGTAGCGACGAAGCAATCTAGGAGGCGGAGCGCGGCACTGGATTGCTTCGCTTCGCTCGCAATGACGGGTAATGGAGCGGCCATGACCGAAACCACCTACCAGCGCCTTGCCCTCGCCACAGGGGTTAGCCTCAACGTCGCCTCCGCCGGACCCGAGGACGGTGAGCCCATCCTCTTCCTCCACGGCTTTCCGGAATCGCACCGCACCTGGCGGCACCAGCTCCAGGGCCTTTCCGACCTCTACCGGGTCCACGCGCCCGACCAGCGCGGCTTCGCGGCGTCGGACAGGCCCGAGGGCGTCGAGAATTACGAGACCGACAGGATCGTCGCCGACGTCATGGCTCTCGCCGACTCGCTCGGACTCGACCAATTCACCCTCGCCGGCCACGATTGGGGCGGCGCGGTGGCCTGGACGGCGGCGCTCACCCACCCGTTCCGGGTGAAAAGGCTGATCATCGTCAACGCGCCTCATCCGCTCGTCTTCCAGAAGAGCCTGATCGACGATCCCGCCCAGCGCGAGGCCTCGCAATATATCAGCTTCTTCCGATCGCCGGCCGCGGAAGCCGCGATCACCGGGATGGGGCTGGAGACCTTCCTCGACAAGGTGATGCTGAGCCACGCCGATTCGACCAAGCTTCCGGCCGAGGAGCGGCAACATTATCTCGACGACTGGTCGCAGCCGGGCGTCCTCACCACCATGCTCAACTGGTACCGCGCCTCGAAGGTGTTCGTCCCGGCGCCGGGCGAAGAAGCCAAGGCGCCGCTCTGGACCCACGCGCCCTTTCCGAAGCTCAGGATGCCGACTTTGGTGGTGTGGGGGCTCAAGGACGTCGCCTTGCTCCCGGTCCAGATCGAGGGGCTGCCCGACCTGGTCGAGGATCTGCGGCTGGTGACCTCGACCACGGCAGGCCATTTCATCACCTGGGAGGAGCCGGGGACGGTGACCAGCGCGATAAGGGAGTTCATGGCGGAGACGGCTTAATCCTCCCCATTGCCAGATGGGGAGGCAAAGATTGCCCCTCTCTCCGCCCCTTGCTACAGGCCCGCGCCATGCAGACGGACCGCTTCACGCCCGAGATCAGCTTCGTCTCCACCCCCCGGGTCGCCTGCGACGGGGCGAGCGAGACTCATCCCGCCCTCGGACATCCCCGGGTCTATCTCCAGATCGACGAGAAGGGCTTCGTCGACTGCGGCTATTGCGACAAGAGGTTCGTCCTGAAGGGCGGCGCCGCCGACGAGGGCGGGGAAGGCTGAGCCTCTAACCGTCGCCATGCTGGACTTGTTTCAGCATCCGGCGCGAGCCGACTCCGGCGGGGGACCAGGTTCCGACCGACCCTTGCGCGTTCCCACCGGCTCCCCGTTGCCATCCCCTGCTTCAAGGTCCAATCCCGCGGCCGACTACAAAAAAGGGCTTTATCTTGCACAAACTGACGATCGGCGCCGGACTGCTCCTGCTCGGCCTCGCCGCCTGCGGCTCCGAGCCGGCCCGGAACGAAAGCATCGCGAATTCCGAGCTTCCGGCCAACGAGTCGGCCTCCGCGCCGTCGCCGGCGCCCGCTTTGGCCCCCGCCGCCCCAGTCGTCCTCGAGGGAGCGGGGCTTCGGATCCCCGGCGCCACGCCTCCGCGCACTTTGGCTTTCGACCTGTCCGAGGCTGAGACCATCGCGGCTCTCACCAAGGCGCTCGGGCGTCCGCCCGGCAAGCGCGGGGAAAACGAGGAATGCGGCGGCGGAGCGATGAAGTTCGCGGAGTGGCAGGGCGAGCTTACCGCCTGGTTCCTGGACGGCCGCTTCGCCGGCTGGGATTCCAAGGGCGGGCTCAGGACCCTCGAGGGGATCGGGATCGGCTCCGCCCGCGCAGACCTCTCCACCTTGCCGAGCTTCGAGGTTGAGGAAAGCTCGCTCGGAACCGAGTTCCGCTCGGGCGGGCTGAGCGGCACGTTCGACTCCAAGGCGCCCGCTGCGAAAGTGGCCCATTTGTGGGGCGGCGCGACGTGCGTGTTCCGTTAGGCGCCGCGCTCGCCATCGCATTGCTGGCCGCCGCGGGCTGCTCGCCGGCCTCGGAGCCGCAGTCGAGCCGCCGGGACGGTCGAGCCGAGGCCAAGGCCGAAACGGCGCCGACCGACTCGGTCGCACCCGCCGCCGATTCGCCGCCTGCCGTCTCGGCGCCGGTCCGTCCCGCCTCGGCGGGAGCGACGAAGGGGATGCGCCGCTGCGGCTGGCTCTCCAACCCGACCCCGGGCAATTGGTGGCTGACCGACTCCGAAGGCCAGTGGATACTCGGAACCCAGGGCGCCGACCAGGCTCCGGGGATGGACGAGATGCCCGACATGAGCATTGCCGGCTGGGTCGAGACCAACGGCCATTACGGCTATGGCTGCGCCTGCATGACCATCACCGCCGACGGCGAGGGGAAGGTGACCCGGATGGCCGACTCCAGCCCCAGGCCGCTGAAGCAATGCCAAGCGGACCGGAAGCTGCCGAAGCCTGAGTGAGGGGCGGCGGCGGAGCGCACCCGTCATCCCGGCGAAAGCCGGGACCTCGGGGAGACCCGCAGTGCCTCTATCGGCCCGTCATCCCGGCTTTCGAGTTCCCATCGAAGTACTACTTCGATGGGGTCCCTCCCGGGATGACGGGAGAGGCTGGGATGACGAAGGGGTCCCGCCACCCTATATCCTTCCAATGACCTACACCGACCCCCGCCGCTTCCTCTACCGCAACGACGCCCTCAGCCCCGATTCGGCCCTTCGGCTGACCTCCGAGGCGCTCGGCGGCTGCGACGACGGCGAGCTCTATCTTCAATATACCGTCTCCGAATCCTTCGGCTTCGACGACGGCCGGATGAAGACCGCCGATTTCGATACCCAGGCGGGCTTCGGCCTCCGCGGGGTCTCCGGCGAGACCACGGCCTTCGCCCACGCCAACGAGCTTTCCGAGGCGGCCATCCGCCGCGCCGGCGAGACGATGGCGGTGCTCGATCCGGCCGGTGGACCGCGCCCGGCGCCGCCGCGCCGGACCAACGCCGCCCTCTACACCGATTCCGACCCGCTCAGCCTCATCCCCTTCGCTCGGAAAGTCGCGCTCTGCCAGGAGATCGACGCGGCGGCCCGAGCCCGCGACCCCCGGATCGTCCAGGTCACGGTGGCGCTCGCCGGCACCTGGTCGGTGATCGAGATCGTCCGTCCGGACGGCTTCGTCGCTCACGACGTCAGGCCGCAGGTCCGGCTCAACGTCCAGATCGTCGTCGAGCAGAACGGCCGCCGCGAGAGCGGCTATCACGGTCTCGGCGGCCGCCATCTCTACGACCGCCTGTTCGAGCCGGCCACCTGGAACCGGGCGATCGACATCGCGCTCGCCCAGGCGCTGGTGAACCTCGAATCCGTCGCTGCGCCCGCCGGCGAGATGACGGTCGTGCTCGGGCCCGGCTGGCCCGGAGTGCTCCTGCACGAGGCGATCGGCCACGGCCTCGAAGGCGATTTCAACCGCAAGGGCACCTCGGCCTTCTCCGGACGGGTGGGCGAACGGGTGGCCGCGCCCGGGGTGACGGTGGTCGACGACGGCTCGATCGCCGACCGGCGCGGCTCGCTGTCGATCGACGACGAGGGCACGCCCACCCAGTGCACGACCCTGATCGACGACGGAATCCTCAAGGGCTATATCCACGACCGCCTCAACGCCCGGCTGATGGGGGTCGAGCCGACCGGCAACGGCCGCCGCCAGAGCTTCGCCCACGCACCGATGCCGCGGATGACCAACACCTTCATGCTCGGCGGCAACGAGGATCCCGGCGAGATCCTCGCCCGGGCCGGCAACGGAATCTATGCGAAGAGCTTCGGCGGCGGCCAGGTCGACATCACCAGCGGCAAGTTCGTCTTCTCCTGCACCGAGGCCTATCTGATCGAGAACGGCAGGCTTGGAGCGCCGATCAAGGGCGCGACCCTGATCGGCGACGGGCCGACCGTGCTCACCAAGGTCGCCGGAATCGGCAACGACATGGCGCTCGACGAAGGCGTGGGGGTCTGCGGCAAGGGCGGCCAGTCGGTCCCGGCCGGAGTCGGCCAGCCGACCTTGCTGATCGACGGGCTGACGGTGGGCGGCACCGCCGCCTGATGGCCCACCTCCCCGTCATTGCGAGGAGCGAAGCGACGATGCAATCCAGTGGGCGGAGGCGCAGCACTGGACTGCTTCGCTGCCGCGCGGCGGCAGTTTATCGTGAGCGCCGCCGCAGGCGGTGTCGAAGGGCTCGCAATGACGGCCGGTAGCGCCTGATGGGCTGGCAGGACGAGGTCATCGCCTTCTGGTTCGGCCTTGCCCCTGAGCAATGGTGGAAGGCGGATCCGGCGCTCGACGCCGGGATTCGCGACCGCTTTGTCGATCTGTGGGAGACCGAGCGGGAGAACGTCCCGGAGGCCTTCCTCGGCAGCGCCCGCGACGCGATCGCCGCGACCATCCTGTTCGACCAGTTCCCGCGCAACATGCTTCGCGGCCATGCCGACCAGTTCTCGACCGATCCGCTCGCGCTTGCGATCGCCCGGAGCGCGGTGGACCGCCGGCTTGACCAGGCGATGAGCCCGGCCGAGCGCGGCTTCCTCTACATGCCGTTCCAGCACAGCGAGGATATCGAAGACCAGCGCCGCTCGGTCGCCTTGTTCACCGGGCTCGGCGACGATTACCAGCTCGGCTTCGCGAAGAAGCATCACGACGTGATCGAGCGTTTCGGCCGCTTCCCCCACCGCAACGCGATCCTCGGCCGACCGCCCCGGCCTTCGGAGACCGAGGCGGGCGACGTGGTGCCCTGGTAATGGCCCTGGTCGAAGCGGCCCGGTTCTACGACAGCCTGGCCGCCGGAGCGGCTCAGTCCCTCCTGTCCGCGGAGGGCATGGACAGCTTCATCTTCGACATGGGCATGACCCTGCAGGGCGTCGGCTTCGCCGTCCCGGTTCGGCTGATGGTCGACGAAGACGATCTCGCGAAGGCGGAGCGCCTGCTGACCGCCGCGGGTTGAACGGACGTCCATCCCGGCGAAAGCGGGACCTTTGCATAACCCCTGCGAAGCGCTCGGAGACAAAAGCCCCTCCCCTTCAGGGGAGGGGTTGGGGTGGGGAATGTGGGGGAGAATGTTCGCTGACGCCGGTGAGGCGAGCAGACAACCCCCACCCCAACCCCACCCCGGAAGGGGAGGGGCTAGCACCCAGCGACGTATGCAAAGGTCCCGCGAAAGCCGGGACCTCAGGCCGAGAAATCTCGGCAGGTCTCCCCGAGGTCCCGGCTTCCGCCGGGATGGCGGGCTATTGACACTCGCGGTGTGTTAATTAAACAATACACCAAGAACGACCTTTCATCGCCGGTCCTGGAGCTCGCGAACCTCAGCAAGACCTACGGCCGGCGGGGCGGCGGAGTCCGGGCGGTCCGCGACGTCAGCCTCTCGGTGGGGGCGGGCGAGGTCTACGGATTTCTCGGACCGAACGGCGCCGGCA
>DASVSX010000026.1:0-65079 GCA_036387875.1 Allosphingosinicella sp. | reverse complement strand
GCGCCGTCGCGTGCAAAGGCTGGAGTGGCGAGCAGGGTGGATGAAAGCGCCATAGCGATGGCGAGCTTCCGCATAAACTTTCCCCTTTCTTCTTGCGTCCCTACCGGAACGACCATGAACTCAATACGGTAAGCGGAGTTTTCGCGCAAGCACGCTTATCCCCACAAATGTTGCCGAAATGCCTCAGTGAGCCGGTTACCGAATCCTTGAAGCCCCTCGTCAGACGGGCGGCAAACGACCCTCTGCTCCCTTGGTTTCACCGCCGCAAGCGATTTGCTCACTCGATCAGCCCGTGTGACATTAATACCGCAGTGAGCGCGTTGATGGCGACCCTCGCCTCCACATCGATTATCGTTCCGCCAGAAGGACTTGCCACCCCCGGCAGTCGTTCCCCGACGACTTTGACTCCGTTGACCAGCAGCGCGGTGCAGGCCAGCTCGCCCGCCCGCCACTGGGAGCCGTCCCACAGCAAGGGCACCGCCGAGGCCTTGTTCCACGCGCTCGTCCCCGCCGGGGGCGCGAGAAAGCGCCAGCCCCCTTCGGTCCAGATCGCCAGCATGTTGTCCCGCCCGCTCCAGTCGCCGGTCGCGGCGGGAGCCACGATCCAGCAGTCACCCGCCGCGGGGGCGGACGGCGGCTCGCCCGCGGGCGGGCCTTCCACCGCCGGGTGGAGCGCAAGGTCGATCCGCGCCAGGGCTTCATTGTGGAAAAGCTCCTTCTGGGCCTGGCCCGGAAGGATGAAGGGCAAGGCGAAGCGGGGCGTCGTGTCGGCCATGATGGTCTCCTCAATCTAAGACTAGGAATGCGGGCCTCGACGGCGCCGAGGTTCCGAGCTGGACCACTTCCACGGTCAGCGGTCCCGCAAGGCCGTCGGCGGCCTGCTCCGCGGCGGTGTAGACGAAGGCCGGCGCGGCGACCGTCACGCTCCTCGCGAGGCCGGATCCGGCCAGGGTGAGCCGATAGCTTTCCGACTCCTCGCCGAGCGGGGTGTCGCTTCCGTCCAGCCAGACCCAGCCGGAGCGGCTGCGCCGGACCCAGGCCAAAGCGAGGTCGCCGTTCGCAAGCCTCTCCGCCCGCAAATGCACCGGTGCCGGCGGCCTCATCGACTCCCCCGCCACCGTCCGGACCGCGAGCGCTCCCTCCGGGTCGCCGAGGCCCGAAGCGAGCAGCCGCGCCTCGCTTCCGAGCGACCCGAGCGGAGCCTCCACCACCGCGAGGCTCTCCGCCTCGATCAGTGCGAACGGCTCGCCCGGCGCGTGGAGGTCCGCTGCCCATTCCGTCCCCCGGCGGCCGCGCAGCAGGCGCGAGAGCCGGAACCGCCGCCCGCCGATCGGCTCCGCATCTCCGAACTGGATCAGCTCCTGCCCGATCAGCGCGAGGTTGGCGCCGTCGGCGAGCGCGGAGTCGCTTCGGCTCTCCAGCCACATCGACCCGTTCACAAGTTCGACCTCGATCCGATTGTGCTCGTCGATCAAGGCGGAGCCCGAGGCCCCCGGCACTTGGAGCGCCGCTCCGAGGACGGCGGGCGGAGCGGTCGCTCCCGCCGCAGTCCAGCTCGCCCCGCCGTCGAAGCTCGCGATCAGGTCGGCGCGCCGCCAGCCCGGCTCGGCCCCGGCGGCCGCGACCAGCAGCCGCGGCCGGTTCGGCAGCTCTTCCTGGAACAGGGGCAGGTCGAGCAGGAGCAGCGACGTAGGCCCATGGATGAGGTCGGGCTCGCCGACCGGGCGGCCCGGGCTCGCCTGTCCCGGGGCCGCCGGAGCCGCCCCGGGCACGCCCGTCAGCTCGAGCGTGAGCACCATCCGGTCCAGGGTCCAGCGCGAGACCTTCCACTGCCCGGGCCGCCCGCCGACTCGGAGACGGCGCCCGGCCGCAAGTCCGAGACGGGACCATCCGAGGTGCAGCCGGGCCGAGCGCCGGGCCGCCCAAAGCCTCTCGAGGCGGTCCGCGGCCAGCGCCTTGGCGGTCGCCGCGTCGAGCGAAGCGGCGACGGCGCGCCGGTCGCTGACGAGTGCGGGGCCCGGACGGGTCGCCCTCTGGAGCCCGGTCTGAAAGTCGCGCTCCGGATCGTAATAAGCGAGGCTCGACTCGGCCGGCACGGAATCGCCGCTCCGCCTCAGCCACTCGCTCCGTCCCCCGGTCCCCCCGGCGGCCGCGCCGATCTCGCTTTCCGCGACGAGAGCGGGAGACCCGGCGCCGCCGGCCAAAGCCGGCCCTTCGCCGTCGTCGACCAGCGACAGCGGCTCCAGCTCGGCAAGCGCCGCGATCGCGGCCCGGACGCTGTCGCCGCCGGCCGCATATCCCGCCAAGGCCGTCGACGCCCCGGTCGCCGGCAGGCCGGCAAGCTCGCCCGCCACCGCGGCCAGGTTCAACGGGCCCGGATCCGCCTCGACCTCGAAAGTGAGCGAAGGGATCCGGTTGCCGTAATCAGCCAGCTGGAAGCCTTCGAACACGGCATAGGCGATTCCCCGATAAGCCGGAGTCTGGCCGGCGCCCTCGACGGCGGCGATCAGGGGATCGACGGCCTGATCCTCTCCGCCCGGATGGAGCCGGTAGAGGGTCGCCGTCTTGAAATCCCCGGCGGCTCCGCGAAGCAGCTTGCCGTCCGCCCATATCCGCCGGACCGCCAGGATCGGACGGCCGGACAGAGCGACCGCGAAATTGGCCGAATAGCTGTAATTGACGGTCTTCGGCTGGCCCTTGCCGCCGCCGCTCTTGGACCTTTCCTCCTTGAGGTCCGTCGCCCAGATGACCGTCCCGGCCACCCGCATCGTCCCGAACAGCCTTGGGATCTGGCTTCCGTAGCTCGACGTCTGGACTGCAAGCTCGCCGAGCCTCGGCCCCTGGCGGGGCTTCGGCGCGAACAGCCGGCCGTCTATCTGCTGGCCGATGAGAGCGCCGATCGCGCCCCCCACCGGTCCCCCGAGCGCGGTCCCGGCCGCGGTGAGCACCAGGGTCGCCATCTCACCCTCCCTCGAAGAAGCGCCACGCGCCCATCACCGGCCAGGGGACCGGCAGCGGCCGCTCGACCACCCGGCGCAGGCCCGCATCGGCGTGGATGAAGCTGTCCCAGGCGCGAACGACGATATGGAATTGCGCCGGCCCGGCCTCGCAGACGATCACGTCGCCGGCCACCGCCCGCTCCACCGGCACAGGCTGGCAGCCGAGGTCGCACAATTCGTGCTCGATCGCCGCCAGGTGCTGGCCTCGAAGCGCATAGTCGCTGCGCAGCCGCCCGGCGGGGAGCTCGGCGGCCGCCGCGGCGGCGCCGACGCAGTCAAGCCCCAGCATCGGGTCGCGCCCCTGCGGCCGGAACCGGATTCCGACCAGAGCACGCGCGCGACGCGCGATTCGATGTCCCCTGAGGCTCATGTCACGCTCCTGGATAGCGGGTGAGAAGGTCCATTCCCGGAAGATGCGGCTCGCCCCGGAAATTCTCTGCATTTGCGAAGCGCGTGCGGCAGGTCGCGAAGCTCTTGTCGCAGCCCTCGCTCAGCTCGACGAGGTCTCCCTGCGCCACCGCGAAGGGCGGCGGCTCCTGAAGCCCCAGCTCGAGCCCTTCCGAGGAGACGATCGCGCTTTCGAGGCCGCTATTGGCCCCGCCGATCCAGCGCAGCCTCCCGAACGCACAGGCTCCGGGCCCGCCGGGCGCCTCGGCGACGGCAACGACGTCCTCGGCCGAAGTCCCCGTGACCCGGGTCACCCGAACCCGCCCCGCCATGTCGACCCGGCACCGCCGGTCGCCGAGCTCGGCCCGGCATTCGGGCGAGGTCTGCTCGGCCACTGCCCGCTCCAGCAAGGCCGCCGCGCCCCGCAATTCCGCCTCGAACCCGCTCGACTTGACCGTGACGTCGCCGAGCTCGCCGCGCGCGAGCGTCAGCCTCTCCCCGCCGGGATCCTCCCAGTCGACCAGGAACAGCCACACCGCGGCCCGGTCCCACCGTCCTGCGGCGAGGTCCGCCTCTCCGATCGAATCGCTGGTCAGCGCTCCGCTCACGTCGAGAGTCGACGAATCGAAATCGTCCGAGACCGAGACGGCCGAAGGAAGCATTCCCGGCGCAGAGCGATAGAGGAGCCCGCCGATGACGAGATCGCGGTCGTGGCCGGTGAATCCGAGGCAGACCCCGTCCCGCCGCTCCACCCGCCAGCAAAAGGCGAGAGTCGTCAGCTCCCCGGTGAGTAAGTTGGGCATTGCAAAGCTCCTTGGGTGATCAGTCCTCCCCGAGCTTGCTCGGGGAGGGGGACCAGGCGAAGCCTGGTGGAGGGGCAATACTGAGTCCGTACTTCCCCTCCACCACGCCGCTTCGCGCCGCGGTCCCCCTCCCCGAGGCAAGCTCGGGGAGGAACGAAGGGAGGCTAGCCCTCCCGGACCTCGATCAGGGGCACCGAGGGTATCTCCCCCGCCGCGAACGTCGCCCGGCTCACGCCCAGCCGGTCTTCCGCGAAGCGCACCGGGACGTCGAACCGGAACCCCGCTTTCACCGTCGCGCCCGCGGCGGGCGGCGTCTCGAAGCTCAGTGTGCCGAGCGGACCGAGCGTCCACCCGCTCACCCGCTCCGTTCCGGCCACCGACACCCGCACCGACCCGGCCACCGGCCGGGTGATGCGCCGCACCTGCCCGCCATAAGTCTTCACCAGCACGAACTCGGTGCGAACGCCGTCGCCCGTTCCGAGCGCCTGGTCCGCCGCCCCCGGCGCCCCGGTCATCCCGTTCGAGCTGTGGTCGAAAGGATCCTCGAATCGAAAGCCGATCGCCGCCCCGCGCCTGGCCCGGAAGAAGGCGATCAGGGCGTGCAGGTCCGGCTCGCCGCGTACCCCCGGTCCGGCGTCGAATCGAAGCCGCGCATCGGCCCAGTCGCTGTTCCTCTGCTCGCCGCCCCCCGCGCCCGTCACGACCGCGGTCGAGAAGCAGGGCTCGACGCTCGCCTCCCGCCCGAGCGCCACCGGAAAGCGCACATCCTCGAATGACTCCACGTCCCCGTCTCCCGAATCGAACCAGGTGAATCCGTCGCGAAGCACCTGCGGCAAAGCCCACACGAACACCTCGCCGGCGCCGCGCGCCCTCGCCGCCTCGACCGCCGCCGCGATCGAGTGCCATTGCGCCTTGTCTTCGACCGCGAGCACGAAGCCCGCGAAATAATGCTGCCGCTCCGGCGGATAGCCGAGCCGGGTCTGGGCGGCGGCCACCCCGCGCGCGCTCGCGCCCGGATTGCCGCTCGTCACCCAGTCGTAATCCTCGAGCTGGAGCACGTCGAAGGCCGGGCTGGCCCAGCCCGCGGGCAGGTTGGCGAGCTTGAGGTTCGGCCCGTCCAGCACCGTGGGAAGATAGGCCAGAAGCAAGGTCTCGCAGTCCGGAGCCACGTTCCGCACCGCCGACACCAACGCCGCCGTCGAAGCCGCAAGCACCGCCCCCGCCGCCTCGAGAACAGCCTTCTGCGCCGTGCTCAACGGTTCGCGCACGTCGGCGATGGGTACCGGAGCGAGCAGGGCCGCAGCCGCCGAGTCGTAAAGGCAGATCCGCCCGTCCGGCATCACCCACCACCAGGGCTCGCCGACCTGGAACCGCATCCTCAGCCCCGCCGCGGCCGCGATCCCGGCAAAGGCCTGGGCGACCAGCCGCAAATAATACATCGCCCCGCCATGCGCCGGCGACAGCAGGGTCGAAGGCGGCGACCATCCGGTCAGCGCCGGCGATCCGTCCCGAGCCCGCTGCTTCCAGTCCCCCCAGACATGCTGGTCGAGCAATTCGTAGGAGAGCGACCAGATGAGGTCGAAGCCGAGCGCCTTCGCCCGCGCCGCGAAGTCCGAATGCCACGCCGCACAAGGCGCGTTCAGAACGCCGCCGGCGAGACTGATGTAAAAGCCGCCGCTGTTCGCCTCGAGCCGGAAATAATGGCTCATTCCGACATAATGGTTGATCGGCCCGCGATAGCCGAGCTGAAGGATGTTCCTCAGCACCCGCGCCGGAGTCAGGTGGTAGAGGTCGTCATAGCCCGTCGCCATCCGAAGCCGGTGCTCCGGCACCAGCGTGTCGCCCGTCGCAAGCACCGATCCCGACCCGTCGCAGGCTATCCCGCTCATCTCCGCCCAGCCTTGCGCGGGAGCGGCGAGCGGCGCGTCCGCTTCGGTGTAGCCGGGCGCGACGAGCGAAATGAACATCCGGTCGATGTCGCCGGCCCAGACCGGATTCTCGCCCCCCCAGCCCCCCGCCAGCATGCCGAAGTCGAGCTCGACCTGCGCATCCTCGGGGGTCCCTTCGGCATAATTCCAGAGCCGGACGAACCAGCTCCGCGCCACGCCGGAAGAATCGCGCCCCTCCAGGGTCAGGGTCGGCCCGTCGACCGCATCCAGGCCTCGGATGCCCCCGCTCCGCCACCGGAACCGAAGCTTGCAGCCGCGGAAGTCGCGGCTCGTCTCGTAGACGAGCAGGGGATGGTCGAACCGGTCTTCGGCCTCCCAGATCAGCCCCGCCAGGTCGTCCGCCTTGTAGAAGACGCAGTCGACCCGGAGCGAATCCGCCCCGGTCGTCACCACCGAAGCCATCATCGGCCGGGGGAAATTGACCGTCCACAAGCGCGGGTCGAACCGCTTCACGAACCCGATTTGCTTCGCCGCCCCCGGCGGCGCCAGCCAATGTCCCATGACGAAACCCCTCCCCGTCATCCGGCGAAAGCCGGGACCTCAGGGCGTGAAGGCACCGGCGCCTCTCACCCCACGAGGCCCCGGCTTTCGCCGGGGTGACGTTTTCAATCCTCGACCCGCATCAGCGCCTGCTTCACGGCCCGCGCCACCTGGCGGCTCGACCGGGCAAGCGCCTGCGGCGCCTCGCCCGCGGGGGCGCTGACCGTGATGCTCATCCTGATGTCGCGCGCTCCGCCGCGCCCGGTCTCCACGCGTCCGCTCGCCGTCGGCACGAACAGCTCGGGCCCGCGCTCCCCGACCATGTAAGGCCGCCCCGGAGCCACCGGCCCGCCGGTCGCCCGCCCCGGCGCTCCGAGCAGCGCGCCGAGAAGCTGGGCCCCGACCGAGAGTAAACCGCCTTTGCCGCCTCCGCTTCCCGCGGCCGCCTGAATCCCGCCGCGGATCGCCGCCGCCGCGATCTCCGCCATAGCGGCCAGCGCGGTCCGCTTGAGGTCCTCGAATCCGAACTTGCCGGTCCGGACCGCCCGGAGGAGCGCGGTCTCCAGCACTCGCCCGGCCCGCTCCAGCCCGTCGGCCAGCGGCCCTTCGAGCTGCCCCTTCATCTCCGCGACGTCCCTTGCGAACGCCCCCGTATCGGCCCGAACGCTCAGCACCAGCCGCTCGATCTCTTCGTCCATCCTCAAATCCTCCCCGAGCTTGCTCGGGGAGGGGGACCACGCGAAGCGTGGTGGAGGGGTAACCCGCCTCGAGCCATGATTTCTAATCCGGAAACCGCTGCATCAGCCGTTCGAGATCCGCCCTCCCGGCCGGCGCCTCCTCCGGTCCCACCATCGCCCGGAGCACCGCCCCGAGCTCCGCCGGAGTCGCCAGCCAGAACTCTTCCGGCCGCCACCCCAGCAGCGCCCCCGCCGCCCCGGCCAGCCTCGCCGCGCTCTCGCTAAACCTCTTCATGGCCCTGCAGGATCTGCCCGAGCAGGACCTTGAGCGCCGGGGTCACCCCCGCCAGCCCCCGCTCGACCACCGCCGCGCCGACCGCCTCCCGGGTCAGCCCCTTCGGCCGCCCTTCGACGCAATGCCAGAACAGCCCGGCGATCTCCGCGATCCGGAGCCCGCCCGCCGCCGCCCGCTCGACCAGGGCGAAGAGCGGCCCAAGCTCCTCCTCGGCGGCGACCAGGGCCTCGAAGCTTGGCCGAAGCTTCAGCGCCTCGCCGCCCACCGTCAGCGCCGCCTCCCCCCGCGCCGGGTTCGCCGTCGCACTCACAGCGACACCACCGCGCCCGAGCTTTCGAGGCTCAGGGCGTAATTGCGCTCGCCATTGTAATCGCCCGAATAATCGAGCCGGGTGACGAGGAAGCGGCCGCGCAGCCGCTCGCCGCTCTCGAAGCTCAGCTCGTAATCGTCGACCTGCCCGGCCAGGGCATTGGTCTTGACCCGGACTTCCGCCGCCGATCCGGTGAAGATCCCGCTCGCCGCCACCGAGACCGAGCGGACTCCCGCTCCCGACAGCAGCTCGCGCCAGCCGCCCGAATCCTTGCTCGTGACGTTCACCGCCTCGCCGTTCACCGACATCTGGGTGGTCCGCATCCCCGCGACGGTCGCGAAGACCGGCGGAGCCGCGCCGTTTCCCACCTTGAGCAAGAAAGCACTTCCCTTTTCCGCAGCCATCGATATTCTCCCTTCGTCTCAACTTGTTGCACTGGAATTCGGGATGATTTCACAAGTGCTGCTCATTGCCCTCATGGCTTCGGCCCAGGGCAACCTCGCTTCGGCTCGCACCAGCTATTCCAAATGTCTCGGCGGATTCGCCCGCGCCCAGGTCAAGGAGGGGGTCGACGAGGCCGGCTTCACGGCCAAGCTCGGCACCGCCTGCAAGACCGAGGAGGCCGCCTTCCGCTCCGCCTCGATCGCCACCGACGTCGCCGCCAAGATCGCCCGGGCCACCGCCGAGCAGAACGCGACCGACGAAATCGGTTATATCCACGAGAATGCCGTGGAGACCTTCAAGGCCAGCCTCCCCGAGACCAAGCCGAAGTAGCGACCCGCCCCCGTCGTCCCGGCGAAAGCCGGGACCTCGCGGAGACCCGCCGAGACTTCTCGTCCTGAGGTCCCGGCCTTCGTCGGGATGACGGAACTCACTCCGCCAGCATCCGTACCCGAAACTCGAGCGCCACCGCCCACCCCGCCCCGCCCCCGCGCCCTTCCGCGACGGTCCGCCGGCGTACCAGCGCCAGGGTGACGAGCCGCCACCCCTCGACGTCCAGCCCGGCCTCCACCGCGGCCTCGACCACGTCGGCGAAGGCCTGCGCCCGGTCCGGACGCTCGCCGGAGTCGCGCAGGGTCACCGCAAGCCTGAGCTCGCGCCCGCGGCCGCTCTTGTGCCCCCAGTCGACTTCCGGCCCGCATTCGACCACCGCATGAGGATGAGCCGCCTGGAGCGGCGGCCCCGGATAGACCCCGCCAAGCTCCAGCGCCTCCAGCGCCTCGATCGCCGCCGCCTTCAGCGCCGAGCCGGCGCCGCTCACCGCCGCCTCCCGGCAAGAAGCCAGCGCAGCTCGGGCTCGAGCGCGAAGCGCCGCCCGAGCCCCCGCCCCTCGATCGCGACCCCCTCCTCGTCTTCCCTTATCCTCACCCCCTCGGGCGCTTCCTCGCGGAGCGCCTCCGCAAGCGAGGAGCGGCGCCCCTCCGCCGCCCTGCGCGCGAGCGCAGCCCCGTGAAGCATCAGCCGTTCGAACATGTTTTTCCTCCCTCAGTGAAGTCGAAGCCGGCGGAACGGGCGCCACAAGGCGGTCACCGCCGCCGGCGGCTCGCTCGCCCTCGCGCCCTCCGCCGCGCGGCTCGTGTAGAAATGCGCGGCCAGCCGGAGGATTCCCTGCCTGAGCGCCGCCGGCAGATCCGCCCAGCCCGCGGTCAGTCCGGCCCGGTAGCCGACCCGGATCGGCCGCACCTCGGCGGTGCTTGTCAGCCGGACCCAGCCGTCGCCGCGCGAGTCGATATCGATCCCGTAGTCGGCGGGCGGCAGGGCCTGCGCCGGTCCTTCGGCCGGAGCCGACTCGACCTGCGCGATCGACCGAACCGGTCCGCGGCTCAGCCGCCGCCACGCTTTGCCCGCGGGAATCGTCTCGGTAAAATCGCGCTCCAGCAGCGGCCGGCCGATAAAAGCCTCGCAAAGCTCCGCCGCCGCCAGGACCAGCCCGGCGATCAGCGAATCCTCGTCCGCCCGCTCGACCCGCAAATACGCCTTCGCCGCCCCCGCCGCCTCCGGCGGCAGGGCCAGCACCTCGCCCTCGATCATGATTTTTCTCCGAAAGGAGGAGATTGGGGATTAGGGGTTGGGGGATTGCCCCTCGCTAACCCCCAACCCCCAGCCCCCAACCCCCAACCCCTAAGCCGCGAACTTCAAAAGCTTGATCGCCTCCGAATTCGCCACCTGCCCGCCCAC
This sequence comes from Allosphingosinicella sp., assembly GCA_036387875.1. Taxonomy (GTDB): domain Bacteria; phylum Pseudomonadota; class Alphaproteobacteria; order Sphingomonadales; family Sphingomonadaceae; genus Allosphingosinicella. The sequence goes on along the minus strand of DASVSX010000026.1, from coordinate 55,001 downwards.
GCGCCTGGTCGCGTAGAAATGGACGAACGGCTTGTTCGTGTACGGATCGCGAAGGATCTGGGTCTCCGTCCGTTCCGCGATCAGATAGCCCACCCGGAAGTTGCCGAACGCGACCGAAAGGCTGTCCGGCCCGACATCCGGCATGTCCTCGGCCTCGACCACCGGATAGCCGAGCAAGGTGTCGGGCTGCCCTGCCACCAGGCTCGGCTGCCACAGGAAGCCGCCGGTCGAGGTCTTGAACTTCCGGATGATCGAGGCCGTGGCCGAGTTCATCACGAACGCCGCGCCCTGCCGATAAGGCGGGCGAAGGGTCTGGACGAGGTCGATCAGCTTGTCCCCCGGATGGTTGGCCGGAAAGCCTCCCGCAGTCCCGGTCGTCAGGACCTGAAGGGTCCCGAACGGCCTCGATCCGTCCCCCTGGGTCGAGGTCGGGTTCGAAAGGAACCCCTTCGGCCGGTTGACCCCGTTGCCGCTCACGAAGGCCGAGCCCTCCGCCCGGGCGAACTCGGTCGCGATCTCGCTCGCAAGCCAGGCCTCGACGTCGAACGCCGTGTCGTCGAGCATCGCCTGGCTCGCCGCCGGATTGGCGTAGAGCTCCCCGAACGGAGGCGCGACCTCGATGAAGGTCGGGGTCGCCGTCTCCGGCCGCCCCGCCGTCTCGCTCACCCAGCCCGACGGAGTCCCGCCCGCCGTCACCAGCTTGCGATAGCCGGACGTTCCGACCCGCACGACGTTGGCAATCGCCCGAATGGGAGAGATCGCCGTCAAAAGCCGTCCGATCTCGGAGTCGATCTCCTCGGGCACCGCATAGCCGCCCGCCGAATCGGTCGTCCCCGCCAGCGCCTTGAGCTCGACCCCGCTCTCCAGCCCCTTTCTCAGATAGGAGTCGACGAAGGGCGAGCCCCCGTTCCTCGCCCCGCTCAGCGCCGGCCGGGCCGCCGCCACCGCCTGGGCGTCCATCCGGCCCTTCAGCTGAGCCATCTCCTCGCGCAGCCCGGCCACGTCCTCGTCATTCCGCTCAAGCGCCTCGAACGACTGCTCCAGCGGATCCGCTTTCACTTCCAGCATTTCAGTCTCTCCCTTGTTTGACGCACACACCGCGTCATTCCCGCGAAGGCGGGAATCCCACTTTTTCCGTGTCTCGATTGCGCTATCCGCGACGGATGCAGATCGACCGCGACGGCACCGAACATTTCCCGGCGGCCTTCAGCCCCGCCGAAGTCCGGGCGCTCGCCGACCTTCTATCCCTGCCCGAAAATCGCCCAGGCACCCGTCTCGGCGCAATCAGCGGCCTCGCTGGCCTTCTGGCCCCTGCCGACGGCATCGCCGCGGCCTTGCTCGGCCCCGGCGCCCGGGCAGTCGGCGCCAAGCTCTTCGACAAGAGCCCGGCGCGCAACTGGGCCCTGGGCTGGCATCAGGACCGAACGATACCGGTCCGCGAGCGCCTCGAAGTCCCCGGCTTCGGCCAGTGGACGGTCAAGTCCGCAATCCCCCATTGCGTGCCGCCGTTCGACCTCCTCGAGCGAAGCCTGACCTTGCGGATCCACCTCGATCCAGCCGGCGAGCGCAACGCCCCCCTGCTCGTCGCCCCCGGCTCGCACCGGCTGGGCCCGCTCCCCGAATCCGAAATCCCCGGCGCGGTCGAGCGCCTCGGAGTCCACGCCTGCCTCGCCGAAGCGGGCGACGTCTGGGCCTATGCGACCCCGATCCTCCACGCCTCCGGCCGGGCCCTGGCCCCCGCCCGGCGCCGGGTCCTTCAATTGCTCTATTCAGCCGAGACTTTACCCGGCGGCCTCGAATGGCCCGAGTTCTGATCGTCCACAGCATGAACCCGAGCCTTGGGCTGCATCGGAATCGTGACCAGGCTGACCTCGACCAGCTCGACGTCCTCCAGCGCCCTCGGCGCCGAGCCGCTCGACCGCCTCACCACGTAGCCAAAGCTCAGCCCCGCGACCTTTCCCTCCTTGAGCAGCGCCGCCGCCGTCCGGCCCACTGCTCCCCCCGAAAGCCGGGCGATGACCCGAAGCCCGCGCCCGTCCTCCTTCAGATATTCGATCCGCCCCACCGGCCGAGCCGGATCGTGCTGCCAGAGCAGCGGCACCGACCGGGCGCCCCGCTCCAGGCTGCGCTCGAACGCCCCCGGCCGGACCACGTCCCCGCCCCGGTCCGGCCGGTCGAACACCGCCGCATAGCCCGCGAACCTCATTTCAGAAGCTCCATCAGGCCCAGCCTCACGCTCATCCCGAGCACGAGAAGCGCGAGCAGGATTCGCACCATCCAGCCGGCCACCGCCTGCCACGCGCTCTTCTTCGCGTCGCGCCAGGCCTGGAGCAGCTCGCGAAGCTCGTCCATGTCGCGCCTCGCCTTGCCGTCGCCGAGGCCCAGCGCCTCGAGCGCCCGGGCCGCGCCAAGCTCGCTCGCTTCCTCGACCAGCGCCCGTACCGTCACCAGCCCGGCCCCCTGCCCCTCCGCCTGGGCGACGAGCAAGGCGAGCATCTTGTTGCTTTCGTCGGTCATCATTGCCTCCCTCCCCGTCATCCCGGCGAAGGCCGGGATCCATGAACACAGGTTCCCGCGATTTCTCGCCGCCGCCCGCGTTCATGGATTCCGGCCTCCGCCGGAATGACGGCTGATCAAAACCCCAGCATCTCCCTCTTCTCCTCCCGCGACAGGAAGTCCGCCGCCGTCACCTGCGCCCAGAGCCGCTCGCGGTCCTCGGCCAGGGCCGTCACCTGGTCGACGTCGAGCTTGAGCTTCAGCCCCGGCCACCACGCGCCGAGCGCCGCGGCGATCGCCCCCAGCAACTTGTCGGCGAGCGGAAGCACGGTCAGCCGCCACAGCGCCCGGTTCGCCTCCCGGTAATTGGCGTAGGTCGAATCCCCCGGAAGCCCGAGAAGCATCGGCGGAACCCCGAAGGCCAAGGCGATCTCCCGCGCCGCCGCCGCCTTCATCCCGGCGAAGTCCATGTCGGCGGGAGTCAGGCTCATCGCCTGCCATTTCAGCCCGCCTTCCAGCAGCAGCGGCCGCCCCGCATTGGCGGTCCCGGCGAAATGAAGCTCCAGCTCCTCGCGGAGCCTGTCATATTGCTCCGCCGCGAGCGCCCCCTCGCCGCCCTCGACGCTGAGCGCGCCCGAAGGCCGGGCCGCATTGTCGAGCAGCGCCTTGTTCCACCTTGTCGCCGAATTGTGGATCGCCACCGCCCCGGCGGCCGAGCCGAGGCAGCCGAGGCCGTAATGGTCGTCGAGCGGGTGCAGGCCCTTGACGTGGACGAGGCCCGGCCGGCCGAGCGCGTCGCGGGCCGGGATCCGGGCCTTCACCTCGCCCGCCCGGTAGACATAGGCTTCGGGCCAGCCCCCGGGGCCCGCCTCCACCGTCACCCGCTCGGGCCTCAATGCGAACAGCTCCGCCGGCGCCGCGTCGGCGTCGAGCAGGATCTGGACGAAGGCGTTGCCGTGGAGGAGCGTCTGCGCCGCCGCCTGGTCGAGCAGCGCCGGGCTCACCAGCCCAAGCGCTCGCTCCGACGCCTTCGCCCCGGCCTCCCCGTCGGTCGCATAGACGGGCGCCCAGGCGACGCTCTCCGCCACCAGCCGCACCGCCCTCTGGGCCACCGGATTGCCGAGATAGGCCTCGCGCACCTGGGCCTCGTAATTGCGGGGCCATTCCCCGACCCCGGCCGCGCCCGAATAAGCGCGATGAAGCAAAGGCCGCGCCGCCGGCGCCGCCTTCCGTCCGAACCACGATTTCATGATCATACTCCCCTCCTCCTCCCCCGAAGGGAGGAATTTCACCCAAAGCACCAAAGGACCAAAGACGCCGAAGCGAGTCCGGCCCTGCGGCTTTCGGGCCAGCCGGCGATTAAAGCATTCGGTTGTCAGGTTGCGCTGTTTCCGTTCGGGCTGAGCTTGTCGAAGCCCTCTCTTTTCCCTGATAAACCAGGAGGGAAGACCCTTCGACAGGCTCAGGGCGAGCGTGTTCAGGTGATTCAACCTAATCCCTCAATGCTCTAAAGAGCGACTACGTCGCTCCTCAAAAAGTTTGTCGTACGGTCGCGAGCGATTTCACCCCCGCAGCCTCGTTGGTCCTTTGGTGCTTTGGGTGAAACCTTGCTCGCGCCTCAAAGCGCCGTGATCCTCGGCTCCGCCCGCCTTCGCCCGAGCATCAGCTCGGTCATCGCCCAGACCATCGCGTCGGCCCGGTCCGGGGAGCGCCCCGGCCCTTCGTAGCCGCCGCCCGCGATCAGCCCGGCGAGCTCGTCCTCGAGCTCGGGAAAGGCGCCCGCGAACTTCGCCGCCCCGCGCTCGAACAGGGCCGCGACCGGCTCGGCCCGGGCCGACTTGCCGACGCTCGCGTGGACCAGGGTGAGCGGCAAATCGACGTCGGCGCCCCTCAGGACGCTCGCCACCATCGCACCGCCCTGATTGCCCTCCGCGACCACCCGGTCCGCGCTCCACTCATGCGCCGCCCCGGCCACCGCCCGCGCCCAGCCCTCCGGGCTCAGCCCCGAGACGCTGCGATCGTCGAGCACATAGGCGATTCCGCCTTCGCCGAGAGCGCACACCACGATCCCGCAGGCATCGCCCTGCGCCGAAGCGGGCGGATCCACTCCCACGACGATTCGGCGAACCATTTGCCTCCCCATCGCAGATGGGGAGGGGGACCAGCGAAGCTGGTGGAGGGGTAAATGGCAAAGGCCCTCGAGCTTCTCGCTCGAACTATCGGATTCCGAGCCTTCCACCCCTCCACCGCCTTCGGCGGTCCCCCTCCCCATGCTTTGCATGGGGAGGCAATTCGCCCGGCACCTTTCGATCAAATCCCTCGGCCACAAGCTCCCCTCGACATCGTCGATCAGCTCGCCGTCCAGCTCCTGCCGGCCGAACCTCGTGCCGCCGTAAAGCCCGGTCAGATAGTCGACCACGCTGGCCGACAGCGAAGCCGCGTCGGCCGTCCGCCCCCGGGTCACCGCGACGTCGCCGCGCGCCGCGAGCTTGCGGATCAGCGGCGTCGGCCGCGGAGTCGTCGTCACCAGCACCCGGGGCAGGACCCCGCGCCTCAGCCCGAACATCAGATTGTCCCAGCTCGCTTCGGCCCGGGCCCATTTGGCGAGCTCGTCGCACCAGGCATAATCGTGCTCGGGCCCGCGCAGGGCCTCGGGATTGGCGCCCGAATGGACGAAGGCCTGGGTCCCGTTCGGCCAGGTCAGCCGCCCCAGCGAGGGCTCCCAATGCGGCCGGGCCCAGTCCGGGGCGCAGGCGAGCAGGCCCGAGCTCCCCTCGACCATCACCTGCCGCGCCTCGTCCTCGTTCGGCCCGACCAGGGCGATCCGGAGCCCGGGCGCCTCGGCCAGCTGGTGCACCCATTGCGCTCCGGCCAGGGTCTTTCCGTAGCCCCGGCCGCCCATCACCAACCAGATCCGCCAGTCGCCTTCGGGAGGCCTCTGTCCGGGCCGGGCCAGGCCGTACCAGCTCGCCAGCGCCTCCTTTTCCGGCCGGTCGAGACTCTTCAGCAAGGCCCTGCGTTCCGCCGGGTCCATCATCGCGATCCGCTCGGCCGGCGAGAATCGCGCGCTTCGTTCCTCTTCGCCGAGGTGCGCGTAACGTTCCGTCATCGCGCCCTCAGCCGTTCCCGCCCATCCGGCGGTTGAAGTCGGAAAGCTTCTGCTCGATCCGCTTGCGAAGCGCTTCGCCCCGCTCCCGGGTCAGCCGTACCGGCGCCTTGGCCGGCGCCGAAGCCCGAGCCTTCACCCTGTTTTCGTAGAGCTTGAGCAGCTGCAGGGCCAAAGCGGTCGGGATCGCCCGAAGCTTCCTTTCCGCCTCGGTCGCCGGCGGCGGCCGGTCGTCGCCGAAGCGGACCCGCTCGAGCATCTCGAGCTCGAGCATGGCGTAGCTCTGGTCGATCGCCTCCTCCCAGGCGGCTCGGAAGCGGGCGTCCGTCTTGCGGCGCTCGTAGGCCAGCGAGCTGCAGCCGCTCAGCTTCGCCTTGCGAAGCGCCGCGCTGACGTTGCAGACCATCGCCAGCTCGCGGAAGAAGACCGCCTCCTTCTCCCTCGTCCACTTGATCGCCGGCTTGTCCGGCTTCGGGCGCTTGGCGGCTCGAGCCTTCGGCGCCGGCTTCGCCGCCCCGCTTGCCCCGTCGACCTTGCCCGCGAACCGCCCCTTCGCGTCCCTCGGCCGCTCTTCCCAACCCATCTCACCCTCCCCGATGAAACGGCCGCCACGCTTTCGTCCTCCCCATCGCCAGATGGGGAGGGGGACCAGGCGAAGCCTGGTCGAGGGGTAAATGGCACCGGCCGCGGAGGTTCTCGCTCGAACCCCCGGACTCGGAGCCTTCTACCCCTCCCAGGTTTCACCTGGTCCCCTTCCCCATGCTTCGCACGGGGAGGATTTTCTCGAAAAAACATGACGGCCGGCTCGCGCGCTTGCTCTCGCAAACCGGGCCCGGCCTCGCCGGCGCCCGCTCGGCGCGCAAAGAAAAAGCCGCCGCGGGAGGCCCGCGCCGGCTGCTCGATCGCTTCGGATACAATTCTGAAGCGTGACTAAAGAGTACCCCGACAGCGTGACGCTGTCAAGAACTTTGTACCGCTCCGGTCAAATCCTATTTTTTGGAGGCTCCAGCCATATTGAATCTGCGATTTTTCGCGGCCGCTACTCGAGCGGCCAAATCCTATTTTTCGAGCCTGTTTTCAAAAAAACTTTATTTTCGCGGGCCGTTTTCGGGGTCGATTCGGCCAACGCGAGTCCCGCCGCGCGAATCGCCCCGTCATAGCGGCGAAGGCGAGGGCGGAATCGGCCGCATCCTTCCGGCCCCCTGGCGCGTTGGAGCGGCAAGATGATGAAAAAGCCCGCTTTAGCGCTCGCCCCTCTCCTCGCCCTCGCCGCCCTCGCCGCCTGCGCGGACGAGCCCGACGCCCTGCCCCGGCCCGACCCGGCCCTGATCGAACGGATCGCCGTCGCCGCCACGGCGCAGACCGAGGCGGCCGAAAAGGTCGGCAAAGCCGACAAGCTCGTCGCCGCCGTCGCCCACGTCGAGCCCGACCGGGTCGCGGGAGCCGCCGAAAAGCTCCTGGCGCGCTAGTCCCAGCCACCTGAACGCGTTCGCAGGGCCAGTCGGAGCCGCTCCACCCTCAGGCTGTGGGACGAGCCTTGGGGCAACCCCCGGCGCCCCGGGCGCCAATTTTCAAAGAGAAGGCGCAACGGCGCAAAGGCGCGACGTAGAAAAGGGTTCTCTACGTCGCGCCTTTGCGCCGTTGCGCCTTCCCCAAAAAAATTGGGTTCGCACCGCCACGAAGGAAGTGAACCGGAGGCGCAGCCGCCCCCTTTTTTGAGAGAGAAGGCACGAAGCCACAAGAAAAGGGACAAGAAAGCGCGCTGAGCCGGCGCCCCGCCCTTTCTTGTACCTTCGTGCCTTCCCTCGAAAAATCCAGCGCCTGCCGGCCGGCGAAGAAACGCGCGCAATGCCTCGGCGGCAGGCGACCGCGCGGCTCGAACCTGGAGGCTGAAACAAGTTCAGCATGACTCCTGGCCGCTCGCGTGCGCCAATAATTCAACGACTTATAAATTGGTGCCTGGCACCAATTAGCTCAGAAGGGGCGCTCGCCGACGACGTTGCCGGCGGTCCGGTAGCGGCAGACCAGCACTTCCTCCTCGGCGCCCCCGGCAAGCGCGCAGCCCACCCGGTCGCTCTCGCGCCACATCAACTGCGTGTAGTGCCCGACGTCGGCGAAGTCGCCGGTGGCGCTGTTGTCGGGGAATCGGCCGGGACGGAAATGCTTCTTTTCCTCGATCCAGCCGCCGACCATCTCCTCGGGCGCATAGGCGCCCGGAGTCCCGGCCCACAGATTCTCGCCCTGGGGATCGTCGCCGTCGACGTCGGGATCGTGCTCGAACGCCCCGCTGGCGGCCAGTTCGCGCCCCCAGGAGGCCGCCTCTGCCGACAATAAGGGGTCCCAGGCCAGAGCGGGGATCCCGGCGGCGCTTCGCTCGCGATTGTGGGCCGCGAGCAGCCTCTCGTCGAGGCTGGTCAGCCGCCCGGTGCCCCCGATCAGGAGCGGCGCCGCGAGAAGCAGCGCCGCCGCCGCCGCGAGGCGGCCGCGCCGAACCGATGCTGAGGAAGTCCCCGTCATCCGGCGACCCTGGACGCTTCCGCTTAGCGCCCCCTTGCCGACCGAGGTTTACGGCGCGTTCACCATTGCAGCTGAAGTCCGGAAAAAATGGGTTCACACAAAGACACGAAGGCACGAAGAATCCGCGAAGCGGCTTATCCCGCGCCCTCTTCCGAAAGGCCGCGAGGTCAACATGCGCGAGGCCCCTTCGTGCCTTCGTGTCTTTGTGTGAACCAAAATGGGCCTCCGGCCCGGAACAGTCTTCGCAATGAGGCGAGGCGCCTAACGCTCGTCACCCTGGACCGGGCTGACTCCGCCCGGCGGGCCCTTGCCGCCCGTCGCGCCCGCGACTCCCGAGCCGCCCATTCCGCCCGGCGAGCCTGCATCGGGAGCGCCGCTGTTGTCGCCGCCGCCTTCGCTTTGCATCGCCCCGGCATCGCCGGTCGCCGAGCCGGCGCCGGTCATTCCGGCCCCCGAGCCTTCGCCGCCGCCGAGTTCGTTGGCGCGATCGTCGCCGCCGCCTTTCTGCCCGGAGCCGCTCGCGGCGGCGCCTTCGCGTTCCCCGGTTCCGGCGGTGCCGCCTTCGCTCTTCTGGTCAGCCATGTCGTTCGCTCCTCTCGTTCGAGGCGCCAACGAGCCCGCTTCGGAGCGGTTCCTGTCCCGCCGAGCAGGAAATCGGTGCCAGGCACCAATTTCTAAGATGTTGAAAAGATTGAGGAGGGGAGGCTCCTGTGAGGCCTCGGGAATCAGAATGGGGGCCGGTGTCGCCACCGGCCCCCACTTGTCCCAGCTTTGACTGCCGTCGCTGGGTGGCGAGGCCATCTCTCGCTGGGCGGCTTTCGGATTGCGAGCCGGGCGCGAACGCCCGCTTCGCTTTCCTCGGATCCCGGAGCGAGGCCGCGAAGCCCCGTTCGGCACCCGCGGGTCCCGAAGAGCGGCATGAAGCCCCTCCCCGATCCCCGTCGGGTCGCTTGGACAAGACCGAAGCCTAGTCCGAAGCTTCCCTTTCGGATCGGGCCCGGCCGAAGCCGCGCCGTCCCCTCGGGCTCGCATCGAGACCGAAGCCTCTCCGGTCGCCCATTTCGAAAAAACGCCGAGCCGAAGCCCTTCCGCTTTTTCGAGGAGCGTCGGGAGGCCGAAGCCTCTCGAAACCCCTTTCGGATCGCGGCTCCGCCCGAAGGCTTCGCCACTTTCCCGGAGCGCTTCTCGAAGGCCGAAACCTTCTCGTCGAGCCCCGTTCGGGCCGCGGCTCGGGCCTGAGCCTTCCGCCGCCTTCCTTCCGGCTCCAGCCGCGGGGCGATTCCCGCGGCCTTCGCCGGTTCGGCGGGCCTTCCGGCTCCCGGAAGAGCCTTCGAAGCTTCGCCATCGGTGGTTTCGTGAAATCCCGCCTCGCATCCGCTTTCGCTCATGCAGGCGCGGCTTCGTCCGCCTCCTTCGCCTTCCGCGTCCGGCGCCGGCGTCCTTGTGGGAGCGTCGGCCCCTTCGGCCTGGGGCATCGCGGCCTCCGGTTTGGCGAGCCGTTTTCCGGTCCGCCGCCCTTTCCGGCCACATCCGGAAGCTGTCAGCTCCGACCGATTCGCGAAAGCCGAATCCGCCTGTGGATAAGGAGGATAACGGGGGTAAGTTCAGCCCCGGCCGGGGCTCTCGGCCGAGCCGCCGCCGCCGTCGCCGTCGCCGTCCCCGCGAGGTTCGGAATCGCGCGAGTCCCACGCGTCGAGAGTCCGGCGTGCCATGTCGATCGCCATCTTGCGAAGCGAATCGCCGAGCCCGATCGCGTCCCTCCCCGCTTCGCCGGCCGCGTCCGCCGCGGCCCCCGCCGCCCGCCGGGTCGCGGGAGGATCGCGCAGCGCCGCCGCCGCCGCGAGCAGGGCCGCCGCCACCGTCTCGCTGACCGCCGGCGTCTCCGCGAGCTTCAAAGCCGACTTTCCGGCCTGGCGGACCGCCTTCGACACCTTCACCCCGCCGATCCGCTTGGGGATCTTGACCTTGTCCTTGCCCTTCTTGGCTTTCTTGTCGCCCTTGGCCATCTCGTGAAGCTCCTATTCGACGATGATCCGGCCGCTCATCCCGAGCAGCCGGTGGAGGAGATTGGCGCCGGTCGCCCTGTAGCGTCCCGCCTTGGGCACGAGGACGAGAGTCCGGGTCGACAGCGCCGGCACTTCGAGGCTCCCGCCCTTCACCAAAGCGGAATCGCGCCGCCGAAGCTTCGAATCGCGGAAGAAGTCGCCGGCCGAGAATTTCAGCCCCTGATTGCTGTTGTTGACGAATCGAAGCCGCACCGGCTCCCCCGCCTTCAGCCTGATCTCTCCGGGCTGGATGTCGTAGGTCGTCAGAAGGACGTCATATTCGGGCGCCATCCGCCATTCCTGGGCGGCAGCGGGCGAGACGAGGAAGAGGGCGAGGGGGAAGAGGAAGGATCGCATGTCCGAATCCTAGCATGGCAGCCCCGCCTTGTCCTCCCCGCCGCGAAGCGGTGGGGAGGGGGACCACCTGAAAGGTGGTGGAGGGGTAATTGGCGCGAGACTGTCAGGTGCCCGCTCGAACCCCCTTGCGCCGCGACAGCCACCCCTCCACCACCCTCCGGGTGGTCCCCCTCCCCATCTCGCGATGGGGAGGACAAATTGGAGCCCTCATGAAAATTCTCGCAATTGCCCTCGCCCTCCTCGCCGCCCCCGCCTCGGCGAAGCTCGCCCCCGCCGAGCAGAAGATCGTCAAAGCCGTCGATTCCGAGCAGGAGCGCTCGCTCGCACTGCTCGAGCGGCTGGTGAACCAGAACAGCGGCTCGCTGAACCTCCCCGGAGTCGAAGCGGTCGGCCGGATGATCCGCGCCGAGCTCGAGCCGCTCGGCTTCACCGTGCGCTGGATTCCGATGGCTCAGGCCGGGCGGGCCGGCCACATCGTCGCCACCCACAAGGGCGGCGGCCGCGGCAAGCGAATGCTTCTCATCGGCCATCTCGACACGGTGTTCGAGCCCGACAGCCCGTTCCAGCGCTTCGCCCGCAGGGACGGCAACATCGCCGAGGGACCCGGAATCGGCGACGACAAAGGCGGGATGGTGGTGATGATCGCGGCGCTTCGCGCCATGAAGGCGGCAGGGACTCTGAAGGATGCCGACATCGAGATCGTCCTCACCGGCGACGAGGAGGACAGCGGAAGCCCGATCGAGCTCGCCCGCCGCGACCTGGTCGCCGCCGGCGGCCGCTCCGACGTCGCGCTCGACTTCGAGGGCCTCGCCCAGGAGAATGGCGACGACATGGGTTCGATCGCCCGCCGAGGCTCGGCCTCCTGGCAGGTCACGGCCAAAGGCAGGACCGGCCATTCGAGCGGAATATTCAGCGAAGCGATGGGCAACGGCGCCGTCTACGAGCTCGCCCGGATCCTCGCCGCCTTCCGCTCGGAGCTCCCGGAGCCCAACCTCACCTTCAACGTCGGCCTCCTTGTCGGCGGCGCCACCGCCGAGCTCGACAAGGACCTCATCCGCGGCACGGCGACCGGCAAGACCAACATCGTCCCGCCCATCGCCATCGCCCGAGGCGACCTTCGCGCCCTGTCGCTCGATCAGCAGGGCCGGGTGATCGCGAAGATGCGCGCCATCGTCGGCCGCCATCTGCCGGGAAGCGAGGCCGAGCTCGCCTTCGACGAGGGCGGCTATCCGCCGATGGCTCCGACCGCGGCGAGCCGCGAGCTGCTCGCCCGGCTGAACTTGGTCAACCGCGACCTCGGACTCGCTTCGATGGGCGAGCTCGATCCCCTGAAGCGCGGCGCCGGCGATATCGGCTTCGTCGCCCATCTCATCCCCGGCCTCGTCGGCCTCGGCACCGCCGGCGGAGGCGCCCACGCCCCGGGCGAGACGATCGACCTCTCCAGCATCCCCCGCCAGGCCAAGCGCGCCGCGATCCTGATGACGAGGCTCAGCCGCCCTTGAATCCTCCCCTGCATTTGCGGGATCTTTGCATAAGTCGCCGGGTGCCAGCCCCTCCCCTTCAGGGGAGGGGTTGGGGTGGGGAATGTGGGGGAGAATGTTCGCTGACGCCGGTGAGGCGAGCGGACAACCCCCACCCCCAACCCCTCCCCTGAAGGGGAGGGGCTGGCACCCAGCGACTTATGCAAAGGTCCCGCATTTGCAGGGGAGGGGGACCATGCGTAGCATGGTGGAGGGGCCTTCCTGAGTCCGGAGATGCCCTCCACCGCGCTGCGCCGAAGGCGCAGTTTATCCTGAGCGACGCCGCAGGCGGCGGCGAAGGGCGCGGTCCCCCTCCTCCGGGAAATCCGGGGGAGGATTCAGAAAATCTCCGCCAGCCTCACCGGCCGCCAGTCCCAAACGTCCACCCCAACGTCATACTGCCGCGGCAGCCCCTTCAGCCGGCCGTGGCTATGGCCATGGAGATCGATGGCGCCCTTGTGCTGGCCGTTCCACGTCCTGAACGGATAGTGGCACAGGACCAGCCGCCGCCCGTCCAGATCGATCTCGGCATAATCCTGGACGCTCGCCCATCCCGGCTCCGAAATCGTCCCGGGCGGGTCGTTGTTTCCGCGAACGAGATGCTTGGCTCCGTGAAGCCGCTCGAGGAGCGCCGGAACGTCCGCCGGCCGCCTCGCGAAATCGCCCAGGTGCCAGACTTCGTCGTCCGGACCGACGACCGCGTTCCAAGCCTCGACGAGCACGGCGTCCATCTCTGCGACGCTTCCGAACGGCCGCTTCCAGATGTTGAGCGTGCGGTGGTCCCCGAAATGCGAGTCGCTGGTGAAGTAGACCGCCATGCCCCCCTCAACGCCGTCCTCTTATCCCCGTGCCTCGAAAATTGGTGCCAGGCACCAATTTCCAAGGCGTTGAAATAAAAGGGCCGGACTTAGGGTCGCTGGCCCTTCACCGAAGCCTGTAATGCTCGGCCAGCCGGTCGAGCGCCATGGTCAGGACCAGCTTGCCCGCCCGGGCCGGCCAGCCCAGGGCGGTCTCCGCCTCGCGCATGCCCTCGCCGGCGCACAGCACCCGCCAGGCGATGTCGCGAAGGCCGGGTCCGAGCGCCTTCACCGCCGAGTCGAACCGGCGCCTGGCGGCGAGCTGGACATGGGTCGCCCCCACCGGCCCGGCGGGGCCGCGCGGGCTCCGGTCGGGGGGAGGCGAGTCCCAGTTCGTCGTCACCCGCGGCGGCAGGCCCGAACGCTCCCAGTCGCTCCGCAATTGCTCTCCGGCGGCAAACTGGCGCTCGCTGACATGGCCGCGCGAGCGAAGCCAGCCGAGCGGCGATTCGGCCAGGTTCACCGTCACCGAACGGGCCGCCGGGCGGCGCCCCGCCTTCCCCCGCTCCGCTCCGTCCTTCGGCACCGGCCGTTCCGCCAGCAGCCGGTTTCGTCTCGCTCGCTCGATCTTCATATCCGTCTCCCCAATATGGTACATATCGGGAACACTTGCCATGTCCGCAAGTATGCAGTTAAGTGAAAGCACGAATTTCCATTCGTCGGTGGGGAAATTGTATGATTACCCGTATTCGTGACGTTCGTCGCGCCAAGAAGCTCACGCTTCAGGACGTGGCCGATCGATGTGATCCTTCGACGACTCCGCAGACGATCGGCCGGCTCGAGACCGGAGCCCGAACGGTTTCGCTCGCCTGGCTCAACCGGATCGCGGGCGCGCTCGGGGTCGAAGCGACCGACCTCGTGTTATTCGCAGAGCGCGACGACGACGTCCCGCTCGCGGCCGTGGTCGGCGACGACGGCGCCCACGCGCCTCGGCGGGCGGGCGTGATCCTTCCGCCGAGGCCCGAGCCCGGCATGGTCGCGATCGCCGTCCAGTCGAGCGTCGGCGACTATCGGAGCGGCGACGAGATCTGGTGCCTTCGCCTCGGGCCCGAGGCTTTCGGCCGGGCCCTCAACCGCGACGTCCTCGTCCCCCGCCCCGCCGGCCGTTTCCTGTTCGCTAGGCTGATCGGCCGCGAGGAACGCAAGCTCCAACTCCTCCCCTTGGGCGGCGGCCGCCGGCAGCTGGTCGTCGCCGATCCGCTTTGGATAGCGGTGGCGGCGAAGCTGGTTAGGAGCCTGTGAATCCCGTCACCCCGGCGAAAGCCGGGGCCTCGTCGGGTGAAAAGTGCCTTCGCCTTTCATCCCCGGGGTCCCGGCTTTCGCCGGGATGACGGTGAGGTGTCTGAAGCCTTGGCGTAGGCTGGTGGGCGCTGACGGGCTCGAACCGCCGACATCTTCCGTGTAAAGGAAGCGCTCTACCAACTGAGCTAAGCGCCCGACCGGCAGGTCCTCTGCCACCGCCGCCCCGGCCGCACAAGCTTCGCGCTCAGACGGCGACCGGGCCGACCCGCTGGGCGGATCTCAGATAGGCTTCCATCCGGGCGGCCGTCTCGCTGGACAGCTCGATGAACACCCGGCGGCCATCCTCCGGATCGGCGACCCGGACGAACAGGCCTTGATCGCACAGGCTCTTGATCCAGCGCAGCGCGGTCGTCGGCGGCACCGCTGCGGCGATGCACAGGCTGGAGACCGCGACCCGCTGCCGCTCCACTCGAGCGGCCATCAGGTCGAGCAGCATGTCCCAGGCGGGATCGGCGAACAGCTCGCTCTCGAAGAAATGGTCGCGCAGCCGACGCACCCGGATGATCGACCGAATGAATCCCGGGTCCAGGGCCCCGTCCCCGCGGCCGGAAGCGGCCCCGACAGCCGCCATCGCCGCGGCCGCGGCCTCGTGCTCGGACAGGGCCGCGAGCACGTTCGCGATCCGGCCGACCTCCTCGCTCAACTGTTGCAGTCGCACCGTCGCCCGGGCCTTTTCGACCTCGGGACTCCTCGCTGTCGCCATCGTCGCCCCGATCTGCCCGCCCAGCGCCGAGATTGCCGCCGTTCCGGAGGGATTGCAGGTGCACAATGATCCATTTTGGAGGAAATCGATTGCCGGTTTGCGCGTTTTATCCGAAATTTGGATATCCGCCGGCGCATCCGGACGGTCGCCGCCCCGCGAAGACGGTCGACGGCGTCGCCGGGCGGAATCCAGCTTAGTCCCTGATCCCGACTTTTTCGGTCGGGGAGACTCCTCCATTTCGGACTAAGATTACTCCAATATCCAGCGAGCCGCAGCCGCGGCGTGGAGCGCGGTGGTGTCGTAGACCGGAATGACGTTGGCGCCGGGGTCGACGAGCAGCACCAATTCGGTGCAGCCCAGGATCACCGCCTGCTGCCTCGCCTTGCCCATCTCGGTGACGCAGGTCTTGAGCAGGCGCTGCGAACTTCGGCTCACCTGCCCCCGGGCCAACTCCTCGAAGATGATCCGGTCGATATGCGCGGCCATTTCCGGATCCGGCAGTGCGAGCGCGATCCCCCGAGCCGCGATCCGGTCCCGGAAAAAGCCTTCGCCCATCGTGAAGCGGGTGCCGATCAGGCCGGCCTTCTGGACCCCGTCCGAAGCCAGCCGCTCGGCCGTGACGTCGGCGATGTGGATCAAGGGTATGTTCACCGCCGCCTCGACCGCCGGCGCTACCTTGTGGGTGGTGTTGCTGCACAGGATCAGGCCTTCGGCCCCCGCAGACTCCAGCCTCGCGGCCGCCGCTGCGACGATCCCGCCCACCTCGTCCCATTCGCCGGCAAGCTCGAGCGCGGCGACCGGAGCGAGGTCGAGGCTCTCGATGACCAGCGGCGCCGAGCTGAGGCCCCCCTTGGCCTTCGCCACCGCCTTGTTGATCTGCTCGTAATACATGGCGGTCGAGAACCAACTCGTTCCACCGATCATCCCTAGTTTGCGCACGCGTTCCACTTCCAAATGAGCCGTCGCCTCAGGCCCATACCGTTCGCCCTGAGCCTGTCGAAGGGCTTTTCTTCTGTTTGAAGGGAGGGCTTCGACAAGCTCAGCCCGAACGGGTTGAGAATCAGGCGAGTTGAAACTCTTATCCCAGCGACTTCACGATCTCTTCCGTCATCTTCTTGGCGTCGCCGAGAAGCATCATCGTGTTGTCGCGGTAGAAGAGGTCGTTGTCGACCCCCGCGTAACCGACTCCGCCCATCGAGCGCTTGATGAACAGCACCGTCTTGGCCTTCTCGACGTCGAGCACGGGCATCCCGTAGATGGGCGAGGTCTTGTCGGTCTTTGCGGCGGGGTTGGTGACGTCGTTGGCGCCGATGACGAAGGCGATGTCGGTCCGTGCGAACTCGGAGTTGATGTCCTCCAGCTCGAACACCTCGTCATAGGGCACGTTGGCCTCGGCGAGCAGCACGTTCATATGCCCCGGCATCCGCCCGGCCACCGGGTGGATCGCATATTTGACCGTCACGCCTTCCTTCTTGAGCTGGTCGGCAAGCTCGCGGACCGCATGCTGGGCCTGGGCGACCGCCATTCCGTAGCCCGGAACGATGATCACCTGCTCGGCCTGGCTCATCAGGAAGGCGGCGTCCTCGGCCGAGCCGCGCTTCCACGGCCGGTCGGAAGCCGCGCCGCCCCCGGCCACCGCCGAGTCGCCGCCGAAGCCCCCGGCGATGACCGAAATGAAGCTGCGGTTCATCGCCCTGCACATGATGTACGAGAGGATCGCGCCCGAAGAGCCGACCAGCGCCCCGGTGATGATCATCGCGCTGTTCTGGAGCGTGAAGCCCATCGCCGCCGCCGCCCAGCCCGAATAGGAATTGAGCATCGAGACGACGACCGGCATGTCGGCGCCGCCGATCGGGACGATCAGGAGGAAGCCGACCAGGAAAGCGAGCGCGGTCAGTGCGACGAATACCCACGCGCTCTGGTCGGTCGTGAAATAGCCGACCAGGCCGACGATCGCCGCCAGGATCGCGAGGTTGATGACGTGCCGGAGCGGAAGCAGGATCGGCTTGCCCGACATGTTGCCGTTGAGCTTCAGGAAGGCGATCACCGAGCCGGAGAAGGTCACCGCCCCGATCGCCGCGCCCAGGCTCATCTCGATCCTGCTGACGGGATGGATGAGGCCGCCGACGGCGATCCCGAACGCGTCGGGGTTGAGGTAGGCGGCGCCCGCCACAAGCACCGCCGCGAGCCCGACCAGCGAGTGGAAGGCCGCGACCAGCTGAGGCATGGCCGTCATCGCGATCCGCCGGGCGGTCACCAGTCCGATGACCGCGCCGATCAGGATCGCGCCTCCGATCAGCATCAGATTGTCCCAGTGTATGGGCTCGTGCCACTGGAGCGGGAATTCCTCGTCCCTTGTCGGCATGTAGTGGATGAGGGTCGTCGCGAGCGCGAGGCCCATCCCGAGGATCCCGGCACGGTTGCCGCGCCGGGCGCTCTCGGGATTGGACAGCCCGCGAAGCGCGAGGATGAAGCAGATGCCCGAGATCAGATAGGCGACCATCACCCAGGCCGGGGGCGCGGCGGCCTCATGCATGGGCAATAACCGTCACCCCGGCGAAAGCCGGGGCCTCGTCGAGGAAAACCGCGGAGGCGCCGCCCAGCTCGCGGTCATTGCGAGCGAAGCGAAGCAATCCAGTCAGCGGGGCCACGGACGCGTAGGTTGCCGCGTCGCTTCGCTCCTCGCAATGACGGGGTTTGAAGCTCACCCCTTCTTCTCCTTCTTCCGGTACATGGCGAGCATCCGCGCCGTCACCGCGAACCCCCCGAAGATGTTGATGCTTGCGAGCACCACCCCGGCGAGCCCGAGCCACTTCGCCCCCGGCACGCCCGCCGCCGCCGCCGCGATCAGCGCTCCGACGATGATCACCGACGAGATGGCGTTGGTCACCGCCATCAGCGGCGTGTGAAGCGCCGGGGTCACCGACCAGACGACGTAATAGCCGACGAAGCACGCCAGCACGAAAATCGACAGGATCGAGACGAAATCCACCCGGCACTCCGCGGCTTGAAAGCGGGCGCACCTTGGCGGCGCTCAATGCCCTTGTCGAGGCCCTATCGGGGATCGGCGCGCCCGCGAAGCTTTCACACGCCTGTCATGAAAGTGGCGCACTCACTTCATTGTGACCGCGCATCCTTCCACCCACACCGTCAAGGCGTTCGACGACGATCTCGAGCAGTTGCGCGCGGCCGTGGCGGAGCTCGGGGGATGGGCCGAGGCGGCGCTCGCAGCGGCGATCCAGGCCTTGTGCCGGTTCGACGGCGAGGCGGCGGAGGAAGCGCTCGCCCTCGACCGGCGGATCGGAGCGCTCGGCGAAGAGGTCGAGCGGCGGGGCATCTGCCTGATCGCGCTGAGGGCGCCGATGGCCGACGACCTTCGCGAAGTCGTCGCCTCGCTCAAGATCTCGGACCTGGTTCAGCGGGCCAGCGGCCACGCCCGGAGCATCGCCAGGCGGCTTCCGGCGGTCGCGACCCAGCCGGTGGTGGTGATGCCGGCACCACTTACCCGGCTGGCCGAAACCGCGATCGAGACCCTGCGCGGGGCACTCGACGCTTTCGCCGGCCGCGACGCCGGCGCCGAGGTCGCCATCCGGGCCGCCAGCGAGGAGGCGGAGGCGGCCTACGACTCGCTCTATCGCTCCTCGATGGCGGCGATGATCGCCAACCCGCAGGGGAGCGCTTCGGCGGCCAACCTCCTCTTCGCCGCCCAGAGCCTCGCAAAGGTCGCGGCCCATTCCGCGGAGATCGCCCGGCTCGTCCATTTCGCAGCCACCGGCCGGCGCCGGCCCGGCGGCCGCAGCACGGAAAGCGCAAACCATGCCTTCAGCTAAGACCCGATTGCTGCTCGCCGAGGACGATCCGGCCATGGTCGAGCTTCTCCGCTTCACCTTCGAGAAGGAGGGGTTCGACGTGGTCGGCACGCCCAGCGGAGAGGAAGCCCTGCTGCTGGCCTCGGAATCGCCACCCGATATCGTCATCCTCGACTGGATGCTCGAGGAGCTGTCCGGGATCGAGGTCTGCCGACGACTTCGGCGCTCGGCCGAATCCTCCAATCTTCCGATCATAATGCTCACCGCGCGCGGCGAGGAAGCCGATCGGGTGCGCGGGCTCGAGACGGGCGCCGACGATTACGTCACCAAGCCGTTCAGCCCCCCCGAGCTAGTCGCCCGGGTCCGCGCCGTTCTCCGACGGGTGCGTCCGGCGCTTGCCGGAATGGTGCTCAGCGTCGGCGACCTCGAGCTCGACATGACCGCTCACAGGGTCCGGCGCGGCGGCGCCGCGGTCGCCGTGGGGCCGACGGAGTTCAAGCTCCTTCGCCACTTCCTCGAGCATCCCGGCCATGTCTTCTCCCGGGAGCGGCTGCTCGACGCCGTCTGGGGGCGGGACAGCGACATCGAGGCCCGGACCGTGGACGTCTATGTCCGGCGCCTGCGGCGGGCGATCAACACACCGGGAAAGCAGGACGTCATCCGAACGGTCCGCTCGGCCGGCTACGCGCTCGACGCCGAGGCCTGAGATGGAGGGGATCGCCCTCGCAGTGAGCGCCGCCGGCCTCGCCGCCGTCGCCGCGACCTGTGCCTGGCTGTCGGCCCCGTCCACTCCGCAGACGCTCGCCCCGGCTCCAACGCTCGCGCAGCCCGGGCCCGAGCCCGTGCCGGCGCCCCAGCCGGTCGTTCCGACGGTCTCGGCCGACGGGCTGATCCTCTATGGAGTGAGCGGGGCGAGCCGAAGCGCGGCGGCGATAATCGGATCGCGCCTCGGCGGCCAGCGCGTGGTCGCGGTCGGAAGCGACTATCGCCCCGGCCTCAGGCTCGCCGAAGTTGGGTTGGATTATGCAATCCTTCAAAGCGGCGCCCAGGGGGTCAGGCTCGAGCTGAGCCGCTACGGGGCGGGCGGTTCGGCAAAGCCGACGGCCGCTCTTCCTGCGGAGGAGGAGCGGAAGATCGAAGCTGCGGTCCTTCGCAGCATCCTGAAGCCGGTAATGTCCGACAACCGGATCGCCGGCTACGCGCTCGGCCCCGGCGAGAGCCTCCCCCAGCTGATCCGCGCCGGCCTTCGGCCGGGCGACGTCATCGTCAGCGTCAACGGAAGCCAGCTCGACGAGGAACGGATGGGCGAGCTCGCCTGGCAGATGGGCAATGCCGTCAGGACCGATTTCGTCATCGTGCGCGACGGCAGGACGATGCGCGCAAGCGTCTGATCCCGTCATTCCGGCGAAGAAAACAGATGCGTGCATGATTCTTACAGTAATACGTCACTCTTATGACCCTCGAGTCATAATATTCGTCCACAGAAATGGCTCGTTCGTCGACCATTTGTCACATGACTATCACAGAATCTCCCTAGGCCCGTGATCGAACAGACTCGCACCGGAAGGCGGGCTGCCTTCATTCGATCCAAAGGGGGTTTTTAGATGCTTCGTCTCCGCTCGATCCTTCTGCTTTCCACCGTGGTTTCGCTCGCCGCTTGCGGACCCGGCGGAGTCGCCTCGCCCGGCGAGGGGACGATCGTCGTCCCGGTCCCGGGCACTCCGGCACCCCCGCCTCCGCCGCCGCCGCCCGGCAACGGCACTCCGGCCGCGGGCTGTCCGCAGGGAACGGTCGACCGGGGAATCATCGCCACCGCCTTTCGCAATTGCGAAATGTCGGGCCGGATCAGCGACGATTACACCGTCCAGAAGCTCCCCGGCGTGGTCTACTCGCTCGCCGGGCCGGTCAATGTCGGAACCGACGTCGGGGGCGACGGCTCGCTCGCCGGCGGCGACGCGGTGACCCTGACCATCCAGGCGGGGGTCACGATCTTCGGTTCCTCGGGCAACGACTATCTGGTGATCAACCGCGGCTCCCGGATCAACGCCGCGGGAAGCGCGACCCAGCCGATCGTCTTTACCGCCCGGGCCAATGTCGAGGGCACCGCGACGGATTCGACCCAGGGCCTATGGGGCGGGGTCATTTTGCTCGGCCGGGCGCCGATCAGCGACTGCAACACCGCCGTCCCGGGCGGCTCCGCCGCCTGCCAGCAGGTGATCGAGGGAACCACCGGCTCGTTCTACGGCGGCAATGTCGCGACCGACAATTCGGGAACGATGCGCTTCGTCCAGATCCGCTATTCGGGCTTCGCGATCGCCCCGGGCAACGAGCTCCAGGGCCTCACCATGGGCGGGGTCGGAAGCAACACCACCATCGACCATATCCAGATCCACAACAGCTCCGACGACGGGATCGAGATCTTCGGAGGCCGGGTGAACGCCAAGCATATCGTCGTCACCGGCGCCGACGACGACGGGCTCGACACCGACCTCGGCTATCGCGGGACGATCCAGTTCGTGATCGGAGTCCAGCGCGACGGCCAGAACGGCGATTCGATGATCGAGGCCGATTCGAACGGCAACGAAGACGCCCTTCCGCGCCAGTACACCCGAGTCTCCAACGCGACCTTCGTCCAGCGCAGCACCGTCCAGGGCGGAAACACGATCCTCCTGCGCGGCGGAACCGATTACGCTCTGCTCAACAGCGTCGTCGTCGGAACCGCGGCCTGCCTCGACATGGATGCGACGGGGGGGACCACCATCCGGGCGACCGACGCGGCGCTCCAGGACATCGGCCCGCCGGTGTTCCGCTCCGTCGCCCTGGCCTGCCCGCAGCCCTTCCGCGACGATTCGAACGTCACCGTGGCGGAGATCCAGGCGATCTTCGGCTCGGGCTCGAACGGCAACAACTCCGCCTTCACGCCCAGCCTGACCAACGTCTTCATCAACGGCCCCGGCGAGAACGGAGTGGCGGCGACCGATCCGACCCCGTTCAACAACGACCAGTTCCAGACGGCCAACGCGGCGGCCCCGAACCGCCTGGAGGCGGTCGCTTATGTCGGCGCCGTCCGCAACGCGTCGGACAGCTGGTTCGCGGGCTGGACCTGCAACGCCGGCTACGTGAACTTCGGAAGCACCAGCGGCAATTGCACGGCCGTCCCCACGAGCTGAACGCCGCTGTCCTGGGGCGGCGGCCACGGCCGCCGCCCCCTTTTTATCGAACGCTACCCACGGGAATTTAGGACGATGTTGAAGCCCATTCGCCTGGGGAGTTTCCTTCTCCTCTCGACGGCTCTCACCGCCACGGCCGCCTCGGCCCAGGGCGCGCCGCCGGCCGCCGACGCGCCCGAGGCCGGCACCAGCGGGCCCGACGCTTCTACCCAGTCCACGGAGGAGGAGGAGGAGGTCGAGGTCTCCGCCCCCGGAGCGCAGCCGGACGCGACCGGAGACATCGTCGTCACCGGCCGAAACATCCCAAACGTCCTTCGAAACGCTCCAGAAGTGGTCTCGGTCCTCTCCAGCGAGGACATCGCCCGGACCGGCGACGGCGACATCGCCGGAGCCTTGCAGCGCGTCACGGGCCTTTCCGTCGTCGGCAACGGCTTCGTCTTCGTCCGGGGCCTCGGCGACCGCTACTCGCTCGCGCTTCTCAACGGCTCGCCGCTGCCGAGCCCGGAGCCGCTTCGCCGGGTCGTCCCGCTCGACATCTTCCCGACCGGCCTCATCGCAAGCTCGGTCGTCCAGAAGAGCTATTCGGTCAATTATCCGGGCGAGTTCGGCGGCGGAGTGATCAACCTCACCACGACCTCGATCCCGGACGAGACCTTCCTCACGGCCGGCGGCTCGGCCGAGCTGGACGGCGAGACCACAGGCCATTTCGGCTATTCCTATTACGGAAGCGGCCTCGATCCGCTCGGCTTCGACGACGGCGCCCGCGACCTTCCGGCCGGGCTTCGGGCCGCCGTCGCCGGCGGCGCCTTCAACGGCGAAACGACCGCCGGCCAGCGGCGCGACTTCGCCGCCGCTTTGGTCAACGCCCCGACCACCCTGCTCCAGCGAATCAACAACGTCGCGCCCAATCTCGGCGGCAATGTCAGCGCCGGCACCGCCTTCGACCTGCTCGGCGCCCGGATCGGGATCCTCGGAGCGGTCGGCTACAGCAACAGCTGGCGCACTCGCGATTCCCTCCAGCAGATCTCGCTCGACCCCGAGCTCGCCGGCACGCCCCAGGCGAGCTTCCGGCGGGTCACCACGGACAACCGCATCCTCGTCAACGCCATGCTCGGCCTCGGCGCGGAGATCGGCGAGCACAAGCTGCGCTGGACCAACCTCTTCATCCGCGACACCCTGAAGCAGGGCCGGCTCGCCGCCGGCTTCAACCGGAGCGTCCAGGATCAGGATCCGAACCTTCCCGCCTCGATCATCGAGCAGAACAGCTATTGGTTCGAGCGGCAGCTGATCGACACCCAGTTCGTCGGCGAGTTCAAGTTCGGCGCTCTCAGCGTCGACCTTCGAGGCGCCTACGCCAACACCCAACGCATATCCCCTTACGAGCGGGACATCAGCTACACCTATCTCGGCGACGGCAACCCGGCGACGAAGGGCCAAAGCGACGTCGACGATTATGTGAACAACCTGACGTCCGGCGGCCAGTCGGCGACGATCGCCTTCAACGACCTCAGCGAGGACGTCTATGCCGGCGGGATCGACTTCGCCTACCGGCTGAACGGTGCGGCGCCGACCACCCTTTCGGCGGGCTACGCCTACACGAAGAGCCGGCGCGACTCCTCGCGCTTCCAATTCCAATATTTCAGACCGGAGGGCGCCCTCCCGATCTCCGTGGCCCAGGAGCGGCCGGACTATCTGCTCTCCGACTTCAACATCTACAATTTCAACATCCAGCTTCGCGACATCTCCGGCGCCGAGGGTGCGGCCGCCTACGAAGCGGGGCTTCGGATCCGGGCCGGCTACGCCCAGGCCGAGATCGAGCTTCCCGGCCCGGCGCTGAGGGCGCAGTTCGGAGTCCGTTACGAGGATGCCGTGGAGACGGTCGTGACCGGCGCGGCGGGCGCCGCCGCGACCCGGATCGCCAACGCTTACTGGCTTCCCGCCGCGACGATCACCTGGACCTTGGCCGACAACATGCAGCTCCGGCTTCACGGCTCGAAGACGATCGCACGCCCCCAGTTCCGCGAGCTCGCGCCGCAAATCTACCAGGATTTCGAATCGGACCGCGAGTTCACCGGCAACCCGTTCCTCACCGACAGCCGGCTGACCAACGCCGAGGCCCGCTTCGAATATTATTTCCGCCGAGGCGAGCGCTTCAGCCTCGCCGGATTCTACAAGAAGATCGACAATCCGATCGAATCCGCCGCTTTCTTCGCCGGCGGAGGCCAGCTTCGAACCGGCTTCGCCAACGCTCCGCAAGCGACGCTCTACGGAGTCGAGGCGGAGCTCCAGACCTACCTGCCCCTCTCCGGGCTCGGCCAGGGCTTCGCGAACAAGCGCCTCCTCCTCATTGGCAACTACACCTACGCCCGCTCGAAGGTGAAGTCGGACGACACCCTGGTGATCGGCCCGGATCTGCAGCCGGTGGAGGCGAACCTGCTGTTCGAGGACGGCGCTCCCCTCACCGGGCAATCGGACCATCTCGCCAACATCCAGCTTGGGGTCGAGAACAGGAACCGGCTGCAGCAGGCGACCTTTCTCCTCACCTACGCCAGCGAGCGCGTGACCGAGCGCGGGCCGATCCAGGGCAGCGCGCGCCAGCCCGACATCGTCGAGAAGCCCGGCCTCCGGCTCGATTTCGTCGCCCGCGAAGGGATTCGCTTTCTCGGCAGCGAAGCGGAGATCAAGCTCGAGGCGCGCAACCTGCTCGGCCAGGATTACGAGGAATATCAGCAGTCCGGGGACAACCGGATCGACATCAACAGCTACAAGGTGGGCCGGACGGTCAGCGTCGGGATGAGCCTGAAGTTCTGAAATCCTCCCCGAGATTTCTCGGGGAGGGGGACCGCGCGAAGCGCGGTGGAGGGGTTATTCTTGAGGCAGGGAAGGCCCCTCCACCATGCTTCGCATGGTCCCCCTCCCCTGCAAATGCAGGGGAGGATTTAGAAGCGTCACCCCCCGCCCCCGCTCTCCAGCGCGTAGCCTGCCGAGCGGACGGTTCGGATGAGGTCGGGCCTTCCGCCTTCGTTCAAAGCCCTTCTGATCCGGCGGATCTGGACGTCGACGGTGCGCAGGTCGAGCTCGGACCCTTCGCTCCACACGGTGTCGAGCAGTCCTTCGCGCGTGAACACGCGCCGGGGACTTTCCATGAAATGGCGCAGGAGCCGGAATTCCGAAGGCGACAGATGGATCGGGTCTCCGCCGCGCCGCACCCTGTAGGTCGCCAGGTCCATCTCCAGATCCTCGAAGATCAGAGTGCCGCCCGCCAGTGCCGGCCGGACGCGCCTCAGCACGGCGGCGACCCGGGCGAGCATCTCCTTTGGGGAGAAGGGCTTGGTGATATAGTCGTCGGCGCCGGTATCGAGACCTCGGATCCGGTCGGCCTCCTCGCCGCGCGCGGTCATCATGATGATCGGAATCTGCTTGCTGTGCTTCATCCGGCTCAGCTGCCGGCAGACCTCGATCCCGGAGGTGCCCTCGATCATCCAGTCTAGCAGAACCAGGTCGGGCGGCGACTCGCGGACGATCAGCAGCGCCTCGTCGCCGCTCGCGGTCCTGGTCGTCTCGTAGCCGGCCCTGGTGAGATGGAAGTCGATCAGCTCGACGAGCGCCCGGTCGTCCTCGACGAGCAGGATCCGGCCCTTGGTCACCGCCCGGCCGGACGAGTCGTGTCGGCGCCCTTTTCCCGTTCGCCGAGATGGCCGCCGGTGGCGGCGAAATAAACCATCTCGGCGATGTTGGTGGCGTGATCGCCGATCCGCTCGAGATTCTTGGCGACGAACAGGAGGTGGGTGGCCGGGGTGATGTTGTTGGGGCTCTCCATCATGAAGGTGAGCAGGGTTCGGAATATGGAGTTGTAGAAATCGTCCACCGCCTTGTCGCGCTCGCAAACCGAGGCGGCCCTGGCGGAATCGCGCGCGACGAAGGCGTCGAGGGCGCTTCGGACCATCTCGGCGACGATCCGCGCCATCTCGGGAAGAAGCGAGAGCGGCCTGAGGTTGGGGCTGTCCTCGATCGCCGGGACGCGCTTGGCAATGTTCTTGGCATAGTCGCCGATCCGCTCGACCACGCCGACGATCTTCAAGGCGGCCACGACCTCGCGAAGGTCGTCCGCCATCGGCGCCCTCAAGGCGATGATCTGAACCGCAAGCCGCTCGATCTCAGCCTCCATGGCGTCGATCCGCTTGTCGTCGTCGACGACGAGCCTCGCGCTTTCGCTGTCGCGCCCGGCGAGGGCCCGCATTGCGCCAGCGATCGCGGCCTCGGCGAGCCCGCCCATCTCCGCGATGCTGGCTCGAAGCTGGTTGAGGTCGTCGTCGAAGGCTTTGAGCGTGTGACCGGTTGCCATGTCCTGCTCCCTCAGCCGTATCGGCCGGTGATGTAATCCTTGGTCCTCTCGACCTTGGGATTGGTGAAGATCTCCGACGTCTCGCCATATTCGAGAAGCTCGCCGAGGTGGAAGAAGGCGGTCCGCTGCGAGACCCGGGCGGCCTGCTGCATGTTGTGGGTGACGATGACGATCGCGTAGCGGCCGCGAAGCTCGTGGATCAGCTCCTCGATCTTGGCCGTGGCGATCGGATCGAGCGCCGAGCAGGGCTCGTCCATCAGGATCACCTCGGGGTCGACGGCGATGGCCCGGGCGATGCACAGGCGCTGCTGCTGGCCGCCCGAGAGGGCCGTGCCGCTTTCCGTCAGTCGGTCTCTCACTTCCTCCCAGAGTCCGGCGCGCTTCAGCGACTGCTCGACGATCGAATCCAGCTCCTGCCCTCCCGTGGCGAGGCCGTGGATTCGCGGTCCGTAGGCGACATTCTCGTAGATCGATTTCGGAAAGGGGTTCGGCTTCTGGAACACCATGCCCACCCGGGCGCGAAGCTGAACGACGTCCATTCCGCTCGAATAGATGTCCTCGCCGTCAAGCCCGATCTCGCCCGAGACGCGCGCGCTCGGGATGGTGTCGTTCATTCGATTGAGGGTGCGCAGGAAGGTCGACTTGCCGCAGCCCGAGGGGCCGATGAAGGCTGTGACGTGCTCCTGACGTACTTCGATCGAGACCTGCTTGATTGCCTGCTTCTCGCCGTACCAGACGTTCACGTCCCGCGCGTGCATCTTCGGCGCGCTCTCGGCGGATGCCGGCCCGGCCTGGGCCCCGGCCCGGTTTTCTTCGTCCAGCATCACCTTCACCAACGCCTCTCGAACCTGTTCCGCAAGTAGATGGCGACCCCGTTCATCGCCAGCAGGAAGACCAGCAGGACGATGATCGCCGCCGAGGTCTTCTCGACGAAGCCGCGGCTGACCTCGTCCGACCAGAGGAAGATCTGGACCGGGAGCACTGTTGCCGGATCCGCGAAGCCGCCCGGCGGAGTCGCGATGAAGGCCCGCATTCCGATCATCAGCAAAGGCGCCGTCTCCCCCAGCGCTCGCGCCATTCCGATGATCGTCCCCGTGAGGATGCCGGGCAAAGCGAGCGGCAAGACGTGGTGGTAGACCACCTGGATCCGGCTTGCGCCGACGCCGAGGGCGGCGTCGCGGATCGAGGGCGGCACCGACTTGATCGCGTTGCGCCCGGCGATGACGATCACCGGCATGGTCATCAGCGCCAGCGTAAGCCCGCCGACGAGCGGCGCGGAACGCGGCATGTGCATCGTGTTGAGGAAGACGGCGAGCCCGAGCAGGCCGAAGATGATCGACGGCACCGCGGCGAGATTGTTGATCGAGACCTCGATAAGGTCGGTCCAGCGGTTCCTCGGCGCATATTCCTCCAGGTAGATGGCCGACAACACCCCAACCGGGAAAGCGATGGCGATGGTGACCAGCATGGTCAGGAGCGAGCCCTTGAAGGCCCCCCAGATCCCGACGGCGGCGGGATCCGTCGCATCAGCGGACGTCAGGAACGGAAGGTTGAAGCGCTTCCGGGCCCGCCCCTCCTGCTTCAGGCTCGAATAGGCGGCTTCCGCTTCCGGCGGCCCGTCGCCCTTTGCGGCGGCGTCCATCTCGGCCGACGCGGTGCGCCACCCGCGGCCCCCGGCCGTCCCCGCCGCGACCAGCTCGGAAACCCATACGGCCTCCGCGGGATTGGCGGGATCGGCGAACACCTGAGTTTCGATGAACCCGCCGGCACCGCGAGTCACCATGCTGATCAGCAGCAAGGCGAGGAAGCCCGCCGACAGAAGGATCGCTCCGAGCCCGATCCAGCGGAACCGGCGCTCGGCGGCGTAGCGGCGGCGTATCCGGCCGCTCATCCGGGAAGAGCGCCAGTTGGTGGGAATCTTAGCGGAGGCCACCAGCCCTGCTCCGTTCGGGCTGAGCTTGTCGAAGCCCTTCTCTTTTTCAGACAAAGGGAAGGAAGGGCCTTCGACAGGCTCAGGCCGAACGGTGTGTGGAGCAAGCTCAGGCCGAACGGCACCTGAAGCAGGCTCAGGCCGAACGGTGCTCTTGTCGGACTCCGAGCCCGTCGATCCACGGTCAGTCATAGGCTTCGCGATATTTCTTCACGACGCGCAGTGCGACGATGTTGAGAAGAAGGGTGACGATGAACAGCACCAGCCCAAGCGCGAAGGCGGCCAGGGTCTTGGGGCTGTCGAACTCCTGGTCGCCGGTCAGCAGCTGGACGATCTGGGTCGTCACCGTGGTGACGCTGGCGAAGGGGTTGGCGGTCAGGTTCGCGGATAGCCCGGCGGCCATGACGACGATCATCGTCTCGCCGATCGCCCGGCTGACCGCGAGCAGGACTCCGCCCACGATCCCGGGCAAAGCGGCGGGGACGAGCACCTTTCGGATCGTCTCGGAGGTGGTCGCGCCCATGGCGAGCGAGCCGTCCCGCATCGATTGCGGGACCGCGGTCAGCGAATCGTCCGCCATCGAGGAGACGAACGGAATGATCATGATTCCCATGACGAGCCCGGCGGCGAGCGCGCTTTCCGACGAGGCCGGGATTCCGAGCGACTGGCCGAAATCGCGGACCGCCGGCGCCACGGTCAAAGCGGCGAAATAGCCGTAGACCACGGTCGGGACGCCCGCGAGCATCTCCAGCAGCGGCTTCATCCAGCGCC
Source organism: Allosphingosinicella sp. (assembly GCA_036387875.1). Taxonomy (GTDB): domain Bacteria; phylum Pseudomonadota; class Alphaproteobacteria; order Sphingomonadales; family Sphingomonadaceae; genus Allosphingosinicella. The sequence goes on along the minus strand of DASVSX010000026.1, from coordinate 26,073 downwards.
GCACGACGGGGCGTGCATATTGGGTGAGATAGATGGCGCTCATCAGCCCCAGCGGGATCGCAACGATCATTGCGATGATCGCTCCGATGAAGACGGTGCCCCAGAACAGGGGAATGGCCCCGAACGCCCCCGAGGAGCCGGCCTGATCGGCCCGCATGGCGGTCTGTGGGCTCCAGGTCGATCCGAAGAGGAACTCGACCGGAGAGACCATGCTGAAGAAGCGAAGCGACTCGAACAGGAGGGAAAGGACGATTCCCAGCGTCGTCAGAATCGCGATCAGCGAGGCCAGCAGAAGCGCCAGCATCACCAGCCGCTCGACCCGGGTCCGCGCCCGGAAGGCGGGGCCGATCCGGCTGTAGGCGAAGGCTCCGCCCGCGAAGGCGAGGAGCAGGGCCGCGACCGTGCCGATCAGCCGGTAGCGGGTGAGCGCCGAGCCGTAGACGGGCGCGAGCTCCCGGGCCTCCGGGTAGAAACTCGACTGCCTCAGCCCCTCGGCGAGCCCGCGGGCCTCCTGAAGGATCGCGTTGCGCTGCATTTCGAACGGCGGCAGGTTCGCCGCCGCCGGGCTGCCCATCACCGCGTCCATGACGAGCCGGTCGCTCAGCGGAACCCACAGCAGGAGGAACAGCAGGGCCGGAAGCGCCGCCCAGATGGCGACGTACCAGCCGTGATAGCCGGGCAGCGAGTGAAGCTTCGGAGCGCCGGACGAAGCGAAGGCCATGGCGCGTGCGCGCGCCGACAGCCACCCGAAAAGGGCGAGCCCGAGGATCGCGACGAGGAGCGCCAGGGGAGACATGATCCGTTAGTCCTCTCCGTCGCCGCAGGCGATGGGGAGGGGGACCGGACGAAGTCCGGTGGAGGGGCATTCGGCCTCGGCTGGCCCCTCCACCATGCTTCGCATGGTCCCCCTCCCCATGCGCTTCGCGCACGGGGAGGACGAGAAGCGGCTCATCCTCACTTCAGCCCGTCGGCCGTCATCGGGGTGAGCTTGGTCGCGGCCTCAGAGCCCTTCGCCTGAACGTCCGCCGGCGAGGGAATGAGGCCCCGGCGCTCGAGATAGCCGCCCTTGGCCCAGGCCTTGGCATATTCGGCGAGGAACTCGCGCATCCCCGGAATGACGTTCAGATGCTCGCCCTTGACGTAGAGGTAGAGCTGGCGAGCGCCCGGATAGGTGAGGCTGGAGATCGTCTCGGCCGTCGGGGCGATTCCGCCGAGCGGAATGCCTTTCACCTTGTCGCCATTCTCCTCGAGGAAGGAATAGCCGAGCACCCCGATCGCGCCCGGATTGGCGGCGACCTTCTGGACGAGCAGATTGTCGTTCTCGCCGGCTTCGACATAGGCCCCGTCCTCGCGCACCTTGGTGCACAGCGCCTTATGCTTGTCCTTGTCGCTTTCCTTCAGAGCCTTCATCGCCGGATCGCTCTCGCAGCCTTTCTCGAGGATCAGCTCGGCGAGGCTGTCGCGGGTGCCGGAGGTCGGCGGCGGGCCGTAGACCTGGATCGCGACCGCGGGCAGCGCCGGGTTGACGTCCTTCCACGTCTTCGCCGTGTTGGGCTTCCCGAAGGGATTGGCGGCCAGAGCCGCATAGACGTCGCGGACCGTCAGGCTCATGGCGGCGCCGTTCTTCCCCTCGATCAGGGCCAGGCCGTCGATCCCGACAGGCACCTCGATGACCTGCTTCACTCCGTTCTTGGCGCAATCCTGATATTCGGACGCCTTGATCCGCCTCGAGGCGTTGGTCATGTCCGGATGCTGGTCGCCGACCCCGCCGCAGAACAGCTTCATTCCCGCTCCGGTGCCGGTCGATTCGACGATCGCGCTCATTCCGGGATGGGTGCGCTGGAACTGCTCCGAGACCGCCGTGGTGAACGGATAGACCGTCGAGGAACCGACGATCTGGATCTGCTGGCCCTGGGCGCCCCCGCCGAATTGCTGGCCGCAGGCGCCGAGCGCCAAAGCGGCCGCCGCGGCAAAAAAGCTGGTCTTCATTCGCTACCTCCATCGAACCCCGGTACCGGGCCCCGACGACTCCCTAGGTCGGTTCGAAGTGAGTCCTGTGACTCTTGCGTGACCGTTTCATGACAGCGGGGAGGATCGGGGCGGCGATGGCGGCTCCGGAGCGCGCGGAAGCGAGACGAGCACGGTCGTCCCCTCTCCGACGATGCTTCTTATGTCCAGCCGGCCGCGATGGCGGCTGACGATATGCTTGACGATGGCAAGGCCGAGCCCGGTGCCCCCCACCGCCCGGCTCCGGCCGGCATCGACCCGGTAGAATCGCTCGGTGAGGCGCGGGAGATGCTCCACCGCGATTCCTTCGCCCCGGTCGATGACCGCGAACCGCAGCCCGGAAGGTCCGTCGTCCTCGAAGCGCACGGTGACCTGCGATTCGGTCTTTCCATATTTCAGCGCATTGACGATGAGGTTGCGGACGAGCTGGAGAAGCTGCCCGCGGTCCCCCGGAACGATCGTCGATCGGGCTTCATTCTCGACGACGAGCGCGTTCGACCGCTCAAGGAACAATTGGGCGCAACCGGCCCGAACCTCCTCGACGACCTGGACGAGATCGACCGTATCGCGCGGTGCATTGAACCTTTCCGCCTCGATCCGGGAAAGCGACATCAGATCCTCGATGAGGGTCTGCATCCGCTTCCCCTCGCCGAACATCAGCCCGAGGAATCGAGACCGGAGCTCCCTGTCGGCGCCGGCGCTGTCGTCCTGGAGGGTTTCGATGAAGCCGAGCAAGGTCGCGAGCGGGGTTCGAAGCTCGTGGCTGGCGTTGGCGACGAAATCGACCCTCATCTTCTCCGCGGCGGCGGCCTCGCTTCTATCGACGAGGTGAACGAGCCGGTTTCCCCGCTCGAGAGTCGCGATCCTCACCAGCCAGCTCCGCTCCGCCTGACCGATCCCGACCACCTCTATGTGCTCGACCTCGCGGTCCGGCGGCGCCGGGCGGGAGAGAAGCTCGAGGGTCGCCGGATGGCGCAAGGCGAGGCGGACGTCCTGGCCTTCGATCCACTGGCCCAGAAGCTGCTTGGCCGAGCGGTTGGCGACGGCGACCCTTCCTGCGTCGACGAGAAGCATCGGCTCGGGCAGCGCGCTCAGCATTTCGTGCACCCATTCCTCCCGGCCCTCCGACGGCGCTTCGCGGACGAGCACGGCTTCGGGAAAGAAGTGGGCTCTCCAGGCGATCAGGGTCGCGGTTGACCCGCCGAGGAGCCCGAGCAACACCGCCCCCAGCGGCCCGCCCGCGCCCCAGGCGCCCATCACGGCAAGGGCGACGATGGCCGCGGCCGCGAGCGGCCGCCGGGAGAGGCGGAGGAGCATGGGTCCGCCTTTAGCGGGGTTCCGGGGCCAAGTTCCAGCGGCCGGCGCCGTCATAAAAGTGTCACCCGGCTGACGCGGAACGGCAATGCGCCAGTCTTAAAACTGTCCCGCCACTCAAACGGGAGCCGCGCAATGGCCAAGTCCGCCTTCCTCGCCGCCTTGCTTGCGACGACCATCGCCGCTCCGGCCCTCGCGGCCCCCGAGCCCGTTCCGGGCGACATGGCGGCGGACATGGCGGCGATGCGGGCCGAGCTCGCGGCGCTGCGCGCCGAGGTGGCGGAGCTCAAGGCGGGGCGGGAGGTTGCCGCGGCCGCGGCGGCGCCTTCAGCTCCGCCGAAGGACTCTTCCGGCGGCGGAGTGACCTTCAAGCCGTTCGGAAGGCTGCAATATGATGTCGGCTTCGTCGAAAGCCCGCCGGGGGTGAACGACCGCGGCCTGGGCTTCGGCAACGAAGTGCGGCGGGCCAGGATCGGCGCGGAGGGCACCATCCCGGGCGGCTTCGGCTACAAGATCGAAGTGGATTTCGCGAACAACGACGTCGAGATCACGGACGCCTTCTTGAGCTACAAGCCTTCGAAGTCGCTCGGGCTGACCCTCGGGCAGCACAACAATTTCCAGTCGATGGAGGAGCTGACCAGCTCCCGCTTCATCTCGTTCCTCGAGCGCGCCGCTTTCACCGACGCCTTCAACTTCGAGCGCAGGATCGGCCTTTCCGCCACCTGGTCGAAAGGCGACCTGATCGCCCAGGGCGGCGTGTTCACCGACAATATCGAGGACCTCGCCGACTCCCAGGACGCGGTCGGCCTGGGCGACGAGAACGACGCGGTCGGCGCCGACGGCCGGATCGTCTACGCGCCCAGGCTGGGCAAGGCCCAGCTCCACTTCGGAGCCTCGGCCCACTGGCGCGACAATGGCGACACCGCTTCCGCCGGCCCGGCGACCCGCTACCGCCAGCGCCCACTCGTCCACACGAGCAACTCGCGCTTCCTCGCGACGCCCAACATGAGGGTGGAGACCGAGACGAACTACGGAATCGAGGCGGCGCTGATCCGCGGCCCGCTTCACGCGGTTGCCGAGGCCCACTGGCTGAACCCCGACACTGCGACGCCCGGCGTCAGCCCGACCTTCTTCGGCGGCTATATCGAGGTCGGTTATTTCCTGACCGGAGAAAGCCGCGGCTACAAGGGCGGGCGCTGGGATCGCACGAAAGTGCGCCGGCCCTTGGGAAGCGGCGGCCCGGGCGCCTTCCAGGTCAACCTGCGCTTCGATCATCTCGATCTCACCGATGGGGCGATCGTCGGAGGCCGCCAGAGCGGCTACGAAGCCTCGCTGGTGTGGATCGCCCAGGACCATGTCCGATTCCTCCTGAACTACGGCCATTTGCGTTACGACGACTCCGCGATCGCGGCGGCCGGCGGCGACCGCGACTATGGGATCAACGTTTTCGGAGCGCGCGCCCAGGTCGACTTCTAGCGCCGGGGATCGGGGCCGCCGCCGGGACGTTGGTCGGCCGCACAGGAGATGAACCATGCCCGGCGAACCCGACGACGACCTTCCACTTCACGACGAGGCCAAGGCGCGCTCCAAATGGCGCGGCGGCGAAACCCTTCTCGACAAAGGCGACCTTGGGACCTCGGGTCCGGCGAGCGAAGTCGACGAAGCCGCTTTGGTCGCCGGGCAAGCGCGGGCCGGGGCGGAAGACGGCCTGCTGAAGGATCTCGCGCAAAGACCGCCCGACTGATCCCGAAAGGTCGAAGCAATCCAGAGGGCCTCCCAAGCCGCACTGAATTGCTTCGCTTCGCTCGCAACGACGAAGCGATCAACCTGAAAGTCAGGCCGGCCGACCATTGTTCCGGGTCGACCAGACCAGCATCCGTCCGAAAAACGCCCAGCCGCCCCGGCTTTCCTCCAGCGGACACCGCATGGGCGATATCTGGCCTCGCGAGTCCTCGTGCATTGCCCGGCCTCCCTCCGACTTCGAGGGCGAGTCTAAAGGCTTGGTGTTGCAGGCTCGTGACCAGGAAGGGGCGACCCAGGGGTTCGCCGGCTCATCTCCCCAGCGTTCCCGACTCTATCGAGCCGAAGCCAGGATGAGGTGCGACTCGGCAAGCGATACGCCGCGGCGCATCATCGCGGCGACGCTTTCGCTCACCGGCAATTTGGGCAAAGGCTGTCTCTTCATATCCAGTCAACGATCCAAGACAGCGGCCGTTCCGGTTCAGCAACATTTTGCAGGACGCTCCAGGCTATCCGGAGCGAGCTTCCGCGAAGGATACCAGCCGCCTCTTGTCCTCGTCCCAGAGGACGAGTCGAATCGCGCCAAGGCTCTGCCGGATGGTCACCCGGCTGCACCGGGCGAGCGCCGGGACCTCCCGAAGCACCTCGGGCAGCCGGTAGAAGGGTATCCGGCTGGCGAGGTGGTGGACGTGGTGAACTCCGATATTGGCGCTGAACCAGCGCAGGATCGGCGGAAGATCGTAGTGCGAGCTGCCGTGGAGCGCCGAGGCGTGGAATGACCAGTCGTCGCCGCGGTCCCAATGGGTATGCTCGAACTGATGCTGCACATAGAAGAACCAGACCCCGAGCGACGCCGCGACCAGGGTGATCGGCAGGTGCACGAGCAGGAACAGCTTCAGGCCCATCGCCCAGATCAGGGCGCCGGCGACGGCGGCGATGCTGGCATTCGTCCCCATCGCGCTGAACCAGGGCCGCCATCCCTTCTTCATCATGCCGATTGGAAGCCGGTGCCGAAGCAGGAACAGATAGGCGGGGCCGATCCCGAACAGGACGATCGGGTGCCGGTACAATCGGTAGAGGAAGCGCCGCCCGAGCCCGAGAGCGCGGAATTCCGCCACGGTCAGGGTGTCGACGTCCCCGGTTCCCCGGGCGTCGAGATTGCCGGTGCTGGCATGGTGGATGGCGTGGGACCGGCGCCAGTAATCGTAGGGCGTGAACGTCAGCACCCCGAGGAAGCGGCCGATCCAGTCGTTCGCCGCCCTCCCCCGGAAAAAGGCGCCATGCCCGCAATCGTGCTGGATCAGGAAGAGCCTGAGCAGGAGCGCGCCGGCAGGCACGGTGAGCAGAAGCCCGAGTGCGTACCCCGAGTCCAACGCCGCCCACGTCAGCAGCCACAAGAGCCCGAAAGGGGCTGCGGTGACGGCGATCTCGAAGATGCTTCTTGCGTGGCGCGGCTGCCGGAACGGAGTGACCTCCTTCAGCAGGGCGCGAGGGTCTAGACCCGGTTGGCGGGGGAGCGGTGCGTGCAATTTTGGGCTTTCAGAAGAGAGGTACGGACCCGAATAACGCTGCGGCCGCTCAGAGGCTGCACGTAAATTCGCTTCCCAGGTGCGCCTTCGTAAATGAATTCAACCTTTCCGCTTACTTTCCGCCCAGTGGAGGGAGTGGAGAGCGGAGGCAAGTGCGCCTGATGCCGGGATCCCGATAAACCGGACCCCCACCCCTGCCACAAGGCTTGTGAAAGCAGTTTGGGGAGAGTTCGCGCCGAAGCGTCCGAACCGGCCGCGCTAGGCGTTTCAGGTAGCGGAAACGAGCTTGAGGAAGGACTCGATGGCGAAGTCGAGATGGGCCGCCTTGGCCTTTTCGCTCGGAGGATCGATGGCGCACATGAGGAGCAGGTGATGGTGGTGGCCGATCACCATCTGGAAGAACATCTGCGCCGCCGCTTCCGGATCGCGCACGGATATCCTGCCTGCCTCGTCCTGCCCTCTGAGATAATCGGCAACCTTGGCCTTCCCGACGGCGGGCCCGGAATCGTAGAGCAGCTTTCCCAGCTCGGGCTGCCTTCCGCACTGGGCCACCACAACCCGAAACAGCGCCACCGCCCTCGGGCGGAGTATTTCGTCGAACAAATTCTCCGCGATTTCGCGAAGGGTCTTCTCGACGGGCTGGACCGAGCAGAAGGCGCGCTCCATTCCTGTGCTGACCATGTCGCACTGGCCGCGCACCATCGCGCGCAACAGGCCGGGCTTGCTTTCGAACAGCTCGTAGAGGGTTGCGAGCGAACCGCCCGAGCGGCCGACGACGTCGCTCAGGGTCGTCGCTTCATAGCCCTTCTCGAGGAAGAGATCGTAGGCGGCGTCGAGGATCGCCTGGCGGCGCGCCTCGCGCTTCGACTCCCGCTGTCCGCAAATGGCAATCATCATCTCATATGTCCCGACGGGCCTTGACCTGTAGTGTAACCTACATTACACCAATTAACGGGGCCTGACCAGAGTCTGCGCCGACACACCTTAGGAACGATCATGCCAGGCTTCTCCCGATCCGTCGCGCCTCTGCCGCTCGTCATATCCGCCGCGGCGCTTCTAATGATAGGGGCTTGTTCCGACGGCCAGGGCGCCGCCCCCGGCGCCATGCCTGCCCCCGAGGTCGGGATCCTGACGATCGCCCCGACGGCGGTCGCCAACATCATCGAGCTGCCCGGAAGGGTCGAAGCGCTCCGAACGGCGGAAGTGCGAGCGCGGGTCGACGGCATAATCGAGCAGCGCCTTTACGCCGAGGGATCGGACGTGCGCCGCGGCGCACCCCTGTTCCGGATCGATTCGAGGCCGCTTCGGGCAAGCCTCGACGTCCAGCTGGCGGCCGTCCGGCGCGCCCATGCCGAGGCCGACAACGCCGCTCGGGAAGTGGCGCGCTACCGCCCGCTGGTCGCTCGCGACGCGATCAGCAAGCAGGAGTTCGAGGCGGCGCAGGCCCGGCTGGCGCGGGCTCGGGCCGACGTCGGCTCGGCGCAGGCCCAGGTGCGGCAGGCCCAGCTGACCCTGGCCTACACGACGGTTACGGCCCCGATCGCAGGGCGAGTGGGCCGCGCCGAGGTCACCGAGGGCGCGCTCGCCAGCCAGTCCGCGGGCACGCTCCTGACGAAGATCGAGCAGATCGACCAGGTTTACGTCAACTTCTCCCAGTCCAGCGAGGAGCTACTGGCCCTTCGCCGGCAGTCGGGCGGAGGCGGCCCGGCCATCGCCCGGACCGTCACCGTCCTCCTCGAGGACGGAAGCGCCTACGGGATCACCGGAACCCTCAATTTCCTCGACCAGTCGGTCGATCCCACGACCGGCGGAGTCGGCCTTCGGGCCTCCTTTCGAAATCCGCAGAGGCTGCTTCTTCCCGGACAGTTCGTCAGGGTGCGGATCGAGGCGGGGGCCAATTCGAACGGAATCGCCGTCCCGCAGCGCGCCGTTCAGCTGAGCCCGGCGGGCAGTACGGTCATGGTGCTCGGACCCGGCAACATGCCTTCGCCGAGGCCGGTGAAGCTCGGCCGGATGGATCGGGGGCTGTGGGTCGTCACCGCCGGCCTCAGGCCCGGCGAAAGGATCATCGTCGACGGTCTCCAGAAGGTCCGGCCCGGCGCACCGGTGAGGCCGGTAGCGGCGGTTGCGGCTCCCGCCGGAGGCCGCGGCAATGCGCGCTAGTTTCTTCATCGACCGGCCGATCTTCGCCTGGGTGATCGCGCTTGCCATCGCGCTCGCCGGACTGCTCGCGGTTCGCGGCCTCCCGATCGAGCAATATCCGACGATCGCTCCGCCCTCGATCACGATCAACGTCGTCTATCCGGGCGCCGACGCGGCAACGCTCGAGGAGAACGTGACCTCGATCATCGAGCAGGAGATGAACGGGGTCGAGAATTTCCTCTACATGAGCTCGAGCTCGGATTCGAACGGCGTTGCGACGATCACCGTCACCTTCGAGACCGGAACCGACGTCGACCTTGCCCAGGTCGACGTCCAGAACCGGCTGAGCCGGGTCGAGCCGCGGCTGCCCGAGGACGTTCGCCGCCAGGGCATCACGGTCAGCGAAGCCAATTCGAACTTCCTGATGATCGTCGCTTTGACCTCGCCGCTGGGCTCTAGGGACGCGCTGGAACTGGGCAATTACGCGAGCACCCGAATCCTCGACGAGCTGCGCCGGGTCCCCGGAGTCGGCGACGTCACATTGTTCGGATCCGAATATGCGATGCGCATCTGGCTCGATCCGGAGCGGCTCTCGGGCTACAACATGTCGGCCGCCCAGGCCCTCGCCGCGGTGCGCGAGCAGAACAGCCAGACTCCGGGCGGCCAGATCGGCGCCCAGCCCGCGCCCGCCGGCCAGCAGCTGAACGCCACGGTGGTCACCCAGAGCCGATTCTCGACCCCGGAGCAATTCTCCCAGATCATCCTTCGAGCCAATCCGGACGGGTCGGCGGTCCGGCTCGGCGACGTCGCCCGGGTCGAGCTGGGGGCGAACAGCTACGACACGACGACCCGGCTCAACAAGAAGCCGATGGCCGGGATCGCGGTCCAGCTCGCGGTCGGCGCCAACGCCCTCGAGGCCGGCCAAGGCGTCAAGGACCGGATGGAAGCCTTGAAGGCGGCGTTCCCTGCGGACACCTCCTACTCGATCCCCTACGACACGACCCTGTTCGTCTCGATCTCGATCGAGGAGGTGCTGATCACCCTTGCCGAGGCGATGGCGCTCGTCTTCCTGGTCATGTTCCTCTTCCTGCAGAACTTCCGGGCGACGATCATCCCCACCATCGTGGTCCCGGTGGCCCTGCTCGGAGCGTGCCTCGGGCTCTATTTCATCGGCTATTCGATAAACGTGCTGACCCTGTTCGGAATGGTGCTCGCGATCGGAATCCTCGTCGACGACGCCATCGTCGTGATCGAGAATGTCGAGCGGATCATGGCCGAGGAAGGCCTGCCGCCGCGCGAGGCGACCTACAAGGCGATGGACCAGATCGTCAGCCCGATCATCGGCATCACCCTCGTCCTGATCGCGGTGTTCGTTCCGATGGCCTTCTTCCCCGGGTCGACCGGTGGCATCTACCGCCAGTTCTCGATCACCCTCGCCTTCTCGATGACCTTCTCGGCCTTCCTCGCTTTGACCCTGACCCCGGCCCTGTGCGCGACCTTGCTCAGGCCTTCCAAGCACAGCAGCGAGGGCAATGGCGTCTTCGCGCGCTTCAACCGAACTTTCGCCCGCACCACGACCCGATACGAGCGCGGGGTCGCGGGGATCCTCGCCCGGCCCAAGCGCTGGTTCGCAATCTACGCGGCGCTGGTCGCAATCGTCGCCCTGCTCTACCTCTGGGTGCCCACCACCTTCCTCCCCGAGGAAGACCAGGGCTACATCGTCACGGTCGTCCAGGCCCCCGCCGGAGCGACCCGCGAGCGCACCCAGCTCGCGGTCGAGGAAGCGGAAAGCTTCTTCATGGCCCAGCCCCAGGTGAAGGAAGTGATCTCCGTCCTCGGCTTCAGCTTCTTCGGAAGCGGCCAGAACGCGGCGATCATGTTCGTGCCCCTCAAGCCCTGGGACGAGCGCAAGGGCGGGGAGAACAGCGCGTCGGCGCTTGCCGGCAAGGCGATGGGCGCGCTCTCTGGGTCCCAGCATGCGATGATGTTCTCGCTCAGCCCACCGGCGATCCAGGAGCTGGGCAATTCCAGCGGCTTCAACCTCAGGCTTCAGGACCGCTCGGGGCTCGGCTACCAGAAGCTGCTCGAGGCCCGAAACCAGCTGCTCGGAATGGCTTCGCAGAGCAAGGCCGTGGTCGGGGTTCGTCCCGAGGGGCTTGAGGAAAGCCCGCAGCTCAAGGTGACGGTCGACCGGATCAAGGCGCGATCGCTCGGCCTCGACATCGACGACATCAACAACACCCTCTCGATCGGCTTCGGCTCGGCTTATGCCAACGACTTCAGCCGCGAAGGCCGGGTGCTGCGAGTCGTCCTCCAGGCCGACGCCGCGCAGCGGATGAGTCCGGACGACATCCTCCAGCTGAGAGTCCCCAACGCGACCGGGCAGATGGTCCCCTTCTCCGCCTTCACCACCGCGCAATGGGGCGCGGCATCGCCCCAGCTGCAGCGCTACAACGGCTTCTCGTCGATGACCGTCTCGGGCGAGGCGGCGCCGGGCAAGTCTACCGGCGAGGCCATGGCGGAAATGGCGCGGCTCGCTTCCCAGCTTCCCGAGGGGATCGGCTTCGAATGGTCGGGCCTGTCGTTCGAGGAGCAGCAGGGCGCGGGCCAGGTGCCATTGCTCCTGGGCCTCTCGCTCCTTGTCGTCTTCCTGCTCCTCGCGGCGCTCTACGAGAGCTGGTCGATCCCGGTCGCGGTGCTTCTCGTCGTGCCGCTTGGCGTGCTCGGCGCCCTGCTCTTCGGGCTGGTGCGGGGAATGGCGATGGACGTCTATTTCAACATCGGGATCATCACCATCATCGGCCTGTCCGCCAAGAACGCGATCCTGATCGTCGAATATGCCAAGGATCTCGAGGCTGAAGGGCGTGACGTGGTCGAGGCCACCCTGGAGGCGGTCCGGCTTCGCTTCCGGCCGATCCTGATGACCTCGCTCGCCTTCATCCTCGGAGTCCTTCCCCTCGTGATCAGCACCGGCGCCGGCTCTGCCGGCCGCCGCGCGCTCGGAAGCGGAGTGATGGGCGGGATGATCACCGCGACCGCATTGGGCCTGTTCTTCATCCCACTCTTCTTCGTCGCCGTCCGGACCCTCCTCGCCCGCCGCAAGGCGCGCGGAGAGCCCCGGCCACCCACCGAAAGCCTCGCCCATGCGTAAGCGCACCGCTCTTGTCGCCGCACTGCTTCTCGCCGGCTGTTCGCAGCAGCCCAAATATGTGCAGCCGGCGCTTCCGACCGCTCCCGCCTATCCGGCCGAAGCCTGGCCTTCGAACGGCGGCCCCCGGGCCGTGGACGTGGAGTGGCGCAGCTTCTTCCGCGACCCTCGGCTGCAGGCGCTGATCGAGCGCTCGCTCGAGCATAATCGCGACCTTCGAGTCGCCGTGCTCCGAATCGAGGAGGCGCGCGGCCAGTACCGCATCCGCCGCGCCGACCGCTTGCCCACCGTCGATGGGGCGGCCGCCGCCAGCCGCTCCCGCGGCGAAGGGTTCGACGGCGAAGCCGCCACCGCGAGCCGCTTCGAGGTCGGAGCAAGCGTCGCCTCGTTCGAGCTCGATTTCTGGGGCCGGGTCCGAAGCCTGACGGAATCCGCCAGGGCCAATTACCTCTCGACTGTCCATGCCCGCCGGTCGTTCCAGATCAGCCTCATCGCCGACGTCGCCGAAGCCTATCTGACCGAGCGGGAGCTCGATGCCCGGATCGCGCTTGCCCGGACCACGGTCGAAAGCCGGACCCGGGCGCTTGGAATCGGCAAGCTGCGACTCGACGCCGGAGTGACCTCGGCCCTCGACTATCGGCAGATCGAGACCCTGCTCACCCAGGCGCAGACCCAGCTCGCCAACCTCGAGCTCGAACGGGCCCGAAGCCGCAACACGCTCGAATTCCTGGTCGGGGGTCCGGTGCCCGCCGCGCTGCCCGCGCCGCGGCCGTTGGCCGCTCAGGGCATGGTCGAGAACATCTCCGCCGGTTTGCCCTCCGAGCTGCTCGCCGACCGGCCCGATATATTGGAGGCCGAGGAGCAATTGCGGGCAGCCAATGCGGACGTCGGCGCGGCCCGGGCCGCTTTCTTCCCGCGGATCAGCCTCACCGGAGCGCTCGGATTCGCGAGCACCGCACTGGGCAGCCTGCTGTCCGGCGGGGCCCTGACCTGGACGGCGGGCGCCGACGTCGGCCTCCCAATCTTCGACGGCGGCCGCAACAAGGGCAATCTCGACGTCGCCAATGCCCGCCGCGGAATCGCCACGGCCAGCTACGAGCGCGCCGTCCAGAACGCCTTTCGCGAGGTCGCGGACAGGCTGGCCGGACGTCGCTGGCTCGCGGACCGGCTTGCGTCGCAGCAACGCGAGGCCGCGGCGCAGCGCGAGCGGGCCGAACTCGCGACCCTGCGCTACCAGAACGGGGTCGCCAATTATCTCGAGGTGCTGGACGCGCAGCGGGAGCTGTTCGCCGCCGAGCAGCAGGTTGTTCTGTCGAGGCGCGAGCAGCTCACCAACTCGGTCGACCTCTACGTCGCCCTGGGCGGCGGCCTCGACCCCACCGACCGCGGCGCCCTCCGGGCGAACCCATAGCCAGGGGCCCCGAGACGGATCCGGCGTAGGCGCGGTCAGCCGTCACGCCCTGCCCTGTGCGGACACTTCCACGGCGCAGGCAGCAAGGAGACGGCAGCCGCAAATCCTAGCGCGTGCGCATGCCCTTCTACTCAAAGCGGAGTCGTCGTGAGGAAGGTGACCACTCCAGCGGCGAATCCGAACAGGAGGGGCGGGAACCAAGTGCCCCGGACTCTTTTCAGCATCGCGGTCATTGCGCGCTCCTTTATGTAGTGTAACGTACATTACATAGTGGCGCGGTCGGCAGACGCAAGGGATATCCCAGCCTTTCCTCCTGGCCTTTCCGAATGAGCCTCTCCAGCACTCAGCGCGAACGGCGCCTCGCCGCCACTGCGCCCGAGGCGGTCGCGACCGCGGCGAGTGCGACAAAGGTCCAGACGCCCCGCGATCCGCGGCTCATCCGCGTCGACGGATCTTCCCCGCGCCGCATTCCCGGAAGCCGCTCGATTCCATGAGAGACCTGGGCGAGACCGGAACTCACCGCTCGCAGCGGCGTGCCCGCAAGTCCCCGATTTCGGCCGGCGAGAGCGTCCGTCGCGTCGCGGCAGCGGTCGATTATCGCAAGCGGCAGGGCGGACAGCCAATTGCCGGGCGGTCGGCGCGCGACGATGGGATGGGCTCGCGTCGGTGCGATCCACCGAACCGCCTCCCAGGCCACGCCGAGCAGCCGAAGCTGCGCCCCCGAAAGCTTCGCCTGCAGGCTCGGCAACAGCTCGTCTTCCTCGTCCCGCACGTCCTGGCGGAGCAATTCGACCATTTGGGTCAGGACCTCTTGGTGCGCGGCCGAGCCCGGCTCAATCCCTTCCAGCCGGGTCACCAGCACGTTGATTTCCTGATGCTCCTGCTCCACCTTCAGGGTGAGCGCGTGACCCTCCGGCAAAACGCGACGGATCACGGGCCACAGGACGGCCTCCTCGGCGAAGGCATGCGGAAATACCAGGCGATAGATTGCCCGCAGAACCGGGTCCCGCCCGCCAGGCGGGGTCTCGCCGAGCCGGCCCAGCAAATTATCCAGTCTGACATGGTCGCGCTTCTGCCGGCTCAGCACGCTGACGCGCCCGCCCATTTCCGCGGCGCTCTGGTGAGCGATCGATTTCATGGTTGCTCCTTTGCGCTTCGATTTGAAACGACGAACCGACAGCGGCCTTTCGAGGAAGAAATAAAAGCTGAGCGTTGATGCCGACCTCCCACGTCAGGGCGCTCGGCGGCCGGCATGCCGGACCTCAGGTCTGCGACCGCGCTCCAGCAGCGCCTGCTGGCGGTAGAGCTCCTCGGCGAGCGGCTCGAAGGCGTCGCGCTTGCCGTTCGGGCGCGGGGCGCTGAAGAGGCCGAACTGCCTGTGGCGCTCGTCGTCCCAGCCGGGGAAGCTGGCAATGGGGTAAAGGCAGACGCCCTCGACGGGAACGCCCTGCCGGATCGCTTCGCGCACCTCGTCGCAGACATAGTGGAACCAGGCGGGACGGGCTGACCCTTCGGCGCCGGTTTCCGTGATGAGGAGCGGTCGCCCGTAGCGCTCGTACGTCTCGGCCAGCATGTCGGCGAGCGGGCGGTAATCGTGACGGCCGAGCGGGATCGTCGAGCCTTCCAGATACCATTGATTGTCCGAGTAGAAGTTGAGGCCCACCCAATCCAGCCATTCCGGGGAGCCGCCGAGCTCGGGCGCGGTTCGGCCGCACAGCATGTCGAAGGCGTGATATTGGCTCAGCCGCTTCGCCTCCGCGGCCCCGGAGTCGGCCGGGGTGCCCGCAAGCACGTTGATGAGCGGCTCGGCCCAGATGAAGCGGCAATCGGGATCGACCTCCCGCATCGCGCGCATTCCGGCGATCGCCGCGCTGACCAGATGGCGCTTCAGCCACCCGCCCTCCCGGCCGGGACCGATCGCCGGGAACACGCCGCTCCCCGCCGCCCAGGTAAGGAAGGAGATCTCGTTCAAGGGGCAGACGATCGCGGCCTTGCCCGTCACCTCGCGGTGGAGCCGAACCGCTTCCGCCGCGAAGCGGGCATAGGAGGCAATGAACTCCGGGCTTCCCTGGTCGATGTGATCGGGTGAGCCGTAGTGAAAGAGGTCCCAAATCACCTGCACGCCGGCCTCGGCCCCCGCTTCCAGCATCGGCAGCCAGCTCGACCAGTCGTAGCGGCCCGGCTCCCGCTCGATCAGGTGCCAGCGCAGGCCGTCGCGGACGGTGAGCAACCCATGCTCCACGCAGCTTCGATAATCCTCCCGGACGAGTCGGTCGTGACCGGTGGCGGCGATCAGATCCAGGCGGACTCCGTCGCCGAGACGGCGGTGGGAAGAGCATTCGAAGCCCGCCATGTAGAAGCTCTTGAAAGGGATATCGGCCATGAACGCTGCCAATCCCCGGCGGCGCATGGGGTTGCAGGCTCTGCAGGGGAAATCTGGCTAACCTGGATTGAGGCTCCGGGTTGCCGGCCTTCAAGCCGCGGCGGCTCAAGCAATGCCGAACGGCCGGGCGCTCCAAAAATCTGCCCGCCTCGGAGGCGAATTCCAGGAGATGCACCTGCTCGCAGACTTCGTCGCCGAGAAACGGATCGCTTCCGAAATAGGCCGCGCCGCCTCCAGCGAGCCGGTCTCGAGCACGATCATGAACCCGCCTCGGCACCTTCTTCATCCCTGAGCGCCCCTGGAGCCCGGATTCGCAGAAGGGGCTGAACTAGATGCCGGGTGAAGTCCGCCTGGTGGCGGGCGACCTCGGCCGCGAAGCCGCCTTCAGCAGGCCCATTATCAGGGCTTGCATGGCGCGCCTCCCCCGCTTTGGATCTGCCCCTCGCTGGAACCCCTCACTTGGTCGCCCGGGCGGCGCGCTCGATCATCGCGGCGTGAGGCATGACATGTTGTCGCCAGCCCTCTTCGTCAGGGTGCTCGTAGGTCACTACGTATAGCGGCATCTCGCTGCGTTCCTCCTGCCATGAACTCCAGGGCTTTCCCGTTCATGCAATAACGTCTGCCGGCCGGTCGCGGACCATCGTCGACGACCTGGCCCAGATTAGGCCGCACCGGCGACAGTGGACCTCGGTCCGATCGACCTTCTCGCGATACTATAGGCTTGCCTTGGGTTCGGTCCGCCGGCCACCGAAGGAGGCGATGCGGTCCTCCGTGCGGAGCAGGAACAGCGTCACGAGACCTGCGAGCATCGGCCAGGCGGAGAAGAAGAGGATGTTCTCGAGCGGCTTCAGATAGGCGCTCCAGGACACCAAGGTCGTCGCCGCGTGCATGATGAGCACGGCCCCATAGGTCCAGGTCTTCGCGAAGCCGAGGAGGAACGCCAGCACGATCGAAGCCTGAGCGAAGCCGATGATTCGGATGGCCTGCTCACCGACGCCGCCGAGGCCGTAAAAGCCTTCGAGCACGGCGGCGCCGTGTCCCGGGTTCAGGATCTTGTCGAACGCCCAAACCATCATCACGAGGCCGAGGCTCAGCCTGAGCAGAAGGAGCGAAATCGGCAAACGATCGGCAGCGTCGCGGGCCATCCTAAGCTCCTTCCGGCTGATTTGCAGCGAGGGCGTGGTTCGCGTTACGCCGAGCAACGATCATTCTCAACGGCCCATGCACCTCGGAGTGAAGTGTGCAGCCGCGGCGCTCCTCCACGTACAGGGGCCGCTTCCGGCCAATTACCGTCGAGGGCTTAGCCTCCCCTTGGTCTCGGGACGGTCCAATTCCTCGATCGTAGCGTCCAGCGGCCGCTCGCCTTCAAGAGCCGCCGCTGCGCTTTCTACGCCCTCCATGATGCGCAGCAGGCCGCGGCGCTCGGGCCGGCGAAAGGTCGGTCCGGGCTTCGGCGGCGATCCTCGCGACCAGCTCCGGCTCGACCCGCTCGGACTCGATCTCTTATTCCGTAATCTTGCTCAGCCATGAGCGGCCGGAGCCGCTCGGAGCTTCAATGGCGTTGCGGTCGTGATGCTTCCGATATTTGGTGGGGTCGGCGGAGTAAGCTCGGCTGAACGCTCGCGAGAAGTGGCTGCGGCTGGCGAAGCCCATGGTGGCTGCGATCACCTTGACCGGCAGCTCGGTGGACGCGAGCAACTGGGCCGCGCGGTGCAGCCGCGTCTTCTGTACGAAGTCCATAGGCGTCTGGGCGAAAGCCTCGGCGAAGGTTTTGGAGAAGGCGCTCCTGCTCATCCCGGCGGCCCCGGCCAGTTCGGCGACGGTCAGCCGCGCGCCCGGCATTTCCAGGACAAGCGCGACGGCGGCGGTCAGTCTCGGATCGGCCAGGCTTGCGAAGAAGGGAGTGGAGACGCTGCCCCGATGGAGATGGCGGCGAATGAGCAGGATCAGGCACTGCTTCATCAGCGCCCCGCACAAGGCATGGGTGCCGATGTCCGGCTTGCTGCGCTCCACCGCCAGCGCCTCGAAGGCGCCGCGCACGACGGGAAGGTCGGTAGCATCGTCGACGATCGGAGCGACGAGCGAATCGAACAGTCCGAAGGAGCCGCCGAAGGTGGCACTGAAGGTCGAGCAGATGACTCGGAGATCGCCCTTGGCACCCCCGGCCGCGTCGAACTTGATCAGCCCGTCGACCGTAGTGGCACAATTCTCTTCGGCCTGAATGTCGCGGGTCGCATTTCCCCCGGCGTTCAGACCCTGCTTGCGGCCGGGCGGGACGATGACGATGCAGCCCGCCTCGATCGGCGCTCGCGTCGAACCGTTTACCTCGATCGTTCCGGTTCCGCTAAGCACATAATGAACCACCACCACGTTCATCGGCGCAAAGACGAGCCGGGATCCCTCGGCGACTTCGCACACAGCGAAGGCGTGGAGCTGCACGTCCAATGTCGTCAGAAGGCGATCGAGGGAGTTCAGCGTCAAGGCGGCTCTCCAATCCCCACCGAACCGATCGTTGAACGGCTTCGTTCCCGGAAGCGGCCGCGCACGGTGCCTGCCAAATAGGCACCTTTTCAGTTTCCCAATACGCCTTAACTCGTGGAATATGGCAGAAAACGTGGAAAAATAAAGAAAATAGGGAGACGCGATCATCCATGGTCAGGCACCACTCGTGTACGCATAAGCACGCCTTATCTGATCGCTGAAACGTCGCATGGGTTATAGCGAACGGAGAGATGGCCGCCGCAGCGTCTGCGCAGCTCTCGGTTTCAGCCTTTCGAAAGGCGAGCGAAATGATCAGCGACGATCAACCGTCCGGAGCCCTGGCGCTCGCCGCCTGCATTTGCCGAGCGCGAAGCTGACCGCACTGGCCGCCTCGGTATCGCCGCGGCAATGGGCCGAGAGCCTGTCGGCGCCCCCG
The DNA here is from genome assembly GCA_036387875.1 of Allosphingosinicella sp. Classification (GTDB taxonomy): domain Bacteria; phylum Pseudomonadota; class Alphaproteobacteria; order Sphingomonadales; family Sphingomonadaceae; genus Allosphingosinicella. The sequence continues at coordinate 7,482 of DASVSX010000026.1, read as the reverse complement.
ATCATATGCAGCTCGGCTGCGGGCTGGACCGGGGCCCTGCTCCGCCGCTGGCGGGGCACCGCGCCCGATATGGAGCAGCCTCGTCTCGACAGTCACTATGTCGTGCTCCATCTCGACGGCGCCAAGCGGGTCAGCCGCCGCGGGGGCGGAGGCGGAAGCGTGATCGCGGAAGCGCGGCCGGGCGCGATCACCTTCGTGCCGGTGGGACTCGGTTGCTCATGGAAGACCGAGGGACCGATCGGCTTTGCCCATCTCTACCTCGATCCCCGGCAGGTCGCGCGCGTCGTTCAGGAAGAGTTCGACCGCGATCCCTCTTCCGTCGACATGATCGACTGCGTGGGACGCGAACTTCCGCTGCTCGCCGCCCTCTTCCTTGCCATGCTCGACGAGGTCCGGGCCCCGACCTTCGCCTCGCGCCTGACGCTCGACACGTTGCTTCATACCCTCATCGTACGGCTGCTGTGCCAATGCTCGACGCTCGCGGTAGGCGGCGCCGCGGCGACCTATAAACTGGCCCCTCGGCGGCTCCAGCGCGTGCTCGAATATATGGACGCGAATTTGGGGCGAGAAATCGAGCTCGACGATCTCGCCGGAGCGGCCGGAAGCAGCCGGTACCATTTCAGCCGGGCCTTCCGTGAGGCGACGGGATACCCGCCCTATCGTTACCTGATCCGCCGCCGGATCGACGCAGCGAAGACGTTGCTGCTCCAGGACACCCTTTCGATCGCCGATGTAGCGCAGCAATGCGGCTTCAACAGCAAGAGCCAGTTTTCAGCCATGTTCAGGCGGGTCTTCGGCACAAGCCCCGGGCGGTTTCGGCGCGAACATTGAGGCGGGTGAGCCTGACGCGGTCCGTTATGTTGCCTTTCATGCGGTTCGTTTGCGGTTAGTAAGGGCGGACCGGCAAGAGCCGGAACGACGCGCCCTTTCGGAGACTGTTCTCAAGGTGAGTAGCCCAGGTCCCAGCCAGGGCCCCACCGTCAGGAGAACTTGCATGAAAAATCGCCCGCTCCTTCTCGCCGCGCTTGCCGGCACCGCCATCTCCGGCTTCGGCGCCTACCCGGCGCCTTCCCCCGCAGCGGCACAGATGCGGCAAGCCCCCGCTCGAGCCCAGCAGGGTGCGATGGCCGAAGCGCGTGCCCTGCTCGGCGACGTGGCGCGCGAGTCCGGCCGCCCCGCTTTCACGCCCGCCAACGGCGTGCGCTTCAAAGCCAGCGACAATGTGTTCGTGAAGAGTGCGCTCGCGATCGACTTCACATACCGGAAAGCCAACGTGACCCTGCCGCTGTTCAGGGGCATGTCGCCCAAGGGCCAGCCGGTTTACTATATCATCACCGACGCCTCCGATTTCGATGTGGCACGCGCCATGGGCCTCAACTACGCGCCAAAGATGATCCAGGCGGCGGGCACGCCGGGTGCCATGAACGTCAGGTTGGCGAACGGCGTCATGCAGTTCCCCGGCGATGTCGATTTCTCGCCGGAGTATCACGTCACTCCAGGCGACGCGCCCACCTACTTCCCGCCAAAGTCCTTCAGGCCGGGAGCAGTCGGCGACGCCGAATGGTCGTCGATGGCCGTGCTGCCGAGCGGCGTGGTGCTCAACGTCCAGATGGTCCAGAATGCGAGCGGCCCGCACGACCGCCTGACGGCGATAGACATCGGACGGCGCACCGTGACCTTGTCGCTGCTCGACGGTTTCCACGCCGGCAGGCAATATTACTACCACCTCGTCACAGACGTCTCGGCCGACCTGCCGGCCGTGCTCGAGAAAGGCGTGTTCACGCCTCGGCTCGCCGGCGTCCCCGCCGCGGGCAAATCGCTGCCGCGCGATGCCTCCGCCCGCCTCGGCTTTTCGCCGGTGCTGAATGGGAAGACCGACATTGCTTCGCGCGACGATCAGGGCTTCAGCACCTCCCTGCGCAACGGGGGTATCGATCCGATCAACATCTTCCCGATCCCACCGAACAACAATGATCGGTCCCGGGCCAACAATTACAGCCCGCTCTGGGACCTCCACGTCAACATGTGGACGCCGGCGGCGGTGCGCGCCGGCCGGGTCAAGCGCATCCGGTCCGTCGCGGAGCTCAATCGGCTGGTTCGCGCCGGGCACGTGACCAGCGCGATGATCAACCCGCCCGGGCCAGGCAATCCCTACATAGCGGGGCTTCGTCCGACGGGGCCGATCGTCAACTGCCCGGTGATCGCGCAGCCCGACCTTCCGCCCCAGTGACGGCGCGCTGGTACTGCCAGGAACGGCAGGAGCTCAGGCGATCCCTGAGCTCCTGTTCGTTCGCCGGAGCGGTGTTGCTGCAGCTGAAATAGCGGCTTCTTGCGTATCTCTGGCGTGGCGGTTCAGCCCCAGACCTTCTTCAGACGGGCTTCGCGGCCGCAGCTGAAGCGGTAGTAGCGATAGCGGATTGGATTCTTTTTGTAATAATCCTGGTGATAGGCCTCAGCCGGGTAGAATTTGGCCGCTGGCAGGATGAGGGTGCCGATCGGCTTTTTCAATCGCGCCGCAACCTGTGCTTTCGCGGTTTCCGCCGCCGAACGCTGCTCCGAATTTCCGACGAAGAGCGCGGACCTATATTGGTAACCGCGGTCGCAAAACTGCCCGCCGGCATCCAGCGGATCGATCGTCCTGAAGAAATGCTGCGCCAGGGCTGCGTAGCTGATCCTGGTCGGATCATATTCGACGCGAACCGCCTCGATATGGCCGGTACCGCCGGCCGAGACCTGCTTGTAGGTGGGGTTCAAGGTCTTGCCCCCCGTATAGCCGGACGTTGTCGAAATGACTCCGGGGATCTTGTCGAAATCCGACTCGGTGCACCAGAAGCAGCCGCCGGCGAAGACGGCCGCCGCTCGCTGCGGGGCCGCCGCGGCACCGGCCCCGGGAAGGGCCGCAGCGGCCAATAAAATGAAAAGACGCATCGAATTTATCCTTTTCCGTCAGGCGGCGACGAATTTCATCGCCACTCCGTTCATGCAGTAGCGCCGGCCGGTAGGCGCCGGCCCGTCGTCGAAGACGTGACCGAGATGGCCGCCGCAGCGGCGGCAATGGACTTCGGTCCGCGCCGTGAAGAGGCCGCGATCCTCCTTGGTTCGGACAGCTCCGGCGATCGGCACTGTGAAGCTGGGCCAGCCGGTGCCGCTCTCGAATTTGGCCTCCGATCGATATAATGGAAGGTCGCAGCCGGCGCAGGCGTAGGTCCCGGAGCGATGCTCCTGGTTGAGCGAGCTCGATCCCGAACGCTCCGTGCTCTCCTCGCGAAGAACCGCATATTGCCCGGGGGTCAGGATCTTCCGCCACTCTTCCGGCGCCTTTGTCACTTCGAACGTTTCGGCAGGGGCGCCGTCGTCCCTGCCTGCACAGGCGGCCACCAACGGAACGCCGAGCGCGGCTGCCGCACTCGCAAGGAAGCTTCGCTTGGTCATTTGACTCTCCATGTCGGTACCTCGTCCGCTGCTCGAAAGCTGTTTCGGCTGCCCCTCGATTAAGGTTACACAGAGTCCGGGAGAGACGATCTGACGAACGCCGAAAGTCATCCACCGGACGGGCGCTGGAGCGACCTTCTCGCCGCCGCGCAACGCGGCGATGCCGCCGCCTATCGCGACTTCCTCCATTCGGTCGTACCGTTCGTTCGCGCCCTCGTCCGGCGGCGCATCTGGTCGGAGGACATGATTGAGGATGTCGTTCAAGACACGCTCCTCACCGTGCATCGCGTTCGCCACACCTACGAGCCCGGACGCCCCGTTGGGCCGTGGATCGCAGCAATCGTCGGGCGGCGCTCGATCGATGCGATGCGCAAACGCGGACGCGTCGCGCGTCAGGAGACACATGATGCGAGTGCCTATGAAACTTTCGCGGACCCTCAAGCGAACAACCCCGACACGGGCGACGCGACGAACGTGCTCGCCAAGATGCTGGGGGGCTTGTCGCCGGGCCAGAAGGAGGCAGTCGAGTTGGTGAAGCTGCGGGAAATGTCGGTAGCCGAAGCATCCGCGGCGTCGGGCCAATCGATCGCGTTGTTGAAGGTCAACATTCACCGCGCGTTGAAGAAGCTGCGCCTGGGCTACTCAAAGGACGGGGCAGAATGACGCGCGGGTCGACGGAGCATCTGATAGCCGCGCTGGCCTCCGACGCTGCGCCGGTGAAGCCGTTGGCGCCGCCGCTGAAGCGAGCGCTGGCGACGCTTGCGGGCATAGCCTTGGTGGGCGGGATCGGCGTCTATTTTATCGCCGACCTGTCCCAACTTCTGCGACGCTACTCGGGCCGAGAGCACATGATGGTGCTCGAAATGCTCGCGATGCTCATGACCGGAGCGCTCGCCGTCACCGGCGCTTTCTTCGTCTCCGTCCCCGGCCGATCCAGAATGTGGCTGTTCGCCCCGCTCCCATCTTTCCTGGCCTGGATCGGGCTGAGCGGAATGGGCTGCTACGCGGAAATGATCCGAAGCGGCCCCGCCGGGTGGGAAATAGGCCACAGCGTCCAATGTCTGATCTTCATCGTGGCGTTCAGTGTCCTGCTAGGGGTTCCGCTGGCGTGGCGCCTGTCCCGGGCGAGGCCGCTCCATTCGCTGCCCGTTGCCATTCTGGGCGGCCTCGGTGTCGCAGCCTTTTCCGCCTTCCTGCTGCAATTCTTCCACCGTTCCGCATCGACGTTCGTCGACCTCGGCGTTCACCTCGCCGCGATAGCGCTCGTCGTGCTGACGACCGGGCTATTCAACCGGCGTGCCCTCTCGCCGGCGTAACCTTAGCCTCACCGGCCGCGAACCCGGTGCATAAGCAAACGATTCCGGAGAATGTCATGGTGCCGTCGAAAACCGCCTGTCTCGCCTTTGCCGCGGCTGTCATGCTGCCGGCGGGAGGTGCGGCCATGGCCGCGGACGTCGACAATCCCACCGTAGTCGAACTCTTCCAGAGCCAGGGCTGCTCGTCCTGCCCGCCGGCGAACGCCAATCTGAATGCCATTGCCGACCGGCCCGACATTCTCGCCCTGAGCTTCGCCGTTACCTATTGGGACCGGCTGGGCTGGAAGGACATATTCGCCCATCCCGCCTACACCGCCCGCCAGTGGGAGTATGCCAAGGCAGGTGGTCGATCGAACGTCTTTACACCGCAGATGATCGTGAACGGGCGCGGCGTCCTGGTTGGCAGCAACAGGAGCCAGGTCGAGGCATTCATCAAGAACCACGATCGCGGCGCTTCCGGCCCTGCCGTCACCGCGGCGGCGGGCCGGGTAAGCATCGGCAAGGGCCGGGCGGCGCGACCCGCCAACGTCTGGCTCGTCCGCTATGACCCGCGAGTGCACAACGTGCCGATCCGCGCCGGCGAGAATGGCGGGCGTACGCTGCCGCACAAGAACATCGTCCGTGCAATCCACCTGCTCGGAAAATGGACGGGCGATGCCGCATCTTTCAAACTGCCCGCCAATTCGGGCGGCCCCTATAAGAGCGCTTTGCTCGTTCAGGACGGTCCGGGCGGCGCGATCCTTTCGGCGCGAAGGCTCTGATCGTGGCGAGCGCGCGCCTCAGAAATTCCTCGCTGCCGTTGGTTCGTATGGGCACCGGCTTTTGCTGGTCCTCTGGAGGACGCTCCGGGTCTCTCCCGCCGCCGGTCCGGCCCGGCTAATGGACACTATTCAGGCTGGATGGCGCCGAGCATATCCAGATCGCGTTCGTCCAGCACGAGGACTCGCGAAACCGCTTGCCGCTTAGCCCGGCCGCTGTCACTCGTCGGGGCGTGAAGTGGCTTCTGGGCATCGTCCTCATTCTCGCGGTTGCGCTCGGCGCCTTCTACGCGCTCGTTGCGCCGCCCCGGCAGCTCGATATCTTGGACCGGCTCTGGGCGGGGGATGTCGGCAGCCGGCGGGTGGCGCATGACGTCGCCTATGGTGAAGCGCCCCGCCAACGGCTCGACATCTACGACAATTCGCAGGTCGGCCGCCGCCCCAAGCCCGTATTGGTCTTTTTCTACGGCGGCGGGTGGCATGGCGGCGACAAGGACCATTACGGCTTCGTCGCCAGGGCCTATGCCGCCAAGGGCTTCCTGGTCGTACTGCCCGATTACCGGCTGGTTCCGGACGTCCATTTCCCGGTCTTCGTCCAGGACAGCGCCGCCGCCATTGCCTGGGCCTGGCGCAACGCCGCGCGCTTCGGCGGGGATCCGAACCGGATCGTGACCGCCGGCCATTCCGCGGGTGCCTATAACGCGATACTGCCGGCGCTCGACCGCAGGTGGCTGGCCGCCGAGGGACTGCCCGACAATGTCGTCAAGGCCGCGGCTGGCCTTGCAGGTCCCTATGATTTCTATCCGTTCGACAAGCCCAATTCGATCAACGCGATGGGCCGTCATCCCCGACCGCTCGAAACCCAGCCGATCCGCTTCGTTCGCGCCGATGCGCCACCGCTTTGGCTCGGTCACGGCACCGCCGACACCAGCGTGCGCGTACGCAACAGCCGCAACCTCGCCGCTGCGCTCAAGGCGGCGGGCGCTCCAGTCGAGCTTCGGGAATATCCCGGTTCCAGCCACAACGACCTGATCATGGCCGTCTCCGCCCTGTTCCGAACGCGCCTCCCGGTCCTGGACGAAAGCAGCGCGTTCCTGTTGGAGCGGTCGCGACGGTAGGCGGCATATCGACCGCGGCGTGCAGGGGCTGGGACTGTGTGCCAAGGGGTCGGAAACGGATACTGGTCAGGTCATCCGACGAACGTTCGCTTTCAGGATCGACGCCCATGAGCCATCGACCTCCGTTATGGGGCAAGCCGGCCGGTCGCCAACGCGTCTCTTCCGGAAGTTCATGGCCTGATGCAACGACCCCTTCATCAGAGCGTCGGTCATGGAGGGAAGCTGATCACCATTTCCTGAAGAAGCCGCAGCTCCGCAGGATAGCTATAGCGCTCTCAGTGATTGTCTTCCCCGATATCACCCATCAAATCCGCCCGAACTCGCTCTCCACGCGCTGATCCTTCAGCCCGGTCGAGAAACGGTGCCGGGCGCCGTGGATGTCGGCCTTCGGGGAGAAATCGCCCTTGGCGCGGATGTTGACCAAATGCGTTTGTAGAAGACGTCGCCAAACTTCTGCGTCCGGTTGGTTGGCCTAAGTTCAGGGAAGAGGACGTCCCAGCCCTTCTGCCGGCTCGGGGGTCTTCGTAGAAACAGAGAACTCGCCGCCACCAGAAGGTGCGTCCGCGGCGGTAGACGTGCTGAATCGGTCGCAAGGGCCTTCTCCCGGGCCGCGTGACGGACGGTGCAATTGGCACAATCTATTTGCACAATTTTTGGCACAATCCGGTCGCAGCCTCTTCTTGAGAAGCCAAGGAAATCAGCAACCTAGCGGAAAACTGGCTGGGGCGGCAGGATTCGCAGCCGGTTTTTATCGGTGCTAAGTTATTGATTTCATTGACGCAAAAAACGCGATTTACGCCGCAAACGTACAGTGAATTGGCACAATTTTTCAAGGTCTTTTTCATCGTAGGAATATAC
>DASVSX010000025.1:0-12026 GCA_036387875.1 Allosphingosinicella sp. | reverse complement strand
CGGATCCTCAACACCAAGGACGAAGCCGCCGCCGCCGCGCCCAAGACCAAGATCAGCGTCGACTATGAGATCGGCGACCAGGTCAAGGTCCTCGACGGCCCGTTCGCCTCGTTCAACGGGGTTGTCGAGGAACTGGATTTCGACCGCGGCCGGGTGAAGGTGGGAGTCTCCATCTTCGGCCGGGCCACGCCGGTCGAGCTCGAGTTCGAGCAGGTCGAGCTGGTAAAATAATCGCCTGAAAGTGGTACTTTCAGCCGGGTAGTTGGAAAGGCCGGGCGAAAGCTCCGGCCTTTTCGATTCACCGGCGCCCCAGCCGCCGCTCCATATCCCCGATCCGCCAGCCGCCGAACAAGGCGAGGCCCGGACGGTGGGCCGCCGGCCCGCTCGCCCTCGACCAGCCCGTTACTAGCTCGAGCGGCGGAAGCTCGGGCGCCGGCGGCTCGTCGAAGTGGCGCCACCCGCCCGTCTCCTCGAACCGCGCGGCGCGGCGAAGCGCCGCCGCTTCCGCCTCCGGTCCCTTCTCGGCCCTTTACATCGCCCGAAGCCGCTCGACATGAACCGCGTCGCTCTCGCCCCGCCGCCGGTGCGGCTGCTCCCGGCCCTGGTTGACGCTCTTGCCGTGGAGGAAGAGCAGCTGAAGCGCCCGGTCAGGGCTGAACCGCGGCAGGGGCGCGGGCTCGCACCGCCGCCAGCGATCGCCCGAATGGCTCTCGGAAGGCCGGTGCCAGGCACTCAGCTGGCACGTAGCTGGCGCCAAAGTTGCGACAGCTTGGCCGCCGCCGGTCACGCCGGCTTACCGGCGGTGCCGCCGAGATTGTCCTTCACGTCCCCGACGATCTTCTCGTCACCATCCGCCACCTGGAGGATGCGTCGCACGTTCATGACCCGCTTCATCAGGCGCTTCAGCTTGGGGTCCGCGTCGTCGCCGATATATTCGAGGCAGGCCTGCTCCAGGAGATGATAGGCCGACCAGTATCGCTCCGCCTTGTGCAGAGGCCCGAGGAAGGTCACGAGGCTGGTGGCGACGGCCGCGATGATTCCGATCAGCCATGCATATTCGCGCAGATACTCGAGCGATTGCGACATGCCCGATCCGCTCCCGCTGCCGGCCGTCAAGGCCGTCAGGAGCGCCCCGGCGACGACCCCGCTGAGGCCGATCGTATAATGGGTCACCCACCACAACCGGTAAAGATTGCGGGTTCGCTTCAGAAGCACGAGAACCGAATCTGGAATCGGCGTCGTGTCGACCGCGGCGCCGAATTGCTCCGCGACTGACTTGCCGCGGACAAGCCTGAATCCCCACCCTTCCATTGCTCCGTCCTCCCCACATGACAGCGACTTGCCAATCCTAGCCATGGTCGCCGGTTTCGTCGAGGCGGACGCCGGCGGCCGGCCCTGCCGATTTGCGCTCGGCGCCCGATTGCGCTAAGGGCCCGCCCTTCCAAGGCAGCAGCAATGGAAAAGTGCGGGAGGCGCTTCGCGAGAAGGGCCGTCTGGACCGCTAAACTTGAAACCCGGCCGGAAGTACCACTTCCGGGCGAACCTACAGAGTGAGACACATGGCTAAGAAGATTACGGGCTATATCAAGCTCCAGGTGCCCGCGGGCGCCGCCAATCCGTCGCCGCCGATCGGGCCTGCCCTCGGCCAGCGCGGAGTCAACATCATGGAATTCTGCAAGGCGTTCAACGCGGCGACGGGCGAGCTCGAGAAGGGCATGCCCATCCCCACCGTCATCACCGTCTTCGCCGACCGAAGCTTCGCCTTCGAGACCAAGACTCCCCCCGCGACCTTCCTCCTGAAGAAGGCGGCGGGCCTCAAGTCGGGCTCCAAGGAGCCGGGCAAGATCGGCGCCGGGCGGGTGACCCGAGCCCAGCTTCGCGAGATCGCGGAGGTGAAGATGAAGGACCTGAACGCCAACGACATCGAGGCGGCGTCGCGGATCATCGAAGGCTCGGCCCGCGCGATGGGCCTCGAAGTGACGGGGAGCTAAGGCGATGGGCAAGCTCAGCAAGAACCGCAAGGCGATCGAGGCGGCCGTCGACCGCACCCGGCTCTACGGGGTCGACGAGGCGATCGAGACCTTGAAGGCCAATGTGAAGTCGAAGTTCGACGAGACGATCGAGATTGCTCTCAATCTCGGAGTCGACCCGCGCCATGCGGACCAGATGGTCCGGGGCGTGGTGACGCTGCCCGCCGGCACCGGCAAGGACGTCCGAGTCGCGGTGTTCGCGCGCGGCGCCAAGGCGGAGGAAGCCACGGCGGCGGGCGCCGACGTGGTCGGGGCCGAGGATCTGATGGAGACCATCCAGGGCGGGACGATCGACTTCGACCGGGTCATCGCGACGCCCGACATGATGGGCATCGTCGGACGGCTCGGAAAGGTGCTCGGGCCCAAGGGGCTGATGCCGAACCCCAAGCTCGGGACCGTCACTCCCAACGTCACCGAAGCGGTCAGGGCGGCCAAGGGCGGCCAGGTCGAGTTCCGGGTCGAGAAGGCCGGAATCATCCATTCCGGGATCGGCAAGGCGAGCTTCCCGGCGGAGGATCTGAAGCGCAACTTCCAGGCCTTCGTCGACGCGATCGTCAGGGCCAAACCGGCCGGCGCCAAGGGCAAGTACGTCCAGAAGGTCGCATTGAGCTCGACCATGGGCCCGGGCCTCAAGGTCGACGTCGCCGAGGTCTCGGCAGCCTGACGGATCGGATCGAAGCCCCGCTTTTATCCGGGCGAAAGAGAGAGGGCCGGGGCGAAAGCTCCGGCCCTTTTTCGTTCGGCCCTTCTTATGGGCGGATGGGATCGCTACCTTTGAGTCCATGTCCGCTCCTCCCGCCTGGTACGAGACCGCGCTTCGGGAGCTTGCAGCCCGAGTCGCGGAGCAGGGCGACGGGGACCATCCCCGAATCCTCGAATATCTCGCGACCTGCTCGGATCTGGAGGAGGGCGAAGCGGAGCGGGACTCCACCCCATGGTGCTCGGCTTTCGTCAACTGGTGCCTCGCGCGGGCCGGGATCGCGGGGACGGATTCGGGCTGGGCGCGATCCTGGGCGGGGTGGGGGGAGCCGATCGACGCTCCGCGCCTGGGCGCCGTGGCCGTCTGGGCGCGGGGGCGCTCGTCCGGGCAGCAGCCGGTGGTCACCGGCCATGTTGCCTTCCTCGTCGAGGATCTCGGCGACAGCCTGCTGGTGCTGGGCGGCAACCAGAGCGACTGCGTCTGCATCAAGGCCTATCCGAAACGGGGCTACCTTGCAGACACGGTCGATTCGGGCGCTCCGGTGCGCGAGCTCTACGAGCTGCTCGGCTATCGCTGGCCTGCGTCCACCTAGTTCCGGGCCGTCGGCGCTCCGGCGATTGCGTGCACCGGGCGGGCCAGCTGCGCGCCGCCCGAGCGGGGGAGGGCCCGCCCGATCCCGGCGGCCGAGTCCGTCGGTTGACACTAAGCGGCCGAGGCCGGAGACGGGCCCTCGAGGAGAAGACATGCGAAAATTATCCCTGACCCTGGCGGCGCTCGCCGGCGTGCTCGCGGGCGCGGCTTCGGCCCAGACCCGCCCGGCCGCCTGGGTGAACCGGATCCTCGTCGAGTGGGACGAGATCCAGAGGAAGGACGGATGGGCGCCTCAGGGCGAGATCCGCCCGGGCGCTCTGGCGAGCGGCGCGGAAGCGCGCCTCGATTATCCGCTGGCGGCGGGGTCGGCATACCGATTCGTCGTCGTGTGCGAACCGGCCTGCGGCGCCGGCGACGTGGAGCTGCTCGATCCCGCCGGAGCGCGGGTGGGCGATCCCAAGCCCCTGGTCGAGATGCCGAAGCTCGAGGCGTCGCCGGCCGCGGCGGGGATCTACAGGCTGAGGGTGGCGATGACCGATTGCGCGTCGCAGACCTGCGCCTGGTCGGCGCGGCTCTATTCGAACAACGGCGCTCGGCCGCGGCGGCGGAAGTAGAAACAGGCCGGGCTTTTGCGCATAGTCCGCGATTTGCGGGGAACCTTGAGCGAATCCGCGCTTTCTGGCCCGTCATGGACGACGTGCGTTTCTTTCACCAGCAGGCCGAGAAGTGCCGGGCGGCCGCGCTCGCCGCGGAGAATGAGCATGCCCGTCGCGGCCTTCAGCAACTCGCCAGCCATTATGAGCGCGAGGCCAGGCGGCTGAACCTGAACGAGATCAGGGCGCGGTAGACGGATCCGGCGCGGCTTCGAGCGCGTGCAGGCCCATGGCGAGGCGAGTGTCGGCCGATTCGGCCCGCCCGTCCGCCGAGCGATAACAAAGGTTGATTTACCGGGCCCGGCGACGTAGAGGCCCGGCTTCGCTCGTCCCGCCTTGCGGGAACGGCGTGCCGTCCGAGACAGCCGGTGCTCCTTTTGGAGCTTAATATCCAGCCTAGACGGGGAAAGAGATTTGCGGCCGTTTGTGCCGTTGGCCGGAAGCCGAGGCTTCGGGCGCTCACTCTCCCCATCACGGACACAGGCGTTCGGTTTTGCCGGGCGCCGGATCGCGTCCGGCGGATGGTCCGCCGGGCGATATTGGCCAACCGGCGGCTTGCCGCCGGGAAGCTTGAAGGAATGCAAGATGGATCGAGCTCAGAAGTCCGAGCAGGTCGCCCAGCTGAAGCAGACGTTGGCGGAGACCAGCGTGGTGGTCGTCACCCGCAATCTCGGCCTGACCGTGGCCCAGTCGACCACGCTCCGCAACCGGATGCGGGACGCCGGCGCCAGCTACAAGGTGACCAAGAACACGCTCACCCTGATCGCGCTCGAAGGCAGCCTCTACGCGCCGATCAGCGATATGCTGACCGGCCCGACGGCGCTTGCCACCTCGGCCGATCCCGTCGCGGCCGCCAAGGTCGCGGTGGATTTCGCCAAGACGACCGACCGCTTCGAGATCGTCGGCGGGGCGATGGGCGATACCCTCCTCGACCTCGCCGGGGTTCGTGCGCTGGCCGAGCTTCCGTCGCTCGACGAGCTGCGCGCGACGATCATCGGCCTCATCCAGGCGCCGGCGAGCAAGATCGCCCGCACGATCAACGAGCCCGGCGCGATGCTGGCCCGGGTGATCGGCGCCTATGCGGCCAAAGAAGACGCGTGATCTAGTGAACTGAACCAAACCCCGTCACCCCGGTGAAAGCCGGGGCCTCAGCGAGGGGATGCGCCGCGGTGCGAACCTCCACTGGGATCCCGGCTTTCGCCGGGACGACGATAGCAAACATGGAGACTTACAATGGCTGACATCAATTCCCTCGTCGACCAGCTCAGCGAGCTGACCGTTCTCGAAGCCGCCGATCTCGCCAAGGCGCTCGAGGAGCGTTGGGGCGTTTCGGCGGCGGCCGCGGTCGCGGCTCCGGCGGGCGGCGGCGGCGCCGCGGCTCCGGCCGAGGAAGAGAAGACCGAGTTCGACGTCATCCTCGTCAACGACGGCGGCAAGAAGATCAACGTGATCAAGGAAGTTCGCGCCATCACCCAGCTCGGCCTCGGCGAAGCCAAGGCGCTGGTCGAGGGCGCTCCGAAGGCCGTCAAGGAAGGCATCAGCAAGGCCGAAGCCGAGGAGCTCAGGAAGCGCCTCGAGGAAGCCGGCGCAACCGTCGAGCTCAAGTGACGAGGACCGGCGCCTTCGGTGCCGGTCACCGTCATCCCGGCGAAAGCCGGGATCCCAGCGGGAAGCTCCGAGCCTTATCGGCCTGAGGTCCCGGCTTTCGCCGGGATGACGGGCACTTCCCCCGGACGATTTAAAAGAAGGGGCGGCCCTCGCGAGGGGGCCGCCCCTTCTATTTGGCGAGCGTATCGAGGCTTCGGGCCACCCCTCGGAGCTGGGCATCGCTGAGCTTGTCGATCTGGACGAGCGGCGGCCGCCTCGGGTCGAAGCCTGCAATCTCGCTCGGGTGGGCTCGGACCCAGTCGACATAGCCCTGCAGGATCTTGCCGTTGGCCCTGCCATGGTCGCTGCCGCCGCCGATCGAGTCCGAGTTGATCTGGAAAAGGGCGAGGCGCGGATAATCGGCGAGCGCGAGCTCGGAGAGCTTGGCGCGATATTCGACGTCCTTGTCGAACAAGCGGGCGAGGCCGCGGACCAGGGTCCGGTCGAGGGCGTGGCGGCCTTCGTGAAGGAAGATCGACTGCTGGAAGGACGCGCGCCAATATTCGGCGAGGAAGGCCCGGCGCAGGTCGCCCCCCGGGCCGGCGACCGCCCGCGCCCGCCGGCCGACCTGATCGGCCACCTGGAGGCTGAGCCGGTCCGCCAAGCCCGGAAGGTAGGCCACGTCCCCCTCTGCCAGCGCGGCAAGGTCCTTCCGGGCACGCTCCGGCGCCCGGCGCAGAAGGCGCTGGCGGCCCGGTCCGCCGCTGTAGAGGCTCCAGCCCGACAGCGGCGTCGACGTATATTCGGGCCTCACCTGGACGATCACCGGCCCGTCCTCGGTCCAGCCGCCGGCCGCCGCCGCGCCGTCCCACAGCCAACTGTTGAAGCCATTGGCCAGCATGTTGTCGAGGGCGATGAAGGTGACTTCGGCGCTGTGGCCATATTGCTCGACCCGGCGGCGGTCGCGCTGCACCGCGTGGCCGAGATGGATGCTGGGATGGCCGTCCGTCTCGCCCCATCGACCGTAGATGCCGTAGGCTCGGAGCAGGCCTTCCCGCTTGTCGCCGGAAAGCGCGGCGGCCGTCATCAGCCGGGTCTCGAAACCGTTCAGAAGCTCTTGCATGTCCGCAGCGGCGCCGCCGCGAGCGGCCTTCCGATTGGAGGCGAGCAGCGCCGCTTCCAGTGCGCGTCTCGCCTCGAAATAGGCGCTCGCCCGCCGCCAGGCCGCCTCTCCCGCGGCAAGCCGAGGGAGCCGGCTCGATCGCGCGAAGCTCTCGGCCTGCCTGGCGAAGCCGGCATGGACGAGCAGCTCGACGAGCCGGAGCCTGGCTTCGGGTGCCGAGTCCGGTGCGAGGGCCTGGGTGAAGATCGCGGCGCCTTCCGGGAACGCGGCGGCGATGCCCTGGGGGACGTCGGCTCCGCTCAGCCAGAAATAGTCGCGCCAAGCCTGGAGGGCGGCAGCCGAATCGCGCTGCAGGAGGGCCAGATGCAGGGCGAGCGCCCGGGCCGGGAGAGAGGATCGGGAATCCACGCCGGCTCCGGCGATCAGCGTCGCCGCGGCGGCCAGCGCCTCCTTTCGGCCGCGTGCGCCCAGATCGATCGCCGCGGCGGCGGCGCGCAGCCGGATATCGTCCCCCCCGCCCGGCTCGTCGCAGGCGGCGACGAGGCTCGCCACTTGCGGCAGTAGGGCTTCGCCGCGGCCGTCCTCCTGCAGGATCCTCGCCCGCAGCTGGCCGCTGGAGCAGCGGTCGTCGCCGGCGGCGAAGGCGGCCTTCACCTCCGCAAGGGCGCGGCCGGAATCTCCGTCGACGAGCCAGGCGATCCGGCCGAGCTGGCGATGGGCCTCGGACTTGTCAGCGGCGCTCGCGCCAGGAGAGGCGGCGATCTTGCGATAGGCGGCCTCGGCCTCAGCCACCTCATTCTGGCTGTAGGCCTGCATTGCACTTCCGATCGTCTCGGGGATGGGGTCGCTGCAAGCGGCGGGAAGCAGCGCGGCAAGACATAGGCCAATCGCATGCTCGACTCCCATCCCGTCATTTCCGGCGAAAGCCGGAATCCAGGGTCACGTCGGTCCCGCTTCGGTCGCGGTCCTGTTCATGGATCCCGGATCAGGCCCGGGATGACGTCGTGAGGCTAGGCGGCGAGCGCGGGCCGGTCTTGAACGCATTTGACGCGGCGCCATTGCGCGGGCGGGCGTCCAGTGACGGACTTCACGCACCGGGTCATGTGCGGCTGATCGGCAAAGCCAAGGTCACAGGCGATCGCGGCGAGGGGCTCGGCGGTGCGGACGATCCGAGCCCAGGCGAGCCGGGCTCGGGCTTCCGCCCGATAGCGTTCCGGGGTCGTTCCGAACAGTCGGCGGAAACCCCGCGACGCGCTTGCGGGGGCGAGGCCGCGCTGTCGCGCCCAGAGGCCGATCCGGAAGAGGTCGGGACGGCTGCGCAGCTCGGCCGCGAGCGAGTCCGGCCAGTCGTCCTCGCCCTCGATCGCGATGGCGGCGGCAGCCGCCGCCATAGCCGCCCCGGCCGGATCGCGCTCGGCAAGACGGGCGACGAGATCGGGATCGGCGACCCGGTTGAGCGAGGCGAGGTTCGGAAGGTCGACGAGGGGAAGGTTTACCACCTCGGCGGTCCGCCGTCCGAAGGCGTTGCAATGCGCCTCGAAGGGCCGGTGGACCAGCAGGTCGCCGGGACGGACCCGGAAACGCCCGACGTCGCCGGCTTCGTCATAGCCGCCGGAGACGATGAGGGTCATGTAGCCGGCGGAATGGCGGTGGCGCGGCAGGTCCCCGGAGTCGCAAAGCTCGCGCCCGAGTACCGCATCGTGGAATTGGCCCGCCATCAGACGAGGCTAACAGGGGCGGAAGAACCCGTCATCCCCGCTCATGCGGGAATGACGGAGAGGGATTCAGACCCGTTGCGGTTCGCGGAGCGGCTTGGCGACGACTCCTTCGTGGAGGCCCGACGGGTTTTCGATGCCGAAATGGGCGAGGTCCTCGCCGTCCGGAACTCCCACCGCGAAGGAGGCCGAGGTGCGGCCCTCGCTTCCGTCGGGGAGCCTGTAGCGGGCATCGGCGACCACGATCGGGAGGACGGCGTCGCCATTCACCTCGGCGGTTGGAAGCGCGACCGAAGCCTCCATCGTCCGGGACTCGCCGGCGCCGATCGTGACCGGCGGAGTATCGGCATGGTCGCGTGGAATGATCAGCGCGCTCTCCGCCTCGGACGAGCCGGCGGCGAGCATCCAGGTCGAGATCCGGACGTTCTCGGCCGCCACCGGGCCCGAATTGCCGACCGTAAGCTGGAATTCGACACGGGCGTCGCCGCCGCTTACCCCGGCCCGAACCGGGCGCATGGTCAGGTCCAGCTCCGGCCGGCCGGAGGGAACCACCGTCTCGACCGGAGTGACGATCGGAGCCGCGGCGACGGGGACGACGGCCGGGGCGGGCGCCGGCTCGTAGACTCGTTCGTCATGGACGACGTCCCGGCGGCGGCCGCGAAGGGCGAAGAATGCAAGGGCGCCGAGCAGCAGCAGCCCGCCGAGCAGCCAGGGGAGGAAGGAGTCGCGGCTGTCCTCGGTCTCGACGGTGGTCGCCACCGGGGCGGCCGGAGTCTCGGGCAGGACTTCGAGCGGCGGAGTCTGGGCGACGGGCGGCGGAAGCGGAGCGGTTGCGACCGGCGGCAGGGTGTCGACCGGAACCGGGACCGGAGCGACGCCGACAGGGGCCGGCACGATGACCGCGGCGGGCGCGCGCGTCGTCGTCGTCCGGGTGGTGGTTCGGCGCGTCGCGGCGGGGGCGGGGGCCCGGGTCCTCGGCGCAGGCGCGGGGGTCTCCGCTTCGGTGGCCGGATCCGGCGATACCGTCTCGGTCGTCTGGACCGGAGTGGTCGCTTCCGGAGGCGGGATCGAAGTGCTCGCGTCGGGCGGCGCGGTCTCCTCGGCCGGCGGCGCGCTATCCTGGGCGATCGCGGGGGTGAGAGGGAGCGCGGCGGCGGCGAGGAGGAGCGCGGCGGCGCGGGTGAGGGGGGTGGGGTGCGTTTTCATATCAGAGGCAGAACGAATTCATGGCGGGCTCGTTCCGCCGCAGGAAGTTGGGCCGTTGCGCGATGCGATGGGCGAGGCGTGCCCGTCATCCGGGCGAAAGCCGACCTCAGGACGAAAAGGCTTGGCGGGTGTCCCCGAGGTCCCGGCTTTCGCCGGGACGATGTTATTTGCCCGAATATGCTTTCACCAGCCGGTAGAGAAACTCCCGGCCGTCCATCAGCGATTTGACCCGGATCCGCTCGTCGAGGCCGTGGGCGTGACTTCCCTCCTTGTCGGAGAAGATTCCGGTGAGGCCGTAGGTCGGGATTCCGGCCGGAGTCAGGAAGGCGGCGTCGGTTCCCCCCGCGGCCATGAGCGGAACGAGCGGCACCCCGGGGAAGACCTCCGCGGCGACCTTTCGAGCCGGCCCGAGCACCCGCTCGGTCAGCGGCGGCGGCGGCGAGATCGCGCTTCGAGTTTCGAGCGTGGCGATCTTCACCTGCGCGTCCCCGACGACCTGCTCCAGCGCCTGGCGGACCTGCTCGACCGAAGTGCCGGGAAAGATCCGGCAATTGACGTTGGCCCGGGCGCGCTGCGGCAAGGCATTGGTGGCGTGTCCGCCCTCGAGCAAAGTGGCGACGCAGGTGGTTCGAAGGATGGCGTTCCAGGCCGGGTCGGCGGCGGCCAGCGCCGCCGCGGCGGCCTGGTCCGAAGGATTGGCGGCGAACGCCGCCATGGCCTGAGAGGCGGACCCCGGGAGGAGCTTCGCCATCGCTCCGAAATAGCCGCGGGTCGCCTCGTTCGACTGGACCGGGAAATCGTGCGCCCGGATTTTGACGAGGGCGTCCGCGAGCCGGTAGATCGCATTCTCCCGGACTGGGCGCGAGCTGTGGCCGCCCGGATTGACGACCTCGAGCCGGTAGTTCTGAGGGAATTTCTCGCCCGCCTGGATGTTGAGGACGACCGGCTTGCCGGCCTCGTCGAGCAGGCCGCCGGCGCCCTCGTTGAGAGCGAACTCCGCGTCGATCAGGTCGCGCCTCTCGGCCGCCAGATATTGGGCGCCATTGAACGCCCCCGCGGTCTCCTCGCCGCAGGTCAGGGCCATCTTGATCGTCCGCTTGGGCCGGAAGCCCTCGCGCTTGAAGCGGGCGAGCGTGTCGACCCAGATCGCGGCCTGGGCTTTGTCGTCCGAAGCGCCGCGCGCGTAGAAGAAGCCCTTCTCCTCGACGAGGGTGAACGGGTCTCGCGCCCAGTCCTCGCGATTGGCCTCGACCACGTCGATATGGGCGAGGAGGAGGAGCGCCTTCGCCTTCGGGTCCGACCCGTGCATGATCGCGATGAGGCTGCCTTCCTTCGGATGGGAAGGCTCGACGACCAGGTGGAGGTCGGACGCCGGAAAGCCCGCTTCCGTGAGGCGGGCCGCCATCCGCTCGGCGGCCAGAGTGCAGCTTCCGGCGGAGAGGGTGGTGTTGGTCTCCACCAGCTCCTTGTAGATGGCTCGGAAGGCCGCCTCGCCGGTCGCAGGCGCCGGTGAAGCGGAGGCCGGAGCGGCCGCGAGCAGGGCTGCCGCGGCCAAGGCGCAGAGGCGCTGGGCCATGCCTACGGGCTGACCGGGTCTTCGTCGTCGTTGGTCAGGAGTATGACCCCGATGATGATCGCGATGATGATCGCCAGCGGGAGCAGGAAGCCGCCCCGGATCTGCTCGCCCTCGACCGTCTCGGACTGAGCGGCGACCTCGGCCGCGGGCCTCGGCGCGGCGACGACCGGGGCCGCGGCCATGGATGCCGCTGCCATCGCCGCAAGCATGGAATTGAAACGCATGTGATTTTTCTCCTGAATCTTCCGAGCCTTGATCGGGCGGGGCGGGGACGTCAAGCCTCCGAGCGAGCGAAATCCGATGGCCGGGGCTGACGAGTCTTAGTGGTCGAGGCCGAGCTCGGCGCGGATCGCGTCCTTGGACTCGTGCTCGTGACGCTCGGCGAAGGCCTGGTCGGTGGGGCTTGCATAAGCCTGAAGCGCCTCGGGCGGCGGGGCGACGTGAAGCGCCAGCAGCAAAGCGGTGGTCAGGAAACCGGCGATCATGGACTTCATCGGACTTCTCCAGCGGATGAAGGCCGATTTGCTCCCTTTGCGTCACGGCCCGATGCCGCGGACGGGGCTTTTGTGTGTCAATTGTGTCGGTGCTTCCCGTCATGCCGGACTTGATCCGGCATCCATGAACACGGTCGATGGAAACCGCGCAACGACGGTGTTCATGGATTCCAGCCTTCGCGGGACCTTTGCATAACCCCTGCGAAGCGCTCGGAGACAAAGCCCCTCCCCTTCAGGGGAGGGGTTGGGGTGGGGAATGTGGGGGAGAATGTTCGCTGACGCCGGTGAGGCGAGCAGACAACCCCCACCCCAACCCCTCCCCTGAAGGGGAGGGGCTAGCACCCAGCGACT
>DASVSX010000024.1:0-10043 GCA_036387875.1 Allosphingosinicella sp. | reverse complement strand
GACTTCGCGGAGGTGGTCGTGCTCCTGCTCGACGGAACGCTCGGCCTCGAGGCGCAGGACCTCAAGATCGGGGACCGGGTCCTCCAGGAGGGTCGCGCGCTGGTCATTGCGATCAACAAATGGGACCTGGCGCACGACCAGAGCAGCCTCTTCAACGGGATCAAGGCGGCCTTGGGCGAGGGTCTGGCCCAGGCGCCGAACGTTCCCCTGCTCACGGTCTCGGCGAAGACGGGCAAGGGCCTCGATGCCTTGCTCGGCGCCGCCTTCGAGGTCCGCGAGACCTGGTCGAAACGGGTCTCGACAGGCCAGCTCAATCGCTGGTTCGAGGACGCGGTCGAGAAGAACCCGCCGCCGGCGGTCAGCGGCCGCCGGATCAAGCTGCGCTACATCACCCAGATCGGATCGCGCCCGCCCAGCTTCGTCGTCTTCGGAAGCCGCCTGGAAGCTCTCCCCGAAAGCTACCGCCGTTATTTGATGAACGGGATGCGGCGCGAGCTCGGCTTCGGAGCGGTGCCGATCCGCCTCGCCCTCCGCGGCGGCAAGAACCCGTACGATTCGAAGACCTAAAGGATTAGGCTTCCACCGCGCCCCACCGTTCGCCCCGAGCTTGTCGAAGGGCCTTCCTTCTGTGTTGAAACGGAAAAAGAGGAGGCTTCGACAGGCTCAGCCCGAACGGGGAAAGGGGGACGTCGCAACGCCTGAAAGGCTGGGCCGCGTCAACGGGTCCTTTACTCCCTCGGGCCTAGTCTCGCTTGGTGGACGAGTGGACCGGAAACGAGGAAGAAGTCGTCGATTGGACGGTCTTCTGTGCGGCGCGAAGCGAGCTGGGCGCCGGATTCGCGCGAATCCTCAGCTATTTTCGCGAGGATGGCGAGAAGGCGGTGAGCCGAATCGAATCGGCCATGCACGCCCGCGACACGGCCGGCCTCGTCCTTCCCGCCCACACGATGAAGTCCGAGGCCCGGCAGTTCGGAGCCGAGCCCCTGGGAGCGCTCGCGGAGGAGATCGAATTCGGAGCCCGCCGGGCGATCGAGATGGGCTTCTTCCCGGACAATCTGCTTCCCTTCGTGGCCAAGCTCAGGCCTCTCTATCTCGAGACGATCACCCAGCTCGAAGCCGAGGCCAACCCCCTGGTGAGGCGGCGGGCGGGGAATTGACCTTCAAATCCTCCCCTGCCTTTGCAAGGGAATAGTACCACCCGAAGGGGGGTGGAGGGGCCTTTTTCAGCTTCCCGAAGAACCCCTCCACCATGTTCGCATGGTCCCCCTCCCCTGCGAATGCGGGAGGATTCAAACCTTCCGAATCGGCTGCGCTCGCCCCCGCGCGAGCGAGCGCCACAGCCATTCGAGCGGGCCGTAGAGGAAGCGGTCCAGCCAGGGCTTCGACCAGAGCAGCATCAGCGCCCACATGGCCAGGACGACCAGCCACAATTGGGCCCGTCCCATCGTCCCGAACAGGCCGCCGCCATAACCGTAGAATAAAGTGGTCATGAGGAGGCTGGTGCCGAGATAGTTGGTGAAGGCGGCCCGCCCCGCGGCGGCGATCCGCTCGGTGAGCGCCCCGCCTTTGCGGGCGGCGAGGATGATCAGCGAGGCGGTGGCGATCACCATCGGCGGCCGAAGCGGCACCGTCGCCGCCATCGACAAGGCGAGGATCGCCGGAACCGAAAAGCCGCCGCGGACAAGCAGCCAGGCGAGCAGGGCATAAGCGGGGATTCCGATCCCGAAGCCGATGAGCGCCGCCTTCCGATAGCGTTCGTCGGTCCAGCCGCCGGTCAGGAAGCCGGACCTCAAGGCGGCCATTCCGAGCAGGAAATAAGCCAGCGTCTCCCATCCGAACAGGCCGAGCCCCTCGATCGGGCCGAGCGCCTGGTCCCGGACCCGGTCGGCGAGGATCCCGGCATAGCCGCCGCGATAGAGGGCGAGTTCGTGCGTCCTGGCTTCGGGGCTGAGCGCCCCGAACATGGCCTGCAGGCCCTGCCATTCCGAGATCTGCCCAGCGGAGGCTCCCGGGGCGGCTGCGGCCTGCTGGAGCTGGGCGGCTCCGGCGGCGAGCCCTGCGAAGATCAGAAACTGGACGGTCAGAAGGCCCACCGCCCAGCCGACCAGAGCGCGGCGGCCGAGGCCGCGGAACAGGAAGGCGATCATCCCCACCAAAGCGTAGCCGACGAGGATGTCGCCGAACCAGATCAGGTAGAGATGGATGAGTCCGAAGAAGAGCAGCCAGAACATCCGGCGATAATGGACGATGTCGGCGGACTCGCCCTTGGCCTGCGACTGCTCGATCACCAGCAGCATGCTCGCCCCGAACAGGAAGGAGAAGAGACCGCGCATCTTGCCGTCGACCAGGATGAAGCCGACCGCCCAGGAAGCGAGGTCCCAGTCGCCGGCCGGGCCGAGCGCCACGGGGTTCAGATAGGCCTGGAAGGGCAACGCGAAACCGACGATGTTCATCGCCAAGATGCCCATCACCGCGACGCCCCGGACGATGTCCAGGGTGACGATTCTAGGCTTCGGCTCGTCGGCGGTCACCGGATCCCCTTTTCCGAACGGGCCGATGAGGCTTTGATATCGAATTCGGCGGGTCGTTCAATCGCAGCGGCTCTGGATCGGACGCGCGGATCGGGACCGTTCATGACCTATTTCCAGATTTGCTCGGTGCCGGCCTTCTCCGGCGCAGTCGCGGGCGCTATGGCATTGCCGTCCAGGCAGGATGATCGGCTACGATATAGGGAGAGATCGGATGACGGGAGCAGGAAAGCTTTTCGCGGCCGCCGTGATCAGCCTCCTCGGGGTTGGAGCCCAGACACCGGGCTTGGCGCAGGACAACAGCGAAGCGGCGCAAGTGGCCGAGCTGCGTTCCTTACAAACAAACGAAGCCTTGCTGCTGGCCCTGACCGAGCGTCGCACGGAGATTCTCCGGATGCCGGACTCGGCAGAGCGCGAGCGCCTTTTGAAGCTCGTCGACGGCCGGATCGCGGAAGTGAGACGCCGGCTCGGGCTCTGATCTGCTCGCCTCGGCCCGCTCGTCCCAATAAGCTTGAGAGACGCCGCCAGCTTCCGCCGGAATGACAAAAGGCCGACTTCAGTCCTCCGCCGGCCTGGACTGGAGCTGGATGTAATTCGGCAGGCCCATCCGGGCGATCATCTCGAACTGGGTTTCGAGCGAGTCGACATGGGCTTCCTCGTTCTCGAGGATCTCCGCGAAGAGGTCGCGGCTGACATAGTCGCGAACCGCCTCGCAATGCTGGATCGCGCCCCTCAATTGCTCGACCGCCTCGATCTCCAGCTCGAGGTCGGAGCGGAGCACCTCCTCGACGGTCTCGCCGATCCTGAGGCGCCCGAGCAGCTGGAAATTGGGAAGGCCGTCGAGGAACAATATCCGCTCGGACAACCGATCGGCATGCTTCATCTCGTCGATCGACTCGCCGCGCTCGAAGGCGGCGAGTCTCTTCACTCCCCAATGGTCGAGCAGACGATAGTGGAGCCAATATTGATTGGTGGCGGTAAGCTCGTTGCGCAAAGCCTCGTTGAGAAGCTCGATGACCCTGGCGTCGCCCTTCATTCCGGCTCTCCCTTCACGGCAGAATCCTTAGCCGGTCGAGCTCGGGAAAGCATCTAAAAACCGCGGAAAACTGCGAAAAATTCGATGACATTGCGAGTCAGTCGCGGTGCGGTTCACAAGCGATTGCGAATCATGTTCAGAAGAGCGCGCCGGCGCTCAGCCGGCGGCCTGAGCGGCAGCGATGACCTGGCGGGCGAAGGAAAAGCACTGGCCGCAACGGGGCTTGCGGCCGAAGCGGCCGTAAGCGCTGCTCGGACAGGACGCGCCTTCGAGCGCCGCCTGGCGGACGTCGGATTCGCGAATCGCGTTACAGACGCAAACGATCATGACCTTGATGTAGCGATAATGCGAAGCGTTCGCAATAGGTGAATGCCGGGGTGGCGCGCCCGTGAAGGTCGTTGCAGTCGTTTCGTGTAGCCTTGCGGAACGGGGCTTTTGCTCTTGCCTGTCCGGCTGCCGGCTCGCAAAACGGACGAGGGATGACCGCTTACATCGATTTCGACGGCGTGCTCGTGAACAGCGAGCCCGCTCATTTGCTGTCATATCAGCGGGTATTGGGCGAACTCGGCGTCGACTTGTCGCGCGAGGACTTCCAGACGCTCTACATGGGCCGGTCGGAAGGCGATATCATCGCGAAAATGCGCGCTCGCTACGGCTTCTCGCTGGACCAGGGCGATTTTTCCCGACGCCGTTGCGAAATCGTCCTTTCATTGCTCGACCAGGACTATTTCCGGCCGAACCTACCGATCATGAACTTCATCGGCAGGGAATTTGCCGAGCAGCACAAGGCGGTGCTCAGCTCGCAGGCCGGATGGTTGATCCGACGCTGCCTCGGATCCGACGGCTTTCCCGAATTCGACGAGATCCTCTCGGCGCCGGACCTGGGTATGACGAAGCTCGAAGTCGCCCGTTCGCGGCTCACGGCGGAGGATTGGGTGGTCGACGACGATTCCAAATTTCTGGAAGCGGTCCGCGGCCTGGCGCAACGTCTCGTCTACGTTCGGCACGATTTGAACGGTCCGGCTCCGTCCGGAGCGCAGATTCTCGACTCCAGGCACGCCCATGGCTGAAAAGCCGGGCATCTTCGTGGGCCTGTCCACCTTCGACATCTGCTATGAAATGGAGGAGCTTCCGGCGCGGAACGAGAAGAGCCGTACCGATCTGTGCTGGACGACGGCCGGGGGCCCCAGCCTCAATGCCGCTCTCACCTACGCGCGGCTCGGCGGTATCGCGGTGATTTATACGGCGGCGGCGCGAACCGGCCTGGGGGAGGCGATTCACCATGCGGCCGAACATTGCGGGCTAAGCGTGGTCAATTGCGCCGCGGACAAATCCTATATTCCGATCGCGTCGATCGTAATTCATCCTTCCAACGGCGATCGTACGATCCTCTCCTGCAACCGCGACGCTATTGGCTTCGACGAGACTCTGCCGGCCATGGAGGAGGGGGCGTTCCTTTTCTGGGACGGCTATTATACCGAGCTCTTTGAGCGCCTCGCCGCGGGCGCCGCGAAGGCCATGCCCGTGGTCTATGACGGAGGCAGCTGGAAAGAAAACAACCGTCATCTCCTCCGCCATATTACGCTGCCGATCGTATCGGAGCGCTTTCTCGGCCATGGCGACGGGCGCCCGTGGCTCGATTCCGTCGCCGACGCGGGCGGCGAAGTGATCGTTACCCGGGGCGAGCGACCGATCCTGCGCCGCTGCGGTGCGGACCGCCAGGAATATCACGTCCCGGAAATCCGGGCGGTCGACACCCTAGGCGCCGGAGACGTTTTTCACGGAGCTTTCTGCTTTGCCCGGTTCCATCAAGGGCTCGATGACGGAGCCGCCATCCAGTTCGCCGCCGGGATCGCCGCACTGAGCTGCACGCGCCGGACTCCCCACGGATGGAGCCAGAGTGAAGCCGTTGAATTCCTTAAACTCCGGGATAATCCTGATGACGCGTAGCCGCGGCGTGAAATGGCCGAGCGCGTGTTCCAGCACGGCTTGGGCCGTACGCATGCCCTGCTCGCGAGGCTTGACGTCGATCGTCGCGATGCAATTTTCATGGGACTCGAGCAACCACTCGCCGTTTCGCTTGCGTATCCCGTCGTAGCCGATCACCCTGATCAGCTTGCCCGCCGCCGAGTCGACCTGCAGCCTACTGGCCAGTTTGTCCGCGATGTTGTCGTTGCCGGCGAAGATGACGATCCGATCGGCCTCGACCTGGCGGATCTGCTCGAGAAGCTTCGCGCACACGCTCGCCGGCTCCCACTCGTCGATGATCTCCGGGATCACCACGCGATAGTGACCGTCGAGCAGGAGATGCCAGATCAGCGACTTCGATCGGGCGGAACCGGTGGTCGAATTCTCCGGGCCCAAGGCGAGAATGGCGACATGGCGCGACTCCGCTGGACAGAGGAAGCTCCGGATCGCCTGCGATACGAGCCGGCCTCCCTGCCGGAAATCTGACAGAATGTAGAGAGGCTGATGATCGTCGGCGAGCCGCTCGAATTCCTCGCCGATGTCATAGTCGACCACGACGACGAATACACCGAGTCGCTGCAGGGTGGTCATCAATTCGTTCGTCCGTGCCGAGATTTCAGAGGGCCTGATGATGACGGCCGCGAGTCGCGGCGAAAAAAGGTATTTCGAGATCGCGCTGAGGAGCCGTTGGTCGAAGCTCTGATCCCGGGGCTCGTCGACCTGCTCGATCTGCAGCTCGAAATCCGGCCGGCATGAAAATACCTCCTGGATACCCTCCTTCAGCTCGGCCGAAAAAAAGCTCTGGGATTTGAGGATCATAACCACGAGAGACTTTGGACGGTAAACCGCTCCGATGGCGAACACGATCGAGAGAATGGCGAGCTCGAACGAAATGATAGAAATATAGTCCTCAGGCGGGGAGCGCCGCCAACTCAGGATGAGCGTAGTAGTGCAGACGGTGAGCAGCGAGACGACTATAAAGGCTATTTGAAGCCGGGCAGGACGTAAATATATTCGCCGCAAGGGGACGATCGCGCGTCTCAGTAACCCTTTGGTACGTGTTTCTCCGAATGGCACGATCGTCTCCCCCCTAGACCGCCAGAGTTCGCCCACCTTCCACGAATGCTCTGGGCCGAGTCACAGAGTCCGAAAGAACGTTAGATGACAGAAGATAAACAGGCTGACCAGCCGTTGTCTCCTTTGCTCCCTGCCCTGATCTCTTGCTCTATTTCAGCGGAGGTGGGTTTGTGGCCGTGCCTGTTCGCTCGTCATGCGCGTTTGCGACGCCTCGCCATCAGCTTGAGGCCGGACCAGATGGAATCGACGGCGCAGACCTTGACGTCGACCAGGTCGGTGGCGGGAAGGATGGCGTCGCGGATCCGGTCCTCGGTGATGTCGGTCGGAACCTTGGAGGCCTTTTTCGGCCAGCTTACCCAGATGAAGCCGCCGGGCGCGAGCATCGGTCGGAGCGCCGCGAGCTTGGCCGCCATGTCGGCATATTCGGTCACGAAGATGTGGGCGGCGTCGAGCGACGCCTCCGGCAAGAGAAGCAGGTCCAAGGCCAGGCCTTCACGCTCGATCTCGGTTCGGACGCTCTTCGGCATTCCATCCCACCAGACGCGCTGCCCGTCCTTCAGGGAAAGCTTCCGCGCGAGCGGCGTGCCTGAGTAACCGGTGGCCATAGCCTTCTCCCGTCATTCCCCCGCAAGCGGGAATCCAGACTAGCGGCGGCTGCGGGAAGGAGAAGCTGAATTCCCGCTGCCGCGGGAATGACGGCGGCGATCTTCGCCGGAATGACGGTCAAGCCGGCGCGGAGTCGCTGCCCATCAGTGCCGGGAAGAAGCCTTCATGAGCCTGGCGCAGATCAGCGAGGGAGACGGCATGGTCCCCGGCGGGGAGCTCGAAGATCAGGCGGGTGCCGCAGGTTCGGCCGATCGCTTCGACTTCGACTCCGGCGGCGTGGGCCCGGGCCAGGAAGGTCAGCAGGCAATTGTCGCAGATGGTCGCGACATAGAGGCCCTGGTCCTCGGCGAAGAGGGCCGCTTCGCTTTCCGGCTTGAGCTTGTTGATCATCGCTCCGACCTTTCCGGCCAGAGCCATTTCGGCGAGCGCGACCGCGATCCCGCCGCCCGCGACGTCATGGCAGGCGGTGATCGCCCCGCCGCCGATGGCGGCCCGCACGAACTCGCCGGCGGAGCGTTCGGCGGCGAGGTCGACCGGCGGCGGCGGGCCGTCCTCGCGGCCGTGGATCTCGCGCAGCCACAGCGACTGGCCGAGATGGCCCCGGCGGGTGCCGATCAGGACGATCACGTCGCCAATGCCTTTGAAGGCGATTCCGACGGACTTGCGCCAATCCTCGAGAAGCCCGACCCCGCCGATGGCCGGCGTCGGCAGGATCGCGCTTCCCGCTCCGTCCTCGCCCTTCGTCTCGTTGTAGAGCGAGACGTTGCCGCTCACGATCGGGAAATCGAGCGCCCGGCACGCCTCGGCCATCCCTTCGATGCAGCCGACGAACTGGCCCATGATCTCCGGCCGCTGGGGGTTGCCGAAGTTCATGCAGTCGGTCGCCGCGAGCGGGGTCGCTCCAACCGCGCAAAGGTTGCGATAGGCCTCCGCGATCGCCTGCTTGCCGCCTTCGAAGGGGTCGGCGAAGCAGTAGCGCGGGGTGACGTCGGTGGTCATGGCGAGCGCCTTGCCGGTGCCGTGGACCCGGACGATTGCGGCGTCGCCGCCGGGGCGCTGGACGGTGTCGGCGCCGACCATGTGGTCATATTGCTCCCAGATCCAGCGCCGGCTGGCGAGGTCGGGCGACCCCACCAGCTTCACCAGGTCGGCGGCGACGTCGGCGCATTCCGGCACGTCGGCCAGCGGCTCGCGCTTCGGAGTGGGCACCGACGGCCGGTCGTAGCAGGGCGCGTCGTCGGCGAGCGGGGCGAGCGGTATGTCGGCGGCGGTCTCCCCGTTCCACTTCAGCACCAGGCGGCCGGTGTCGGTCACCCGGCCGATCACCGCGAAGTCGAGCTCCCATTTGCGGAAGATGGCCTCGGCCTCGGCCTCGCGGCCGGGCTTGAGGACCATCAGCATCCTTTCCTGCGATTCGGACAGCATCATCTCGTAGGGGGTCATGCCGGTCTCCCGGCAGGGGACCGAGTTCATGTCGAGATCGAGCCCGACGCCGCCCTTGGACGCCATCTCTACCGAGGAGGAGGTCAGGCCCGCGGCGCCCATGTCCTGGATTGCGACGATCGAGTCCGAGGCCATCAGCTCGAGGCAGGCCTCGATCAGGAGCTTCTCGGTGAAGGGGTCGCCGACCTGGACCGTAGGGCGCTTCTCCTCGCTGTCCTCGGAGAAATCGGCGCTCGCCATGGTGGCGCCGTGGATCCCGTCGCGCCCCGTCTTGGAGCCGACGTAGACGACCGGATTGCCGATCCCGGCGGCGGCCGAATAGAAGATCCTGTCCTGGTCGGCGATCCCGACGGTCATCGCGTTGACGAGGATGTTGCCGTCATAGGCTCGGTGGAAATCGACCTCTCCGCCGACCGTCGGAACCCCGACGCAATTGCCGTACCCCCCGATTCCCGCAACGACCCCGGCGATGAGGTGGCGCATCCTGGGATGGTCGGGCCTGCCGAAGCGGAGGGCATTGAGGTTGGCGACCGGCCGGGCGCCCATCGTGAAGACGTCGCGAAGTATCCCGCCGACCCCGGTCGCGGCGCCCTGATAGGGCTCGATGTAGGAGGGGTGGTTGTGGCTCTCCATCTTGAAGATGGCCGCCTGCCGGACCCCGCCCGGACCTTCGCCGATGTCGATCACCCCGGCATTCTCGCCGGGGCCGCAGATCACCCAGGGCGCTTCGGTCGGGAGTTTCTTGAGGTGGATCCGCGACGACTTGTACGAGCAATGCTCCGACCACATCACCGAGAAGATGCCGAGCTCCGTCATGTTGGGCTCCCGGCCCAGCGCGTGGAGGACCCGCTCATATTCCTGCGGAGAGAAGCCGTGCCCGGCGACGATCTCGGGAGTGATGGATTCGCTCATGCGTGCGCCTGTTAGCGACGCATTTGCAGTCATGCCAGCGAAGGCTGGAATCCCGGGCGGCGAATGGCGCGGACGGACTTCACCCTTGCGACCCCGGCCTTCGCCGGGGCGAGGAGTTTGGATCAGGCCTAAAGAGAGGGGTTGTCCCTCTTTCCGGAGGGGGCGGCCGGAGACGCAATTACCCCCTAGGCTGTATCGCATTCAACTATGATCGAGCCTTCCTAAATCCTCCCCGGCATTTGCCGGGGAGGGGGACCGCGCGAAGCGCGGTGGAGGGTTTCGACGTCAGAGAGGCCCCCTCCATCATGCTTCGCATGTTCCCTCCCTGCGAATGCGGGACCTTTGCATAACCCCTGCGAAGCGCTCGGAGACAAAGCCCCTCCCCTTCAGGGGAGGGGTTGGGGTGGGGAATGTGGGGGAGAATGTTCGCTGACGCCGGTGAGGCGAGCAGACAACCCCCACCCCAACCCCTC
>DASVSX010000023.1:0-45634 GCA_036387875.1 Allosphingosinicella sp. | reverse complement strand
TTCGGTGGAGCTGGCTCGGCGCGGGGGCCTTTGAGCAGGCCTTTAAGATAGCCGCCCGTGTATGACCCCGGTACATCCGCCACCTGCTCGGGGGTGCCCTCGGCGACGATCTCGCCGCCTTTGTCTCCACCTTCAGGGCCGAGATCCAGCACCCAGTCCGCCGTCTTGATCACCTCGAGGTTGTGCTCGATCACCACTACCGAATTGCCCTGGTCGACCAGCGCGTGGAGCACCTCCAGCAGCTTCCGCACATCCTCGAAGTGAAGCCCCGTGGTCGGCTCGTCCAATATGTACAAGGTCTGCCCCGTCGCCCGTCTCGACAGCTCCTTGGCCAGCTTCACGCGCTGGGCCTCGCCGCCGCTCAGGGTCGTCGCCTGCTGGCCGACCTTGATGTAGCCGAGGCCGACTTCCTCGAGCATCGCCATCTTGTCGCGGATCGGCGGCACCGCTTTGAAGAATTCGTGGGCGTCTTCCACCGTCATGTCCAACACGTCGGCGATGCTCTTGCCCTTGAACTTCACTTCCAGGGTCTCGCGATTGTAGCGGTGGCCGTGGCAGACGTCGCAGGTGACGTAGACGTCGGGGAGGAAGTGCATCTCGATCTTGATCAGGCCGTCGCCCTTGCAGGCCTCGCAGCGGCCGCCCTTGACGTTGAAGCTGAAGCGGCCGGGCTTGTAGCCGCGCGCCTGGCTCTCGGGGAGGCCGGCGAACCAATCGCGGATCTGGGTGAAGGCGCCGGTGTAGGTGGCGGGGTTGGAGCGCGGGGTCCGGCCGATCGGCGACTGGTCGATGTCGATCACCTTGTCGAGATATTCGAGGCCGGCGATCTTCTCGCAGGGGCCGCAGATCACCCGGGCGCCGTTCAGGGCCCGGGCGGCTCCGGCGTAGAGGGTGTCGATGGTGAAGCTCGACTTGCCGGAGCCGGAGACGCCGGTGATGCAGGTGAAGGTGCCGAGCGGGATGGAGGCGGTGACGTCCTTGAGGTTGTTGGCGCGGGCGCCCTTCACGGTGAGCTTCCTGCCGTTGCCCTTGCGGCGGGTGGCGGGGACGGCGACCGAGCGGCGGCCGGTGAGATAGTCGGCGGTGAGGCTCTTGTCGTTGGCGAGCACCTCTTCGAGCGTTCCCTTGGCGACGACCTCGCCGCCATGGGCGCCGGCGCCGGGGCCCATGTCGATGACATAGTCGGCGGTTCGGATGGCGTCCTCGTCATGCTCGACGACGATGACGGTGTTGCCGAGATCGCGAAGGCGCTTGAGGGTGATCAGCAGGCAGTCGTTGTCGCGCTGGTGGAGGCCGATCGAGGGCTCGTCGAGGACGTAGAGGACCCCGGACAGGCCGGAGCCGATCTGGCTGGCGAGGCGGATTCGCTGGCTCTCGCCGCCGGAGAGGGTGCCGGAGGTGCGGTCGAGGTTGAGATAGTCGAGGCCGACATTGTTGAGGAAGCCGAGCCGCTCGTTAATCTCCTTGAGGATGGCTCGGGCGATCTCCTTCTGCTGGCCGTTCAGCTTGTCCTCGAGCGTTGAGAACCATTCCAGCGCATGGCGGACCGAGCGGCGGGTGGACATCGAGATGTCCTCGCCGGCGATCTTGACCGCGAGCGGCTCGGGCCGGAGGCGGGCCCCGAGGCAGGTCTCGCAGGGGGCCGAGCTCTGGTATTTGGCGAGCTCCTCGCGCATCCAGGCGCTTTCGGTCTGGAGCATCCGGCGGTTGAGGTTGCCGATCACGCCCTCGAAGGGTTTCTTGACGTCGTAGCTTCGCTTGCCGTCGACGAAGCGGAGGGTGACGGGCTTCCCTTCGGTGCCGAACAGGATCATCCCGCGGATGTCCTCCGGCAGGTCGTTCCACGGGGTCTCGAGGCTGAAATCGAACTCGCGGGCGAGGGAGCCGAGGACCTGCATGTAATAGGGGCTGGGCGGGTTGGACTTGGCCCAGGGGACGACTGCGCCGCGCTTGATGCTGAGGTTCTCGTTGGGGACGACGAGCTCGGGATCGAAAAGCAGTTTCTCGCCGAGCCCGTCGCAGGCGGGGCAGGCGCCCTGGGGGGCGTTGAAGCTGAACAGGCGCGGCTCGATCTCGGCGATGGTGAAGCCGGAGATCGGGCAGGCGAATTTTTCGGAGAAGACGAGGCGTCCGGGGGGGGCGTTGTCGGAGAGCACGGTTCGGGCCGACTCCCCCTCTCCCGTTCGGGCTGAGCTACCCCCATCCGTTCGGGCTGAGCTTGTCGAAGCCCCTTTCTTCCTTTTGCCGCCGGAAGAAGGGAGGGCTTCGACAGGCTCAGCCCGAACGGAGTGGGCCTCATCTCCCTTAGGCGCGTCCGCGGGGTCGAGATAGACCAGCCCTTCGGCGAGCTTGAGCGCCTGCTCGAGGCTGTCGGCGAGGCGGGTCTCGATGCCTTCGCGCACGACCAGGCGGTCGACCACCACCTCGATGTCGTGCTTGTACTTCTTGTCGAGCGCCGGGGCTTCCTCGATGTCGTAAAAGGCGCCGTCGATCCGCACCCGGGCGAAGCCGGCCTTCTGCCACTCGGCCAGCTCCTTCCTATACTCGCCCTTGCGGCCTCGGACGACGGGGGCGAGCAGGTAGAGGCGGGTGCCTTCGGGGAGGGCCATGACCCGGTCGACCATCTGGCTCACCGTCTGGGCGGCGATCGGGAGGCCGGTGGCGGGGCTGTAGGGCACGCCTACGCGGGCCCAGAGCAGGCGCATGTAATCGTAGATCTCGGTGACGGTGGCGACGGTCGAGCGCGGGTTGCGGCTGGTCGTCTTCTGCTCGATCGAGATCGCCGGGGAGAGGCCCTCGATATGGTCGACGTCGGGCTTCTGCATCATCTCCAGGAACTGGCGCGCATAGGCCGAGAGCGACTCGACGTAGCGGCGCTGGCCCTCGGCGTAGATGGTGTCGAAGGCGAGCGAGGATTTGCCGGAGCCGCTGAGGCCGGTGATCACGGTCAGGGTCTCGCGCGGGATATCGACGTCGACATTCTTGAGATTGTGCTCGCGCGCGCCGCGGACGGAGAGATGAGTCAGCATAGCCGGTGATGTTCCAGATCTGTTCTAAGGCTAGAGACGGACGCGCGACAGGTCAACGCGGCTTGTGCGAGATGGGTTCGACGGCCGTGAATGGCAAGCCCGTGTGTCCCGCCGCCCCCCCCGAGGCCGAGGAATCGATCGGGTTTCGCGCCCTGATGTAAGTTAATTGTCTCCGCGGGCCCGCGGACGTGATCGGCGTCACGCGCTCGGATCCGCCAACTTCTGCCATGGGACTCGCTCAGCCAGGGCCGAAGTCCGTGGCCCACACTGAATTGCCTCCACGAAAGGAAACACGATGGCGATCGATTTGACGAAGCCCGCCTCCGAGGTCGCCACCGGCCCCGGCTCGCCCTATCGTCCGCTGCTCGAGCGACTCCAGGGCAATATCCTCAAGCCGCACGGGCGCAACGTGGAACGCCACATCTTCCTGCGCTTCACCGGAGCGCCGGCCGCGGTGCGGCGGTGGATCCGCGAAACCCTGGCGCCGCGCATCCTGACATCGGCCGAACAGTTCGACCAGGCGTCGGCGCGCCGGGCCGATTCCGATTTCGATGGCGGCATGGTGACCTTTTTCTACCTGTCGTCGGCCGGCTACCGCTTCCTGGGGCTCAATCCGAGGCTGTTCGAAAGCAAGGCCTTTCGCAAGGGCATGAAGGACCAGGGGGACGGCGTGCTGGCCGATCTGCTCGGCTTCGGCAACAAGGATCCCAAGCCGGTTCGGTGGGAGGCGGGGTTCCGCGAGGAAGTCCACGCCATGGTCCAGCTCGGCGACGACGCCGAGGACGAGACCCGACTGCTCAACGGCCTTTCCCTGCTGACCGCGGAGCTGGCCGGGCTGGCGGA
Source organism: Allosphingosinicella sp. (assembly GCA_036387875.1). Lineage (GTDB taxonomy): Bacteria > Pseudomonadota > Alphaproteobacteria > Sphingomonadales > Sphingomonadaceae > Allosphingosinicella. The sequence continues at coordinate 41,762 of DASVSX010000023.1, read as the reverse complement.
CATCCTGACGGTCGAAACCGGCCAGGCGCTGCGCCGTACGGTCCGCGACGGCACCCCTTTGGAGCGGCCGGAGCCGATCGAGCATTTCGGCTATTTCGACGGGATCAGCCAGCCGCTCTTCACCGCCGACGACCTCCAGAATTATTATGACGACGGCAAGGGTACCCAGGGTCCCGGCGTGTGGGATCCGTCCGCGCCGCTCGACCTGGTGCTGGTTGACGATCCGTTCACCGGAGAGGAGGAGGCCTATGGCAGCTATTTCGTCTACCGAAAGCTGCACCAGGATTTCGGCCGGTTCGAGGACACCGTCGTCGCCTGCGCCACCGCGACCGGCCATTCGCCGGCGCTTGCCGGGGCGATGACGGTCGGCCGCTTCAAGGACGGCACCCCCGTCGCCGACTTCTCGGCGCCGACCGCCGACTATACCAACGACTTCGTCTATAAGACGGGCGATCCCGACGGCTTCAAATGCCCGGCGCACGCTCATGCCCGCAAGGTCAATCCGCGCGCCACGACTCCGCGCACCTCCCCCGAAAAGGAGCGGCGGCGGCGCATCGCCCGGCGCGGCATTCCCTACGGCAAGCCGATGCCCGACATTTGCGACGCGGTTCAGACCGACCCCAACCCCCATGGCGACCGCGGCCTGCTGTTCATGTGCTTCCAGGCGAACATCGAGGACCAGTTCGAATTCATCCAGCGGGTCTGGGTAGACAATCCCAACTTCCCGACAAACGTCCTCAACCTTCCTACCGGCAGGGACACGGGCGACGATCCATTGATCGGCCAGGATCGCAACGAGGCGCAGCGCTGGCCCAAGGCCTGGGGCAACGCCGCCGCCGGCCGAGAGAAGTTCAACTTCGAAGCCGCGGTCACCTTGAAGGGCGGCGAATATTTCTTCGCGCCGAGCAAGCCTTTTCTCGAAGGGCTGTGAGGCCCTGAGGTGGGAGGCTTGCCGTCGATAGCCGATCGAGCGCGCGGCGGGCCGACTTCCTCCATCCTGGATGAAGTTCCGCCCGCGCCCGTCTGGAAAGATGCGCCGGCTCGTGTAGATTTCCTGGTCGGGGACGCCGCAATCGTGGGGGACGAGATGGGCAGCAATCGGGGCCGGCCTTGATCGGAAGACTCGAACCGCTGGAGGCACGGCTTCTAGAAGCTGTGGAAAGCGGCCGGCCGTTGGTTCCGACGGCCGCGGAGCTGGCCCGGCCGGCCCGGATAAGCGCCGAGTTCATCCGCGCCATGCTCCTGGGCACGCCGTTGAGAATCGGCTCGCGGCCCTGGCATCGCCGCCCGGCGGCGCCGACCCGCTACGGCACCCGGATCCACTGGCCCGGCACGAGATCCGACAAGGCTTCCCTCCTGCTTATAAAGGGAGACCTCGACCTGCGGGACATCGCGCCCGGAGAAGGCGGGTTCCTGCCTCCGCTGGAGATCCAGGGGTGCCGGTTCGACGGAATTATCGAGCTGTCCGGGGCCCACATCCAGTCGCTGTGCATGGCGGATTGCCGGTTCGCGTCCCTCAAGGCGGAAGGGTCGCGCTTCGCCGGAAGCGTCCGAATCCGCAATTGCGGACCGCCCGACCCTTCCCGGACCGTCGATTTCGGCGCCGCCGACTTCATCGGCTGGACCGGCGGCGACGATTTCGAGGCCCATTGCTTCGATATCAATTGCCCGGACGGCGGAGTTGCCTATGCCGAGTTTCCCGTGAGGTCCGCGGAGGGGAGCGAGAACCGACCGGCGCCCGCTCCGTTTCCCGAAATCACCGAGAGCAAGGCGTGCTGCGAAATATCCCTTCGAGCCGCAGCCATCGGGGCCGGGCTCGAGATGGAGAAGTGCAGCCTTCGGGCGCGGCGGATCTCGCCGGCCACTCAGACCCGGAGCATGCGCGACGTGAGCGCCCTCGAGCTGAGCCACGCCCATATTCGCGACCGAGTGGAGCTCGTCCGGTCGACCTTCGTCGGCGGAGCGAGGTTCGTGAGCGCGGAGATCGGCGACGACGTCTGGATCTTCGGCGGCAAGTTCCTGGGCCATTCCCATCGCTATGCGCTCGATTTCCAGTTCGCCCGGATCGCCGGTCAGCTCGGGGTCAAAGGCGACAATGCCGGAGCGCAGGAAGGGGAGGGGCGGGACAACGCTTTCTTTCCAGTCGTCGTCATCGGCCAATTCTCGGCGATCGGCATGTCGGCGGGCGAGGTGTGGATCGCGGGCGGCTTCTTCCACGGCCAGGACAATGACGAGCAGGGGGCTGCCCCGACCCTGAATTTCTCCAAGGCCGACATCAAGCGTACTTTCAAGCTCGGCCTCTATCATCCCCATTACATGGCCCAGGAGGCCCGCCGCGGCGACCGGGTCTATCTTCACGGCGAGCTCTGCCTGATCGCGACCAACATCGGCAAGAACATGGAGATACACGGCGTTCGAGCCGGCGACGTGTGGGCAGAGATCGGGCTCGGCGCCGAATATGGCGCCTTCTTTGCCGGCGGATATTGCGCGCACAGGCTGTTCAAGCTCGGTGCGGCGGCGCTCAAGGTGGACCGGCGCCTGAACATCACTCACGCAAAGCTCTACGCCGGGACCGACCACGTCCCCGGCACCCCGGCCCACGAGCTTTCCTCGACCAGCTGGTCCGCCACCAGCGCGATCGATCTCTTCAAGGCGTCGATCGGCACGGGCGTGAAGATCACGTCCGATTGCGGCTGCGACGGGGCGGTTCGACTGAACAGCTGCGTGATCGGTCGGGAAGCGATCATCGGCTGCCGGATCATCAACGCTCCGCCGGCCCACAAGGGACAGGAACGGGGCGTGATCCCGTGGCTGCTCGACATGCGCGAAAGCGTCGTCCAGGGACATCTGAAGATAGGACGCCGTACCTCCTATGGGGACGCGGTCGTGATCGCGGGCGGGATCACCCTGGAAAGCGCCAAGGTGCAGGGCAACGCGGCACTGAGGCGGCTGACTCTGAACCTGAGCGGCTTTCCCGCGACCGAGGGCGGCGATCCGCTGGACGACCGCGAAAGGACGGCTCTCAACCTTCGCGACTTCGTCTGCGGCTCGGAATTCGAGGTGCATCGTCTCCGATGGGTCCTGCCCGCGCTCAGCCCGGCGGAACAAGAGGCGCTGGCCTCTCCCCAGAGGCCGCGGCGATGGTGGCATTCGCAGAAGAATGCTTTTTTCGACATCGAGAAGAGCGGGTTCGCGACCCTCGACCTGCGAGGCTTCCGCTGCGGATTGCTGAACGACGATTTCGGCGACGGCTGGGGCCTGACCTATCGCCTGCGGCTGCGGCTCGCCAGCATCCGGGTGGAGGAGGTGGAGGCGGGAAGCGACGACCGGATCGAAGCGCGGCTGCGCTGGCTCAATTTCCAGAACCGCAAGCAGCGCGTGATCGAGGCGGAGCTTCCAACCGAAGCGGCGGAGGCCGGCTCATCGCCGCTGTCGGCCGAGAAGCGGGCCCAGCCCTGGTACAGGGAGTGGGTCGGGCTGTGGGAGCGTTATCACTGCTCCCGAGGCGATGATTTCGTCCGCCACGCCTACGACGTCTTTGCCCAGGCCACCGGGCGCGCCGGCGAAGAGCGCGCGGCCGAGGAGATCACCGTCGAGAGGAAGAACATCCAGGCCACGCTCCGCTTCTCGCGCGCCTGGGCGAATGCGTGGAATCGGGGGACTTTGCTGTGGCGCGGCGCCGCCGCCATATTCGCCGTGGCTGCGTTCGTCGGCCTGTCCTCGCTCGGCGAGTTGGGAGTGAGAGCAAGCTCGATCTTCGGGCTCGCCGCCTTCGTGTTCGTCCTGCTGGCATGGCCCGCCTTCCTCGCCATCCTTCAGCTCATCGCGCGCTACGGCTTTCGCTACGGCTTCTCTCCAGACCGCGCCGGGCTGGTTCTGGCGGTATGCATCGCCCTCGGAGCGGTCGGAGTCCATTACGCGCGCTACGGCGGCTGGACCTCCATTCACGATTGGGAGCAGCAGACCGCGCACGGAACGAAGCATCTCGATTCCGATATCGTGCTGGTTCTGGAGGTGCCCTATGCGCCGGTGCTGGGTCAGGCCGCCTCGGTCGCTTCGGGGCCCGGCGGCGGGCTCATGTCGCTGGAGCCGAGTGGCGAGCCGCAGATGGAACGGGGCGGTGGAACCCGTTACGAAACCAAGCTCGCCTTTGCGCAACCGAGCCCGTGCAACCTGGACGTGAGCAGCGTCCTGTACGCGGCGGACGTCTTCATACCGGTCCTCGACCTCGACCAGGAGAATCGGTGTTCGATCCGCCACGCCGATCCCGAGAGCGGCCGGGAATATACCGGCTGGCGCATCGCCAAGGCTTTCTACGAATTGCTCGGCTGGATCGTGACCTCATTGGTCATCCTCGTCTTGAGCGGAGTCCTTCGGCGCGACCTGGACCGCGGAACGAGCGCCGAGACCCCCGGGGGCGTCGGCGAATAATCCTCGTCGGGGGCCGCCGAGGCACGGCTGCGAGTGGCCTCAGCGGCTCCCGGGCGGAGCCGCCGACGCCCCGGGCAGTCGCCCGAGCCGCCGCTCGCGTTCCTTCGCCGGGTCCGCATATTGCCACCGGCAGACGCCCGGCGGCGGCGGCGGGGCGTTGGCGGGCCGGACGCAGGTGCTTTCGCAGGTGACGATGGGGACGAGTTTTTCGTCGCGCTTCAGCGAGATTGCGACGCAGGCCGTGCCGCGATTGGAGGACGAGTCGCTTCCCCGATAGAAAAGGTCCGCGCGGGCCGGCCAGGGGGGCACGGCGTCGTTGGCGAACAGGCTGAGCTGCCCGGTCGCGGGCGCCGTGAACTCGCTCACCCACTCGTTGGGGCCGGCGGCGACCGGTGCGAGAGCGGTGATGTGAACCGTGCTGATGTCGATCTTGGTGAAGTTGGTCCTCCTTCGCGAAACCGCCGCCAGCGGCTGGAGATACCGGGCGTTGATGACGCGGCGGAAAGGTGCGGCGGCATAGCCCAGCTTGAACGGGAACCTGCCGGCTTCGATGCCCTCTGGGTTCGTGGCGTTATCTTCATCGGAGCCGTCCTGCCAAGGCTCCTGAACGTAGAAGCGGATCTCGTACGTGAGCCCCCGGCCGACCTTCACGCCGGTTGGATTGCACGGATTTCGAGTTTCGAAGAGGGACGGCGGCGGGGCGTTGCGCCGGCAGAACAGCCCGCGGCCCTCGCCGCCGCTCAGCCTGAGCTGGGCGGCGGCCAGGGCAACCGCCCAGGCGAGCACCGCCAGCATCATCAGCCCCAGGGCGAACGGCAAAACCTGCCATTTTATGAAGCCGAGAATGCCCTGATAGGTGCCGCTGGTTCGAATCCTGCGTACCGGCGGCTTGCGTTCGTCTGACTCGACACGACCGGCCAGCGCCTCCTTCCACAGCTTGCGGGTGCCGTCGCGCAGGCGACGCTCGGCGATGGTCCCGAAGCTCAGGAAAATAAGGATCAGGGCCAGGAAGAGTATGGTCCATCCCGGTCCTTCGGAGAACGTCTTGATCCACGGCTCGGCGAAGCCCGGCAGGACGTAGCGGAGCCACCCGAAAATCGTGCCCAGCACGCAGCGGCTGTCGGAGCAGAGGCGTTCGCCGGCCGAGGCGAGCCAGAGCGGCATCGTCGCCAAGGCCAGCGACGCCGCGACGATCGTAAAATAGAAGACCCGCCGCCACCAGACGAGGTCGCGAAGAGTCTCCTGCCTGTCCGCCCGGGCGGCGGCGGTCCCGGCGAGGTTTCGGCTCACCTGCGCGGATATGACGGCATCGGCCGGCCCGTGATCGACGATCCGGAAAGTCTGAGGAAGAGTGATCGGCGCATAACCGTCGGTGCCGGCCATGATTCGGTGGATGACGCTTTGATGGACCCACGCGCACTGGTTCAGGCCCTGATTCTTCAGCTCGGGATCCTCTTGGGATTCCGTGCCCGCCTCCGGCGGCTCCACGTAGGCGCCGACGATTCGGGGCTGGTACCGGTAATAGGAACCGAATCCGGCGCGCGGATCGTGGATCGGCCCGAAGGCGTTGGCGACCCGGTTCGCCTCGACGAGCTTGTCGTCCCTCAGTCCGAGGCCGGCAGCCTGCGCTTCCTCCATCATCCAGGCGAGCGAGACATAAGCGAGGCTGTCGTCCGGATAGCCGCCGCCGACGTCGGCATGGGCGCCGGCGAACCAGACCTGCTTGATGCGCTCGCGGTCGGTGCTCCGGGGCTCGTCCCAAGGGACCGGATGAAAGGCGTCGCGCTCGTCGTCCAGGGCGAGCGCCTGCCGTCCGAAATCCACCTTGTCGGAAAGGATCTGGTTGCGGAGCGAAAGCGGCCGGATCCAATCGTCGAAAGCCCGTACCAGCTCGACGATCGGTCCGCCATAAGCGGCGACCGTGTCCCAGAGCCCGACGAAGCGGACCCGCGGCTTGTGGTTCTTCCCGACGTCGTAGAGGCGCTGCTTGAGGAGCTTGCGCTTGCCGACCAGCAGGTGCGAGACGATCAACCGCCAGAGGGGCAGGAGCCAGCGCATGGGCAGGAAACGCGGCGCGCGGTCGCGGGTGTGGGCCCGGTAGGCGTCTTCGGACTGGTGGGCGAGGTCCCGCTCGTCCTTATAGTCGATGACGCCCTGCTTCGCGATCAGCCCGACCAGCACTCGGATCGTGAACGCGCCGCGGCTGAAACCGAAGGCGTAGATCCGGTCGCCTTCCTTGTAGTTGCGGCAGAGGAAGGAATAGAGATCGAGGACGTTGCGCTTCAGCCCCCAGCCGAAGACTCCTCCCAGGATGGCCAGCGGACGGAAGCCGGAATTGCCGACCCCCTCGTCGTAATAGACGATCTGCCGCGAAGCGATGGCGGTGGCGCCGAGGTCGACCGCCTCGTACATCCGCCAGACGTTGGTCTTGAACAGCTTGGCGCTGCTGTTGCCGGTGCCGTCCGAGAACAATATGATCGATTTGGGCTTGTCGACGGTCGCGGTCTCGGCGCCGACGGCCAATTGCGCAGGCCCATCTCCAGAGTTTTGCTCACGATCCATCGCCCGTCCCCCACGGTGGCCTAGAGTGCGCCTCTCCGCCGCCGCGGTCAACGTGCCGCCGAGGCCGCGCTTCCAGGCCATCGCCATAGTCCCAAATCGAGCAATCGCGCGTGAGGCAGGTCACGGACTCCGGCTTTTCCGGCCCCTATGCCGCCGCCGATGTCGGAGGCACGAATGACGAGGCTGCAGGTCGAAGTGCGGCCGGGCCCGGGCGTGGGCGGTTATTCCCTCTACGTCGACGGGGTTCCGGCGACGATGGGCGCGCACCACAAGGGCGAAGTGGTCTGCGCCGGCCGTTGCGGCGACGGCTCGCTCCATGCCTTGCTCTACAGCTTCGCCGGGTTGCCCGGCGCGACTCTCGCGATCACCGTCCGCTGCTCGGCGCGAATCGTCTGCGCCCTTCGCGCCGAGGTTGTCGGAGCCGCGGGATCGCCGAACCGGGCCGGGCGCGAAGTCTTCGCCCTCTGAAATCGCATCTTTCGTCGCAGAGGAGCGTGACGGCGCGCCGCGGCTGAGCTAGTCTGCGCTCGAGCAGCAGGGGGTGGCGAAATGCGCAGGCTGGCGATGCTGGCGGGGGTCCTGGTCCTCGCCTCGGCGGTGGAGGCGAAGGAAATCCGACGGCTGGGCGCGGCGGAATCGCCGATCGCCGCGTCGGCGGAAGTGCCCGCGGGCAGCCGGATCGTCTACATCGGCGGCACGGTGCCGGACGCGGTCGATCCTTCGGCCCCGGCGGGATCGGTGCAGCGCTTCGGCGACACCGCGGCCCAGACCCGGAGCGTGCTTCGAAAGATCGAGGCGCAATTGAAGCAGCACGACATGGATCTCGGCGACATCGTCATGATGCGGGTCTTCCTGATCGCTCCGCCGGGGCAGGCGCGGATGGATTTCGCCGGGATGATGACGGCCTATCGCGAGTTTTTCGGAACCGCGGCCCAGCCCGACAAGCCGGCGAGGTCGACCCTGCAGGCGGCGGGGCTGGTCGATCCCGGCTGGCTGGTCGAGATCGAGGCGACGGCCGCCAGGGGAAAAGGCCGGTGAGCCTCACCCGGCGCGCTTTGCTCGAGCGCCTCGGCCTCGCCGGAGGCGTGAGCGCCGTCTATCTCGGAATGGAGGCGCTGGGGCTGCTCAACGCGCCGCCCGCGGCCGCCGAGCCGTTCGAGCTTCCGCCGGCGCCGGGACGCAAGAAGTCCGTGGTCGTCCTCGGCGCCGGAATAGCCGGGCTGGTCGCGGCCTTCGAGCTTCGCCGCGCCGGCTGGGACGTCACCGTCGTCGAAGCGCGCGACCGCATCGGCGGCCGGGTCTGGACGGTGCGCGGCGGCGACCGGATCGAGCAGATGGGGCGGCCGGACCAGCTCTGCAGCTTTTCCAGGGGCCTCTATCTCAACGCCGGAGCGGCCCGGATCCCGACCGCGCACCATGTCATCCTCGGCTATGCGAAGCGGCTCGGCGTTCCGCTGGAGGTGATGGTCAATTCCAACCGCGCCGCCAAATGGGATTTCGGCGGAAGGAACGTCGCCAACCGCCAGGCGGTGAACGACGTTCGCGGTCGAACCGCCGAACTCCTCGTCAAGGCGGTCAGGAAGGGCGCGCTCGACGAGGAGCTCAGCGCCGTCGACAAGAGCGTGATGGTCAATTTCCTGGGCGCCTATGGCGGGCTCTCCCGGCCCAACGGCGACTATAAAGGCGACGGCCGCTCCGGCTATTCGACCCTTCCCGGCGCCTATGGCGAGGGGGGCACGACGGTGCCTGCGATGAAGCTCGAGGACATATTGAAGGAGCGCGGCTGGGTCCTGCCCCTTCTGTTCGAGGAGATATTCGACCAGCAGGCGCCGATGTTCCAGCCGGTCGGCGGAATGGACCGGATCGCGCACGCTCTCTACGAGCAGGTCAGGCCGGCGGTCCGGCTTCGCACTCCGGTGACGGCGATCCGGCGGGCCGGCGACCGGGTCCGGATCGAGCTCGGCGGCGGGCGCAAGGTCGACGCCGATTATTGCATCTGCACCTTGCCGGTGAACCTGCTCGCCCGGATCCCCAACGATTTCTCGCCGGCCAAGCAGGCGGCGATGAAGGACATCGCCTACGTTCCGGCGGTCAAGGCCGCCTTCGAATCCCGGCGCTTCTGGGAAGATGAGGGCGTTTACGGCGGAGTCGGCTGGACCGACGCCTTGTCCGAGAACGTGCTCTATCCCTCCGGCAACTGGCACGGCGACAAAGGCGTGCTGGTCGCGGCCTATGTCGCGGGCTGGACCGGCGACGACCATCCCGAGAAGTTCACCGCCTTGAGCCACGAGGAGCGCTTCCGGATCTGCCGCGAGGTGATCGGCCGCATGCATCCGGGAAGGGCAGGGGAGCTCGGCCGCCCGGTGACCGTCGCCTGGGGCCTGACCCGCTGGTCGGAGGGAGTCGGGCCGGGCAACCCGGCCTGGTTCGAGTCGCCTCGGCCGGAGCGTTATGCGGAGCTCTACAAGCCGGAGGGCCCGATCTTCTTCGCGGGCGAGCATCTGAGCTACGTCCAGTTTTGGCAGGAGGGCGCGGCGCTTTCGTCGCACGCGGCTATGCAGGCGCTTCAGGCGCGGGTTCAGGAACGGGCGTTGGCCGGGCGCGCGGGACGGCGCACCGCGGCCTGAGGATCGGAGGAAGGGGAGCGAATATGCGCAGGACGGCTTTGGCGGCGATGGCGCTGGCATTGGTGGCGCCCGCGGCGGCCAGCACGCAGGGACGCGGCGCTGCGGACGTCGCCGGGGCGGTGGCGGCGCCGGGACGGCCCAAGGCGGCCACCGAGCTGGACGAGGTTCGGAGGCCCGTCGAGGTGCTTCGATTCATGGGCCTGAAGAAGGGCGACCGGGCGCTCGATTACTTCACCGGCACCGGCTATTATGCCGAGATCATGGCCAAGGCCGCGGGCCCGAAGGGGTTGGTGCTTGGCTGGAACTCTGCCGGCTTCCAGTCCGACGAGGTCAAAGCGGCGCTCGACGGAATCCGCCAGCGCAATCCGAATTTCGGCTATTTCGGAACGCCGGCGACGGCGCTTGCCTTTCCCAAGGACGGCTTCGATTTCGCCATGCTCCACCTCGTCTATCACGACGCTTATTGGGAGAGCGCCCAGTACAAGATCCCGAAGATCGATCCGAACACGGTCGTCCGGGCGCTTTGGTACACGGTGAAGCCGGGCGGCATCGTGGCCGTCGTCGACCATGTCGCGACGTCCGGCGGGGATACGCGCGAGGTGGTCGAGAAGCTTCACCGGATCGATCCGGCGGTGGTGAAGGCCGATTTCGAGCGGGCGGGCTTCGTCCTCGAGGCGCAGTCGGACCTGCTCCGGGTTGACGAGGACCACAGCAAGAACGTCTTCGACTCTTCCATCCGGGGCAGGACCGACCGCTTCGTCTACCGCTTCCGCAAGCCCAGGTGAGCGACGGCGCTGGCCTTGTCATCCGCCGAAGAAAATAAGAAGATCGGCGATTACGACTCGGGGGGAGGAAATCATGGCTTGGAAACCTATCGTCGGCATCAGTTTCGATCAGGATGGTTTTGCCAATTATTGCAAGTCATTGAGCTGGACCAGCTGGCGGCCAAGCTTCATCGTCCTGCATAATACGGGCGCGCCGAATCTGGCTCAGCGCCCCAACGGCTTCACGAAGCAGCATATCCTTAACCTTGAAGGATTCTTTCGGGATACGCAGAAATGGAGCTCCGGGCCGCATCTCTTCATCGATGACAAGCAGATCTGGGTCTTCACGCCTCTGACGACGGCGGGCACCCACTCGCCGAGCTGGAACCGGCTGGCGATCGGGATCGAAATGCTGGGCGACTATGCGAAGGACGATTTCGACAGCGGCCGCGGGCTCGCCGTTCGCAAGAATACCGTCTGTGCGATGGCGACGCTTTCCGCTGCCCTCGGCCTCGACCCGGAGTCGATGCGCCTCCACAAGGAGGACCAGAAGACGACCCATGATTGCCCGGGCAAGAACGTCTCCAAGGTGAAGATCATCGCCGAGGTGAAGGCGGAGCTCGCCCGCCACGCCGGCGACCATTCGCCACACGATGCGCATCCGGACTGACCTCTAGGGCGTCGACGAACGCACGTCTTTTTCGAAATGGGGCTTGCAACCTGCTACGTTTGTGGCATGCTACAGGTGTAGCAGCAAAGGTGTCCGAGTCGCCATGATCGCCAGCCTGCCGCGCCGGGAGCGCGAGATATTCGAGATTTTGTGCAGCGCCGGCGAGGCGACTGCGGCGGACGTGCGCCGGACGATGTCCGATGCGCCGAGCCATTCGGCGGTGCGGACCATGCTCGCCCGGCTCGAGGCGAAGGGGCTGGTCAGCCACCGCACCGAGGACCAGGCCTATGTCTACAGGAGCGTTCCGCAGCCGGCCAAGGTGCGCGAGACCGCTCTCAAGGCACTCGTCAAAACCTTTTTCGACGGGTCGGCTGCGAGCGCCGCCACGGCCCTTCTCGGCCTTTCTCAATCGCTGAAGCCCGAAGAGCTCGACGCGCTGCAACGCGCGATCGACGAGGCAAAGGAGCGCGACCAATGAGCTACGACTTCCTGATCGAGATGGGCTGGAAATCCGCGGCGATCGCGGGCGGAGCGCTGCTTCTGGCGGCGATGCTGAGGTCGCGCTCCGCGGCCGACCGGGGCGCGGTGCTCAAGATCGCCGTCGCCTTGCTTCTGGCGCTACCGGCCATCGCGACGCTCGCTCCGGCGCTCGAGATCGCTACTCCGGCGCCGGCGCCGGCGCCCGCCCCGGCCGCGGCGCTCTCCCCGGTCGCCTTGGCCGCGCTCGAAGCCGCGCCCGCGCCGGCCCTTGCCTCGGCGCCTGCCGCCGGCGGGGATTGGGACGATCCCAGCCTGCTCTTCTTCCTCCTCTATCTGGGCGGAGTCCTGATGGTCGGAGGCCGGCTTCTGGCCGGGCTGTGGACTTTGAGATCCTGGACCCGGGACGCCTCGGAGGTCGAAGCGCCGGAATGGCGGGCCGCGCTCGCCCGCGCCGGCGGCGAGACGCTGGGCATCCGGCTGCTCGCCTCGGAAGACTCGAGCTCGCCGCTGAGCTGGGGTCTGAGGCGCCCGGTCATCCTGCTCGATCGCGATACTCTGCGCACGCCGGCGGAGGCCGACGCCATCCTCGCCCATGAGGTGGCTCATGTCGCCCGGCGCGACTGGCCGTCGCTGATCCTGTCGCGGCTGGCGGTCGCGCTCTTCTGGTTCAATCCCCTGGTCTGGAGGCTCGACCGCGAGGTCGCCCAGCAGGCCGAGGAAGCCGCCGACAGCGAGGCCGCAGCGCGGGTCGAGCCCGCGCGCTACGCCCAGACCCTGCTCGACTGGGCCCGGCTGGACGGCCGTCCAGCATTGCCCGCCAACGCCATTGCGGCAGGGGAACCGGGCCTGTCGCGTCGGGTGAAGGCGATCCTCGACGGCCGGGTCGCCCGCCGTTCCGGCTCGGCCTGGGCGGTCGCCGCGATGCTCGGCTGCGCCGCCTTCGCGGCGCCTGTCGCGGCCCTGGAGTTCGTTCCCGAGGCCCCTCAGCCGCCGGCCGCGCCTGAAGCGCCCGAGGCCGCGATCGCCCGGCTTTCGTCGGTCTCGGCGCTTGCCCGGGCCGCCGCCGAGCCGGCTCCGCTCGCGCCCCCGGCGCCCGGCGCGCCGCCCGTCCCGCCGGTCCCGCCGAAGGTGACGATCGTGGGTCCGGGGCCAATGCCGCCGGGGTTGCCCGTCGCTCTGGCCGCCGCGATGCAGGCCAGCGCCCGGGCACCGCGCGCTCCCCGCACCCCGCGCGACCCCCATGTCGACGGTGCGTTGATCGAGGCGGAGGTCGAGCGCGCCGTCGCCGAGGCGATGCGCTCCGTGGATATCGCCGAGATTTCCAGCCGCGCGGCCGGAGAGGCCGCCGGGGCGGTCGTCGCGGCCATGAAGCACGGCGCGATTGGAATGGAGATCGGCGCGCGTAGCATGGAGACGGGCGCGACCCGCATGCTTGCCCAGGCCGACCGGTTCAGGAACCGGGACTATCGCGAGGCCGAGATCCGCCGCCAGGCCGTCCGCGGCGAGCGCGTGACCCACGCGGAGCTGCTCAAGGCCGCGGACGAGATGGAGGACGGCGCAAAGGAGATGCTCGAAGGCGCCCGCGAGATGCGCGAGGCCGCCAAGGACATGCGCGAGGGCAAGCACGACTAGGGAGGGCCGACCGACCCGTCATCCCGGCGCAAGCCGGGATCTCGGGGAAACCCGCCGAGACGTCTCGTCCGGAGGTCCCCGCTTTCGCCGGGATGACGCCTGGTTACGGTTTGTAGACTTTGCCTCCATCTTCGCTAGCGTAGGGCGATGTACCCCCGCGTTCTCGCCGCGATCGCGCTGACCCTTGCGAGCTGCGCCTCAGCTCGAACCGCGCCCACTTACGACACGGTCATCCGCGGCGGCACCGTCTACGACGGCAGCGGAGGCGCCCCCTACACCGGCGACGTCGCCATCGAGGGCGACCGGATCGCCGCCATCGCTCATCGCATCTCGGGCCGCGGCAAGGCCGAGATCGACGCGCGCGGCCTCGCCGTCGCGCCCGGTTTCATCAACATGCTGAGCTGGGCGGCGGAGCCGCTGATCCGCGACGGCAAGGCGCAGAGCGACGTCCGCCAGGGCGTGACTCTCGAGGTGATGGGCGAAGGCTGGTCGATGGGCCCGTTCAGCCCCACCCAGAAGGCCGAGGCCCTGGCCGAGCAGACGGCGACCCGCTACCCGATCGGCTGGACGACTCTCGGCGAGTTCCTCGACTTCCTCGAGAGGAAGGGCGTCAGCGTCAACATCGCCTCGATGGTCGGAGCGTCCACCGTCCGGGTCCACGAGATCGGCCGCAACGACGTCGACCCGACCCCCGAGCAGCTGGACCGAATGCGCGCTCTCGTCCGCCAGGCGATGAACGAGGGCGCGATGGGGCTGGGCTCGTCGCTCATCTACGTTCCCGCGGTCTATGCCGAGACCGAGGAGCTGGTCGCTCTGGCCAGCGAGGCGGGCCGCTGCGGCGGAATGTACGTCAGCCACATTCGAAGCGAGAGCAGCGGGCTGCTCGAAGCGGTCGACGAGCTGGTCGAGATCAGCCGCCGCTCCGGCGCGCGCGGGGAGATCTACCATCTGAAGGCCGCCGGCCGATCCAACTGGCCGCTGATGGACCCGGCGCTCGCCCGGATCGAAGCGGCCCGGGCGGCGGGGGTTCCGGTCTCGGCGAACATGTACCTCTACGCCGCTTCCGGAACCGGCCTCGACTCGACTCTGCCGCTGTGGGTGCGCGAGGGCGGCCCTCAGGCCCTCCAGGCGCGGCTCAAGGATCCGGCGATTCGAGCCCGCGTGGTCGCCGACATGGTCGGCGGGTCTCGCGACTGGACGACGGTGCAGCCGGTCGGCTTCGTCAATCCGGCGCTTCGGGTCTATTCCGGCAAGCGGATGCCGGAGATCGCGGCGCTTCGCGGCAAGAGCGCGGCAGAGACCGCGGTCGATCTGGTGGCCGAGGACGCAAGTCAGGTCGTCACCATCTTCCACTCCATTTCCGAGGACAATCTGCGCAAGGTGCTCGGGCGGCCCTGGGTGAGCTTCGGCTCCGACGCGGCGGCCATCGCCGCGGACCCGCCCTTCACCGACAAGGAAGTCCACCCGCGAACCTACGGCAATTTCGCGCGCCTCCTCGGCCGCTACGTCCGCGAGGAGAAGGCACTGAGCTTGGCCGAGGCCGTGAGGCGGCTGACCTCTCTCCCCGCCGACAATTTGCGCATCGCCGACCGCGGGCGGCTCAAGCGCGGCCTGTACGCCGATCTCGCAATTTTCGACCCGGCGACAATCGCCGACCGGGCGACCTATGAGGAGCCGCATCAATATGCGGTCGGAATGCGCCACGTCTTCGTCAACGGGGTTCAGGTTTTGCGCGGTGGCGAGCATACGGGAGCAAAGCCGGGGCGGTTCGTCCGCGGGCCTGGATGGGGGAAATGCAAATGAAGACGATGAGCCGCCGGAGCACATTAATTCCTCCCGCGCATTTGCAGGGGAGGGGAACCGGGCCAAGCGCGGTGGAGGGGCTCTTGGGAGTTTGTAAGAACCCCTCCACCATGCTTCGCATGGTCCCCATCCCCGAGAGATCTCGGGGAGGATTCAAGAGATTTGGACCCACCCTCGTCCTGCTCCTTACCGCCTGCGCGACCGCTCCGTCCGCGCCGGCCTACGACGCCGTCATCCGCGGCGGTACGATCTACGACGGCAGCGGCGGTGCCCCCTACAAAGGCGATGTCGGCCTTCGCGGCGACCGGATCGCCTATGTCGGCCCAAGCCTCGATGGCACCGCCGTCAAGGAGATCGACGCCTCCGGCCTCGCCGTCGCGCCCGGCTTCATCAACATGCTGAGCTGGGCCGGCGAGACCCTCATCGCCGACCCCAAGGGGCAGAGCGACATCCGCCAGGGCGTAACCCTCGAAGTGATGGGCGAAGGCGAGTCGATGGGCCCCATGTCCGAGGAGATGAAGCGGCTCGAGACGTCCCGGCAGGGCGATATCCGCTATCCGATCGAGTGGACCGGCTTCGGGGACTATCTATCCTACATGGAGAAGAAGGGCGTCTCGCCCAATCTCGCAAGCTTCGTCGGAGCAACGACGGTCCGGGTTCACGAGCTCGGCGAGGCCGACGTCGATCCGACCCCGGCCCAGCTCGACCGGATGCGGGCGCTGGTGCGCGAGGCGATGAACGAAGGCGCGATGGGGGTCGGGTCATCGCTGATCTACGCTCCGGCCTTCTTCGCCGAGACCCCGGAGCTGATCGCCTTGGCGACCGAGGCGGGCAAGTGCGGGGGCATGTATATCAGCCACATACGCGACGAAGGTCCCAAGTTGCTCGAAGCGATCGACGAGCTGGTGGAGATTTCGGCAGCCTCGGGTGCGCGCGCGGAAATCTATCATTTCAAGCAGTCCGGCCGCCCCAATTGGGGCAAGATCGACGCCGCCATCGCCCGGGTCGAGGCGGCCCGGGCCCGGGGTCTCAGGATCACCGCCGACATGTACACCTATCCGGCGAGCTCGACCGGCCTCGACGCTTCGATGCCGTTATGGGTGCAGGAGGGGGGAATCGAGGCCTGGGTGAAGCGTCTCAAGGATCCGGCGCAGCGTGCCCGGGTGCTGGCCGAGATGCGCTCGGGCAAATCGGAGGACAGCGCGCTCGTGGTCGAGGAGCCCTCGAAGGTGCTGCTGCTCGGCTTCAAAAATCCGGCGCTGAAGCACCTCACCGGCAAGACCCTGGAGGAGGTGGCAAAGGAGCGCGGCAAGACCGCCGAGGAGACCGTGGCCGACCTCATCGTCGAGGACAACAGCCGGATCCAGGTCGCCTATTTCTCGATGAGCGAGGATAATGTCCGCCGCGAGATCGCCATTCCCTGGATGAGCTTCGCCTCGGATGCTTCGGCCCAGGCCCCCGAAGGCGTGTTTCTGAAATCCTCTACCCACCCCCGCGCCTACGGCAATTTCGCCCGGGTCCTCGGCAAATATGCCCGCGACGAAAAAGTCGTGACCCTGCAGGACGCGATCCGGCGAATGACGTCGATGCCGGCCGGCAATCTCGGCCTCGGGGACCGCGGCGCCCTCAAGCCCGGCCATTTCGCCGATCTCGCCATCTTCGACCCGGCGACCATCCGCGACAACGCAACGTTTCCGAAGCCTCAGCAATATGCGACCGGGATGCGGCATGTGTTCGTCAACGGTGTCCAGGTGCTCAGGAACGGCGAGCATACGGGAGCGACGCCGGGGCGCTTCGTGAAGGGGCCGGGGGCGGGGAGATGTCCTGCTGGGTAAGGAACGGGACGTGGTGAGCGGTTGAGGTTGATGGTTTCACTCTGATTCACGCCGTCATTGCGAGCGAAGCGAAGCAATCCAGAGCGGTCTTCGGACCCGCTGGATTGCTTCGTCGCTTCGCTCCTCGCAATGACGGGATGTTCAAAGGGCAACCGAACCCGCTCCGGACGGTTGGGCGATCGACAACGGGAGCCGCGCATGAGAAAATTCGCCCTCGTCCCACTGCTCCTCCTCGCCGCCTGCGCCTCGGCCCCGGCCGAGCGAAGCGCCCCCCGGATCGATCCCGTCCGGATGTCGAACATGATCCGGACGCTGGCTTCCGACGAGTTCGAAGGGCGGGCGCCCGGGACGACCGGGGAGACCAAGACGATCGCCTACATCGCCGAGCAGTTCCGCCTGGCCGGGCTGGAGCCGGCGGGCGAGAATGGCGGCTGGATGCAGAAGGTGCCGCTGGTGCGGACGCAGCTCGCCAAAGGCGGCTCGGTTAGGGTGACGGGGAAGGGCGGTCCGATGCCGCTTCGAGTCCCGGAGGACATCTACCTCTCGACGGTTCGGGAGACCGAGCGGGCCCGGATCGAGGCCGCGCCGATGGTGTTCGTCGGCTACGGCGTGACGGCGCCGGAGCGGCCATGGGACGATTTCAAGGGTGTCGACCTGAAGGGCAAGGTCGCAATCTTTCTCGTCAACGATCCCGATTTCGAGGCGCCTGAAGGGGATCCGGTGGCGGGGCGGTTCGGCGGCCAGGCGATGACCTATTACGGACGCTGGACCTACAAGTTCGAGGAGGCGGCGCGGCGCGGTGCGATCGCCGCCCTCGTCGTTCACGAGACGGCCGGCGCCGGCTATGGCTGGAACACGGTCCAGGCGCCGGGCGGCGAGAATTACAACATCGTCCTGGGACCGGGCGCCCAGCAGCCGGTCATGCTCCAGGGCTGGATCCAGCGGTCCGTCACCGAAAATCTGTTCCGCCGCGCAGGTCTGGATTTCGAAACGGTGAAGAGGCAGGCTCGAACGGGCGACTTCCGGCCCGTGGATCTCGGCGCCCGCTTCTCGGCCGACTTCGCAGTCGAGGCGATCCGGGTCGAAAGCCACAACGTGCTCGGCAAGATAAAAGGGTCGAAGCGCCCGGATGAGACGATCTGGTTCGCGGGCCATTGGGACGCCTACGGCCTCGGAGCGCCCGACGCGCGCGGCAAGAGGGTAAGGCCGGGCGCGCTCGACGACGCATCGGGGATCGCCGGGATCGTCGAGCTCGCCCGGGCCTTCAGGTCCGGGCCGAGGCCGGAGCGCACCCTGGTCTTCGCCGCCTGGACGGCGGAGGAGAGGGGGCTGCTCGGCGCCGAGCATTATGCCACCAATCCGCTCTTCGCGATGGACAAGGCGGTCGCCAACCTCACCCTCGACACTCTGCAGCCCAACGGCCTTGCCCGCGACGTCGTCCTAATCGGCAAGGGCCAGAGCGATCTCGAGGACAGGCTCGCCGCCGCCGCCGCTCGGCAGGGGCGGACGATCACTCCGGATGCCCGGCCGGAGCGCGGTCTCTTCTACCGGGCCGACCATTTCGCCTTCGCCAAGCGCGGAGTGCCGGTGGTCCTTCTGATGGCGCTGGGCGGCGGGGTCGATCTGGTGAACGGCGGCCGTGAGGCGGGAGACCGCTGGGTCACCGAGTTCACCGCCAATTGCTACCACCAGACCTGCGACGAGTGGCGGCCCGATCTCGATTTGAGCGGGGCCGCGCAGGATGTCGGCTTGTTCTACGACATCGGCCGGGACCTGGCTTTCGGCCGCGACTGGCCGGACTGGAAAGCCGGTTCCGAGTTCCGGTCGATCAGGGAGCGGACGGCGGCGGCGCGGCGGTGACCGTCGCCCCAGCGAAGGCTGGGGGCCCGTGGGGTGAAGAACGCTTGTGCCTTTCACCCCCCGGGATGCCAGCCTTCGCTGGCATGACGAGATCAGCGCGTCGTGGTGGCCGCCGGAATATCGTCCAGGTAGCGGCCGCTGTTGGCGAATTCCGCCTTGACGGTCGACTGGGGTAGCCGGTCGTTGATCGGGGCGGGCGGAGCCTCGGTGGCGAGCGCGGGCGGGGCCGAATAGCCGGAAGACGTGACGGGCAGGGCGAAGCTGGCGAGGTCGACCGGCGGACTCAGAACGGCGCGAGCGCCCCGCCCCAGGTTGATCGGAAGCCGAGCCGCCATCACCGTCGCCGGCGAGGGCTCGCGGCCGCGATAGGCTTGGCCGAAGGCGGAGGCTCCGCCCCAAGCGCCCGGCAGTCGGTAGAAGATGTGATTGCCAATCACCGTCGTCTTGGGAAGCCGGAACGCCCAGTCGGGAAGGACCTGGTGCGTGTGATAGTTGGTGGCGAGGCCAACGGGGGCGAAGACATGGCCGGCGAGGGCCTCGGCGGCGATTCGGCGGGCCCGCGCCCAATCCGCCCCGTAGGGCATGCGCAAGAGCGCGCCGTCGCACGTGAAGGTGAACTGGCAGCCGCCGCCGGCGCGAAGCGGTCCCTGGTAGACCACACCGCAGACGGTGCCGGGCCAGGCCGGATGCCGGACCCGGTTGAGGACGACCTGGGCGACGGCGCGCTGGCCGTCCTCGCTCTCGGAGCGGGCCTCGTAATAAATGGCCTCGGCGAGGCACTGCAGCGAGCGGAACTGGTCGCCGGGGCTGGCGGCTCGAAACACCGTCGAGGGCGCTCGCGGATTGGCTTCGGCCGAGAAGGGGATCGAGGCATTGATCCGCAAGGCTTCGGTGGGGGCGACGTCGCGAAGCACCATCGGCTCGGGCACCGGCACCCGAGCGGAGCTTGCCTCTTTGGCTTGGGCCATGGTGTCGACCGGTGCAGGCGCGGCCTGGAGCGGGACGCAGGACGCGGTCACGAGCAGGGTGAGGCCGCAGCCGATCTCCCGGCCCCGCCGGCGGAGCGCCTCTCTCAAAGCCTTGAAATATATGGAATCCAGCAAAGCCAACTTGGTCCTTGTCGCCTGTTCGAAGTGCCCGCCTAGCTTCCGATAGCTAATAATGTTGCACCAATGCGCCCCCCCATTTCCCGCTGTCCCATCCCGGGACGGGGCAGCGACGGCGGTTAAGCGGCCGGGGGCTACTTTTTCTTCGGAGCCTATTGGCCGGTGGGGACGTTTGAGGAGCCTGATCCATGTAAAGCGGCGGTGTGTATGCGTAAGATTCTAGCGTGCGTTTCGCTGGCGGCCCTCCTGGCCGGCGGCTGCGATTTCGTGAACGTGAGCGGCGGCAGCGCGAGTTCCGGCCAGATCGTGCAGGTCGATCCGAAGGCGGTGACTCCGGCGGATCTCAAGGCGGCGGTGAGCGATCCGCGAGTCGAGAAGTTCTACCAGGCTCGAGGCTGGCAGGCGGTCTGGACCGCCGAGCGGGCCCAGGAACTCACCGCCGCCTTCGAGGACGCGGCGCGCCATGCGATCGACGCCAAATCCTATGCCGAGAATGCGACCAAGGGGGCCAGCGCGGCGGAGCGCGAGGCGGGACTCACCCTCGCGGCCCTCGAATATGGCCAGGCCCTCGCCACCGGCGCGGTCGACCCGCGCAAATTGTTCGAAGTCTATACGGTGCCGATGTCGAGGGGCGACGTCACCGGAGGGCTCGGCAAGGCGGTCGAGCAGGGCGGCGTTCGCGAGTGGCTCGCAAGCCTCGCGCCCCAGGACGCCGAATATAAGGCGCTGTCCGACGCCTATCTCGCGTATCGGCAGAAGGCCGCTCAGGAGCGCAAGACCCTGATCGCAGCCGGCGAGCAGATCAAGCCGGGCAAGAAGGACCCGCGAGTCGCCCAGATCCGCGAGGGGCTCCGGGCCAACGGCTATCTCGCCGGCGAGCAGTCCCCCGCTCCGGCGGCGCAAGATTCCAAGGCGAAGCCGGGCACGGCCAAGGCTCCCGCCGCCTCCGCCGGCGCCATCTACAGCGCCGATCTGGTCGCCGCCGTGAAGAAGGTGCAGACCGATTACGGGATCGCGCCCGACGGAGTGATCGGCAATTCGACGGTCGAGGCCCTGAACACGGGCGCCAAGGACCGCGCCCGGATCCTCGCAGTCAATCTCGAGCGGCGGCGCTGGCTCGACCGGGCGCCGCCGGCGACCCGGATCGACGTCAACACCGCGGCGGCCGAGCTCCATTACTACAAGGACGGCTCCGAAAAGGACCGGCGTCGGGTCGTCGTCGGCCAGCCCGACTGGGAGACTCCCGAGCTCGGCTCGCCGATCGCCCGTCTCGTCGCCAACCCGCCCTGGACCGTTCCGGAGTCGATCGCCAAGGAAGAGATACTCCCCAAGGGCGCCGCCTATATGGCGAAGGAGAATATCGTCACGAAGAACGGCCGGCTGGTCCAGCAGCCGGGGCCGAAATCGGCGCTCGGCCTGGTCAAGTTCGACATGATCAACAACGAGTCGATCTATCTTCACGACACGCCTTCAAAGGCCCTGTTCGCCTCGACCCAGCGTCATGCGAGCCACGGCTGCTCACGGGTCGAGAACGCCGTCGAGTTCGCTCGGCTGCTCGCCCAGGACGATGGCAAGCTGGAAGCGTTCGACAAGGCGATGGCGACGAAGGAGGAGACTCCCGTCGAGCTGTCCAACAAGATCCCGGTTCGGCTTCTCTATCACAGCGCCTATGTCGACGGCGGCCGGGTCGTCTTCCGGGCGGACCCCTATGCCTGGGACGACAAGGTCGCCGCCGCGCTCGGCCTCCCCGGCCAGATCCGGCCCCGGGTCAAGACCCACGTCGCGGATATCGGGCCCTGAATCCTCCCCATCGGAGATGGGGGGCGGCCGCATAGCGGGGTGGAGGGGTATTTGGCGCAGGCCTGTGCCAGTTACCCCTCCACCATGCTTCGCATGGTCCCCCTCTCCAAGCTGCGCTTGGGGAGGATAAGCGGCAGGCCCCTACGCGCCCTTCGCTTCGATCCGGTCGGCCGGGGCGCCGGCCTTCTTCTCGCCGCGGATGGCGGCGCCAGAGCGGCCCTTGGAGTGCTCATGCTCCTCCAGGGTGGGGTTGCCCCGGTTGTTGCCGCTCTCGCGGCCGCCGCTGTTGCTTCGCATCTCGTCTCTCATTCTTCGTCACCTGACAACGAGACAGCACGGATTCTCCTCCGCCCTGCGTGAGGTTCGTCGATCCGGAGATGCATTTCGTCGGCGTTGCGGGCGCTTTGCAGAACCGTTGCGGCCCCGTGTCGAAGCGGGCGCGCGCTTCGACCTGCATCCGTCTACCCAGATCCAGCGACGCGGGGTTCGGACCCCGTCTCATCCCCGGGGAACGGGTCCCGCGCCGCAACCGAGTTCAGACAAGGATCAAGACCATGCACCGTACGCTTTCCGCCCTCGCCGCCCTCGCCATGACGGCCGGCACTCTCGCCCTCGCCGCCCCGGCTCATGCGGCTCCCGCCGAGGACATCGTCAGCATCAGCCTCGAAGGACTCGATTCCTCCGATCCCGCCGACGCCGTCCGGATCGAGCGCCGGATCCGGATGGCCGCGCAAGGCCTTTGCGGCTCGACTCTGATCCAGCCGCTCCACATGCGGGCGAAGGCCGCGGCCTGCGAGGCGGCGGTCACCGCCGACGCCCGAAGCTCGGTCCGGCTCGCCGCGGCGAAGCAGGCCACGCCGTTCCGACTCGCTCTTCGAGTCCGCTGACTGGAAGCCCAACGGACAACTGGCTCGCCGGGCGCCGCCGCCCCTTTTAGCGGCGCCCGGCGAGTCCTTTTGCGTTGGCGAGGTAAAGGCGGCCGACCTTCTGCTCGCTGTCGTCCGCCAGGCGCGCCCACCAGCGGCCGCCGTCGTCGCGCCTCAAACCGGTGACGAAGTCGCGCCGGACGATTGCCGAGCGGTGAAGCCGGACGAACTTGGCCGGGTCCAGCTCCTCCTCGAGCTTGCCGATCGTGTGGTTGATCAGCCAGCTCCTCTTGCCGACGTGGAGCCGCATATAATCGCGCTCGGCGCTGACCCGGTCGACGTCGGCCGTCGACAGTCGGACCAGGCCGCGGGTTTCCGAGACCCAGAATTCCTCTACGAAAGGCGAGCTCGACTCGCCGCCGGCGGGCGATTCGCTCCCCGCCGCGAGGCGCTCCCGGGCTCGGTCGACCGCCCGGGCGAGGCGCTCGGCGGAAACCGGTTTCATCACATAGTCGACCGCCTCGACGTCGAAGGCCGCGACCGCGAACATGTCGAAGGCGGTGACGAAGATGACCAGCGGCGGTTTGGGCACCCGCGCCAGCGCCCGGGCGACGTCGATCCCGTCCATCCCCGGCATCGCGATGTCGAGGAGCACCGCGTCGGGCTGCACCGCCTCGACCATCCGAAGGGCCGCGGAGCCTTCGGAGGCGGTGCCGGCCAGGATCACGCCCTCCATCCGGGCGAGCAGGAGCTGGAGACGCTCGACGGCGAGCGGCTCGTCGTCGACGACGAGGAAACGGATCGGATCAGGCATGGACCTCCAGGGGCATACAAAGGGTGACTCGCCAGCCGCCTTCCGGCAGCGGGCCATGCTCGCATGTCGCCTGGGCGCCGAAGCGGGCGGCAAGCCGCTCGCAGACGTTGACCAGTCCGACTCCGGTGCCGTGCTCGCCCTTCGCCGGCTCGGTCGGGCCCCGGTCGTTCTCGACGGTGAGGATGAGCCTTGAATCCTCTTCGCGCGCGGCGACGGTCAGCCGGACCGGATCGGCGGTCCGGGCGACCCCGTGCTTGATCGCATTCTCGACCAGCGGCTGAAGGATGAGCGGCGGCACCCGAGCGCCGCGAAGGTCCGGGGGCACGTCGATCCGGACGTCCAGGCGCTTGGGGAAGCGCGTTTTCTCGATGTCGAGATAGAGCTGCTGGAACTCGATCTCCTGGGAAAGGGTGATGTCCTCGCTCGGATCGAGGGCCAGGCTCGAACGGAAGAAAGCGGAAAGGTTGACGATCATCGTCTCCGCTTCCTCCTCGCGCCGGGCCATGACCAATGAGGAGAGCGAGTTCAACGTGTTGAACAGGAAATGCGGATTGACCTGGTAGCGAAGGGCTCGAAGCTGAGCCTCCTGGGCGTCGCGCTCGGCGCCGGCGGCCCGCCGCTCGGCGGCGCGAAGCCGGGCCGCCGAGCTGATCGCGATGTAGAAGCTCGCCCAGGCGGCGAAGAAGAAATACCATGTGACGAGGCCGTCGGCGATCAGCCGCAGCGCCTTCTGGCGGCGCAAATCCGGGTCGATGGGCAGAGGAGTGACGATCTGCATCCCTTTTTTGTCGATCCTGATCTCGTCGCCCGTGGCCGAGCGGACGATCCGGGTGCCGTCGGGTCCCTGGCGGATGATTGTCCGCTCTGGCAGCGGCTGCTGAACGGCGAAAGCGAGGTTGAAGGTCGAGAAGATCGCTGCGGCGGGCACGCAGGCGATCGCGGCCGCGACGATCTGGATCCTGACGCTCTCGCGCGCCGCGCGGCTCAGAACGATGTAGACGAGGAAGGTGAGGGTTACTCCGATCAGGCAGCCGAGCGCCCGGTAGCTCAGCCAGGCGAGGCTCTCCTCGATCAGAAGCGTCCGGATGACGATGGTCGTGAAATAGAAAAGCCAGAAGCCGAGGATCGACGCTGCCGCGAGCGGCAGATCGGGCAGGCGCCGATGCGCGCGATAGTCGGTGAGGCTCTCCATCCGCGGCCTTCTTACCCGCTCTTGCTCGAATTTGTCGCGCGATGCGTGCCGTTCGCAGACGGGGGGAGGGGGTTGGTCGAAAAGGGGGCGAGGGCGAGAGACCGTCATCCCGGCGAAAGCCGGGACCTCAGGACGAGAAGTCTCGGCGGGTCCCCCCGAGATCCCGGCTTTCGCCGGGACGACGATATTCGAGAAATCTGTGGAAAAGTCATTTCGGCGCCGCGAAGTGATTGATTTGGAGAGATTTCATACTTCGGCCCTGTGTCTCCAAAGTGACACCCGTAAGGCCCTCTCGCCGGATCGAGCTTTTCCCATTGCCGCCCATCTCGAAACCTGATTCATTTATGAATGGGGAGCGGGATCTTGGTTAAGCGGCTGGTAACCGTTTGAATCGCATGATCTGCGCCGGGTTAGAGAGTGGGAGTGGGATCATGGCGACGAATACGAAGCCGGCCGACGGTGCCCTGACTTTGGTGGAGATGAAGGAGTTCGCGGGCTTCCCCGCGGCGACCCAGCGTTACATCCGCCGTTCGCTCGACATCGGCCTCGGCCGCCGCGACGCGCTCCGGCGCTGGTCGCGCGACGTCGGCGAGGCCGCTTCGATCCGGGCTCAGGAGCGCATGTACCGGCGGCTGGATCAGGTCCGGGCCAACGTCCCCGACGATAGCGGCCTGGACGAGATGGAGCCGGTGATGGGGCCGCTGGTCACCATGACCGCCTTCGACCTCGGTCAGGACCGGCTTCCCGATTTCGCGTCCTACCGTTTCCTCTACGAGCGGCTGATCGGAGCCGCGGTTCGCCCCTGGCTACCCGGCGCCTTCTGCGCCGCCGCCGCTCTGCCGCACCTCCATCCGGAGAAGCGCCGCGCCCTCCTTCAGTCGATCAGCGAAGCCGCCGCCACCGCTCCGGGCTGGTCGAACCGCGAGCCGGTCTTCTTCCCCGAGTGGGTCGACAAGGTCGACGTGACCGTCGCGGGCTGAGCTGAGGCGACCGTCACCCCGGCGAAAGCCGGGGCCTTAGGCCGGAAGGTCTCGGCAGGTCTTCCCGAGGTCCCAGCTTTCGCCGGATGACGGCGGCTATTACAATCTATTGCAGCCAGCCCTGTTCTCGGTACCAGTCGGCGGTGGCCCTGAGGCCGGCGGCCGTCTTCACCTCGGGCCTCCACAGGCGTTCTGGCGGGCGCTTCTCCGCGGCGGCCACCCAGTCGGGGTGGCAGTAATAGCCGACTCGGTCTCTGGTCAGCTTGGCGTTGCCGCGCCGGAAGAGGCGGTCGAGTCCGGAAGCGAGGCGAAGCACCGGCTTCGGCATTGAAAGGGTCATCGCCCGCCGGCCGTAGATGCGGCCCAGGGTGCGGGCGAAATGGCGGTGCTCCCAGCCGCCCTCGCGGCCGTCGTCCGGCTCGTAAATCTCGGTCCAGCTGTCGGAATCGTCGAGCGTCGCGAGGATCAGCCGGCAAAGATCCTCGACATGGATGACCGAGAACCGGCCCCCGGGCGGAAGAGCGACGAGGCCGCGCCGGGCCATCTTGAACAATTCGAACGTCTCCCGGTCCCCGGGTCCGTAGATGGCCGGGGGCCTGACGATCGTCCAGCCGAGCCCCGAGGCCGCGACAAGCCGTTCCGACCGGGCCTTGGACCATCCGTAGGAGGAAAGCTGGGGCTCGCGCGCTGCCAGCGAGGAGACATGGACGAAGCGCCGGACTCCGGAGGCCCGGGCGGCGTCGATCATGGCCGCGGTGCCGCCGACGTTCACCGCCTCGAAGCCGGAGCGGGAACGGGCATTGATTGCGCCGGCGAGATGAATGACGGCGTCGGCGCCGCTGCACAATTTGACGAGGGTCTCGGGCCGGTCGAGGGCGCCGTCGACCCAGGCGATCTCGTGCTCCGGCGGCTTCCAGCCCCGGGTGAGGGCTCTGACGTCGTAGCCTTCGGCCAGAGCCATGCGGAGCAGGTGCGAGCCGACGAAGCCGGTTCCGCCGGTGACGGCGAGGGTTCGGATCTTGGCTCGGCGGCGGGTCATGGCTAGGGCATCGCTCCAACTGGAGGCGGAATCAACTCGCTCATCCTGAGTAGCCATTGAGCTTGGCGAAATGGCGTATCGAAGGACGGTCCTTCGATACGAGGCTTCGACTTCGCTCAGCCTCTACTCAGGATGAGCGGCGGAATTACAGCGGAGACCAGTCCTTCTCGCTCTCTTCGGACTCCGCCTTCTTCGTCGCGGCGATATGCGGGAGCAGGGCGTCGAGGACCGCCTCGACGCCCGCGCCGGTGACTCCCGAGAGGGGAAGGGGCCTCGCCCCGGCTTCCGTCTCGAGCTCCGCCGAGAGAGCGGCGATGAGCTCCTCATCGAGCGTGTCCGACTTGTTGAGGGCGATAACCTCCGGCTTGTCCGCCAGGCCCGCGCCATAGGCTTCGAGCTCCTCGCGGACGATCCGGTAGGTCTCGGCCACATCCTCCACCTCGGAGTCCACCAGGTGGAGGAGGACCCGGCAGCGCTCGATATGCCCGAGGAACCGGTCGCCGATCCCGGCGCCGTCGGCGGCGCCCTCGATCAGGCCGGGAATGTCGGCGATGACGAACTCTCGCTCGCGGTGGCGGACCACCCCGAGCTTGGGGTGGAGGGTCGTGAAAGGATAGGCGCCCACCTTGGCCTGGGCATTGGTGACGGCGTTGAGGAAGGTGGACTTGCCCGCATTGGGAAGGCCCACCAGGCCGACGTCGGCGAGAAGCTTCAGCCGAAGCCACACCCAGGCTTCCTCGCCAGGCCAGCCGTCGCCGTGCTGGCGGGGCGCCCGGTTGGTCGAGCTTTTGTAGCTGGCATTGCCCCGGCCGCCGTCCCCGCCCTTCAGGAACACCTGGCGCTGGCCGACCCGCGTGAAGTCGGCGAGGACATGCTCCTTGTCCTCGGAGAGGACCTGGGTGCCGACCGGGACCTTGATCAGGAGATCGTCGCCCCCCGCGCCGGTGCGGTTCTGCCCGGAGCCGCCCTTGCCGCGCGGAGCCCGAAAATGCTGGGTGTAGCGGAAGTCTATGAGGGTGTTCAGGCCTTCGACCGCCTCGAAGACGATGTCGCCCCCCTTGCCGCCGTCGCCTCCGTCCGGGCCGCCATATTCGATATATTTCTCGCGCCGGAAGCTGACCGCGCCGGGGCCGCCGGCGCCGGAACGGACGAATATCTTGGCCTGGTCGAGGAAGTGCATTGCGGGCCTGTAGGGTAATCGTCACCCCGGCGAAAGCCGGGGCCTCGGCGAAGTGAGGAACGGAGGCGCCGACTCTCCGCGAGGTCCCGGCCTTCGCCGGGACGACGCGTCGCTTTATTCACAGAGATGCAAACCTGTTGACACATGCAAATAGATTCGCATAAGCTTTTCACAGGAGGACGATAGTGACTCGCGACCTGACCAACGAGCTTGGAAAGCGGGAACGGCAGATCACGGAGATCGTCTACCGGCGCGGCCGGGCGACGGCCGCCGAGGTGCTGGCCGACCTTCCGGACGCTCCGAGCTATTCCAGCGTCCGGGGGATGCTTCGGCACCTCGAGGGCAAGGGCTATCTGCGCCACGAGCGAGAGGGCCTGCGCTACGTCTATTCACCGACCTCGTCTAAGACGGAGGTACGCACCTCAGCGCTTTCGCACCTGGTCAAGACCTTCTTCGACGGGTCGATCAGCACAGCCGTGGCCGCTCTGCTCGAATCGAAGCCGCTCACCCAGGATGAATATGAGCGTCTCTCCTCGCTCCTGGACAAGGCTCCGCGGAAGGACGAGCCGTGAGCGCCCTGGCCGTCCTTCCCGACGCCGCGGGCGAACTCGCATTGGTGCTTCGAGCGACCCTGCTGATGGGCGCCGCCTGGGCGGCCGCGGCGGCGCTTCGAAAGGCCGGTGCGTCCGCCGCGGCGCGGCATCTGGCGTGGCTTCTGGGAATCGCGGGGTTGCTGGTCTTGCCGGTCCTCTGGCTCCTTGTGCCGGCCTTGAGTTTGCCGATCCTCCCGGCGGAGGCCGCGCCCGCCGAAGCCACGTCGTTCGCGGTTATGGCGGCGCAGGCCTCCCCCGACGCTCCGATCCATCCAGGCTGGGGCCTCGCGCTTCTGACGGTCTACGCCGCCGGGGTGGCGACCTTGCTCCTGCGTCTCGTCGCCGGGCGCCGGACCCTGAGGCGCCTGTGGCGCGACTCGGGCACGGCTCGGGACCCGGCCTGGGAGAAGCTGCTGTCGGAGCTGGGCGCGACGATGATGCTGTCGCGGCAAGTGGAGCTCCGGATTTCGCGTGGGCCGGCGGTGCCGATGACCTGGGGTACCCTCGCGCCCAGGGTGCTTCTGCCCGCCGAGGCATCCGAATGGCCGGAAGAGCGGCGCCGCCTCGTGCTGCTTCACGAGCTGGCCCATGTCGTCCGCTTCGACAGCTTCAGCCGATCCCTGGCTTCGCTGGCCTGCGCGCTCTACTGGTTTCATCCCGGAGCCTGGTTCGCCGCTCGGCGGATGCGCATGGAACAGGAGCATGCCGCCGACGATCATGTGCTGGTGGCGGGCGGGTCGGCGCACGCTTATGCCCACAGCCTTCTCCACCTGGCCCGGGGCGGGGACGCCGCGCCGCGGTTCGACCAGGCCGCGGCCATGGCGGGGATGTACCAGCTGGAGCGCCGCCTGGTCTCGATCATCAGCCCGGCGCGCCGCAATCGCCCCGGAACCTTGTTTCTCTCTTCCTCGGTGCTCCTCGCCGGTTGGACCACGCTGGTCATGGCCGCCGGAGTTCCGGTGAGCGCTTCACGGACGCCGCTCGGAGCCTCGCGGCAAGAAGCGGCGGGCCCGGCCTCGTCGCTCGCAAGGGGCCCGGTTTCCGGGCAGGCCGCAGAGCCCTCCGTCGCGCCGACTGGTTCGTTGAGGATTTCCGCCGGCCCGGGCTCTTCGGAATCGGTCGCCGGGCCCGTGGCCGGGGAAAGCGCCTCCGGTTGGGAGCGGAGCCAGGCAGTGCCCGCGCCGCAGGCGAGGAAGATCGCAGGACGGCAGCCGTCCCAGGCCGAGGCGGCTCGCCCCGGCGGGCCGGCCGACCGCGATCGGCGGCTATCTTCCGCCGATTCGCAGCAACTCCGCAATTACGGCTGGGCGCTGCCTCGGCTCGAGCCGCAAGTTCGAACCGAGTCCAGCGGGGACTCCTCGCGGCCGGCCCGAATCACCCTGCCGGGCCCCGACTATTCGGCTTCGAGCGAGCGAAGCGGCCCGCCGAAATGGGCTCGAAACGTTCCCCGACTGGCCCGGGGCCGTCCGCCGACGGGCTCGGCCCCATCAACCCAGGGCCCGATGGTCGTGTACTGGTCTCTCGGCGGGAAATAACGAAAAAACCAAGGAGCAAGACGATGAAGGCGAGACATTCGATCGCGGCCCTCGTGGCCGCGATGACGACCCCTGCTGCCTATTCCCAGGAGCCTGGGGCGAAGCATGCGGATCGCGACGCGGCGGCGGCGCCCGGCTTCAGGGCGGAGGTCCTCGCAGGCTTCGACACCGACGGCTACCAGCAGGGCGTGCTCTACGGCGGCCGGGTCGGCTACGACTTCAAGGCCGGCCGTCGAATCCTGCTCGGGATCGACGCCGAATATAGCGACGTCACCACCGACCAGGAAATCGACTTCCCCGGCCTTCCAAGCCTCAGGGCGAAGGACGGACCGGAATATCATATCGGGGCCCGAGCGACTTTCGTGCTGTCCAGCGAATTCCGGCTCTACGGGGGAGGCGGCTACACGCGCACGAAGGAAGGCTTTTTCTTCCAGAGCGACCCCAACCCCCCGCCGTTCGGCACGGTCGCCGCGGGCCGCGATTCGTTCGAAGGCTTCCGGGTCACCTCCGGCGCCCAGATCCTGCTCGGCCGCCGAGCCTTTCTCGGCGCGGAATATCGATATTCGAATTACGGAGGTCCTTTCGCGCGCGATCGGGAGCAGGCGGTCGCGAGCATCGGGGTTCGGTTCTAGAGGGGAGCCTGCCGTCATTCCGGCCAAAGCCGGAAACCATGAACACTGAGGGACATCCTCCCGGCGCGGTGGGCATGATCCTGGATCAAGCCGGGATGATGGTTGCGCTTCATCCCTCGTCCCGGGGGTTCGCAAGCTGGACCAGATGGCGGGTGGCGATTTCGCGCGCCTGTTCGCGTGGCAGCCCGAGCGCGCTCGCCATCGGCCCGCCCATCAGCGAATCGCCCAAGGCGGCGAGCACCAGCCACAGGGTGGTCTCGTGCACCGGCCGGTCCTCATGGCCGGCGCCGAGCTGGTCGACAAGGCGGTGGATTGCGTCGAGGATCGGGTCGAGCGCGTCTCGATTGCCGCTCAGGATCATCCAGGCGGCCAGCGCCCCGGCCCCCTCGCGGTCGAAGGCGTCGAAGGTCCGGTCGACGATCTCGCGCGGGTCGGCCTCGCCCTGGCGCTCGCGTTCGACCACCCGGGCGATCTCGGCGGTCACCCGCTCTCCGATCAGCCGGGCCAGCTCGCCCTGAAGCCCGGCCGCGGATCCGAAATGGTGGAGCAAATTGCCGTGGGTCTTGCCGATCCGGGCCCCGACCGCCTTCAGGGTCACCGCCTGGGGCCCGGATTCGATCAGCAGCGCCCGAGCCGCCTCCAGCGCCGCGGACCGGCTTTCTTCGGGGGAGAGACGCTCGCGAGCTATTGACATCAGTGTAAGTATCCGCCATGCCGGACTTGATCCGGAATCCATGAACACCGGAATAACCGGATCGACAAGGTCGACTTTCATGGATTCCGGCCTTCGCCGGAACGACGGGAGCTGAAATGAACCAAATCACGCCCTCCGATCTGACGATCACTCCGCGCGACCGCCGCTTCGGACGCGGCGCCAAGACGGAACGCTGGTGGCTGGGCGGCAATCCCTATGGAAGCGCCCTCTACGACGCGCTCTCCATCACCTTCCCGAAGGGCGAGGCCTTCTTCGTCGAGAGCGTCCGGGCCTTCCGCGACGACGCTCCGCCCAAGCTCGCCGAGGAGATAAGGGCCTTCACCACTCAGGAGGTGATGCACAGCCGCGAGCATGTCGCCTTCAACCGGCGCGCGGTCGAGGCCGGATACGACGTCGCTCCGCTCGAGGCTCGGGTCGACTACCGGATCGAGGAGACGAAGAGCCGGCCGCCGGTCGTCAACCTGGCCGCCACCATGGCGCTCGAGCATTTCACCGCGATCCTCGCCAACCAGCTGCTCGGCAATCCGCGCCACCTTGCCGGCGCCGACCCCCATTCGGCGGCCTTGTGGCGCTGGCATTCGATGGAGGAGATCGAGCATAAGGGCGTCGCCTACGACACCTGGCTCCACGCGACCCGCAACTGGCCGAGGCGCAAGCGCTGGATGGTGAAGTCGCTGGTGATGCTCAAGGTGACCAAGAACTTCTTCGTGGAGCGCAGCCACGGCGCGTTGATGCTTCTCGAGCAGGACGGGATCAAGGGGCCGCGCGCCTGGGCGGGCCTGTTCTGGTACGCGATGGTCAGCCCCGGCATGTTTCGCAAGATACTGGGCGGCTGGCTGAAATTCTTCCTTCCCGGCTTTCACCCCTGGAAGCATGACGACCGCAAGCTGATCGCGGAGGCCGAGCGCAGCTTGGAGGCTGTCGCCGCTTGAACTGCCTCCCCATCGCAGAAGGAGAGGGGGACCCCGCATAGCGGGGTGGAGGGGTAATTGGTGCAGGCCTGTTCCGGCTACCCCTCCACCACCCTTCGGGTGGTCCCCCTCCCCATGTTCCGCATGGGGAGGCAAATCATGCCGCCATCGCCGCCGGGGCGATCTCCGCCTGCGGGTCGAACTCCAGCTCGAACAAGCGGCACGGCGCCGCCTCGCCGCGGCCGGCGCTGTAGTGGGGCACGATGTTCCCGGTCGGCCTGAAGCCCAGCTTCTCGAGCACCCGGCCGGAGGCGGGATTGTCGAGGAAGTGACCTGCGTCGAGCCGCTTCAGCCTCAGGCTGTGGCGCGCCATGGCCAGTATGGCCCCGCCCGCCTCGGTGGCGTAGCCGCGTCCCCAATGGCGCCGCGCGATCCAGTAGCCGAACTCGATCCTGCCCGTCGGCCGACGGCCGAGGCCGATCCCGCCGATCAACCCCGCCTCGCCGCGGGAGGGGAGGAAGATGAGCAGCGAAGCCTCCGCCGGATTCCGCTCGGTCGCAAGGAAGGATTCGGCGTCGGTCAGGCGATAGGGCCAGGGGGCGGTGGCGAGGTTGCGGACGATCCGCTCGTCGCCGATCGCTTTGAAAAGGGCAGGAGCGTCCTGGCTCCAGCCGGGCCTCAGCAACAGTCTCTCGGTCCTCACGAACATCGTTTCGTCCTCCCTTGCCGGTCGGCCGACCGCTACCCGGCCTGGGTGACGGTCTTCCGACAGTTTCGAGGGAGACACGAAAAAGGAGAGAAACCCGGCGGCTCCTCTCCCTCGAATTCGGTTCTCTATTGAGACCTGGAGCCGCCCCTCCTGGGGACGGCCCTTCCTCGGCTCGTCCCTATTCCGCTGCTTCGGTCGCTTGCGGCATGTCGACGCAGACGAACTTGCGGCCGAGCTTCCCGTCGCGAAACGAGACCCGGCCGGCGGTAAGCGCAAAAAGGGTATGATCCTTGCCGATTCCGACGTTCGTGCCCGGGTACCAGCGGGTGCCGCGCTGGCGCACGATAATGTTGCCCGCGAGCACGGTCTCGCCGCCGAACTTCTTCACGCCGAGGCGACGGCCCGCGCTGTCGCGACCGTTGCGTGAGGATCCGCCTGCTTTCTTATGTGCCATGACTGAGCTCTTATCTCTTCGAAGGTTTACGCGTCTTTATCAGCGGCAGGCTTCTTTGGCGAAGCCTTTTTCTTCTCGGCGACGGGGCTGTCCACCATCTCGCTCTCGGCGCCGTCGACCTTGAGCGGAGCCTGGGGCTGGGCTTCGGTCGCCGCCGGAGCGTCCGGAGCGTCGGCCTTCTTCGCCTTAGCCTTCTTCGGGGCCTCTGCCGCGGCCGGAGTCTCGACGCCGCCGTCGGTGATCTGGTTGTTGACCGCGGTCGGATAAGCGTCCGCGGTCTCCGCCGCCGGAGCCTCGGCCTTCGCCTTCTTCGGAGCCTCGGCCTTCTCGTCGCCGATCGCGGTGATCCTCAGGATCGTGTGCTGCTGGCGATGGCCCTTCTTGCGGCGGTAATTGTGCCTGCGGCGCTTCTTGAAGATGATGACCTTGTCGGCCTTGGCCTGGGCGATGATCTCGGCCGAGACGGTGAGCCCGTCCGTGGACTTGAGGTCAGCGCCTTCGCCGGCGAGAAGGATGTCGCCCAGCTGGATGGTTTCGCCCGCCTCTCCGGCGAGCTTCTCGACGACGATCTTATCTCCGGCGGCAACGCGATACTGCTTGCCGCCCGTGCGCACGACTGCGAACATGGCTTTTTCCATCATACTAATGCTGTCCGCGCAATTCGTCGGCTGCGGCCGAACCCCCGCGCGGGAACCGGGCTGCTACCGAAGGCGGCCCGGAGTGTCAACCGAGGAGAGGGGAAGCCGCGCCTTTTCCGTCGTCCCGGCGAAAGCCGGGACCTCGGGGAGACCCGCCGAGACTTCTTGTCTCGAGGTCCCGCCTTTCGCCGGGATGACGGGCTGGTGCCGGCTCCCCGCCCCTTGGCTTAGTGCCGGTGCTCGCGCTTGAGGCGGTAGCGGCCCCTGGCGATGGTATCGAAGAGGCCGGAAATGGCGGGGTGGTCGACCGGCTCGTCGCTGTCGTCGGCGAGCAAATTCTGCTGGCTGACATAAGCGGTGTAGGAGGATTCCCCGTTTTCGGCGAGCAGATGGTAGAAAGGCTGGTCCTTGGCCGGTCGAACGTCCTCGGGGATCGCCTCATACCATTCGTCCGAGTTGGCGAAGACCGGGTCGACGTCGAAGATCACGCCCCTGAAATCGAACAGGCGGTGCCGGACCACGTCGCCGATCGCGAATCGGGCGTGCGCCACGGGCGGAGCGAGCGGAGCGGCAGGGGAGTTGCCGGCGAAAAATTTGTCGGTCGGTTCCATCGTCACCCTATGTAGGGCCTGACGGGCGGCAGGCAAGCGAAGCGCGGGAGTCCGACACCTTGGCAAGCCGGACCGCTTGGGCTAAGCGCCCGCCCAGTCGACCGGCCCCCGCTTTCCAAGCAGGGGCGAATCCCCAATGCGGAGAGGTGCCGGAGTGGTCGATCGGGGCGGTCTCGAAAACCGTTGAGCGCGTAAGCGTTCCGAGGGTTCGAATCCCTCCCTCTCCGCCATTTCCCGCGTGCTGCCTCGGCAAAGGTGCGTTTCGATCATTGATTGGCGCCTCGACGGCGGTGTTGGGGCCAGGCTCGCGCGGGAGCGGCTTGGGCTGCGTTCGGCATTCGGCCCCTCAGGGCATCGAAGATTCCGCCGGCGAGCTCCAGCCCGGCCGCGGCGGCCGCGAGCGGGAGGCCGAGCGGCCGGGTCTGCGCCTGGAGGAGCAGGCTCGTTCGCCGGACGAAGACGTCCTGGTCTCCATGTGCATCCCCGTCGCTCCTCGCCGCGTAGAGATTGTCGCGCTTTGCCGGATCGCCTTCATCCCCCGGCTTCTGCTGGGCCCCCACTCCGAAGGCCTCCATGGCGAGGTCGGTCATGCTCGGCGCAAGCCGGCCGGCCAGCGAGATGAGATAGCCGCTCCCACCGACGTATAGGTGTCGGCGCGGAGTTTCGCAGGCGAAGAGGATCGCTTCGGCGACCAACCCGGGGTCGTAGAGCATCGGCGGAAGCCTCGGCGGAGCGCTCATGTAGTTGCGGGCGTGCTCGGGATAAGGGGTGTCGATGGAACCGGGCTTGATCAGGGTCACCGAAACCGGCGCTCCGTCTCGCTCCAGCTCCATGCGCAGCGCATCGGTCGCCGCCTGGACGGCGGCCTTGGTGGCCGAATAAGGTCCCTGGAAGATCATCGCCCGATCCGACAGCACCGAGCCCAGGTTGACGATGGCTCCGCCGCCGCCGGTCCGAAGCTGCCGGGCGGCGACGAGCGAGCCCATCAGGAGACCGTGATAATTCACGTCGAAGATCCGTCGGTGGTCCTCGATCGGAATGTCCTCCATCGCCCCATAGGTCGCGGCGGCCGCGTCGTTCACCCAGCTGTCGAAACCGCCGAACCGGTCGATGGCGACCTCGGCGATCCGGGCCACGTCGGCCTCCACCGCTACGTCGGCGGCGCAGACGGCGACCCGGCCGCCCCGATCCGTGAGCTCGCTTCGAACGCTCTCCAGAGCTTCGGCGTTGCGCGCGGCGAGGACCACGGCGGCCCCGCGCCGGACGGCCTCGCGGGCGGCGGCGAGGCCGTTTCCGCTGGTTCCGCCGGTGATCACTATCGTTTGCCGGCTGACCGGCTTGAGCTGAACGCGCATCGGATCCTCGCCCGGTGAAATCGGGAGAAGAACACGGGCGGCCCGCGACCGTTCCTACATGCTTTGTGCCGTCAAGGCCTAAAGGGCTCCGGCCGGCTCCCAGGCCGCGCCGCCGATCGCGCCGATCGCATTCTTCATCTGGTCCAGGGTGAAGGGCTTGGTGAGCACGGCCGATTCATTGCCCTGCCCGGTGATCGAGCAGCTGTCGGCATAGCCGGAGATGATGATTCCGGGCATTCCCGGCCTGATCTCGCGGGCCTGCTTGAGCACGTCTGCGCCGGAGAGGAGCGGCATGGCATAGTCCGTGATGATGAGGTCGTATTCGGCCGGAGCGGCGCTCAGCTTGCGCAGAAGGCCGGGCCCGTCGCTTGCGCACTCCACCTCGTGCCCCATGTCGCTCAGCATTCCGGCCGTGGTCTCTCGCACCGCGTCGTGGTCGTCGACGAGCAGGATCCGAAGCGGTCGCCCGGCGGTCTCCGCTTCCGGCGTCGCGTCGGTCGGCTCTTCGACCGAGGCTTCGGGCGTCGGAGCGCGCGGCAGCCAGATCTCGACCCTCGTTCCCTCCCCGACCTTGCTGTTTATGTCGATCGCACCGCCCGATTGGTGGGCGAAGCCGTAGACCATGGACAGGCCGAGGCCGGTGCCCTTGCCCACCGCCTTGGTGGTGAAGAAGGGCTCGGTGACCTGCTCCAGTATCTCGGCCGGAATTCCGCTTCCGTCGTCGGAGACGGCGAGGACGACATATTCGCCGGCCGGAAGGCCGAGAGGATTGCCGGCGGCCGTCTCCGCGTTGCGGCCGGTGACGACGATGCTGCCGCCCTTGGGCATCGCGTCGCGGGCGTTGATGATGAGGTTCATCAGCGCAAGCTCGAGCTGGGTGCTGTCCGCATAGGCCCGCCAGATTTCGGCCTCGGACCGCCATTCGAGCTGGACGAGCCCGCCGAGCGTGTGCGCGAGCAGGTCGGTCACCGTCGCCGAGAGACGGCGGATATCGACCGCGTCGGGCTGCAGCGTCTGGCGGCGGGCGAAGGCCAGCAGCCTCTTCACCAGCTCCGAGCCCTGCTCGGCCGCGCGGCGGGTCATCCCGATGATCTTCTTATGCTCCTCCTCGAGCGGCAGCCGCCGCTCGATCAGGCCGAGGCCGCCGAGCACTGCGGCGAGGAGGTTGTTGAAATCGTGGGCGATGCCCCCGGTCAGCTTGCCGATCGCGTCCATCTTGCGCGCCTCGAGGAGCTGCTTCTCGAGGTCCTTGCGGTCGGTGACGTCGAGCAAAGTCCCGGCATATTGAGCCGCATCGCCGTCCTCGGCCCGGAGCAGGACCGCCTGGTCGAGGAAATGCTTGTACTGGCCGTCGGCGCACTGCCAGCGATATTCGATGTTCATCGCGCCGGTGCGCTGACGGTCCCGGATGGCGCCCACCGCCCGCTCGCGGTCCTCCGGGTGGAGGCGGTCCGCCCAGAGAGTCGGCTGCGCCTCGACGTCCTCGAAGGCGAAGCCGGTGACGGCGGTGAAATTGCCGCCGACGAATTGGGGAACCCGGGGGGAGGGGCCGTCCGCCTCGATATAGAGCACGATCGGAAGCGAGGCGATGATCGCGGCCTGCCGCTGCTCGGCGAGTCGAAGCTCCTGCTCGACCCGGAGGCGCTCGGCATTGGCCCTGAGGTTGGCGTCGAGCAGCTTCTGCTCCTGCGCCGCCTTGCGCTGGATTTCCTGGGTCATCAGGAACAGGTCGACGAATACCGCGACCTTTGAGCGCAGGACGACCGGCTCGACCGGCTTGAACACATAGTCGACCGCGCCCATCGAATAGCCGCGGATCAGATGCTCCTTCTCCTTGTTGACGGCGGAGAGGAAGACGATCGGGATGCGCTTGGTCTGCTCGCGGCCGCGGATGATCTGGGCGGTCTCGTAGCCGTCCATTCCGGGCATGTAGACGTCGAGCAGGATCACCGCGAAATCGCCCTTGAGGAGATGGCGGAGCGCTTCGTCGCCCGAGGAGGCGACCTCGACCTCGGCAAGGTCCTCCAGCACGGTCCGGATGGCGAGGAGGTTATGATCGTCGTCGTCGACGACCAGCACCCGGGCGCGCGGGGCCGGCGCCGAATCCGCCTCGCTAAAGGAAGCGGCGGTCGGATCGGCCGGACCCACCTGCGTCGAAACGTTCATGCGATCACTCCGCCGCGGTCTGTACCGGCTGCGGGCGCGCCGTTGGTCCGGCGGCCCGGTTGCGGGTCTTGCCGATCCACACCCGGAGCAGGGCCAGCAGGAGCTCGATGTCGACCGGCTTGGCGATATAGTCGGACGCGCCGGCGTCGAGGCACTTCTGGCGGTCGCCCTTCATCGCCTTGGCGGTGACCGCGATCAGCGGCAGCCCGGCGAGCGCCGGCTTCTCCCTGATCTTCTGCATGGTCTCGTAGCCGTCCATCTCCGGCATCATGATGTCGATCAGAGCGACGTCGATGCTCGGAGTCCGTTCGAGGATGTCGATCCCGTCGCGGCCCCGCTCGGCGTGGAGCACCTCGACGTCGTAGCTTTCGAGCACGCTGGTCAGCGAGTAGATGTTCCGGATGTCGTCGTCGACGATGAGGATCTTGGTTCCGGCCAGCTCCGGAACCTTGCGCGGCTTGGCCGGCATATCCTCGCTCCGGGTGCGGAGGCGGGGACGGCGGCGCGATTTCGCCTCGGCCTGGATCCGGAGGAACACTTCGGCGAGCTCATCATGGTCGGCCGGTTTCGCCGTCACTCCGAAAGCGCCCATCTGGGTCACCGACGAGACTTCGTCGGCGCCCGAAATGACGTGGATCGGGATCCCGCTGGTGTCGCTGTCGTGCTTGAGGAGGTCGAGGAGGACGAAGCCGTTGATGTCGTCCAGGCCGAGGTCGAGCGTGATCGCGTCGGGCCTGAGCTTGCGCGCCATCGCCAGGGTGCCCGAGCCCGCCGGCGAGATCACGCCCTTCAGGCCTGCGTCCCGGGCGAGGTCGAGGAGGATGGAAGCGAAGGTGACGTCGTCCTCGACGATCAGGACGAAGGGGCCGTCGCTCAGATTGTCGCGATCGTCGCTGACCTCGAGGGTGGTTGGAAGGGCGGTCGGCACCGAGGCGCCGCTATTCTCGTATCGGGCGGTGGTGGTGGCAGTGCCTTCGGGCGCCGTGACGGCGGCGGCTTCGAGCGGTACGAAGAGGGTGAAGGTCGAGCCTTCGCCCGGCTTCGACCTGACCTGGAGCTCCCCGCCCAGGAGCCGCGCGATCTCCCGGCTGATCGAGAGGCCGAGGCCGGTTCCGCCATATTTGCGGCTGGTGGTTCCGTCGGCCTGCTGGAACGCCTCGAAGATGAGCTTCTGCTTGTCCTCGGGAATCCCGATTCCGGTGTCGGTGACCGCGATCGCGATCGCCCGGTCGACTCCGCGGAGCACCGGATGGTTGGTGCTCCACCCGCTGTCGGCGCTCCGCACCGACAGGGTCACCCCGCCATGGGCGGTGAACTTGAAGGCATTGGAGAGGAGGTTGAGGACGACCTGCTGGAGGCGCTTCTCGTCGGTGCGGATCGAGGCGGGGAGGTTCTCGTCGAACTCGACGTCGAACTCGAGTCCCTTGTCCGCCGCGAGCTGGCGGAAGGTCCGCTCCATATGCTGGCGAAGGTTGCGCATCCGCATGTCGCCGAGCTCGATCGAGACGGTGCCCGATTCGATCTTGGAGAGATCGAGGATGTCGTTGATCAGGCTGAGCAAGTCGGAGCCCGCAGAGTTGATCGTCCGGGCGAACTCCGTCTGCTTCTCGTTGAGGTTGCCCTGCGGGTTGTCGGCGAGAAGCTTGGAGAGGATCAGCAGCGAGTTGAGCGGGGTGCGGAGCTCGTGGCTCATATTGGCCAGGAACTCGGACTTGTACTTCGAGGTGAGCGCCAGCTGCTCGGCCTTCTCCTCG
Source organism: Allosphingosinicella sp. (assembly GCA_036387875.1). Classification (GTDB taxonomy): domain Bacteria; phylum Pseudomonadota; class Alphaproteobacteria; order Sphingomonadales; family Sphingomonadaceae; genus Allosphingosinicella. The sequence continues at coordinate 2,048 of DASVSX010000023.1, read as the reverse complement.
ACCGCCCGGCGGGCCATCTCGATCTCGAGATTCTTGGCCTCGACCTGCTTCTTCTCGTTCTCGAGAAGCTGCGCCTTCTCCTGAAGCTCTTCGTTGGTGTTGTGGAGCTCTTCCTGCTTGGTGGTGAGCTCGGTCTGGCGGGCCTGGAGCTCCTGGGTGAGGAGCTGCGACTGCTTCAAAAGGCCCTCGGTGCGCATCGTGGCGGCGATCGTGTTCAGAACGATCCCGACCGATTCCATCAGCTGGTCGAGGAAGCTCTGGTGGGTCTCGTTGAACTCGCTGAACGAGGCCAGCTCGATCACCGCCTTCACGTCGTCCTCGAAAAGGGCCGGAAGGATGTTGATGTTGGCGGGGGCGGCATGGCCGAGGCCGGAGCCGATCCGGATGAAGTCGCCCGGCACGTTCTGGAGAAGGATGGGGCGCTTGTCGGCGGCGGCCTGGCCGACCAGTCCCTCGCGCAGGTTGAACTCGCGCTTCAGACGGTCGTGGCTCTCGGCGCCGTAGCTTGCGACCAGCTCGAGCTTGGTGTCCTCCTCCTCGCGCTTGGTGACGTAGAAGACTCCATATTGGGCGTTCACCAGCGGCGCCAGCTCGGACATGATCAGGTTGGAGACGGTGGCGAGATCGCGCTCGCCCTGGAGCATCCGGCTGAAGCGGGCGAGGTTGGTCTTGAGCCAATCCTGCTCCGCATTCTTCAAGGTCTGTTCCTTGAGGTTGCGGATCATCTCGTTGATATTGTCCTTGAGCGCGGCCATCTCGCCCGAGGCCTCAACCGCGATCGAGCGGGTGAGATCGCCCTTGGTGACCGCGGTCGCCACGTCGGCGATCGAGCGAACCTGGTTGGTTAGGTTCGCCGCGAGCTGGTTCACGTTATCGGTGAGATCGCGCCACAGTCCGGCAGCGCCCGGCACTCGCGCCTGGCCGCCCAATTTGCCTTCGATTCCGACCTCGCGGGCCATGTTGGTGACCTGGTCGGCGAAGGTGGCGAGGGTCTCGATCATGAAGTTGATCGTCTCGGCCAGGGCCGCGATCTCGCCCTTGGCGTCCACCGTCAGCTTGCGCTTGAGGTTGCCCTGCGCCACGGCCGTGACGACGTCGGCGATTCCGCGCACCTGGTTGGTCAGGTTGGTGGCCATCAGGTTGACGTTGTCGGTGAGATCCTTCCAGGTCCCGCCGACGCCCGGCACCTGGGCCTGGCCGCCCAGCTTGCCCTCGGTTCCGACCTCGCGGGCGACGCGAGTCACCTCGGAGGCGAAGCCGTTGAGCTGGTCGACCATGACGTTGATCGTGTCCTTCAGCGCGAGGATCTCGCCCTTCACGTCCACGGTGATCTTCTTGGAAAGGTCGCCCCTGGCCACGGCGGTGGTCACGTCGGCGATGTTTCGGACCTGGCCGGTCAAATTCTCGGCCATCAGGTTCACGTTGTCGGTCAGATCCTTCCACGTGCCGGCGACTCCGGGCACCTGCGCCTGGCCGCCGAGCTTGCCTTCGGTACCCACTTCGCGGGCCACTCGGGTCACCTCCGAGGCGAAGCCGTTGAGCTGGTCGACCATGACGTTGATCGTGTTCTTGAGCTCGAGGATCTCGCCGCGCACGTCGACGGTGATCTTCTTGGAAAGGTCGCCCAGAGCCACCGCGGTGGTCACCTCGGCGATGTTGCGGACCTGGCCGGTGAGGTTGGCGGCCAGCTCGTTCACGTTGTTGGTCAGATCCTTCCAGGTGCCGCCGACGCCCTCCACCTTGGCCTGGCCGCCGAGCTTTCCTTCCGAGCCCACCTCCCGCGCCACGCGCGACACCTCGGAGGCGAAGGAGTTTAGCTGGTCCACCATGGTGTTGATGGTGTTCTTGAGCTCGAGGATCTCGCCCTTCACCTCGACGGTGATCTTCTTGGAAAGGTCGCCCGAGGCGACGGCCGTCGTCACCTCGGCGATGTTGCGGACCTGGCCCGTGAGGTTGCCGGCCATGGCGTTCACGTTGTCCGTGAGATCCTTCCACGTGCCTGCGACGTCGGGCACCTTGGCCTGACCACCCAGCACGCCTTCGGTTCC
>DASVSX010000022.1:0-114969 GCA_036387875.1 Allosphingosinicella sp. | reverse complement strand
GCTTCGGACTCCGCAACGCTCACCGTCACGGTCGATGGCGGCAACGACGCTCCCGTGGCGAATGACGACGCCGTCTCGACGGGCGAGGACTCGATCGTCTCCGGCAACGTGCTCGCCAACGACACGGACCTCGACGGCGAGGCGCTGACGATGACCAGCCCCGGAACCTATGTCGGTAGCTACGGCACTCTGAACCTCGCCGCCGACGGCAGCTATACCTATACGCCCAACGCTGCGGCGCAGGGACTCGACGACGGCGAGACGGCGATCGACGTCTTTTCCTACGCCGCCTCCGACGGCACCGCCTCGGATACGGCAACGCTCACCGTCACCGTCTCCGGCGCCAACGACGCCCCGGTGGCGAACGACGACTCCGTCGCCACGGATGAGGACAACGCCATCTCCGGCAACGTCCTCACCAACGACACCGATGTCGACGGCGAAGCTCTGAGCGTCACGAACCCGGGCACCTACAACGGCACCTACGGCACTCTGATCCTGGCGGCCGACGGCAGCTACACCTACACGCCCAACGCGGCTGCCCAGGCGCTCGACACCGGCGATTCGGTGCAGGACGTCTTCACTTATGCCGCGTCCGACGGAACCGCTTCCGATAGTGCGACGCTCACCGTGACCATCAACGGCGCGAACGACGGCCCGCAGACCGTCTGGTACATCGACAACAGCGCCGTGGGCAGCACCAACGTCGGCACCCAGGCCAACCCGTTCACCTCGATCGCGTCGTTCAACGCGGCGCAGGGGGCCGCGGACGGGCCGCAGGACGGAGCCACAGTCTATCTGCTGCAGGGCACCGGCACCTATGCCGAAGCGGACGGGCTCAACCTGCTCGACGACCAGATCCTGATCGGAGTCGGGCAGCCCACCGTCGCTCCGCTCGCCGGCAACGGCATCGACCTCGCCGACAACAACAACGTCTCCGGCATCGACATCAACGTCGCCGCGGGCAATGTCGGCATCGAGGACGACGGAAGCAGTGTAGGCAACCTCGTCATCAGCGACGTCGCAATTGCCGGCGCCGGCCAGATCGTCGACCTCGACACTGGCGGAACGCTCGACGTCAGCCTCAATTCGGCCACTTCGACCGGCTCGACCGGCGGAGCGATCGACCTCGCCGGCGTCGGCGGCAATTTCACGGTCACTGGCGCGACGACGATCACCGGCCTCCACAGCGGGGGCGGCATCGACATCACCGGCTCCTCGGTCGTCGCAACCTTCGCGGGCGGCGGCAATGTCGCGACCCTCAACACCGTCGCGGTCAATTATGCCGGCAACACCGGCGCCCTCGCGATCGGCGGCGGCTTCGACATCCTGACCACGAGCGGCGCAGGTCTCAACGCTTCCGGCGGCGGGACGGTGACCGTCACCGGCGCCGGCAATTCGATCGCCTCCACCAGCGGAACGGCGCTCAATGTCTCCAATACCGATATCGGACTCGCCGGCCTGACCTTCGAGAGCATCAGCTCGAACGGCGCCACCAGCGGAATCATCCTCAACTCCACCGGTACGACGGCCGGAGTCCATGGCGGCCTTACCGTCACCGGCGATGGCGGTTCCGCGCTCAATGGCTCGGGCGGCACGATCGCCGGCTCGACCGGCGCGGGCATTTCACTCTCCAACACCCGCGACGTCAGCCTCGATCAGGTGACCGTCCAGAACGGCCTGGACGACGGAGTTCGCGGCAACAATGTCACCAATTTCACACTGACCAATGCGGCCGTCACTAATAATGGCAATGCGTTGCAGGAGCATGGCGGCGACTTCACGAACCTCCTCGGCACCGGCACTTTCACCAACGTCACCTTCAGCAACAACGAGGCCAGCCAGGTCTCGATCGTCAACACGTCCGGCACGTCGAACCTGGCCTTCACCGCCGTCACCATGTCCAGCAACGGCGTCGCCGCGGCGCCGAACGGGCTGCACGGCCTCAACGTCGCCGTCCAGGGCACGGCGAGCGCGGACCTGCTCGTGGTCGACAGCGCGTTCGACAATCTGTTCTCGAACAGCATCAACGCCGCCAATTCGGGGTCGGGCACGCTCGAAGTCGAGATCGCCGGCACCGACTTCACCAACGTCGGTGCGAGCGCGATCAACATCGTGCAGAGCAGCTCGGGCACGGTGCGTTTCAACATCCACGACAACGACACCTTCCTGCGCGGCACCAACAGCGGCGTCTCGCACTCGATCAACATCAACCAGGCGAGCACGGTGCCCGCCGGCGCGGTGCTGGAAGGCGCGATCAGCAACAACACGATCGGAGACAACAGCTCGAGCAGCTCGGCCACGGCCGGCGGCGACGGCATCCGGATCTTCTCGGTCGGGGCGGGAACCACCACGGTCAGGATCGACGGCAACGATATCCAGGGGGTCGGCGGAAACGGCATCAACGTCCAGATGAGCGGAAGCAACAACGCCGCTCACACGTTGAACGCCACCATCTTCGGCAACGAGGTGGTCCTTACCGCCGCCGGCAGTCTCGACGCCATCCGCGTCGTCGCCGGCGCCGCCACCGGAAACGCCGGGATCCTCCGGCTCGACATGCACGACAACGACGCCAGCAGCAGCTTCGGCAACGATTTCCAGGTGCGGCAGCGCTTCGCGACGACCGTCCAGCTGCTCGATTATCTCGGCGCCCCGACCGACACGACGGCAGTGCAGAACTATTTCGACAATGATCGGGCCAACGATGCGATCGGCCCCGGTACCGATTGGTTCATCACCACCCAGACCCCGGGCGGCGGCTTCGTCGGCACCGGGAGCGTGCCGCAGCCGACCCTGCCCATCATTTCCGACCTGCCGTTGCTGTAGCCCCGGAAAGCTTCTCATCCCCTCCCTGTACGCAGGGAGGGGATTCTTCAAACCCGCGCGGGATAGACCGGCTGGATGTCGGTAGGGATATGCGCGGTCGTCGCAAGCACCGCCCTCGCCCGCTCGTCCAGCCGGGCGTTGCGGTCGAAGAAGGCCTTGGTCCCGGCATAATCGCCATTGCCCTGGAGCCGCACCAGCTCCGCGACGAGGTCGCGAAGTCCCGCCTCCATCCGGTCGTATTCGACCCGGAAGCGGCCCGCGCCCTCGTCCCAGCGGAAGGCGCCCTTGTCCTTCAGATAGCTGTACTGCATCGCCGCGCCTCGGCCGTGGGCCTCGTCGGTGCCGAAGCGGACCGCCCGGAAGATTCCGACGAAATAGGTGGCGAGGAGTTGCTCCCGCTCGGCGATCGGAAGCTCACCGCGCTTCATCAGGTAGAGGATGTTGTACACCCCCATCACGTCCGCTTTCGCCTCCTCGCTGGCGCTATACTGGTCCTTCAGCTCGGCGTTCACGGTCGTCTGCCGACCGCCGACGCTGATCGTCCCCGGCCCGAGGCTGTGCGACAGCTCGTGGAACAGGGTCTCGTTGGTCATGTATTTCTTCGTCACCAGCCGGGCCTGGTCCGGAACCAGCACCAGGCCCGCCATCGGCGCCAGGATCCGGTCGTATTTGGCGCCGAGCACGTTGGCGAGGATCACCTTCTTCGCCCCCTTCGCCTCCCGCACGCGCTCGTCGTTGGGCAGGTTGAAGGCGATGGTCTGGACCCCGGGCACATTGTCGCCGCCGCCATGGACCTGGTCGGCGACGAGGATGGGCGAGGCGAAAGGACGGTTGAAATTCTTGTAGCGCTCCTCGACCGGAAGGTTGCGCTCCATGTCGGGCAGCAAGGCCTTGTATTTGGTCAGTGCCGCGCTTTCCCGCGGATCCTGTACGGTCACGAAGGCCTCGAACGCCGTCCTGGTCCCGTACAGCGTGTCGGTATAGACTTCATAGGGTCCGATCACGACTTCGATCGGGGTGCCTGCGACGTCCATCCAGGCCAGCTCCGATTCGTAATAATCGTTGGTCCGGAAGGCCCGGGCGCGAAGGTTCAGGAATTTGCGGAGCGACGCGTTGCTCGTCCGAGCCGCCGCCCGCTCGAGCAGCTTCGCCGCCGGCTCCAGCCATCGCCGATATTCGACGCTGTACGGCACCGCGACCAGCCGGTCGCCGCGCCGCTTCACGACGGTGTAGCCGCTGGTGAGCGCCTCCTTCTGACCGGGATTGGCGGCCAGGTACGCGTCGAAATCCGCCTTGGTCAGATCCTTCGGGTAGAAGCCCGCCCCCTCCGGCATCTTCTCGCCGCCATAGAAGGGATGGTTCTCTCCGAGCGTGTCCCAGGGGCCGAAATGAAGGTCGTACATGTCGAGCAGCGCCGCCTTCTGCGGATGCTGGCTTCGGGCGATCTCGGCCCGAATGGTCGGATTCTCCATCGAACGCTGGCGCAGGTAGATGGGGTTCATCAGCTCGGCCGCCTGGATCAGCAGATTCACCACCTCGCGTTCCTCTGCGCTGAGGAAGGCGGTGTTCGACGCCATCTGGATCCGCGCGATCTTGGCCCGCTGCGCGGCGAGGTCGTAACCCTCCGCAGCCGGCGCCGCCGCCGTCGCGGGCGGCTCAGCGGGACGAGTCGTGCAGGCGGCGGTGGTGGCGAGCAGCAGGGCGGCGAGAGCGGCTTTACGCAACTTGTTTCTCCTTCGGCGCGGAGGATTGGAACGGCTGCGGCACGAGATACGTTCCGGACGGCGTGACCAGCAAAACGCAGCGTAACCGCGAAAGCCGCATCCTCGGTCTCGAGCCCGGCCGCAATTGCTGGCGGGTGTCCCGCGCAAGCCGTGCGTCCCTCGTCGTCGACGCCTGCGATTACTTCCGGCTCGCGCGCCAGGCGATCCTCAAGGCCAGCTCGCAGATCATGATGATGGGCTGGGACATCGACACGAGGGTCACCCTGGACGATCCGCAAGGCAAGGACGAGCCGCCGGTCAAGGTCGGGGCCCTCATCTCCTGGATCGCGAAGCACCGCCCGGACCTCAATATCTACATCCTCGCCTGGGACGGCGAGTCCTATCGCTACCTGGGCCGGGGAACGACCCTGTTTCAGCTCGCCAGCTGGGCGAGGCGAAAGAACATCCAGTTCAAGCTCGACCACAATCATCCGCGCGCGGCGAGCCACCACCAGAAGATCCTGGTGATCGACGACCGCCTGGCCTTTTGCGGCGGGATCGACATCACCGGCTCGCGCTGGGACACGCGCGAGCACAAGGACGAGCCTTCGAAGCGGCGTGAACCGACCACCCGGCGCGCCTACGACCCTTGGCACGACGCAACGATGTGCGTCGATGGAGGGGTCGCCCATTGCCTCGGCGACCTCGCCCGGCTGCGCTGGCTGGCGGCGACCGGCCAGCACCTGGAATCCGCGAACCCGGGCGACGAGGACCATTGGCCCGAGGAGCTCGAGCCCGATTTCCGCGACGTCGACATCGCCATCGCTCGGACCCGCGGCGAGGTGACAGACTGGCCCGAGGTCCGCGAGATCGAGGCGCTCTTCCTCGATCTGATCGGCAGCGCCCGCCGCTTCGTCTACATCGAGACCCAATATTTCGCCTCCCGGGTCGTCGCCGAGGCGATCGGCCGGCGACTGGCGGAGCCGGACGGGCCCGAATTCGTCATCGTCAATCCGAAAACCGGCTACGGCTGGCTCGACGAGTCGGTGATGGGCCCGGCGAGAGCCGAGCTCGTCAAGGTGCTGGAGCGCAAGGACCGCTACGGCCGCTTCCGGATCTATACGCCGGTCACCGAAGGCGGCGTCGACATCTACGTCCACGCCAAGGTCATGGTCGTCGACGATCACGTGCTCAGGGTCGGCTCGGCCAATCTCAACAACCGCTCGATGGGCCTGGACAGCGAGTGCGACCTGATGATCGACGCCCGTCCCCCCGGCAAGGAGGCTTCGGTGGCGACGATCAAGCGCCTCCGGGCCGATCTCATCGCCGAGCATCTCGGGCTCGCCCCGGCCGAGGTCGCGGCCTCATGCGAGAAGAGCGGCTCGCTGATCGCAACGATCGAGCGCTTTCGCGGCGAGGGCCGCACTCTCCTCCCCTACCAAATTCCGGAGTTCAGCGCCCCTTTGAAGACGGTCGCCAGGAGCGAGATCCTCGACCCCGAGAGCGCCACCGAGCCTTTCGAGCCCCTGAACCGCCGCCGCCTGCTGTCGGGCTTGAAGCGGCGCTAGCGGAAGAGCGATAACCCGTCATCCCGGCGATAGCCGGGACCTCGGCGAGACCCGCCGGGACTTTTCGACCTGAGGTCCCGGCTTTCGCCGGGATGACGGACACGGGCCGCGCCGCTATCCCACCCCTATGCAGGAGCTGGACATCGGCATTGCCGGCTGCGGGATCGGGGGGCTGGCGGCGGCTTTGCTCCTCGCCCGCGACGGCCACCGGGTCTGCCTCTACGAACGTTTCGACGCGGCGCGTCCCGTCGGGTCCGGACTGATGATTCAGCCGACCGGCCTCGCAGTGCTCCGGCGGCTGGGCCTCGCCGACGCGCTGACCGAGGCGGCGGCGCCGATCGAAAGGCTGCTGGGCAAGGCGGAGCCCTCAGGGCGGGTCGTCCTCGACGTCCGCTACGAATGGCTGCGCCGCCCCGGCGCCCGTGGTTACGGAGTGCACCGCGCCGCTTTGTTCGACATCCTCCATCGCGCGGTGATCGCCGAGGCAATTCCGATCCACACCGGCCGAAGGGTCATTGGACTCGATGAAAGCCAATTGCTCTTCGAGGGCGGCGAAGCTTCGCCGAAGCACGATCTCCTCGTCGACACGCTCGGGGCCGGTTCTCACCTCGCCGGCGAACCGGCTCGGCCGCTGGCTTATGGCGCGCTCTGGGCCAGCCTCGACTGGGCGGGAGGCTTCGATGAGGCCGCCCTGGAGCAGCGCTACCGCGCCGCGAGCGTCATGACGGGCGTCCTTCCGGTCGGTCTCGCCCGTCCCGGTGAGCGCCGTCAGGCCGCCTTCTTCTGGCTGCTTCGCGGCGACCGCCTCGCCCGGTGGCGGGCGCTCGGCCTCGAAGCGTGGAAGGAGGAGGTGCGCGCGCTCTGGCCGGCCACCGCGCCGCTCCTCGACCAGATCGACAGCCCGAACCGTCTGACTTTCGCCCGATACGCCCATCGCACTTTGCGCGAGCCCGCGCAGCCCGGCCTCATCCACCTCGGCGATTCCTGGCATTCGACCAGCCCGCAACTGGGCCAGGGCGCCAACATGGCCCTGCTCGACGCCTGGGCGCTGGCGACCGCGCTTCGCGAGGAAGACGGCCTCGAGCCCGCGCTTCGCCGCGCCGTGTCGCTTCGCCGCTTCCATGTCCGCCTCTACCAGGCGCTGTCCGCCCTCTTCACCCCCGCCTACCAGTCCGACAGCCGGGTCTTGCCCTGGATCCGCGACCGGATCGTCCCGCCGCTTGGGCAGCTGTGGCCGGCGACCCGGATCCAGGCGGAGATGGTGGCCGGGACGTTCGGAGGCCCGTTGGAGCGGCTCGGGCTTCGCTGAGGGCAGGCGTCATCCCGGCGAAGGCCGGGATCCATGACGCAGTCATCGGGATTTGCGCGGCGGCGTTCATGGATTTCCGGCTTTCGCCGAATGACGGCTCAGGCCTCGTCGCCACCGGCCTCTTCCGCCGCCTCAGGCTCCTCGGCCACTTCCGTCTCGCCCTTCGAGTCCTGGAAGAAGGGGTCAACCTCGCCGTTCAACTTGATCGTCATCGGCTGGCCGTAGCGGTCCATGCTCCGGCCGGCGGCGACCCGGATCCAGCCCTCGGAGACGCTATATTCCTCGACGTCCGTCCGCTCCTTGCCCTTGAAGCGGATTCCGACCCCGCGGCGAAGAAGCTCGCCGTCGAAGAAAGGGCTGCGCGGGTTGAGCGAAAGTCGGTCGGGGGGCGTATCGGCCATGATCTGTCTCTTCGTTGGTCTAGGGGTGAATATCGGGCTGGAGCACTGGACGCGTTCGCCCGAGCCTGTCGAAGGGCCTTCCTTCGCTTAGGCCCAAAAAAAAGGGCTTCGACAAGCTCAGCCCGAACGGACCAGGGCCATCCGGCGAGCCGGAGCGAAATCAGCGCAGCTTGCTGATCTTCAGCCCGTCCTGTTTGGCGCGCTCCTTCACCGACTCCTCGGTCCGGGTCAATGCCTTGGCCACTGCCTTCAAGGACATGCCCTTGCCTGCGAGCAAATGGAGCTTCTGGATCTCCTCCTGCTTCCAGGGCTGGCGGTGGCGGGCGAAGGGCTCGGCCATCAATCCTTCGCCACGACGCCCTTGCTGGACGGGTTGGCGGCGATGGTCTTCTTGACCTCCTTCTTGGGCTTCCTGGCTTCCTTGTTGGTTTTCTTCTGACCCTTGGCCATCGTCTCTCTCCTTTGCGTCTCATCCGTCATTGCGAGGAGCGAAGCGACGAAGCAATCCAGTTCAGCCTCGGAGCCAGCACTGGATTGCTTCGCTTCGCGCGCAGTGACGGGCCTCCTAACCCTTCTTCGCCGCGATATACGCCTCGACCTGCTGCTCCAATATGTCCAGCGGCAGCGGACCGTTCTCGAGCACCGCCGCGTGGAAATCGCGGATGTCGAAGCGATCGCCCAACGCCCGCTTCGCCCGCTGGCGAAGCTCGAGGATCTTGAGCTGGCCGATCTTGTAGCTCGTCGCCTGGCCCGGATTGTTGATGTAGCGCTCCACCTCCTTGACGATGTCGCGCTCGGACAGAAGCGAATTGTCCTGGAAATATTTGATCGCCCGCTCGCGGGTCCATCGCTTGGAATGGAGGCCGGTATCGGTGACCAGCCGCACCGCCCGCCACAGCTCCAGCGAGAGGTGCCCGAACAGCGAATAGGGATCCTTGTAGAAGCCCATCTCGCGGCCCAGGCGCTCGGCGTAGAGCCCCCAGCCCTCGCTATAGGCGCCGTAGCCGCCGAATCGCCGGAACTTGGGGACTCCCTCCAGCTCCTGCTGGAGCGCGATCTGGAAATGATGGCCCGGTGCGCCCTCGTGATAGGCGATGCCCTCGATCTGGGGCTTCAGCACCTGGTTCATGTCGGCGAGGTTGACGTAGAAGATGCCCGGCCGCGAACCGTCGGGCGAAGGCCGGTTGTAGAAGGCGACCGAGGCCGTCTCCTGCCGCCAGGTCTCGACCGCGCGCACCTCGAGCGGCGCCTTGGGCAGCCGGCTGAACCATTTCGGCGCCGCCGCCATCACCTGAGCGATGAAGGCGTTGGCGTCGGCTAGATAGCGCTGCCGCCCCGCGTCGGTGTTCGAATATTTGAACTGCGGCCCGGTCTTGATGTGCGCGAAGAATGACTGGAGCGTGCCCTTGAAGCCGACCTGCGCCTTGATCGCCTCCATCTCGCGGTGGATCCTTGCGACCTCGTCCAGCCCGATCTGGTGGATCCGGTCGGCGGAAAGGTCGGTGGTGGTCTGGGCGCGAAGCCGCGAGGCGTAATATTCCGCGCCATCGGGAAGGCTCCAGGCGCCGCTGTTGCCGGCCGCCTTGGGCTCGATCGCATCGAGCGTCGCCAGCATGTCCCCGACCGCTCGGCGGAAGGGGCCGGAAAGCGCCGCCGAGGCGTCGGCGATCAGCCGCGCCTTGACCTCCGCCGGAACGTCGAGCGCATTCGCCTTCTTGCGGAAATCGGCGAGCAGGGGCGAATCCGACCCGGCGCCGAATGGCGCTCCGGCAACTGCCCGTTCCGCATCCGCGCGCACCGGCGCAAAATTGAATTTCGGCGGGACGATCCCCTTCCCGGCCTGCGCCCGAGCCTGCGCGCCGATCTCCCGCATCGCCCGCTCTGTATCGCGAATCCGGGCGATATAGGCCTCGGCGTCGGCGACGCTCTCGACCCTGTGCTGGTTGATCAGGAAGACCGGAAAGTCGCCCGCCGGGCTTCCGTTGGTTGACATCGGGAACCCGTAATCGCGCCAGCGGTAATTCTCGGCGGAGCGGGCAGCATTATATTCGAACAGGCGGTAGTTGAGCTGGGCCGCAGGGCTGAGCGACTCATAATCGAATTGCGCCTTCATATCCGCGAGTTGCTTCTGGACCAAAGCCTGGTCCCGCTCGACCTGCGCGTCGCTGTAATCGTCGAGCCTGTCGTAATTCGTCTTGCTGCCGAGGCTGGTCAGAGTCTCCGGGCTGGATGCGCTCCGCTCGTCGAACGCCGCGTCGAGAAAGGCGAGAAGACGCGCGTCCACGGCGGCCGGGCTGGCGGCCGGTGCGCTCGCGTCGGCTTCGAGGGGAGCGGCCACGGGGACGATTTCCCGCTCTGCCGTCGTGGCTGAGCAAGCGGTAGTCAGGAGAAGGGCGAGGACAGGGAGAGCGTGTTTCATAGCGCGAATGCTTTAGCGTCCCGAGGTGGCGCGTCCAGCCGTGGTAAATTCCTCCCCGAGATTTCTCGGGCAGGGGACCGCGCGAAGCGCGGTGGAGGGGGTCTACGGACTCGGGAAGGCCCCTCCACCATGCTTCGCATGGTCCCGCTCCCCGGCAAAGGCCGGGGAGGAATTTTGTTCGTGCCCCGCCAGCCAGCACGGGTCCCACTCCGGCTCCGGCCCGAAGCGCTTGACCAGGAACTCGACCAGCGCCCGCACCCGAGCCGTCGTCGCCCTTCCGGGCGGCATGACCGCGTGGAGCGCGCCTTCCTCCATCGGGAAATCGCGAAGCAACGGCTCGAGCGTTCCGCGCTCGAAGCCCGGCGCGGCGATGAAGCTTGGGAGGATGCAGATTCCCAGCCCCGCTTCGGCCGCCGCCCGAAGCATCTCGCCATTGTCGGCCCTAAGCCGCGGCCGGCCGCGCACATATTCCCATTTGCCGCCGACCCGGAAGCGCCACTGCTCGTTGGCGTAGAGCAGGATGTCGTGACTCGCGAGATCGCGGGGATGCTCCGGCCGCCCCCGTGCATCGAGATAGGCGGGACTCGCCGTCGCCACCTTTCGCACCGGCGCAATCCGCCGCGCCACCAGCGCGCTGTCCTTGAGCGATCCGATCCGGACCGCGAGGTCGAAGCCGCCGGCGGCCAGGTCCACCGGCCGGTCGTCGAACGATATGTCCAGCTCCACCCGAGGATGCGCCTCGGCGAACTCGGCCAGCGCCGGCGCCAGATGCAGAACCCCAAACGAAAGCGGCGCCGACAGCCGGACCGGCCCGGCCACCTGCGTCACCGCCTCCGCCACCACCTCCTCGGCGGCCTCGAGATCGGCGAGGATGTTGGAAGCCCGTTCGAAATAGGCCTGGCCGACCTCCGTCGGCTGCGCCCCCTGCGCGGTCCGGGTCAGAAGCCGCGCCCCCAATTGCTCCTCGAGGCGGGCCACTCTCCGGCTGAGGATCGACTTGGACATTCCCATCCGTTCCCCCGCCCGGCTGAACGCACCCGTCTCCACCACCCGGACGAAGGCGAGGACGTCGAGCAGGTCGGTCGAGGAGCGTTCCATAATCGGCAACACCATGATGCGCAGGGGATGGCTACAAGCAACGCTGCTACCGGCTTACATGTCTTCATGCAAGCTCAGGAGGCTCACATGACCAACGTTCTCATCGTCGACAGCGCCGCCACCGGCGAAGCGTCCGTCACTCGCCGGCTGACCGCCGAGCTGGAGTCGGCCTTGCGCGGCCGCGGCCCCGTGCGGATCGTCCACCGTGACGTCGGCACCCACCCGGTCCCGCATCTCACCGCCGAGACGACCCCGGCGATCCGGGGCGCCAAAGCCGGCACCGAAGCGGCCCGCGAGTCCATCGCCCTTTCCGACGCCCTGATCGCGGAGCTGAAGGCCGCTGACGTCGTCGTCATCGGAGCCCCGATGTACAATTTCGGGATCGCCTCGACCCTCAAGGCCTGGTTCGACCACGTGCTTCGCGCCGGGATCACCTTCCGCTACTCGGAGGCTGGCCCCGAAGGCCTGCTCAAGGGCAAGAAGGCGATCGTGATCGAGAGCCGGGCCGGCCTCTACAGCAGTGGCCCCTCGGCGCCGATGGACAGCCAGGAGCCGCACCTCAGGACGCTGCTCGGTTTCATGGGCTTGGACGACGTTAGTTTCGTGCGAGTCGAGAAGCTGGCGTTCGGCCCGGATCAGGCCGCGGCCTCGATTGCGGAAGCCACCGCCCAGCTCCACGGCCTCGCCGCCGAAGAATTGCCGCTGGCGGCCTAAAGGCCGCCGCGCATCCCGTCCGTCCGGCGCAGCCCCTCCTGGCGGCGGGCGGACGGGTCACCATATCCGCACAACCCAGGGAGAACAGACATGAAGCTTTACTACGCCCCCGGCGCTTGCTCGCAGGCCCCTCACATCGTCGCCCGCGAAGCCGGCCTCGAGATCGAGCTCGCCAACGTGCGCTTCCCCGACAAGGTCACGGACGACGGCGAGAAGCTGACCGACGTCAATCCGAAAGGCGCGGTCCCCACGCTCAGGCTCGACGATGGCGAGGTGCTCACCGAGAATGCCGTCATTCTCCAATATCTCGCCGACCGCGCAACCGGCTCCGAACTCGCCCTCCCGGCGAGCGGGATCGAGCGCTACCGACTGCTCGAATGGCTGAACTTCATCGCCACCGAGCTCCACAAGGGCTTCGGCCCGCTGTGGAACCCGGCCACCCCGGACGATTTCAAGCACGCGACCCGCGAGGCGCTCGGGAAGAAGTTCGACTATCTCCAGGAAAAGATCGGCGACGGCCCCTTCATCCTGGGCGAGCGCTTCTCGATCCTCGACGCTTATGCCTTCGCGGTTCTCAACTGGACGAAGATCCACGGAATCGACATCGCCCGCTGGCCCGGCCTCGCCGCCTATCTGGGACGCGTCGCGCAGAGGCCGGCGGTTCAGGATACCCTTCGCGCCGAAGGTTTGCTGAGCTGAACACCAACCGTCATCCCGGCGAAAGCCGGGACCTCGGCTCGCCCTCAGTGACCTCACCTACCCGAGATCCCGGCTTTCGCCGGGAAGACGAGGATAAAATGATCGACATCCGCCCCTTTTCCACCCTCGGCCACGCCGACCATGGCTGGCTCAACGCGCGCCACCACTTCTCCTTCGCCAATTATCACGATCCCCGCCGCACCGAATGGGGCGCCATCCGGGTGTGGAACGACGACGAGATCGCCGCCCGTTCGGGCTTCCCGCCCCATCCCCATTCGGACATGGAGATCATCACCTATGTCCGCGAGGGCGCCATCACCCACCAGGATTCGATGGGCAACCAGGGCCGCACCGAGGCCGGCGACGTCCAGGTGATGTCGGCCGGCACCGGAGTGCGCCACGCCGAATATAATCTCGAGGACGAGAGGACGACCCTGTTCCAGATCTGGGTCCAGACCGACCGTCCCGGTGCCGAGCCCGGCTGGGGCGCCCGCCAATTCCCGAAGGACGATCGCGCCGGCAATTTCGTCACCCTCGCCAGCGGCTTCGCCGAGGATGAGGAGGCGCTGAAGATCAACGCCGCCGCCCGGGTTCTCGGGGCGACCCTAAAGGCCGGCGAGACGGCCCAGCTGACGCTCGATCCGGCTCGCCATGTCTATCTCGTCGCAGTGGGCGGAGCGCTGGAGGTCAACGGCCGCCGCGCCGAGCCCAGGGACGGGATCGCAGTGACGGGCGAGGAGACGCTGGCGATCAAGGCGCTGGAAGACGCGGAGATCGTACTGGTCGACGCTCGCTGACCTAATTCCTCCCCGAGCTTGTCTCGGGGAGGAAAGCGGCGCCCCGAGTCCGGGGTCACCGGCCTTCGGCCCGCGCCCCTCCGGCGAACCGACCCGAGACCGCAAGCGCACGTTCGCGGGCGGCACGGTGGCCGATAAGGGGTTCCGGATATCCGGCCGGCCGAGCACCGACGGGTTCGTGGATCTGCTCGTCGTCCAGGTCTCGAAGCTCGGGCACCCAGTTGCGAATATAATCTCCGGCGCCGAACTTCCCGGACTGGACGATGGGCGCCATGATCCGGGCGAACGGCTGGCTGTCGACCCCGGTGCCGGCGATCCACTGCCAGTTCTGGCTGTTGTTGCCGTAATCCGCGTCGACCAGAGTGTCCCAGAACCACTCGGTCCCGCGCCTCCAGTCGACGAGCAGATGCTTCACCAGGAAGGAGGCGGCGATCATCCGCACCCGGTTGTGCATCCACCCGGTCGCCCACAATTGCCGCATTCCGGCATCGACGATCGGATAGCCGGTCCTCCCTCGGCTCCAGGCTCGGAAATCGGAGTCCGCCTCCGGACCCGTCCGCCAGGGGAAATCCTCGAGGGCGGGCCGCCCGGCTTTCTCTCCGACCTGAGGCTGGGTGAGCATGACGTTGTGCGAGAAGTCCCGCCACGCGAGCTCCTTGCGGAACTTCTCCCCGGCTTCCTGCGGCAGGCCATTCCAGATGAGCCGCGGCGAAAGCTCGCCGAAATGAAGATGGGGCGAGAAACGGCTGGTGCCTTCCTCGCCGGGCCGGTCGCGCGCATGGGCATAGTCCCCAGCCCGGGCGGCGAAGTCGCTCAGCCTGTCCAGAGCCGCCGCCTCGCCGGGCCTCCACTCCTGGCCGAAGGCGCTTGCCCAATCGGGGCGCGTCGGAAGCAGCCCCCAGGCGTGGAGGTCGTCGCTTCGCGGCCACCGATCCGGAGGCTGGAGCCTTTCCGGAGCCGCGACCGGCTCGGGCGGCGGAAGCCGGTCCTGGAGCGCCCGCCAGTAGGGCGTGTAGATCTTGTACGGCGAGCCCGAGCCGGTCCGGACCTGCTCGGGCGGGACGAGAATGCTCCCGGCGTGGAGCACAAGCTCCAGCGTCTCTCCGGCCGCGCGTTGCGACTCCACCCACCAGGGCTCGTAATGGCGCGTGGCATGGATCCGCCCGGCGCCGGTCTCAGCGGCGAGCCTGGCCAGCTCGGCCTCGGCTCTCCCCCGGCGAAGGATCAGCCGGGAGCCGAGCCGCTCGGAGGCCGCGCCCAGCTCGGCGAGGCTGTGATGAAGCCACCAGCGCTGAGCTCCGCCGATCTTCCAGCGCCCGGGGCTTTCATCGTCGAGGATGTAGACCGGGATCGCCGGCCCCTGGCTCGCCGCCGCGGCTAAGGCAGGCTGGTCGTGGAGCCGCAGATCCTGCCGAAGCCAGACTATCGATGGAGCCGCCACGCCAGGGAATTCAGGCCGCCGAGGCGCCGGCCGCAAGGTGGACATGCTCGTCCACCCGCTCGACCTGGTCCAGGCCGACATAATGATGCTCCCCGTCGGGGGAATCCTTGCGGGTGAGCTTGATCCGCTCCCCCTCGACCCCGTCGACGGTCCCGACGTGCGAACCGTCGCCGCCGCGAACTTCCATATGCTTTTGAATGCTCGAAGCTTCCACCATGCCGATCTCCTCTTCCAGGGTGCCGAAGGGGTTCCAACCGGCCGCGGGGAGACCAGGTTCCTACATGCTTTGTACCGTGTCCGCCGCGGCGAAGCGGCGCTTGCCCGCTCTGGATCCCGAGGACCCCCTCCTCGTTCGAACCGCACGGCGGGCAGCCTAGTCCGCCTTCGGAATGCGGCCCGGCCCGTAATTGGTGCCAGGCACCAATTTCCAGGTCGTTGATTTTGCTAGGGGAGCCTTCACCTTGGCCAGGCCTCGACGCCCGGCCATTGCGAACGCCGGCGGGGCTCGCTGGCCGCGCAGTGCGCGCCTCCGAACGCGCGGCCTCACCCGAAACCGCGAGACTGACGGGGACACTTGCCTTTGTGCCCCCGTCGCCGCTGCCTCACTCCGAGAAGCTGCGCGCCTGCTGGCCGACCAGCGTGACCTCGACCCGGCGGTTGAGCTGCCGCCCGGCCGCATTGGCGTTGCTCGCCGCGGGCATCGACTCGCCATGGCCGGCGACCCTGAAGTCATTCTCCTCCACCCCCATCGCGTTCAACGCCTCTCGAACCGCGTCGGCACGCCGCTCCGAAAGAAGCTGATTGGCGGAATCGCTGCCAACCGAATCGGTATGGCCGTCGATCCGAACCGGGACGTCCGGATTGGCGCTCAGATAGGAAGCGAGCGGCCGGAGACGTTCGAGGGCGGCCGGGCGAAGCCGTGCGCTTCCGGTCTCGAACAATACGTCCTGAAGATCGAAGGTCGCACCATAGCGGGTCTGCCGCATCTGGTACCCGCGCATCCCGCGCCGGTCCCACTCGCGGTGCCGGGCGACCGGGCGCTCGACGTCGCGGCTCTCCCAGTCGAAGCGGTCGCGGCGTCCGCCGGCAACGAGCAGAAAGGCGCGGTTGGCGTCCTCGGCCTCGCGCGGGCCGACCCGGCCGTCACGGTTACGATCGAAATTGCGAATGACGAAGGCCCGGCCGCGGGCGGTCCGCTTCAGCTCGGGCAGGAGAAGCGGCACTCCCGCGCCGACCAGCCGGTAATCGCGCTCTCCGCTCCGCCCGCCACCCCAGTCGAAGCGGTCCTGGGCAAAGGCCGGCGTTGCGAGAGTGGCGAGCATTGCGGCGAGAGCGGCGACTCGGCTCGACGCGAATTTGAGGTTAAGCATTACAAGTCTCCTGAGCCCCGGCTCCCGGCCTTTAAGGGGTCTTGCGCGTGAACCGCGCGTGAGGCGAGGCGACAGGCACCGTTAAGCGAAAGGCCGGTGGGCTGATCCCGAACCCGCAATTGGCTAAGGGGGGCAATGAGCGACCCCCAACACCCAAGGAGCGGCCAGATGCCTGACGATTACGACCGCGGCCGACGGGACGGCCTGCGGCTCGCCCTGGCCGTGCTCGCGGCGGAGGAGTCCAAATGGGCGGCGCTGCTCGGTGAGAGCCCGTCCTGGCGAACCAACGCGATCCGCCAGGTCCGCCACAAATCGCTCCAGGTCGCCCAGAAGCGGGTGCGGACGGTGCTGAACCGGCTCACGCCGAAAGACGAGGGCGCGGCGATGGACGCGGAGCTCGCGGCGGCGCTCGACAATTTGGGGCTGTAGCACCGACGGCGCAAAGCCTCGTCATCCGGGCGACCATCGTGGCCGCCGGATCGCGGTCAGAGCGCGGTCGAGTATCGCGAGGGCGATCAGGGAAGCGCCGAAAAGGGGCAGAAGCACCCCTGCCGCGACGAGGGCGGGGATCGCCCAGCGCAGGCGAATGCCGTTACCCGGCTGAGGAGCTCCGAGCCGACCCTGGGGACGGCGCCTCAACCGGGTAGCCCCGGATAAGAGGAGCCTATGAGGCTATTCAGCACTCCATTTAGGCAGGCGGATCGATGCGAGGAGGCCTCCGCCGCTTCGATCCGAAAGGATCAATTCGCCTCCATGTTGGCGGGCGATGTCGCTCACCACGCTCAGGCCCAGCCCGGCGCCGCCGGTGGAACGATTCCTGGAAGCTTCCCCGCGCTCGAACGGCTGCGTCAGGCGCCGCCGCTCAGCCGGCGCGATGCCGGGGCCTCTGTCCTCCACTACGACCACCACCTCGTCTTCCTCCACGACGACGCGCAGCTGCCCTCCGCCGGCATAGGCGATCGCGTTGTCGACGAGGTTGGTAAGGGCGCGCCTCAGCGCGTTGACGTCCCCCGCGACGATTGCCCGATCTTCGACCGAACTCGCCAGAGCGAAGCGATGGCCCCGCTCGGACGCGTCTTCGACTACGGTGCGCGCGAGCTGGCCGATGTCGAGCGGTTCCATCGCGCAAGGTCGAGTGCCGTGGCGGGCATAGGCCAGAACCTCGGCGATCATCGTCTCCATTCGGGCGATATCCTCGATCATCCGCGCCCGCACGGTCGAAGGCGTCTCTTCAGCGCGAAGCCTGAGGCCGGTGAGAGGCGTACGCAGGTCGTGGGCCATCGCCGCCAGCATCCGAGTGCGATCGGCCGCCTGCGCCGCCAAACGAGCCTGCATGTCCTCGATGGCGGCGGCGGCGGCGCGGACTTCGCTCGGACCATTTGAAACGGGAGCGGCGGCCCCCGTCAGGTCGAGAGACCGGGCCTGTTCGGCAAGCTGGCGCAGCGGCCTGGTCAGACGACGCGAGACGAACCAGGCCAGCGGCGCCAACAAAACGGCGCTGATCGCGAAGGCGGCGAGCAGCCGCAGCCGCCAGCCGGTCCAGAACCCCTCCCGAGGCTGTACGACCACCCATCGCCCGTCGGCTTGACGCACGGCCGCGATGAAGGCCGAGAAGCGCGCCGCTGTCACAAATGCGTTCGCCTCATCAGGAGAAAGAGCAAAGGCTCCCGGCGGGACGAGAACGGTGAACGACCCGACGGGACGAGGCCGCTTCAGCGTAACTTGTGGCGGTGGTTCCGGGGCCGGTTCGGCGCTCTGGTCAAACCATATCGCCCGAACGTCGTTTGGAGGCAGGGCGAGGCTCCTTGCCAGTGTTGCCTCTATCAACGACGCTCTTTCGCCTGAGGGCGGCTCGTCGTCGCTCTTGCGCATGAGACGCTCGCTGTCCGCGGCTCCTGGGTCGCGAATGAGAGCGGCAACTTCCGCCACCGACATCATCGGCGCCGCCGGCGTAGGGGTGGCGAGAACAACGCCGAAGCTGATCGCTTGAACGACGGCGAGCGTGGCGAGCATCGCTCCGCCGACCTGGGCCAGTGCGCTACGGGCTTTCGTCATCCGCGCCTCACGGGCGGAAGAAAGCGGTATCCTTCGCCTCGCACCGTTTCGATCAGCGCCGTTCCGCCGCCTTCGTCGAGCTTGCGGCGCAGCCGGCTCACCGCCAAATCCACCGCACGATCGTACGGCCCCACGTCACCGCCTCGCGAGAGGTCCAGCAGCCGATCTCTCGACAGCAGCCGCCCCGGCCGCTCGACAAAGACCTGCAGCAGCGAGAACTCACCGGAGGTCAAGGGTATCATGGTCCCCGAAGGCGCGCGCAGGGTTCGCGACTCCAGGTCCATTCGCCAACCCTCGAAGAAGAGGCGTGCTCCGGCTGCCCGATCCACAACAGTCGTTGGCTTTCGAAGCAGCGCGCGCACGCGGGCGAGCAGCTCGCGCGGGTTGAACGGCTTGGGCAGATAGTCCGAGGCGCCGATCTCGAGCCCGACGATCCGGTCCGTGGTGTCGCCGAGCGCGCTCAGCATCAGAACCGGGACTCCGCCTGGCGCCAGCCTGCGGCAGACCGAGAGGCCGTCCTCCCCCGGCATCATGATGTCGAGCACGACGACATCGGCGGGCTCGTCTGCAAGCAGCCGGTCCATTTCAACGGCGCTGTCCGCACCCCTCACGGCGAACCCGTGTCCACGCAGATAATCGCAAAGCGCATCGCGGATGCTGGAATCGTCGTCGACGACGAGCACGCTGCTGACCGGGTTCATCCTGGCACCATCGCGGCTCCATGTATCAGCTTTGTGTCTCGTTGCGCACGGCCGCGGACAAACGCGCGGTACAATCATCTGCTCTTTTCAGGCGATCGTTCCTGAGAGAGGTCGACATGCACAGGATGAGAGTCTTCGGCAAACTATGTGCGGCGCTGCTCGCGGGAGTGGCGCCGGCGGGGCTTCAGGCCCAGGAAACCGTCAGCCCGAGCCCTCCGGTGCAACCCAAGATCGAGTTCAGGGGAGCTGACGGCAAACCACTGCCGCCCGAAGTTCAGCGGCAGCTGGAAGAGCAACTCAAGAACGACCCGCAGCTCGCGAGCAAGCTCGCCCAACAAGCCGCCGCCAGCAAGGACGAAATCGTCATTTCGGGCCAGCGTCCGCGCGGCTCCGCGACCAGCGACATCCCCCCGGAGCGGACACTCAGACCCGACGACATCCGGGCTTACGGAGCGAACGACCTCGAAGAGCTGCTCCAGACGCTCGGCCCGCAGGTGAGGAGCGAGCGGGGGCGGGAAGATAGCGGGCCCGTCGTGCTGCTCAACGGAAAGCGCGTGTCCAGCCTCGCCGAGATCGCCAAGATCCCGACCGAGGCGATCGAGAGGATGGACGTCCTTCCCGAAGAAGCGGCGCTCGCTTACGGATATCCGGCGGATCAAAAGGTCGTGAACGTCGTCGTGCTCGCCCGCTTCAGTTCGAAGATCGGCAGGCTGAGTTTGGCCGCGCCGACCGAAGGCGGACGCTCGACGCCGGGCGCAGCCGCCGGCTATCTGCTCATCAAGGGCGATATGCGGCTCAACCTCGACGGCGAATATAGTCGATCGGGAGCGTTGCTGGAAAGCGAACGCAATGTGGCACAGGCCTCGGGTTCGCCGGATCTGGGACGCTTTCGGACGCTGCTTCCGGAAACCGAGAGGCTCGCGCTGGGCGGCACCGTAAGCGGCAAGGTGATCGAGAACGTATCGACGACTCTGAACGGCAGCTTCGAGGCAAGCAGCAGCAACAGCCTGTACGGCCTCGGCCCCGCCGGCCAGCTTGAGGGCGACTCGGATACGCGCCTCGTCCATCTCGGGACCACCCTCGGCGGGACGGTGAGGCGCTGGCAGTGGACCTTCACCGGCAATTACGATCGAACCGGAATCGACACCGTCATCGACGCGGGCAATTCGGGCGGGGCGCTGAACGAGGCGCACTCCATCGACTCCTTTGCCAATGCCGATCTGCTGCTCAGCGGCCAGCTGCTCAAGCTGCCCGCCGGGCCGGTTTCTGCGAGCGTTCGGGGCGGCGCGGATCTTCGCGACTTCAGCAGCCGCTCGGTCCTCGGCGGAACCGAGCGGAGGTTCGACCTCTCCCGCGGCCGCGCCGCGCTTCAGGCGAGCGTCGACCTGCCGATCGCCCGCCGGCGCAAGGACGAGAAGACATGGCTCGGCGATCTATCGCTCAACGCGAACCTCGAGCTCGAGCGGCTTTCCGACTTCGGGACGTTGCGCACCTTCGGCTACGGCCTCAACTGGTCGCCCGTCCCGTCGCTCGATTTCAGCGCGTCGGCGACCCACGAACAAGGCGCCCCGACGGTGGAGCAGCTCGGCGGACCCGGGATCGTCACTCCGAACGTTCGAACCTTCGACTTCACCCGCCGCGAGACTGTAGAAGTCACCCGGACGTTCGGCGGCAACCCCGCTCTTCGCTCCGACGATCGCCGAGTGATCGGTCTCGGCCTGAACGCCAAACCTTTCGCCAAGAAAGACTTCACGATCAGTGCCGACTATCTCAGCACGCGCGTGGACAATCCGATCGCCGCCTTTCCGATCACCATGCCTGCGCTCGAAGCCGCGTTTCCGGAGCGGTTCACGCGCGGTGCCGACGGTCGGCTTCTGAGGATCGACGCCCGCCCGCTCAACTTCGAACGCTCCGATCAGGAACATCTGCGCTTCGGCCTGAACTTCTCGAGATTCCTTGGGCACGTACCGCCCGAGCTTCGCGGCGCCAAGGTGTTCTACGGCCAGAGCGAGGCCGATATCCAAAAGAGATATCCCGGGTCGGTATTCATCAAGACCGCTCCGAGCCCAGCAATGGCGAGAGGCGTCGAAAACCTGAGGAGCCGCCTCTTCCTCAACTTTTATTATACCTTGCGGCTGAAGGACGAAATCCTGCTCCGTGAAGGGGCGCCCGTGCTCGACCTCCTGAACGGATCGGCGATCGGCCCGCGCGGCGGTCGGCCGGGCCACGAGCTCCAGCTTCAGGCCGGCGCCTTCAAAAGCGGGCTCGGAGCGCAACTCACCGCCACTTGGCAGAACGGCACCACCCTGTCCGGTCTTCCCGCAGGAGTGGGCGGCGCCGCCGGCGACCTGCGCTTCTCGGACTACGGAACCGTCAACATCAACCTCTTCGCCAACCTGGCCGAGCAGTTCGGCGGTCCCAAAGCACCCGAATGGCTCAAGGGAACACGGGTCAGCCTCGGAATCGTCAACCTGCTCAACGCCCGGCCGGAGGTCCGGGACGGAAGCGGGGCCACCCCGCTGAACTACCAGGGCGCCTATCTCGATCCGATAGGCAGGTCCGTGAGCTTCAGCCTTCGGAAGGTCTTCTAGGCGTCGGCGCATGCACACCGAAAATCCTTCCGGCACGCTGGCGCTATTGGCCACTGGGCGGACCCATCGTCGCGAGAGCGGCAGCCTCGGACAACGTCTCCCGATCGACGGGCCTGCGCTGGTCGTACCGAGGGCCGGCGATTACGGCTCAGGACCATCAACTGCCGAGCGATCTCGGAGGCGAGATATTGCTGGTCGGTAACGTGCTCCATCCAGGTCACTGGGGAGCCATTGTGCGACTCCTGTATGGCGATGTGCGTCGTCGCGGACGTCGGCGTCGCTCCGTGCCAGTGCTTGCTGTCCACCGGGCACGACAGGATGTCGCCAGCCTGGAACTCCTGGACGACCCCGTCCTCGATCCGGGTCAGGCCCTTGCCTTTAGTGACGATTACCCGCCGTCAAGAGAGGCCGGCCCTTCATGCCGCCAGGCTCCTGGCGAAGAAGTCGGTCAGCTTGTCGAATGGGATGATGTTCACTCGATCGTACAAATCCGTGTGGCTTGCGCCAGGGATCAGCACGAGCTCCTTCGGCTCCGCGGCGGCCGCGTAGGCGGTCTCGCTGAAGTAGCGCGAGTGCGCCTTCTCGCCGTGGATGAATAGGACAGGCCTCGGCGATATCTCCTTGATGTAGGCCAGCATCGGCGTGTTCATGAACGACAGCGGGGTCGTGACCGTCCAGGACGCGTTCGAGTTGATTGCCCGCGGGTGGAAGCCGCGCGGAGTCCGGTAATAATCGTGGTAATCGACCAGGAACTGGGCTTCGCCGCCCTTCAGCTCATTGGAGATGGGGCCGTAGGTCGGGGTCCCCTTCGCCGCGTCGTCCCAACGCTGACGGCTCAGCTTTTCAAGCGTCTGAGTGCGCTGCTCGAGGGTCATGCTGTCGTTGTAGCCGCGAGCGTTGACGCGCGACATGTCATACATCGTGCTGACCGCGACGGCCTTGACCCGCTTGTCCGCCGCGACCGAGTTCAATGCGAAACTGCCCCAGCCACAGATCCCGAGCACGCCGATCCGTTCGCGATCGATGGCGCCGTGGCGGCCGAGGAAGTCGACGGCAGCACTGAAATCCTCGGTGTTGATGTCCGGCGAGGCGACATGCCGCGGCTCTCCGCCGCTTTCTCCGGTGAAGGATCCATCGAAGGCCAGCGTGGCGAAACCGCGCTCCGCCATCGTCTGGGCATAGAGACCTGACGACTGCTCCTTCACGGCGCCGAACGGGCCGCCAACGGCCAGCGCCGGCAAACGCCTGTTTGCACGGTTCTTCGGCAGATACAGATCCCCTACCAGCGTTATGCCGAACCGGTTCTTGAAGCTTACCTTCCGATGGTCGACTCGGTCGCTCTTCGGGAAGGTCTTGTCCCAGGTGGAGCTTGTCTGGGCAGCTTCCGCGATGCCGCTCTTGAGCGACATCGCACCCAGAGCTACGGCGCCCACGCTCGCGACGCTCAGCAGGTTACGGCGGCTAAGGCCACCTGAGGTGCGTCCACGCCGCCCGGCTATTTCTACGTCTTGCATGTCAATACCTCGTTGATTATTCGAAGCTTTCCCCTTCGGGATCGCTGTACTCAGACTATGTATGGCGTGGATGGTCCGCCATTAGGGGCGATAATCGGCATGAAGCTGTGAACTGGGCTCACTAATCCCGCTCACGGTCAGTCGGGCGGCGGCGGCCTCCGGGGTTGGGGCTTTTCGGGAGGCCGCAGCACCGGCAACAGCAGCACCGCCGAGCAAAGCTGCGCTTGCAATCAAGGTGGCCTGGTGACCGAGCGAGTCGAACAGTATCCCGCCGCCCGCAGCGCCCGCGGTGATGGTCAGCTGAATAACAGCGACCATCAGCCCGCCGCCGGCTTCGGCGTCGTCCGGCATGGTCCGGCTGAGCCAGGTCCACCATGCGACGGGAACCGCGGTTCCGATAAGGCCCCAGAGCCCTAGTAGTGCCGCTGTTGGAAGCGCCATGGTGCCGGTCAGGGTCAAAGCGATCGCGATGGCACCCATCAGAATCGGCGCGACGATCAGCGTTGTGGACAAGGAGAACGCAACGGCCCGACCCACGAACCAGGTGCCGACGAGGCCGGCGACGCCCATCAGGAGCAGGATAAGGGAGAGGCTGGAAACGCTGACCTGAGTGACGTCCTCCAGGAAAGGGCGGATGTAGGTGAACAGCGCGAACTGGCCCATGAAAAGCAGGCCAACCGCGAGCATTCCGATCCGCGCCTCAGGCAAGCGCAAGACTCCAAGGGCACTCGCTTTCCTGCTGTGGAGCTCGGAGCGCATCGAAGGGAGGGTCATCGCTTGCCAGGCGAAGGTGGCAGCGGCGAGCGGAACGACGAGAAAGAATGCCCCTCGCCAACCGATGATCTCGCCGAGGAAGCTGCCCATCGGCGCGGCGATCGTCGTTGCCAGGGCATTCCCGCCGTTCAGCAATGCAAGAGCCCTTGGAACGTCACCTTCCGGAACGAGGCGCATCACGATCGCTGCCGACAGGGACCAGAAGCCGCCGATCACGATTCCCAGCAGGGCGCGGCCGACCATCAGGACCCCGAAATTCGGAGCGAAAGAGACGATCAGGCCGGACACCATCATCAACCCGGTAAGCGCGAGAAGCACGACCCGGCGATCGAGGTTCCCGACCACTGAGGTCAGGAAAAGGCTCGTCACGACCGCGAAAACCCCCGAGATCGAGATGGCCTGGCCGGCTTGGCCTTCGGTCACTGCAAGCCCGCTTGCGATGGGCGTCAGCAGGCTGACCGGCATGAACTCCGATGCGATCAACGTGGATACGCAGAGCGTCATCGCGAACACGGCCGACCAACCCCGCCGGCTTGGCGCCTCGGCGGCGTGGGATGTGGCGACGGGAGCGAGCGAGCTCGGCGGCGTGGAACCGGCATGTTGCATGCAGGCCGATCTAGGCTATGCCGGAGAGCTCGATTAGAGGCCATAATCGGCATGAAGCTGTGAGCGCGGTTCAGTAATGGCACGAGAGCCGATGACGGAACTGGTGGCGTTCGTGGCGGTCGCCCGGGAACGGAGCTTCACGCGCGCCGCAGCCCAGCTGGGCGTATCCCCATCGGCTCTCAGTCACACGATGCGAGCGCTCGAGGAGCGCATCGGCGTGCGGCTTCTCAACCGGACGACGCGCAGCGTTTCACCCACGGAAGCCGGGGAAAGGCTGCTTACGACGATTGGTCCTCAGTTCGACCAGATAAGATCCGCGCTGGATCGCCTTAGCGAGATGCGGGAAAAGCCCGCCGGCACGATCCGCATCACAACCGTGGATCACGCCGCGGAGACAATATTGTGGCCGGCCGTGAGCGAGTTCCTCCGAAAGTATCCGGACGTCCACGTCGACATCAATGTCGACAATATGCTGACCGACATCGTCACGGATCGCTTCGATGCAGGGGTGAGGATGGGAGAACGGGTCGCCCGGGATATGATCGCGGTGCGGATCGGACCCGAGCTGCGAATGGCGGCCGTGGCCACCCCGGCCTATTTCAAGGAGCGGGGCAAGCCGGAAACGCCGCAGGACCTGGCTGCGCACAGCTGCATCAACCTTCGGCTCGCGACTCTGGACAATGTCTATGCCTGGGAGTTCGAGAAGGGCGATCGCGAGATCAACGTGCGGGTCGAGGGTCAGCTTACCGCCAACGACATTGCCGTCATGCGCCGTGCTGCCCTCGAAGGGCTCGGCATCGCCTTCGTCCCGGAGGATTATGTTCAGCAGCATATCGCTTCGGGAGAGCTGATGCGCGTTCTGGAAGACTGGACGCCCCCCTTTCCAGGGTACCACCTCTATTACCCCAGCCGGCGCCAGCAATCGCCGGCGTTCGCGCTGCTCATCGAAGCGCTGCGCTGCCGGGACTGATCGTCGATTGACGCAAGCGCCGCCCGCCCCCAATAAAAAAGAAGGTTAACCCACGGCCAACCCTCTTTATGCGGGTCTTTCAGGACCTTGGGTCGTTCCTTCCGCCATGCCCCATTATTACTTCCACCTCGCCCGAGACGGCGGCCGGCTCCAGGACGAGGAGGGGCTGAAGCTGCCCGACGCGGAAGCGGCCTGGTATCAGGCGGTGCGCAGCGCTCGGGAGCTGATCCGGGGCGAGCTCGCGCTCGGCACGCGCTGGGACCGCCAGGCGATCGAGATCTGCGACGAGCGGGGCACCCGGGTCGACCAGGTCGCCCTTGCCGACATCGTCCATTACGCCTTGTAGGCCCTCGAGAGGGTCTTTGCGGCAGGCTTTCAGCGCTCGATCCGGCGGAACACGCCCTTGACGATCTTCCTCGGCGCGGGGGCGATGATGAGCTCGAGCTCGCGCGGGTGGAGCGGCCATTCGAACTCGCAACCGATTTCGCAGCCTTTCGCCCCATCGCGGGCCCAGACCACCCGGCTCCGCCTCGGCTCGAGCCCGGCCAGCTTCAGCCAGACTTCGTCGCCGATCTGATGGGCGTCCTCCGCGTCGGCCTTGAAGCCTCCGACCGAGATGTCGACGACGACGATCTTGCTCGTCCTGGCGCCGTTCTCGCGAAGCGCCGCGGCGAGGTTGACGATCCGCCGCTCGGCCTTTCGGCCGTCGGTGATCGGGATCTGGGACAGCTCGGCGTCGATGAACAAGGCGGGCCCCCTCGAGGCGTGGTGAGGGGCCGCTTCTAGCGGCCGCCGGTAAAGATAAGGTTGAGCGGGCTCGGCGGGATCGGCGGCGACTCGGCCCGGGGCCGGGAGGGATCGGGGCCGGCGCTTTTGAAGGCGCCGGCCCCCCCTCGGATACGCGACTCGAGGGACCGCCTGTCCGCGTGGCCTGCATCGGGCGGCAGGCGAGGCTTATGGCCAAGGAGCGTTGAGGAAGGGCTGAACGAAGCGGTTAGCGGGCGTTAAGCCATTCCCCCTTCACGCCGCTTTCAGTCCGCTTTCGTTCGGCCGATCGGCTTCGCAGCCGTAACGTAAGCTTCGGCATCGAAAGGAAATTCGCGATTCGCGCAGCGCCGCGACGACGGAAGAAGGCGGAAGCGGCAAGCCGCCCCCGCCCCCCCGGTCGCGTACCAAGCCGCCCTTTTGCCCGACGATGCTTGAAAAAAGGTTAGCCCCTTCCCGTGCCCAAAATGTGGAGGGAAGTTGAGGAAAGTTTAGAAAGCCGGCCGAATTTCGATTCCGACGCCATTTCCTGCCCCAATTTCCCGGCCCCCCGCCCGAATGTCGCGCGAAAACCCGTTTGTCCGCAGGAGCTTAAGGGTTCGCCACGAGCTGCAGCCATTCGCCGAAAATCGCCACTAATCGCCACGAATGTGGAGGAATGTCGAGATTTCGACACTTCGCGGGGCGCCGCCGGCCCCCCGAGGGCGGGCGCCGGCCGCATTGCCAATCCCGCCCGCCACCCTATCTCGCCCGCAAGCAACAAGCCTTCGAGGGAGAGACATATGCCCGGCCCCATGACCTGCCCCCATTGCGCCGTCCCCTTGGTGATGAGCGAGCGCCAGGGCATCGAGATCGACTATTGCCCGACCTGCCGGGGCATCTGGCTCGACCGCGGCGAGCTCGACAAGATCATCGAACGCGCCGCCGGCGAGCTGGCACCGCAGGCTGCCCAGGCACTGATGCCGCCCCAGGCCCCGATGGCCCCGCAGGCCCCCTACCTGCCGCAGGGCGGATACGACCCCCGCTATGACCAGCGCGGCCACCACGACCACGGCTACGGCCACCGCCACCACAAGCGGAAGAAGTCGTGGTTGGAAGAGATATTCGACTAGCTACCTCGGGATCCTGATCTGCCCGGTCACTGAAAGGGACCACGCAGCGAAGGCCGTAGCCTTGGACAAGCTCGCATTCGGTCGTCAGGTTGTGACAATCGGCCTGGCCGCACGAATTTTATCTTAGCGCTTGGGCTCCCCCAGTTATCTCATCCCGTTGCGCCGTCCCGCTGGTGATGAGCGAGCGCCAGGGCATCGAGATCGACTATTGCCCGACCTGCCGGGGCATCTGGCTCGACCGCGGCGAGCTCGACAAGATCATCGAGCGGGCAGCTGCGGACGTCGCGCCGGCCGCGCCTCAGGCATCGCAGCCGCCGCGCGCGCCCCAGGCCCCGCAGGCACCCTATCCGCCCCCAGGGCGGGTACGACCCCCGCTACGACCAGCGCGGCCACCACGGCCACCACAAGCGCAAGAAATCGTGGATCGAGGAGATTTTCGACTAGGGCGCCCCGCCGCTCACGCCCGGCCGCTCGGGCCGAGCCCGTCGAGCCCTCCGCCCGGGCATGCGCCGGGCGGCCCTCCCCTGCCCCCCCTCTATCGCTCCCCCGCGAAGAACCGGCTCATCGCCGAGGGCCCCACCGGCCGGCCAGGCGCCGTGCGGCGCTCGCCCGCCATCTCTTCCGCCCCGCGAAGCCCGTCATGGTGCCCGTGCCCGCCGCCATGGCCGGGCGGACGGGCCATCATGTCGCGGTGATGGTCGATCAGCGCCCGGTAGCCGGGCTCGTCGTCGAGCCCCCAAGCCTCCCGATAGAGCGTCCACAGCCGGTCGATCCACCCGTGAAGGCGCCAGAAGCGGGCGTTGCCGAGGTTGAGCCAGGGATCCACGATATTGACCGGGCTGGAATCGTCCGACCAGCGGTTGTGGAGGTAATTGTGGAGGTTCGTTCGGCCGTCCGGCAACCGCCAGGTCGGGTCCTCGGGAGTCGGTCGAAGGCTCGTCTCGAGGAACAGGGCATATTCGTCCTCGTCCGGAAAATCGCGCTGGCGGGTCTCCGACGACGACGATCCCCTCCGCCTTGTCCGGATCGAACGGCGCTCCGTCCGGCACCGGATCCTCGGGATCGGCCGGGTCCTGCGGAGGAGTCTCCCAGCCGCGAAACAGGCCGGCATGCTTCGGAAACGCCTCGAGCAGCAGCTGAAGCATCGCCCGGTGCATCCCGAGGAACTCCAGCCCATGCCCCGGCGCCACTTCCTGTGTCGGCCCCCGCCCCCAGCCCGCGCGTCGCCGTCGGCGACGATGTCGATGGCGTCCTGCACCCCCTGCGCCGCGAGGTGGCGCCAGAAATCGTAGCGCTGCTCGTAATGCCACCGCGCATGATGCTCGGGCCACCCCAGAGCCTCGATATGCTCCCGCACCTCCTGCGGCATCACCGGGTCGGCCATCTGCCTCGTCTCCCTTCGATCAGCCTTATGAGTCATGAGATATCGGGAGGATGTTTGATGCAAGTCACGGCGCAGGCGTCGCGGGCCCCGCAGGCCCGCCAGGCCACCCAGGCCCGATCGCCCCCAGGCCCGATCGCCCCAGGCCCCCTACCCGCCGCAGGGCCAGTGCGACCCACGCTACGACCAGCGCGGTCACCACGGCCACGGCTACGGCCACCACAAGCGGAAGAAGTCGTGGCTGGAAGAGGTTTTCGACTAACGAACAACCCTTAGCCGCGCTGATCAACCCCACAACTTGCCCCGCACGACGGACGACTATCGCTAGCGCTTGTGCTGCCGCTCAGCGGTCGTCGCTCCCGCCTCCTGTCCAGCCGGCGTGCAATTCTCCGCGCCGGGTCTCGACGTACTTTGCGCTGGCGGCCGCAACCTAGAGGCACTCAGCACAGAGCAACTCTGCTCCTATGGGCCTCGCCGATGCAGCACAAATTATCGTCTCGACGGGTCCGACCTTGTTTATGACTCTCCGCCGTCCAGCGTTCCCCGAGCCTCCTGCAGACAAAGTGTACGGAAACGCCGCGACTGCCTGCCTCACGGTACGCGGAGCGAGTCGCAGATAACGAAGCACCAGGCTCGTCGTCACTGAGCACTACGCTACTTAACATGCATCCAGTAGAAAGCACCGGCCGACCAGAACACAATTGCAATGCACTGATATCGAACAAAAATGCGCCATCTTTATTAGCCACCCGAACCGCCGGGTAAGGAGAGTGCGGCAAGGCTGGATATATGAAATGATACGTTGTATAAACTACGAACAAACGCCGAGTCGGAGGGGTAGCCGATGGCATTTCGAGTCGTGTTGTACCTTGCTTTTGTGCTTGTCGCGGCACCCTTCGAAATTTTGCTGGATCTCTGGGCCGGCCTCATGCGTCCCGACGCTCAGCTTCGACTCCGCCCGATCGCCGAAGGTCTGGTGTACATATACGCGTTTACCCTGATCATAGAGACGTGGTTTCGTATGCAATCAAAGCCAGCAGTACTCAGGCGAAAAGCTTGGCTCAAATGGCTTCAGCTAGTTTGCATACTGCTCATATTTGTCTTTATGATTGACTATATGGGTGAATTGCGGCCGCGACTAATGGACGGTGAAAGAGTGTCCGATTCCATAAACCGACAGCTGGCTGTTCTTACCTTCGCCTTGGGGTGCTCTTTCCTCTCTTATATTGCCCTGGAGGCAACTACGAAGAAAAGGCGTCGCCAGTGATCACCGTAATTTTGCTGGTTGTCGCAGGACTGGTTTTGATAGCGGTAGCTGCGGCAGAATTCGACAGATCGACGAGATTAGGAACGGTACTCCGGACTATAACGACTCGTCAGCCGCGCACTTTAGCGGATTTAGAAGATTTTCCAGAACTCTCAGTCGATGAGCTGGCACTGATTGAGAAGTACGTTCCCGATTTGCGGACAGTTGTGATTTTGTGCCATCGCGTTGACGAACCCAACGCTAGCCTCGCGAAAGCCGTCTTGGACAATTTTCAGCAGGGCGCGGCCTACACGTTCTTTGTATCGCCGGATGAGTCGCAGGATGAGGATCTGGCGCGATATCAAGACTGGTTTCGTTGCATCTTCGGGGCTGCGCAGGGTGCGTCGCCTTCCGCAGGAGAGAATTCGGTCATTCGGCGCCGCAAGTTCGACGACGTATTCGCAATTAGGCGGCTACCGCTGGTCTGGCAGAATGTCCCCTATGTTTTCTATTCTTTTGGAACGGAAAGCGGAGAGGTCTCCACGATCGCCTTCAAAGGAACGCAGCCAGGAGTTGGAATCTCCGATGAATATATTAGGGTCGGGGCAACCGAAGCTCGCGCCATCGTCGATTTATGCAGCGCTGCCTCTGCAGCATTTTCGCCGGCGTTTGCCGACAAGGATGTCGAGCTGAACGATGAGCCCATGCCGGATACCAAGATCGACGTGAAAATTATAGATTTTCCTGTCGCAGTGGGGGGCAGACGATGAACGAGATTAGCCGCACCGATAGCGCTAGAATCGACACATCCACCTTACGGCTTTTCTGGCCTATAGTACTTGCCTATGTAACCTTTCAACTTATTTCGGATGTGACGGCAGGAAAAGTAATACAACTTGGGCCGGCGGTGGTATCTGCAACGGTTCTGTACTTTCCGGTGACTTATCTTATATCTGATATATTGACGGAAGTGTATGGTTACGAGCGTGCACGGAGAGCTTTGTGGCTCGTCATGCTATCCTCGATCACAGCCGGATTAGTATATCAGTTGGTCGTGGTCCTGCCTCCGGGGCCTGGCTTTGACGGAAATGATGCTTATGTTCGCGTTTTCGGGCAGGTGCCTCGAATCCTGGTTGCAGGCTGGATTGCAGTCTTTGTGGGCGATATTGCAAATAATTATGTCATGTCCCGCCTAAAAGTTATAACAAATGGACGTTGGCTGTGGGTACGTACTATTAGCTCTACGATCGTTGGCCAAGGCTTGAACACGGCGCTGTTTTATGTAGGCGCATTATGGGGAGTGCTCCCCACTGACATTCTACTTTCGGCGATCCTGTGGGGGTGGTGGATTAAGGTGGCCGTAGAGGTCTTGCTGACGCCTCTGACCTACGCAGCCGTGGCGTATGTGAAGCGCAAAGAGGGTGTCGACGTCTACGACGAGAACGCGGACTACAATCCACTAAAGATTTGACCTGCTCCCATTGCGCCGTCCCGCTCGTCCTGAGGGAGCGTGCCGGAGTCGAGATCGATAATTGTCCGACCTGCCTCGGCGTCTGGCTCGACCGCGGCGAGCTCGACAGTCACCGCTGATCCCTCGCATGGGCAGTGCCCCGCACTGCCCAGCCCTGTCCGGGGAACAGGGCGTGCGCGAGTAATCAGAAATGACCCTGGAGCGGGCCTCGGCGGAGATGGCTCCGCAGGCGCCCCAGGCCCCGATGCCTACGCAGGCACCGATCGCCCCGCAGGCCCCCTACCCGCCCCAGGGCGGATACGACCCCCGCTATGACCAGCGTGGTCACCACGACCACGGCTACGGCCACCGCAACCACAAGCGCAAGAAGTCGTGGCTGGAAGAGATTTTCGACTAGCGCCAGGCCGGCGAGCCCGTCGGCGCCATTGCCGGCGCATCCGGCCCCTATCCTGGCCGGCCGCAGGCCAATCATTTTTTCAACGCAAAGACGCAAAGACGCAAAGATGCCGTGCGCGTCCCGGATGCCATGCGTTTTTCGAAATGCTCGGAGGGTGCGCGCGCCCTGGCGAAAAGGGGTCTCAGGAGCGTTTGACCGGCCGCTGACTCGTCGCGTCGTCGCGTGGTCGCGTTTGAAAATCGAAGGCCGCCCCGCCCGCGGCTTGCCGAGAGAGGCCGATCCCGTCCGATCGAAGCGCAAGAATTCGTGGCCCGTGCCGCAGCCCCCCAGGGTCCGTACTCAATACCGGCAATGGCATTGAGTACGGACCCTAGTTCGACGTCCCCGGGGGGCGCTTGGCCATGCGATGCTTGCGCAGATCCGCCGGATTGGAAGAAGCTCTCGGCTCCGGGCCCGGCTGCGGCCTCGACAAGGTCATGACGACCACGCGGCCGTTTGCGCCCGACGCGCTGTTGTCCATAGCGTCGGCGGTGGGCACGCCCTCTTCCGAGCGGTTCCCGGCGCCGGGGCTCGGCGGCGCCGCCCCCCCGCTGGGATCGGCCGCCGTCGCCGGAGCCGCAAGGGCCAGCAGGACCGCCGACCCGGCACCAATCGTCATGACCCTGCGCATTTGCCCGCCCCCTTTTTTCCGAAACACCCGCAACAGTCGCCCGACATCAATATCAAGTCAATATCTGAAAATATTACCTTGCGTCGTTGATATAATCCATCCAGTCTTGCTGGATTCGGGGGAATCGTGGGGGTGGCGGGCGCCATGGCGTATTCAAGCACTGGCCGTGCGGACGGCGAATATAAGTTTTTCGAGTTGCCGCCGCTCGGTCCGATGTCAAATGCTCCGGCGGGAAGGCAGTCTGCTTATCGCGCCGCGTTGTTTTTGTTCATCACTGCATTGTTTCTTATCTGGTCAGGCGCTGCGAACGCGCAGACGGAGCTGACGAGGCTGGCCTGGGCGGGCCAGAACAACGGCGTGGTCGCCGGGTTCGACACACCCCAGCAGGCCTGCGAGTCCAACCAGAACATGTACATCCCGGCTTTCGGGCGCCAGGTCGGAACGCTCGCGTCGTCCGCCCCGGCCCCGGACACCATGGACGGCTACGCCGGCGTCAAGGTGCCCGCCTACGATTGCCACTATGATTCGGGCTCCGGCTATTACGACACGATCCGGTCGCTGCAGGGCTGCACCAACGGCTTCAAGCTCGTCAACGGCGCCTGCCTGCCCGCCTCCTACGCAGTGACGGCGGAGCCGACGTGCGACGACGGGTGCAAGGGCGTTCCGGGGCAATATCCCGCCGTGGGCGATCCCGTCTCCGTCGCGACCGGAACGAAGGTCGAGGCGGTGACCGACTATTCGAGCGGCGGGCCCTACCCGATCGAGATCAAGCGCCACTATCGAAGCCTCAACATGCCCCGCGACGAGAGCAGCATTGGCTTCGGCCTTGCCTGGCGGATCAATGTCACGGGCGTGAAGGCGAGAAAGGAATGGAGCGGAAGGAACGTCGTCGTCTCGCGCCCGGATGGCGGCCAGACGCGCTATTTGGACACCACCGACGGCTCCACCTACGGGCTCCCCTACGGCGCCGACTGGGGCCCCTATTCGATCGAAAAATGGTTCAGGAACGGAACGGAATACGTCCAGGGCCAGGGCGACGCGAAAGACCGGTTCCGCCGGATGAGCGCGTCCACCTACGAATATCAGGACGAGAACGATCGAATCGACGTCCTGGAATCGAATTATTACGGAATGTGGGTCGTGAAGACCCGGTGGAGAGGCGGGTACGAGCGCAATTATGCCTACGCGCCCGAGGATGGCGATCACAGCCGGCCGATCCAGATCAGCGACAGCCTGGGCCGGGTGGTCAACATCACCTGGGACGGCAACCTCATCTCGGAGGTCGGTCTCCCGGACGGGACGAGGCTTCAATATACCTACGAGGCCCGGGCGGCGGCCGGCAACGTGCCCAGCGCCGCGGTGCTGACTCAGGTCGTCCGGCGCAAGGCCGACGGCACGCTGATCGACAGCAAAGGCTACCAATATGCGCCGGCACAAAGCGGCACCCAGGTCCCGCTGCTGGCGGCCGTGATCGACGCGACCGGAAAGACGATCGACTCCACCACCTACGATTCCATCGGCCGGGTGCTGACCGCGCAAGGCCCGGGCGGAGCGAACGCGGTCAGCATCGCCTATGACGACCAGGCCGGGAAGCGGATCGTCACCAACGCGCTCGGCCAGGTGGAAATCTACACCGCCGAGAAGTCCGGGCTGCATTACGCCACCGATCCCGACACCTCGCTGATGCGGATCGTCTCGAGGGTCCGCCAGGCCAGCGCCACCGTTCCGGCGGCCTCCTGGTCGCTCGCCTACGGCTTCGGCGAGCACAACCGGACCGACTGGAACGGGGTGGTGACCAACGAGATCTACGACGATTATCAGAACGAGACCCAGCGGATCGAGGATTTCAACGGGCTGAAGCGGACGACGACGACGACATGGTCGCCCGCCTTCCGGCTTCCGACCAAGATCGTCGGGCCCAACCTCACCGTGAACTTCACCTACGACACCGCCGGCCGGCTGACCCGGCGCGAGGAAGTCGACACGGTCAATTCTCGCCAGCCGGTCATCCGCGCCTGGACCTACACCTGGAACGCCATTGGTTTGATGACCAGCGTCACCGGCCCGCGCACAGACGTCGTCCAGACGACCAGCTACACCTACGACGCCTACGGAAACCTGGCGACGGTGAAGGACGCGCTGAACCGGGTCACCACGATCAACTCGGTGAACGCGGCCGGCCTTCCGACGTCGATCACCGACCAGAACGGGGTCGTGACCCTTCTGACCTACGATCCGCTCGGCCGGATCACGAGCTCCAGCGTGCAGGGGCCGATGCCGGCGACCACGGTCTTCGGCTACGACCTGAATGGCCTCGTGACGTCGACCACTTCTCCGGCGGGCGTCACGATCTACTACGGTTATGACAACGCGCAGCGCCTGAACAGAATCACCGACGCCGCCGGTAATTCGCTCGTCTTCGCACTCGATGGCCTGGGAAATCGGATCCAGACACAGATCCAGAGCGGCAGCGCGCAGGTTCTGATGAACAATAGCGCCGCCTTCGACAGCCTGGGCCGCCTCCTCGCCAACATCGGCGCCTCGAATCAGACGACAAGCTACCAATATGACAATAACGGGAATCTGACGAAGCTGATCGATCCTCGTAGCGCACCGACACAGCTTGCTTATGACGGGCTGAACCGAGTGAAGCAGGCGACCGATGCCCTGAACGGTATCACGAGATTCGTGTACAACGGCCTGGACGACCTGACCTCCACGACGGACGCCAAGCTTCACGCCACCACGTACACCGTCAACGGCTTCGGATTCGTGACTCAGGTGGTCAGCCCCGATAGCGGCTCCACGACCTTGACCTACGATCTGGCCGGAAACGTCAAGTCACGGACGGATGCCCGCAAAATTGTGACAAACTATACCTATGACGCCCTGGATCGGCCTCTCACCCGCACCTATCCCTCAGCTCCGGCCGAAAACGTGACCTACGTGTATGATTCGACCGCGAGCGGCAATTACGGAATAGGCCGGCTCACCTCGGTAACGGACGCTGCGGGGACGGCGAGCTTCGTTTACGATGCCTTCGGCAACCGCTTCTCCGAAAAGCGGACGATCGGCGGAATCGCCTACAACACTTCCTACGGCTACGATCTGGCTGGGAACGTCACCCGGGTCACCTACCCCTCTGGCCTCATCGTCAACTATCAGCGCGACGCCCACGGGATGGTTTCCGAAGTCACCGTTCAGGCCAATGCCGCGGCGGCGGCGGGGCCCCTCGCCTCGAGTATCACCTACATGCCTTTCGGAGTGATGCAGAGCGCGACGCTCGGCAATGGCGTCCAGATAACCAAAACCTACGATCTCGACTATCGCCTGTCGGGCACGCAGGCGACCGGCGCCACGACAGTGCAGAACCTGTCGCTAGGCTACGATCCGGCAAGCAACATCAGCGGCATTACGGACGCTCTGGCCGCGAACCTCAGCCAGACTTTCCAGTACGATGCCCTGGGCCGCGTGACGAAGGGCACCGGCGCCTTTGGCACGGACAACTACACATACGATGCGATGGGCAATCGCCTGACCCGCTCGCTCGTCAACGGCGCTACGACGTCCACGACCTATAGCTACGCGTCTACCAGCACCCGGCTTTCCAGTGCCACCACTGGGAGTTCCACACTCAACTATACTTATGACGCGACCGGAGCGATCACTTCCAGGAAGCTCGGGAACACGACGCAGATCGCCTACGCCTACAATGCGGATGCGCGTCTCGCGACGGCCGGAACCGCTTCGTACAAGTACAATGCGATGGGCCAGCGCTCTATCCAGACCGTAACCGGCGGCGGCACCCACTTCCTATTCGGCGCTGACGGGGCCCTGCTGGCCGAGCACAATGTCCAGGGAGCGCCGGTGCGCAACTATATCTACCTCAACGGGCAGCCGCTGGCGGTCGTCGACGCCACGGGTGCCGTGAGCTATATTCTCAACGACCTCCTCGGACAGCCGCAGAAGATGCTGAATGCCAGCGGAGCGGTCACCTGGCATCGCGTCGCCGGTCTTTTCGGCGACACAGTTTCCCAACCTGTCGGAAGCGCCGCCGCCAACCCTCTGCGTTTCCCGGGACAGCAGCAGGATTCGATCACCGGGCTCTATTACAACTACTTCCGAGACTATGACCCCGCGACGGGGCGGTATCTGGAGACCGATCCGCTCGGCCTTGAGGGCGGAGCAAACCTGTACGCCTACGCTGACGCCAACCCGATACGCTACACTGACCCCAGGGGACTGGCGCCTGGCGGCGGGCCGTATCACCCGCCGGTCGGGGTCAAGGCAGGTTGCAGAAGCACGGACACCTGTCCCGAGATCAAAGGCAAGATGGAACTGCTCAAGCGCATGATCAAATCTCACGAGGGGTGGGACCGTAACAACGCTCCCCCTCGCGGCGGCGGACGTCATGCCGAGGAAATTGCCGGTCTGTGGAACGCCTATGCGAAGTGCCAAGAGCTGTCGCGCCGGAAGGGGTGCGACGACTGCGAGAAGGAAAGCGGGCTGCGGAGCGCGATTGCCAAGGCGACGGGGCTAACCGGCTTGGCGCTCACCATCTATATCATCGTCTCGGAAGGATCACGGCTGTTCCCCCCGAGAAACCTGGTGCCGGTCCCTTAAGGTCAGCGATGGATCCCTTCGTAAGCGATTTGGTGGCCGCGATGAGCGCGAACCCCGAGGACAATCGGGGGACTTTAGCTGGCGGCGAAGTTCGACGCGCGGCCGCCTCGGACGACATCGAAACTCTCGGCGCGCTATGCCACCTGCTCGACAAGGTCGCCTTCCGCGAACGAATCGAGCCGCCGCTCTCCTTCGACGAGCACCAGGCGCTATTCCTCCGATTCTACGAGCGCTGCCTGTTGGAGGACCCGGGCGGCGAATGGTCGGGCTCGCGTTACGAAGCGGGGTGGAGCCTGGCCAGCTGGTTTAGGGCCTTATGGAACGACGCGGCGGTCCCGCGGGCTAAGCTGTTGGAGATAAAGCGCCTACTGGCCAGGCTGTACAAGCTAGGGGATCGCGACGTCCGCATCTGCATCGTCAATGCGACGCTCGAGCACCTGTTCGAGGACCGGCGCATCGCCCGCTGGTTCAAGGACTGGAACGAGGATCCCGCGCTGGCACAAGCCTTTGCCGATGCGAGCCTGTGGTCCGGGAAAGGCGGCGCGTCGCCCTCCTAGATGTCAGTGCGTTCCCTAAAAGCGCCCTTGCTGGGAAGGAAGGCTGACAATCCGCCTCTGTATCCCCGAATCCGCTCTCGCCGTTGGCGCGAACGCCGCAACGCAAGGGCCGTCTGGAGCACCAGGAGCTTCACCTACGACTCCTACGGCAACCGCATCTCGGAGAAGCGGACGATCGGCGGGATCGTCTACACGACCGGCTACGGCTACGACCTCGCCGGCAACCTCGAGCGGATCACCTACCCGTCCGGCCTCATCGTCACCTATTCGCGCGACTCGCTCGGGCAAGTGGCCCAGGTCTCCGTCCAGCCGGGAAGCGCCGCGCCGGTGAAGGTGATCGCCTCCTCGATCGCCTACATGCCCTTCGGCCCGGCCCAGGGCCTGACGCTCGGCAACGGGGTGCAGGTCGCCAACAGCTTCGACTTCGACTACCGGCTGACCGGGACCCAGGCGAGCCTCGGCTCGGCCACGTTGCAGTCGCTCAGCCTGACCTACGACCCGGCGAGCAATGTCGAGACGATCGCCGATGCGGTCACCCCGGGCCTCAGCCAGAGCTTCCAGTACAATCTCGGCGGCCACGTCACCCGCGGCACCGGCGTCTACGGGACCGACAATTACACCTACGACGCGATGGGCAACCGCCTGACCCGGTCGCTGGTCAAGACGACGACGGCGTCCACGACCTACGCCTACACCTCGACCAGCACGCGCCTCGCGAGCGCCGCGACCGGGAGCACGACGCTCAGCTACACCTACGACGCCATGGGCTCGGTCACCGCCCGCAAGCTCGGCAACACCACCCAGGCCGCCTACACCTACAATGCCGACGGCCGCCTCGCGACCGCGGCCGGAGCGACCTACAAATACAACGCCTTCGGCCAGCGCTCGGTGCAGACGGTGACGGGCGGAGGAAACCACTTCATCTTCGGGCCCGACGGCATGCTCCTCGCCGAGCACGGCACCACGGGCGCCGCGCAGCGCAACTACGTCTACCTGAACGGCCAGCCGCTCGCGGTCGTCGATGCCGCGGGAACGATCAGCTACATCCTCAACGACCATCTCGGCCAGCCCCAGAAGATGCTCAACGCCGCCGGCGCCGTCACCTGGCACCGCTCGGCCGGAATCTACGGCGACACGGCTTCCCAGCCGGTCGGCACCACCGCCGCCAACCCGCTCCGCTTCCCCGGACAGCAGCAGGACTCGGTCACAGGGCTCTACTATAACTACTTCCGCGACTACGACCCGGCGACTGGCCGCTACCTCGAGGCGGATCCGATTGGGCTCGGGGGCGGCTCGAATGTATACGCTTATGTCGGCGGAAACCCCGTCAACCGGGTGGATCCTCTAGGGCTGGCGCCGCAGGGACTGGATCCCAACGGCGAAGAGTGCAAGGCTCTCGCTCGCAAAATAGAGAACGTCCGAAGGAAGATTGCGCAGCGTGAAGGCGCGCTTGCCCAGAACCCTCTCGGCCTTCCGGAATCAGTACCGGGCGGGAAGCCTCGTGAGTCGGTCCAAGGCCATCGCGCCCTTTTGGAAGCCGAAAAGCAAAATCTGAAACGGCTGGAAAAATTGTATGGCGATAAGTGCGGCGGGGACTGCCCGTCCTCAGACAACGGCAGCTTGAAAACCGCTGGTGCGGTAGCCGGAACGGCGGTCGCGCTCTACGTCGGTTATCGCATCATAAGGATGCTGCCGTCCCTCCTGCCGCCTCTCTGGCCCACCATTCCTGTGAATGCCGCAGTTCCTTAATTCGGCCTTTTCTCTGATCGCGGGTCCTACAATGAAGATATTCAGATCTGACGGCAAAGAAATATTCGATACGAACGACGGTCGGAATGATAAGGATCTGGACTCTATTTGCCTGTCCTCGGCAAATCTGGCTGGCGCAGTTCTGGAAGGCTGCAATCTGAGCGACGCTGACCTCAGCGGCGCAGACTTGTCTGGAGCAGACCTTTACTGGGCAACCTTGTATAGATCGAATTTGTCCCGAGCCAATCTTGCAGGCGCGAGTTTGCGTGGGGCCGACCTGAAAGAGGCCAATCTGGCTGATGCCGACCTCACTAATGCCGACCTGGGCCGCGACAATCTTCACGGCGCGACGCAGTTACAGGGAGCACGATTGCGAGGAGCCCGGCTGACAGGAGCAGTGTTCAGCGGAGCTGAATACGATGATGAGACCGTCTTTCCGATCGACTTTGATCCAGATGTGCATGGCATGCGGAAGGCGGAGTGCAACGATCCCCTTTGAAGCGTAGGGTAATCGCGAGTGTCAGTGAAGCCGCGAGCCGCCGACGCTCTGACTTGATTACCCGTCTCGGCCTCGGCCGGATTGGCGGGAAAATACCTTTTTGGGATAAGCTTCTGGCCGGGCTTCCTTCTCGCCTTGCTCTCGCTGATAGTGAACGCTCTAATCGCCGAGCGAGCGGACCGTGGGTGAACAGCGCGGAGTCATGACTCTACCGATGCACGCTTCGCCGAAGCTCCGCACGCCGGGCCGCGCGGTTCCCGTACGTTCGCGTCTTCGCCGCATCGCCCGTCCTACGAGCCGCCGGGGCGCCCGGGTCACCGTCCGGTCCCGCGTCGCCGGCACCGCCGAGGTCGTCGCCTCCTCCGTCGCCTACATGCCGTTCGGTCCGGCCCAGAGCCTGACGCTCGGCAACGGGGTGCAGGTCGCCAACAGCTTCGACTTCGACTACCGGCTGACCGGGACCCAGGCGAGCCTCGGCGGGACGCCCTTGCAGTCGCTCAGCCTGACCTACGATCCGGCGAGCAACGTCGAGACGATCGCCGATGCGGTCACCCCGAGCCTGAGCCAGAGCTTCCAGTACAATCTCGGCGGCCACGTCACCCGCGGCACGGGCATCTACGGGACCGACAATTACACCTACGACGCGATGGGCAACCGCCTGACCCGTTCCCTGGTCAAGGGGACGACGGCGTCCACCACCTACACCTACACCTCGACCAGCACCCGCCTCGCCAGCGCCGCGACGGGCAGCACCACCCTGAGCTACACCTACGACGCCATGGGCTCGGTCACCGCCCGCAAGCTCGGCAACACCACCCAGGCCGCCTACTTCGTCCGGCTGGCCGTTTCGAGCGTGGCTGGGGTCGCGGCAAAATACGTTTTTGGCATAAGCTTCTGGCTTGGCTTCCTTCTCGCGTTGCTCTCGTCGATAGTGAACGGGTTTATCTTAGCGCTGGGCACCCCAAGATCAGGTCCGCGACTGTGGCCGTCTCGCGCACATCCTTGATCTTCTGACGGGTCCGGCTGAGGCGAACGATCTTTCCACGTTCCGCAGTCAAGGCGCCTTCTAGGGCAAATATGCTGCGCCATACGTCATGCTCAAGAGTACCTGGCTGCGCTTCCGGCTTGACCTCGTAGAGCCTCAGCATCGCGGACCGCCCGACCTCGTCCTCGCCCTGATCGCGCGTTCCGGATCATCTGTTCGAGTTTCTTGGCATCGCAGTACACAGCGATGAATTCCAACGTCTGCTGCCGCATTCCGCCGCCGAATGCGGCCATTGCCCTGCTCCCCTAAGCCCCGGACCGAAGTACCACTTCCGTCCCATGGTGTAAGCCCCCGTTCACCCGCCCCCGCTACAAGCCGCACCGACATTGCCAAAGCCCCGGGAAATCCTATTTTAGGGGCTCACGTAAGCGAAGTGGGTTGCGGCTGCCCTTCCCGGGTCCCCGCGAAAGTACCACTTTCGTGGGAGAAATTTTTTGTCCGACAGTCCCAATCGCAAGCCCGACAACAAGGAACCCGGCAACCCCTGGATGAAGTCGCTCTTCATCTGGGCGGGGATCCTGCTCGCGCTGATCCTGTTCGTGCAGATCGTCGACGGCGGCGGGTCGCGGGGCGCGGCGGGCAGCTCAATGGCTTATTCGGAGTTCCTGAACCGGGTCGACGAGGGCTCGGTGAAGGAGGTATCGATCGGCAAGGAGGTGATCTCCGGCAAGCTGACCAACGGCGACTCGTTCCGGACCAACTTCATTCCCGATCCGCAGCTGACCGGGCGGCTTCGCGAGAAGGGCGTCAGCTTCCAGGGGGAGCCTGAGCCTCAGACTTCGGTGTGGCTGATCCTGCTCTACCAGTCGCTGCCCTTCCTTCTCATCCTCGGAATCGCCTTCTTCATCATGCGGCAGATGCAGAAGAATGCCGGCTCCGGGGCGATGGGGTTCGGGCGGTCGAAGGCCAAGCTCTTGACCGAGAAATCGGGGCGGGTGACGTTCGACGACGTCGCGGGGATCGACGAATCGCGCGAGGAATTGCAGGAGATCGTCGACTTCCTCAAGGACCCGACCAAGTTCGCCCGGCTGGGCGGCAAGATCCCCA
Source organism: Allosphingosinicella sp. (assembly GCA_036387875.1). GTDB lineage: Bacteria > Pseudomonadota > Alphaproteobacteria > Sphingomonadales > Sphingomonadaceae > Allosphingosinicella. The sequence continues at coordinate 72,851 of DASVSX010000022.1, read as the reverse complement.
AGGGGGCGCTGCTGGTCGGAGCGCCGGGCACCGGCAAGACGCTTCTGGCCCGGGCCGTGGCCGGGGAGGCGAACGTGCCGTTCTTCACCATCTCGGGCTCGGACTTCGTCGAGATGTTCGTGGGCGTGGGCGCAAGCCGAGTGCGCGACATGTTCGAGCAGGCCAAGAAGAACGCGCCGTGCATCGTCTTCATCGACGAGATCGACGCCGTCGGCCGGCACCGCGGCGCGGGGCTGGGCAACGGCAACGACGAGCGCGAGCAGACTCTCAATCAGCTGCTCGTCGAGATGGACGGCTTCGAGGCGAACGAGGGAATCATCATCATCGCGGCGACCAACCGGCCCGACGTTCTCGATCCCGCCTTGCTGAGGCCGGGCCGGTTCGACCGCCAGGTCGTCGTGCCTCGGCCCGACATCGAGGGGCGGGAGAAGATCCTCGCGGTTCACATGAAGAAGGTGCCTCTGGCGCCCGACGTCGATCCTCGCACCATCGCCCGCGGGACCCCCGGCTTTTCCGGAGCGGACCTCGCCAACCTGGTCAACGAGGCGGCGCTTCTCGCCGCGCGCAAGGGCAAGCGGCTGGTGGCGATGAGCGAGTTCGAGCTCGCCAAGGACAAGGTGATGATGGGCGCCGAGCGCAAGTCCATGGTGATGACCGAGGACGAGAAGAAGGCGACCGCCTATCACGAGGCCGGCCACGCGCTCGTCTCGCTCCACGTGCCGGGCTGCGACCCCTTGCACAAGGTGACGATCATCCCGCGCGGGCGGGCGCTGGGCGTGACCTGGAACCTGCCCGAGCGCGATCGCTATTCGATGTCGATGAAGCAGATGAAGGCGCGGCTCGCGCTCTGCTTCGGCGGGCGGATCGCCGAGCAGCTCATCTACGGCCAGGACGAGCTCAACACCGGCGCCTCCAACGACATCCAGCAGGCGACCGACATGGCGCGCTCGATGGTGATGGAATATGGGATGTCGTCGAAGCTGGGCTGGCTTCGCTACCGCGACAACCAGGAGGAGGTGTTCCTCGGCCACAGCGTCGCCCGCAGCCAGAGCGTCTCCGAGGAGACGGCAAGGCTGATCGACAGCGAGGTCCGGCGGCTGATCGAGGAGGCCGAGGCCACCGCTCGGACGGTGCTGACCGACAATCTCGACGAGCTCCATCGGCTGGCCGGAGCGCTGCTCGAGTTCGAGACCCTGACCGGCGAGGAATCGAAGAAAGCGATCAGGGGCGAGGATATCGGCCGCGAGGATCCGGGCTCGCGGGCGCCGCTCATCCCGGCCTCGGGGACCTCCATCCCCTCGACCCGGCGCCCGCGCGGCGGCGGGATCGGCGGGCCTGCGCCGCAGGGGGCGTAGGCGGAGGCGGGGGCGGCGCGCCTCCCCCACCCGTCATCCCGGCGCCTTAGGTCGAACAAGTTTCGGCGGGTCTCGCGGAGGTCCCGGCTTTCGCCGGGATGCCGGGCGCGGCCGGGATGACGTTCAACCGGCGTTCAGGTGCCGGGCGCTCCTTTGGCCCGGTCACGTCGAAGGGGAAAATCGTTGAAGATCAAGCTTCTTGCCGCCGCCTTGCTGGCCGTCGTCCCGATCGGAGCGGCCCAGGCGATGGACGTCGCCACTTTCCTCGTGAAGGCCGACGCGCTCCAGAAGAAGGGCGTGATGGCGCTGATGTCGAGCGACTACAAATTGCTCAAGGGCGAGATCGAGACGAACGGCGCGGCGCTTCGCGCCGAGCGCCTCGCCGCCGAGCGCGCCCGCCGCAAGCCCGCTTATTGCCCGCCCGCCAAGCAGAGCCTGACCAGCGGCGAGATCCTGGCCGCCTTCCGGTCCATCCCGGCGGCGCAGCGGCCGCGAATCCAGGTCAAGGACGCGCTCCGGGCGCTGATGGCCCGCAAATATCCCTGCCGCGGCTGATTGCCGACCTAGCCGAGCACTCCCAGGGCGAGGAGCCCGGTGAAGAACAGGGTGGCGGCGATGAAGGCGAAGTTGATCAGGACCAAGGTCCGCCACAAGGCGCTCCAGCGCGACAGCTCGTAGGCCCCGCGCAGCTGCCGGTAGATGTGGATCGGCGGTATGAACGTCATCGCCAGCAGCGCGAAGCCGTCGGCTACGCCCAGAAAGCGAAGGAAGCTGAGAGCGATCACCCCCAGGCTCATGAATGAGATCGAATAGGTGACGAAGACGGTGTGGTCGTAAGCCCTGTAGCGCCGGTAGCGGCGGCGGTGGAGGAAGAGCAACCACAGGAAAGGCACGGATATCGGGATCAGCGCCCATGAGAATTTGTAGGCGTTGGTCTGGAGCTTGTAGGCAAGCAGCTTCGGGTTCTCCTTCGCCTTGCGGTAGGATTTGGTGAACCAGTCGTTGAGCGAGTCGGCTCCGGCGACGACGGTGATCTCGCCCTTGTCGGCAGCCTGCGTGGCCTTCTTCACCGGACCGGCCACCGCCTCCTTGTCCGCTTTGGCCTCCTCGGCCTCCCTCTTCTCCTCGCCGTCGATCAGCGCCACCGCCTGGTCGAACAGCCGCTGCTTGAGCGCAAGCTCCGCCTCGGTCTGCTGGATCCGGGCCTCCACCGCGGCCGTCGGCCGGCTCGCGGCCGCCAGCCTCGCCCGCTCCGCCTTGAGATCGTTCAGCGCCTGAAGCGATTCGGAGCGTTCCCGGGCGAATTCGAGGCGCGCGTCGGCCCGTTCCTCGGCCGAACTCCGCTCCTTCTTGAACGAGGATCCGTTCCCGACCGGGCCACCGATCGTCGAGAAGACGGCGAACATCAGGAAGACCGAGAAGAGGAACAGCGCCATGGGCGAGACGAAGCTGGCGCGCTGGCCGGCGACGTAGCGCCGGGTGAGCTCGCCGGGGCGCCAGGCGAGCAAGGGCAAGGTGCGCCACAATTTGCCGTCGAAATGGAGGACGCTGTGAGCGAGGTCGTGCCAGAAGGCGGTGAGCGTACGGTGGACATGCCCCGCCTGCCCGCATCGGTGGCAATGCGGTCCGACCAAAACGGCGCCGCAATTCAGGCAGGCTTCGCGACCCGCCCCCTCGCCTTCGCCGGCCGAAGGTTCGACTGCGCGCGCGGCAAGGCCGCCCGTCACCGCTTCGCCGATGCTTTCGAGACCCCCTGTGATCATTCCCCCTTCATGACCGAGGCGGAGGGGCGCGTCGAGACGCTTTGCTTCAGTGCGCAAATGGACCCTGCCGGGCCTGCGGGGCGAGCGCCAAAACGAGTCTCCGAGCGCTCGAGGACGAGCGGCGCGCGAACGTGCCTAGCGAAAGCACCGCCCCCCGTCGGTGCGAGTGGCAAGCCCGCGATGCAGCGCCGGGGCGGCCGCCAGCGCTGCAGCCTGGAGGCGAGCTGACACCGGCGAACGGTCCATCGGGAGGACCTGGGTGTGGCCGGTCGACGTTGCGCAGCGGAGCATCACGCGGCGACCGGCCACGGCCCCGACCAGCGCGGTAGCGTGGAGCGTATCCATCGGAGCGCCGGGGCGATCGATCAACCGCTGCAACGGGCGACCGCGCCAAGAGCCTGGCGGCCGGATGCCCGCTGCCGCAAGCAGTGTCGGCGCTACGTCCATCTGACTCGCGCCGGTCTGCGGCGGCCAGGGACTGCCGCGCGAGTCATATACGAGCAGCGGAATCGAAGCGACGTCCGGATCGAGCGGAACGCCATGCCCCGGCCTCCGGCCCGGAGCAATGCGCTCGCCGTGATCTGCCGTAATCACCACGACGGCATCGGCGAGCAGGCCCCGGCGCTGCAGCACCGCGAAGATCCGCCCGATGATCCAATCCGACTGACGAACGCCGCGGCGGTAGAAGGCAGGGTCGTCGTCCCGGCTGCCGACTCCGAACAGCGCCTGCCATAAGGTCGCTTCATGCGTCGCCGAGCTGAATCGAAACCCGGCCCTGTGGGCCGACATCAAATGGATCGACAGGTAGCTTCGGGCCGGGTCGTGAATCGGAACAGTCCAAAGCCGGCGCACCTGTTCCCGGTCGTCGCCGAGGCCCGTCGAATCCCCGCTTGCATCGTCAAGAAAAGTGGTCAGGTTCGGCCCATAGAGCTCGCCCAGGTTGACGTCTGCGCGGTGCGGGCCGCTGAGGACGAAATGGCTTCGATAGCCATTCGCTGCGAGCACGTCCGCAAGCATGAGAGGAGGGCCGTCCTGCAACGCGGCCCAGTCGCTGCCCGATTGCAGCGCGACGATACCGCAATAGGAGTTGGCGCAAACCGCGGTTGCGGGGCCGAGGTCGCGGAGCTTGCCGGTGCTCGCCAAGGAGCGCAGGAACGGAGTGAGCGTCGGTCGGCCGGGTCGGAGCTCCACCGCATCCGCGCGCAGGCTGTCGACGGTAATCAGGACGAGCGTGCGGGGCTGTGCGCCCGGGGTCGACGCGACCTGGAATCGGGGCCGGGGGCGGGTGAGCAATTCCCGTGGTCCGGCAATGAACTCGACCGGCTTGAGAAAACCGGCGAGAGGTTCACGGGCCGCCACCTCCCCCGGAACGAGGACCCACGCCGCAGCATAGGCCGCCGTGAGCAGCGCGACGATGAGGCGCAGCGGCAATATGCGCGCGCCCAGCGTTCCGGCCGCCCGGTCCGCCACTCGTCGGGCAAGGTGGGCCAGCGCATTGGCACAGGTCCAGATCGAGATCGCCAACGCCGCGGCGATCGCGCCGACCAGAGCGACGATTTCCGGCTGCGCGGCCACGCACCCGGCGAGCGTCCCTCCGCAGTAGAATTCGCCGACGATCTGGAGCGGCATCGCCGTATGGAACCGCGGAGCGGTGACGAACGCCACGACGTCGAAGACCATGAGCAGTGTCCAACAGGCCGCGAGGACGAGAGCGACAAGCAGTTGCGCCCACGGGCGGCCGCCCGCTCTGATGAGCAACCAACCGGCCGCAAGGGTCGACAGGACGATTGCGGCGCCATGGAAGGGAATGCTCCCGCGACCGTAATGATAGAGCGGCGCCAGCAGCGCGAGCCTGAGTGCGGTCTCGGCGGCGTAGGCGCCTGCGAGACAAATCGCGGCGGTTCGTGCCGGCCGTCCAATCATCGGCCGAGCCCCGCCGGGCTCGGGGAGCGGGGGCGGTCGATCACGCGGCCCGCGCGCCTCGATCCCGCAAAGCCGCCTGCACGGCGACGCTTCGGGTCCATGTCCATGCCCGGCCACCGCGACCGGGGTTCCTCGTCTCGAGCACCTCGGCACCCTCCCTCATTCCGAAGGCTCGCCCATGCCCGCCGCGAAGGCGATGCGGAGGGCTTCGGAAAGGCTGTGGACCGCGAGCTTGTGCATGAGGTTGGCGCGGTGGATTTCGACCGTTCGGGGGCTGAGACCCAGGTCGTAGGCGATCGTCTTGTTGGGCAGGCCCTCGGCGAGCCCCGCCAGAACGTCCCGCTCGCGGGGCGTCAACGCCGCGATCCGGAGCGACGCTTCTTCCGCTTTCTCCCGACTGCGCTCCTCCTTGCGGAGACGCGCGAAGCCCTGTTCCAGGGCGTTGAGGAGAGTTTCCTTCTCGAAGGGCTTTTCGATGAAGTCGACGGCGCCGGCCTTCATCGCCCGGACGGCGACTCCGATGTCGCCGTGTCCGGTCATTATGATCACCGGCAGAGCCACTCCTGCCTCGCGAAGGGCCTGCTGCACCTCGAGCCCGTCCATCCCAGGCATTCGGATGTCGAGCAGGATGCAGCCCGGCTCGAGCGCCCGGGCCTGCCTGAGCAGCTCGACGCCCGAGGGGAAGGGCCTGACCCGATAGCCGGAGGTCTTCAGCATGAACCCGGCAGAGCGCCGGATCGAATCTTCGTCGTCGACGAGGTGGACGATGGGTTTGTCCTGATCAGTCATCGGCCGCTTCGGAATCCGCCAGTGTGAAGTGAAAGAGCGTACCGCCGCCTTGGCCCGGCTCAAACCAGATACGCCCGCCATGCGCCTCGACGATCGTCCGGCAGATGGAAAGCCCGATGCCCATGCCGCCTTCCTTCGAGGTCACGAACGGCTGGAACAGCTGGGCCGCGACCGCTTCGTCGATGCCGCTTCCGCTGTCCCCGACCGTCACCCGGATCCAGCCTTCCGGCGCCTTGCGGGTGGAGATCCGGAGCAGGCGCAGGGCGCTCCCGGCCATCGAGTCGATCGCATTCCTGATGAGGTTGACCAGCACCTGCTGGATCTGGATCCGGTCGACGAGGACGGATGCCGCCGCCGGATCGAGATCGACCTGGACCTCGATCCCGTGCTCGCGCGAGCCGACCAGGGCCAGAGCGTTGGCCTCGTTGATCAGCCGCGGCAGGTTCTCGACCTGGCGCTCGGTCTGGCCGTGGGTGATGAAATCGCGCAGGCGCCTGACGATCTGCCCGGCCCGAACCGACTGCCGGGCGGCGTCGTCCAGGGCTTCGCGGAGGGTCTCGACCGTGTCCGGATCGAGTGGCCCGGCGAGCAGGTCGCGCGCGGTCTCGCAATAATTGGCGACGGCGGTCAGCGGCTGGTTCAGCTCGTGCGCCAGAGCGGAGGCAAGAGTCCCTACCTCGCTGACCCGGCCGACATGGGCGAGCTCCGACTGGAGATCCTGCATCCGAAGCTCGGTCTGCTGCCGCTCGGTCAGGTCCCTGATGAAGCCGGTGAAGACCCGCCTGCCCTCGATCCTCGCCTCGCCGACGGCGAGCTCGATCGGGAAGGTGTTGCCGTCACGGTGGCGCGCCGTGGTCACTCGTCCGACCCCGATGATCCTGCGTTCCCCCGTCGCCCGATATCGGCGCAGATAATCGTCGTGCCGCTCGCGGTCGGGCGAGGGCATGAGCAGGCTCACGTTCCGCCCGACGACCTCGGGCTCGGTAAAGCCGAACATCTTCTCGGCGGCCGCGCTGAACGAAAGCATCCGGCCGGCTTCGTCGATGACGACCATCGCGTCGGGCACGGTGGCGAGGATCGAGCGGAGGTGCGACTCGCTCCCGCGGACGGAATCGTCCCCCTCGCCGCCGGCCGCGTTTTCGCCTCTTGAGCCCATGCGACGTTACTAGCCGGACAATCCGCGAACGCCAGCCTTGCCGTCATTTCCGCATTGCCGAACCTTCGCATAACCCTTGCGAAGCGCGCGGAGACAAAGCCCCTCCCCTTCAGGGGAGGGTTTGGGGCGGGGAATGTGGGAGAGAATGTTCGCTGACGTCGGTGAAGCGAGCAGACAACCCCCACCCCAACCCCTCCCCTGAAGGGGAGGGGCTAGCACCCATCGACTTGAGGAAGGCCCCCCGGCTGCCTTCGAACGGCAGGGATGCAAGGGGACCAGGTCGCACCCCATCCTAGGGGATTTCCCTTAGGTACAAGACCGGAATTCCAGGCGCCCGGCATTGGGCTATCCCCACCTGGCACTCAGCCTTGGGGAGGATCAAATGCGTTACCAGCCGATCGAAACGAAGAATGTGGGCCCGGACGCCTCCGTCGCGGCGGTCTGGCCGTCCTTCGAGGACGCCCTGCTCAACCGCCGGCCGCTCGAGCAGGACCGGACCGGCCTCGATCGACCGCAGCCACCCTTCTCCCCCGCCGCGGCGGCGCCGGACGTGCCGGCGGCGGTGGGCCGGCTCGTCATCGCCCCCTACGTTGCGCTTCTGGGAGTCTTCTTCGCTTTGTTCGCCGGATCGCCGGTGGCTTTCTTCTCGATCGCGGTCTGCGCCGTCTTCGTCGCGATGTATTTCGCCGTCCCGACGATCTTCTTCGCGGTCGAGGCGGATCCCGCCCGGCGGCCGACCCTGTCGCAGTTCATGCGCGGCGGCCTCCAGACCCTGACGGGGCGCACCGGCGGCAGGGACGCTCTGATCCAGATGCTGATCGTTCCGGTGCTCGTGACTCTCGGACTGACGGCGATGGGGATCATCGGCAAGATCTTCATCGGCTGACCGGCCACGGGCGCACGGCGAAGCTTCCCTGCGATCCCCCCGTCCAATCGGCGAGGGCTCGACGAGATGAGCGCGCAGCCGGCTGGAGCATGATCGGCTTAGGCCGACACACTTCGTCATTGCGAGCGGAGCGAAGCAATCCAGTGCGGCCTCCGGCGCCTGCTGGATTGCTTCGTCGCTACCGCGAAGCGGCAATCCGAAGGGGCGGAAAGCGCCCTGGATTGCTTCGCTGCGCTCGCAATGACGGCGGACCAACCTGGACAAATGGCCGTGACTCGGACGGAGACTCGAACGGCCGCGAGGGAGCGATCAGCTAAGTGACTGAGAAATTGGCGCACCCAAGAGGATTCGAACCTCTGGCCTCTGCCTTCGGAGGGCAGCGCTCTATCCAGCTGAGCTATGGGTGCGTGGAAGGGCCGCGCTTAGCAAAGGGGCGCGGCCCCCGCCAGTGGGTTTAGCGTGTCCCCCTCGCCGGCTTCGAAGCACCGCCCGCTGTTTCACTTCCCGGCGGCGGAGTCTTCGGCTCGAATCGGCAGATGTCCGCGATCGTGCAGCGCCAGCATTCCGGCTTCCTCGCCTTGCAGACGTAGCGGCCGTGGAGGATGAGCAGGTGATGCGCGTCGCGGCGCCAGGGCGGCGGAGTGACCCGGTCGAGCCCGCGCTCCACCTCGAGCACGTCCTTGCCGGGGGCGAGGCCGGTCCGGTTGGAGACCCGGAAGACGTGGGTGTCGACGGCGAAGGTCTCGGCCCCGAAGGCGCAGTTCATGACGACGTTGGCGGTCTTGCGTCCAACCCCGGGCAGCGCCTGGAGCGCCTCGAAATCCTCCGGCACCTCGCCGCAGTGCCGCTCGATCAGGGCGTGCGAGAGGGCGATGACGTTCTTCGCCTTGGTGTTGAACAGGCCGATCGTCCGGATGTGCGCCTTCAGCCCCTCCTCGCCGAGCGCCACCATCGCTTCGGGTGTGCTCACCTCGGCGAAGAGGTTGCGGGTGGCGAGATTGACGCCGGCGTCCGTCGCCTGGGCCGAGAGGACGACGGCCACCAGCAATGTATAAACATTCACGAACTCGAGCTCGGTCTGCGGGCTCGGCGTACGATCATGCAGCCGGCTGTATAAGGTTGCGATTTCTTCCGGAGTCACTTCAGCCCCAGCACGTCCGCCATCGAGTAGCGGCCCGCGGGCTTGCCGACGAGCCACAGGGCCGCCTCGATCGCGCCCCGGGCGAAGATCGCCCGGCTTTCGGCGCGGTGGCCGAGCTCGAGCCGCTCGCCCTCGGCCGCGAAGATGGCGAGATGCTCGCCGGCGACCGACCCTCCGCGAAGCGAAGCGAAGCCGATCCGGCCCGGCTCGCGGGGCCCGGTGATCCCGTCGCGGCCCCGCTCCGCGACCGAATCGAGATCGACCCCCCGCCCCTCGGCGCCGGCGCGGCCGAGCATGAGGGCGGTCCCGGAGGGCGAGTCGGCCTTCATCCGGTGGTGCATCTCGACGATCTCGAGGTCCCAATCCTCGCCGAGCCGAGCCGCGGTCTCGCGCACCAGGTGGGCGAGCAGATTGACTCCGAGCGAAGTGTTGACGGCCTGGATGACCGGGATCTCGGCCGCGGCCTCGCCGATGAGACGTTGATGAACCGGATCGAGGCCGGTCGTCCCGATGAGGATCGGCTTGCCCGACTGCCGGGCCTCGGCGAGATGCTCCGCCACCGCATCGGGGACGGAAAAATCGACATAAACGTCGGGTCGGCGCGCGCAGATCCGGACGTCGTCGCGAAGCTCCGCCGCTTCGGCGATCGCCCGCCCCATCCGCCCGCCGGCGCCGAAGATCGAAATTCCCGTCATCGCCTCTTCCATGCGGGAGCCATCCCGAGAGCGCAACCGCCCGCCAGGTTCGGGAGGTTCATCGGGATCGAGCGCCTTGTTCGTGAACCTGCCTCCCCCCGGGCCGGCGCCCTGCCCCTTATAAGCTCAGGGGCGGCGGCCAATCCTTCGCGTTCCTGAGGCGTATACCGCTGGCCGACATCGAACTTTTCCAGACGTCTCTAAGCGGGCGAAGCGACGGCATGATCTCGAGTTCGACTTCGCAAGCTTCGAGGCTCGAGGGAAGGCGCTCGATCATCTCTCGCGCCAGGGGCTCGACCGGAGAGCGCGAGACGAACATGCCGGCATCGTTCAGCGGTTCGAACCCCCGGCGGGGCAGCTCGTAACGATAAAGGTACGCCGCGCTCAGCCTGTCCCACCATGCCGCCTCGACGTGGGCGACCATGCGCGCGGAGCGATCCCCCCACCAGGAGGCGCGATCCTGCGGGGTCGTTTGCGGTCCCGGCCAAATGAGGATGCGCGGACAGTCTCGAGGGAAGAGGTAAAGCGGCTGATGCCAGTCGTCGACAGCCCAGACGAACGGGCCGTTGAGCCATTCCATCCCGAGCCTCCTCGGCGAGGGCACTCGAACCGGCCGCGGCTCGAAAAGCCCGATCGAGGGATCGTCGCTGAAGTGAAACAGCCGCATTCCGTTTGAACCTAGGTCTTCGGCGCTTCGAAGTGAATGTCCGCTTTCGACCCTTAGCGAGGTGCGTAATTGCAGCTAAGGCAGGTCCATGCGCGAGATCGGGAACATCGTCATCCTCACCGGCGCCGGGATCTCGGCCGAAAGCGGCCTCGCCACCTTTCGCGGGCCGGACGGGCTTTGGGAGGGGCACCGGGTCGAGGACGTGGCGACGCCCGAGGCCTTCCGGCGCGACCCGGCGCTGGTCCAGGCTTTCTACGACGCGCGCCGCGAAAAGCTGAAAAGCGTCGAGCCCAACGCCGCCCACCGCGCCCTCGCCCGGCTCGATGCCGAGTGGCCTGGGGAATTGCTCGTCGTCACCCAGAATGTCGACGACCTGCACGAGCGGGCCGGGGCGCGGCGGCTTCTCCACATGCATGGCGAGCTCAAGTCGGCCTGGTGCCTCGCCTGCGACGCGCGGAGGCCTTGGGAGGGAGAGTTGTCGAGCGGGCCGCACTGCCCCGCCTGCGGCGAGTCGGAGCTCCTCAGGCCCGACATCGTCTGGTTCGGCGAGATGCCCTACGAGATGGAGCGGATCGAGCGGGCGTTGCTGGATTCGCACCTGTTCGTCTCGATCGGAACGTCGGGCGCCGTCTATCCGGCCGCCGGCTTCGTCCAGACCGCGCGCTATGCCGGCGCTCGGACGCTCGAGCTGAACCTGGAGCCGAGCCTGGGGAGCGTCTGGTTCGGGGAGGTGCGCACCGGCCCGGCGGGCGTGCTCGTGCCGGAATGGGTCGATGACATACTCGCGCTCTGACCGTCAGTCTTGCCATTGCGTTCAGCTTCGCCTAATGACCCGCCCGCTATGAACGCGACCCATCTCTCCCCACGACCGAGCGTCACCCCCGGCAGGTGACGGGTGCTTCGCTGCGCCCGTCGTTCAGGGTGTAGCTCAGTGGGTAGAGTGCCCGCCTTGGAAGCGGGAGGTCGCCGGTTCGAGCCCGGCCACCCTGACCAAATTTCCAGTCGTTCAGATCGAGGCCATGAATAAGTTTTCTCATCACGACACCGGCGGAGTGCCGCTCAAGCTGTGGGACAGCCATCAGCCGTTCGAGGCCGGGGCGATGCAGCAGCTTCGCAACGTCGCCTCGCTGCCGTTCGTCCACAGCCACATCGCCGGGATGCCCGACGTCCATTGGGGCAAGGGCGCGACGGTGGGATCGGTGATCGCGACGAAGCAGGCGATCGTGCCCGCAGCGGTCGGAGTCGACATCGGCTGCGGGATGATGGCCGTCAGGACCTCGCTCACGGCGAGCCAGCTGCCCGATTCTCTGTCGCAGATCCGTGCCGAGATCGAGCGGGCGGTGCCCAAGGGCTTCGAATCGAGCCAGGGCGCCAACCACTCCAAGGGCGGATGGGCGATCACGCCCAATTCGATCGCACGTGCCTGGTACGAGAAGTTCGAGGAGCGCTGGCGCGCGATCGTGGCCAGGCACCCGAAGGTGCAGGGCAAGACCAGCGACCAATTGGGCTCGATGGGCGGCGGCAACCACTTCATCGAAATCTGCCTCGACGAGGAGCAGCGCGTCTGGGCGATGCTCCACTCGGGCTCGCGCGGCACCGGCAACCGGATCGGCACCTATTTCATCGAAGCGGCGAAGGAGGCGATCGCGAAGCAGCGGCTCGACTTCCACCTCGCGGACAGGGACCTCGCCTTCCTGACCGAGGGCTCGGAGCTGTTCGACGATTATATCGAGGCGATGAGCTTCGCCCAGGATTACGCGATGGCGAACCGCGAGCTGATGATGGGACGGGTGCTCGAGGCGCTTCGCAAGCACCTGCCGGCGTTCAGGACCGAGAAGCAGGCGATCAACTGCCACCACAATTATGCCACCCGGGAAACCCACTTCGGCGAGCAGGTCTGGGTGACCCGCAAGGGCGCGGTGAGCGCGAACGCGGGCGAGCTCGGGATCATCCCGGGCTCGATGGGCACGGGCAGCTTCATCGTCGAAGGGCTCGGCAATGCCGAGAGCTTCTGCAGCTGCTCGCACGGCGCCGGCCGCGTGATGTCGCGCGGCCAGGCCAAGAAGCTCATCAGCCTCGACCAGCACAAGGCCGCGATGAAGGGCATCGAATGCCGGGTCGACGCGGGCGTGCTGGACGAGAGCCCGGCCGCCTACAAGGACATCGGCGCGGTGATGGACGCCCAGACCGACCTGGTCGCGATCCGGCACCGGCTCCGGCAGGTGGTGAATGTGAAGGGGTGAGCGGGGGGGCACACGCTTTTCGTGGAAAGGCGCGTGTCCCTTCTCGAAATTTCTCGGTTTTAGATGATAGTCGTTGCCCTATTTCTGCAAACGCTATAAGGCGGAACTGTGAACGACCGTCCCGATCGCGAAGAGAAGCCCGACTCCCTCCATCATGAGTGTGAAGTCGCTATCGAACGGCTTCGCCGTGCCGTCGCCGAGAGTGAGGCCAGCGGTGAAGCGGCTCCGTTCGACATGGACGCGTGGCTCGAGGAGCAGGACAATCTTGACCGGGCCTTGCAGGAAGGGCTCGACAGCGGCGAGGCCATCGGCTTCGACGTGAAGGAATGGCTGGAAGCCAAGCGAACGGGTCCCGGGCGTGAGGAAGCGGCTTAGCTTCGCCCGCCGAGCCACGGCCGACCTCGACGAAATCTGGGATTACAGCGAGCAGAACTGGGGGCGAGAGCAGGCGATTCGCTACACCACAGAAATCATCGCCCGATGCGGTGAACTCGTGGAAGGGAAGATCGTCCCCCAAGAGATTGAACTCAAGAGTGGGCGCTATTTCCGCATTCGAAGCGGTTCCCATTTCATATTCATAAGCGAAATGCCGGACCAGCTTCAGATAATCCGCATTCTGCACCAAAAAAGAGACATCGAGGCGGCCCTCGGCTGAGCCTCACTCCACCCAGTCGAGCCCGATATCGCGATACACCCCCCGGTCCTCCTCCCAGTCGGGCTTGACCTTGACGTGGAGGAAGAGGTGGACCTTTCGGCCCATCAGGGCTTCCAGCTCCTTGCGCGCCGCCTCGCCGATCGCCTTGATCCGGGCGCCGCCCTTGCCCAGGACGATCGCGCGCTGTGTGGGGCGACCGACCAGGATCTGCTGGTGGATCGCGACCGAGCCGTCGCGGCGCTCCTCATATTTCTCGGTCTCGACGGCGCTTGCGTAGGGAAGCTCGGCGTGGAGCTGGAGGTAGAGCTGCTCGCGGGTCACTTCGGAGGCGGCGAGCCGCTCGCTGGCGTCGGAGACCTGCTCCTCCGGGAAATGCCACGGCCCTTCAGGGACCCGGGCCGCCAGCGCCGCCTTGAGGTCCGCGACCCCGTCGCCGCTGGTGGCGGAGACCATGTAGATGTCCTGAAAGTCGAGCCGCTCGCCGAGCTGCGTCGCGAGCGCCAGGAGCATCTCCTTCTTCACGAGGTCGACCTTGTTGAGCACCAGGATCTTGGGCTCGCGCCGGCTTTTCAAAGTGTCGAGCATCTCCTCGAGCCGGCGGAAGAAGCCGGTCTTGGAGTCGACGACCAGGGCGATCAGGTCGGCATCCGCCGCCCCCGCCCAGGCCGCAGCCACCATCGCGCGGTCGAGCCGCCTTTTGGGCTCGAAGATTCCCGGCGTGTCGACCAGCAGGACCTGCGCCTCGCCGGCGATGGCGATACCCATCAGCCGGGTGCGCGTGGTCTGCGCCTTGGGGCTGACGATCGCGATCTTCTGCCCAACCAGGGCATTGACCAGGGTGGACTTGCCCGCATTGGGGGCTCCGACCACGGCGACGAGGCCGCATTTCTGGGTCATTTCAGCTGCTCCAGAAGCTTTTCCGCGGCCGCCCTTTCCGCTTCCTGCTTCGACGCGCCTTCGCCGCTGGCGACCCCCACGCCCCTGATTTCAACCTCGACGACGAAGGTCGGCGCATGCTGCGGGCCGCTTCGCTCGGCGAGGCGGTAGACGGGGGGCTTGCGCTCCTGCGCGGCCGCCCATTCCTGGAGCGCCGACTTGGGGTGCTGGGGCGCCTTGTCGCGGGTGCTCACCCGGTCGCCCCAGGCGGAGCGCACGAACGCCTCCGCCGCTTCAAGGCCGGAATCGAGGTAGAGCGCTCCGATCAGGCCCTCGACGACGTCGCCGATGACGTTGTCGCTGTCAGACGCCCCGTCTTCTCGGGCCTGCTTGCCGAGGCGTATGCGCTCGCCCACGCCGAGCGTCCGGCCGACTTCGGCGCAGGTCTCGCGCGCGACGAGCGCGTTGAGGCGCTTGGACAGCTGGCCTTCGGGCTCGTCGGGGAAAAGCTCGTAAAGCCAGGCCGCGACGGCGAGGCCGAGGACCCGGTCGCCGAGGAATTCGAGCCTTTCATATTGCGCCTCGCCGAAGCTGGCATGAGTCAGCGCGCGCTCGAACAGCGAGGGATCGACCGGAGTCAGGCCGAGAGTCTCAAGCCAGTCGAGAGTGGCCCTGTCCATTTGGAAAGCATCCATCAAAAAGTCCGCCCCACCCGCTCCCAGCGCGCCGCCGAGACCCAGGTCCAGGGCTTGGCCCATTGGGCCGAGCCGTCGGTCGAGTAGAAGGCGATCAGCGCCCGGCCGATGACATGGTCGCTCGGAAGCAGGCCGACTCCCTTCTGCTCGAGGCTGAAGCGGCTGTCGGCGCTGTCGTCGCGATTGTCGCCCATCATGAAATAATGGCCGTCGGGCACCGCATAGACGAGCGTGTCGTCGGCCGCGCCCTCGATCTGGTCGAGCACTTCGTAGGAGCGCCCGCCGGGAAGGGTCTCCCGGTAGCGCGGATAGCGGCAGACCGGCTTGCCGGCCTCGATCGCGGGCGGCTGGACCTGTCCGGCGTAGCGGCACGGGCTGTTGGGCGTCACCGGCATCAGCCAGTCGGCGATCCTGACCTTGGGCACCGGCTTGCCGTTGAGGAAGAGCTGGCCCCGGCGCATCTGGACCGAGTCGCCCGGCAGGCCGATCAGCCGCTTCACATAATCCTCGTCCTCGCCCGGATAATGGAAGACGACGACGTCGCCGCGCTTCGGCTCCGCAGCCCAGATGCGCCCGCCGAACGAAGCGAGGCCGAACGGGATCGAGAAACGCGAATAGCCGTAGGGCCATTTGGCGACGAACAGATAATCTCCGATCCTCAGCTCGGGCATCATCGACCCCGATGGGATCACGAAGGGCGCGACGACGAAGGTCCGAAGAAGGATCGCGAACAGGAAAAAGAGCAGCAGGAAACGGGTGGTCTCTGCAAGCCCGCCCTTCTTCTTTCCCGACTTCGCCTTCGAGCCTCTCGCCATGCCGCCGCTTTCGCTTGGGGCGAAGGTGCGGTCAAGCGCTCCGTCGTCGCAGCGCAGGCTGGGACCCCGGGGGGTGAAAAGCGCGGCACTCTTCACCCCCCGGGGCCCCAGCCTTCGCTGGGGCGACGGTCATTGGCATCCCGCCCGTCCCCCACTAAGAGCCCGGTCATGGATGAAAACCAAGCCTGGGCCGCCGTCGAGGCCGCCGAGATGATGACCCTCGCCGAGCAGTTCGCCGCCGAACCGGACCGCCTTTCCCAGCTTTCCCTCGACCTGCCCGGCCTCCATTTCGATTTCTCCAAGACCCATCTCAGCGCCCCGCTCGTCGAGTCCTTCCAGGCGCTGGCCGAGGCGTGCGGCCTTGCCGCCGCCCGGGATTCGCTCTTCGCGGGCGGACCGGCCAACCCGACCGAGGCGCGGGCCGCCGAGCACAGCGCCGAGCGCGGCCAGGGGGCTCCGGAGAGCGTCGCCCGGGCCTCAGGCCTTCGCGCCCGGATGCGCGCGCTGGTCGACGCGATCGAGGCCGAAGCCTTCGGTCCCGTGCGCCACATCCTCCACATCGGAATCGGCGGATCGGCCCTTGGCCCCGATTTCGTGATCGACGCGCTCGGCCGGGAATCGGGCCGCTACGAGACGGCCGTAGTCTCCAATGTCGACGGCGCGGCCCTCGAGGAAGCAGTCGCGGGTTTCGACCCGCACACCACCTTGCTCGTCCTCGCCTCGAAGACCTTCACCACCCTCGAGACCCTGATCAACGCCCGCTCCGCGCTCGCCTGGATGGAGCAGGGCGGAGTCGCCGATCCCTACGGCCGGGTCGTCGCCCTCACCGCCGCGCCGGAGCGGGCGGTCGAGTTCGGAGTGGACGAGACCCGGATCCTGCCTTTCGCCGAGAGCGTGGGAGGCCGCTATTCGCTCTGGTCGTCGATCGGATTCCCGATCGCACTCGCTCTGGGCTGGGACGCCTTCGAGACCCTGCTCGAAGGCGCCGCGGCGATGGACCGCCACTTCCGGCTGGCGCCGCTTGCCGAAAACGCCCCGGTCCTAGCCGCCTTCGCCGACCGCTATTACGCCAACGTCCGCGGCAGCCAGACCCGGGCGGTCTTCGCCTATGACGAGCGGCTCCGGCTCCTGCCCTCCTATCTCCAACAGCTCGAAATGGAGTCGAACGGCAAATCGGTGAAGCTCGACGGAACGCCCGCCGGCCGTGCGACCGCTCCCGTGACCTGGGGCGGAGTCGGCACCGACTCCCAGCACGCCGTCTTCCAGCTTCTCCACCAGGGCACCCATCTCGTGCCCGTCGAGTTCGTCGCCTGCGTCGAGCCCGACCACGGCTTCGACGACGAGCATCACCGCCAGCTCCTCGTCAACTGCTTCGCCCAGGGCGCGGCCTTGATGTCCGGGAAGCACGGCGACGACCCTCACCGCCATTATCCCGGCGACCGCCCCTCGACGACGATCCTCCTCGACCGGCTCGATCCGGCCGCGCTCGGGGCGCTCATCGCCTTCTACGAGCACCGGACCTTCGTGAACGCGGTGCTCCTCGGTATCAATCCGTTCGACCAGTTCGGAGTCGAGCTCGGCAAATCGATGGCCAAGGCGATCGATGATGGGGACGACCTCGATTTCGACCCCTCGACCCAAGCCCTGATCGAGCGGGCGCTGGGCGGCACGTCATTGCGAGGAGCGTAGCGACGAAGCAATCCAGCGGGCAGCGGCGCAGCACTGGATTGCTTCGCTTCGCTCGCAATGACGAAGGAAAGACCATGCTTATCCTCATCTATCTCTACGACGGGGTCACGGCCCTCGACGCCATCGGTCCCTACGAGTCGCTGAGCCGGCTTCCGGGCGTCGAGATCCGCTTCGTCGGGCGCCGCGCCGGGCCCGTTCGCACCGGCGACGGGTTCCTGGGGCTCATTGCCGACACCGGCATCAACGACGAGATCGAGGCCGACATGCTGATCGTCCCCGGGGGCAAGCGCGCCGGCGTCCAGCGCGAGATGGGCGAGGAAAGGGTGCTGGGCTGGATGGCGGTGCTCGACGGCGTCACGAAGCGCACCTGCTCGGTGTGCACCGGCTCGCTCATCCTGGGCGCGGCCGGACTGCTCGAAGGGCGCCGGGCCTCGACCCATTGGGGCGCGCGCGACTATCTGGGCCATTTCAACGCCACCTATTCCCCCGAACGGGTGACCGAGGACGGCAAATATCTGACCAGCGCCGGGGTCTCGGCCGGAATCGACCTCGGGCTGATCCTCTGCGCCGAGATCGCCGGCCGCGAAATGGCGGAAGCGGTCCAGCTCAGCATGGAATATGATCCCGCGCCGCCTTTCGACGCCGGCAATTTCAGGAAGGCCACGCCCGAGCGGGTGGCGATGGTGGCGAAGCTCAACATTTAAGGACTGCCGTCGGGAAAGGTTTCCCGGTTCGGGCTGAGCCTGTCGAAGCCCTCTCTTTATCCAGAAGCTGAAATAGAAGGAGAGCCCTTCGACAGGCTCAGGGCGAACGGAAGTGGTGGTTCAACTCGGAAGAAAACCTATCTAGGGCGGGCGTCGACCCCGCCCCTGCCCCAACGGAACCCCGCCTTATGCCCCAGAGCTTCGACTACGACCTCTTCGTCATCGGCGCCGGCTCGGGCGGCGTGCGCGCCGCGCGGGTATCCTCGGCTCACGGCGCCAGGGTGGCGATCGCCGAGGAGCACAAGGTCGGCGGAACCTGCGTCATCCGCGGCTGCGTTCCAAAGAAGCTGCTCGTCTATGGCTCCCATTTCGCCGAGGATCTTCAGGACGCCCGCCGCTTCGGATGGGACGTGCCCTCGTGCAACTTCCACTGGCCGACCCTTCGCGACAACGTCTTCGCCGAGGTTGGAAGGCTCGAGCAGGCCTATGCCGAGACCCTGTCCAACCATAAGGTCGAGATCGTGAAGGAGCGGGCCGAGGTCGCCGGTCCGAACGAAATCCGCCTGGCCGGCGGGCGGACCGTGACCGCGAAGATCATCCTCATCGCCACCGGCGCCCGGCCCGTCGTCCCGAACTTTCCGGGCAGCGAGCTCGGGATCACCTCGAACGAAGCCTTCCACCTGCCCGATCTGCCCAGGCGGGTGGTGATCGCCGGCGCCGGCTACATCGCCAACGAATTCGCCGGGATCTTCCACAATCTGGGGAGCCACGTCACCCTGGTGAACCGTTCCGACGTGATCCTGCGCGGCTATGACGAGACGATCCGCGACCGGCTTCTCACCATCTCGATGATGAAAGGGATCGACTTCAAGTTCCACGTCTCCTTCGAGAGCATCGAGAAGCAGGGCGAGTCGCTCAGGGTCAACATGACGGGCTGCGACGCGATCGAGGCGGACGCGGTGATGTTCGCGATCGGCCGCGAGCCCGCCACCCAGGGCCTGGGCCTCGAAAGCGCCGGAGTGGAGCTCGACGACAAGGGCGCCGTGGTGGTCGACGCCGACAACCGGTCGAGCTGCGACAGCATCTACGCTGTCGGCGACGTCACCAACCGGGTCCAGCTCACCCCCGTGGCGATCCGCGAGGGCCAGGCCTTTGCCGACTCCATCTTCGGAAACAAGCCGACCCGGGTCGACTATGAGAACATCCCCTCGGCGGTGTTCAGCCACCCGCCGCTCGCCGGGGTCGGGATGACCGAGGGCGAAGCGCGCAACAAGCTGGGCTCGGTCAAGACCTACACCTCCGACTTCCGGGCGATGAAGAACGTGCTCGCGGGCCGCAACGAACGCGCGCTCTACAAGCTCGTCGTCAATTCCGAGACGGACGAAGTGGTCGGTCTCCACATGATCGGCCCTGACGCCCCCGAAATCCTCCAGGCCGCCGCGATCGCGGTCAAGGCCAAGCTCAAGAAGGCGGATTTCGACTCGGTCGTAGCGCTTCACCCGACCATGGCGGAGGAATTGGTGCTGATGCGCTGAGGGAATGCGGAGCTGCCCCCCGTCGTCCCGGCGAAAGCCGGGACCTCGTGACGGAAGGGCCCCGGCGCGCTATCGACCTGGGATCCCGGCTTCCGCCGGGATGACGAGGAATCGATGACCGACCCCGCCTACCTTTCCGGCTTCGGCAACCATTTCGCCACCGAGGCCGTGCCGGGCGCCCTTCCCGAGGGCCGCAATTCGCCCCAGAGGCCGGCGTTCGGCCTCTATGCCGAGCAGCTGTCGGGGACCGCCTTCACCGCGCCTCGCCACGAGAACCGGCGCTCCTGGCTCTACCGCCTTCGCCCGAGCGCCGAGCATCCCCCCTACCGGCCCTATGAGGGCGCGCCGCTCTTCACCGCGGCCTCGCTCCACGATCCGCTGCCGCCCAACCGCCTGCGCTGGGACCCGATTGCCCTCGAAGGCGAAGGCGCCGACGTCGTCGACGGAATGGCGACGATGATGGCCAGTGGCGGTCCGGAAGCTCTCTCGGGCGTCGCGGTCCACGTCTACCGGGCCACGGCCGGCATGAATCACCGCGCCTTCTTCAATTCGGACGGTGAGATGCTCTTCATCCCCGAGCGGGGCCGGCTCGAATTGCTGACCGAAATGGGCCGGATCGAGGTATCGCCCGGCGAAGTCGCGCTCGTGCCGCGCGGAGTCCGATTCCGAGCCCGTCTCCCGGACGGGTCCGCCAGAGGCTATGTCGCCGAGAATCACGGGGCCCTGTTCCGACTCCCGGAGCTCGGCCCGATCGGCTCCAACGGACTCGCCAATCCCCGCGATTTCCTTTCCCCGGTCGCCCGCTATGAGGACGAAGAGGGCGAGGTCGAGCTGGTCCAGAAATATCTCGGCCGACTGTGGACGACCAGTCTCGACCATTCGCCGCTCGACGTCGTCGCCTGGCACGGCAATCTCGCGCCCTGGAAATACGATCTCGCCCGCTTCAACACGATCGGGACGGTGAGCTTCGATCATCCGGACCCGTCGATCTTCACAATCCTCACGAGCCCCTCGGAGACCCCGGGCCGGGCCAATGCCGATTTCGCCCTCTTCCCGCCGCGCTGGATGGTCGCCGAGGACACGTTCCGACCGCCCTGGTTCCACCGCAACGTGATGAGCGAGTGCATGGGGCTGATCAAAGGCGCCTACGACGCCAAGGCGGAGGGCTTCGCGCCCGGCGGCCTCAGCCTCCACAATCTCATGTCCGGCCACGGGCCCGACGTGGCGAGTTGGAAGGCGGCGTCGGAAGCGGAGCTGAAGCCCTACAAGATCGAGGACACCTTGGCCTTCATGGTCGAAAGCTGCTGGCCGTTCCGCCCGACCGGCTTCGCGATGTCGCCCGACGGCGGGCTGCAGGGCGATTACGACCGGGCCTGGGGCGGCTTCCCGAAGGCCCGGCTTCTCAGCCCGTAGCTGAGACATCGAGATCCTCAGTGGCGGTTCTTCAACGCGGCCGGCGGCGGCGCGCCGGTGACCGCACTTTCAGCGGGTGCTACCTGACCATGTTCGATGAACAACTGGGGCCAGCTTTGCTTGAGAACCACGGCGCCGCCCAAGGCCAAAAGGGCCGCGATCATGTATCGGTGGGCTAGGCCACTTATGAACGCAGGCGGATCGGATCCGAGCGACTTGTTCCAGGCCGGCCCCAGCACACGGAGCATCAGGAACATTATCACCCCGAAACAGAATGCGGTCACCCAGACGAACCGCTCTGGAAGCACTGCTGACGTTGCGTGGACAAGAACGAACGCCGCATAGTAAGGCACCAGCACACAGGACAGGGCCAAATCCGCGATCCGCTGCGCCCGCGACACCACCTCTTGGTTGTACTGTGCGTCGTAGGACTGGATCCTGCCCAAGAGGATGGACCGATCCTTCTGCACACGGGTGTATTTTCGTCCCAGGCTGTCGATGTAGTCGAACACGGGGCCAAGCCTTTGCGTGACGAATTCGTCGTATCGCTGAAAGCCGGAGACGCGCCGTATGCGTAGCGCTTCAGTCGAACCAACAAACTGCTTTACGTAATAGCGCGACCGTTCGATGCGCGACTCCAATGTTCCGTCCAGCTTCAACTGGGCGATCTCGCTGAACTTGCTTTCGACGAAATCATAACGAGCGCGCAGCCATTCCCGAAAATCGTCGGCCGGCTCTTCGTCGCCGTCCGCTCCCTCGTCCACGAGACGGGCGTTGGCGGTCTCCAGTTCTCCCTCCATATCGGTGAGCAGCTGATTGGCTTTGCGCAACGCCTCGAAGTGCATGATGGCAGCGATACGTGACATGCCTGCACGATGAACTCGGTACAGCAATCGGCCCAGTTGCCAATCGTTCAGCGTATCCTCGTACAGCAGGTAGCAGAGCGGCCTGCCGGTGCCCTCCAGCATTGCGCGCGGCTGGTTGCCTAGGGCGGTGGCGTAGAATGCACGGCTCCCGAGAAAGCGGCTGACCGTGAACTCGGTGTCCCTTTGCTGGGTACAAGTGACGAACTTCCACAATTGGTCGAATTCGTTGATGTGGCAAAGCGGCTTCCTCTCAACGCCGGTTCCACCCCCATCTGGCTCACGCGAGAAAGGGACGCTGATCGAAACACGCCCCTCAGCGTCAGCTTGAACCCCGATAACGACTCCGCGGAAATCCACGAACTTGTCTCCCAAGGAATCAAGGTGTCCACCCAGCGGAGCAAGAATTTCGGCGCTGAACCTGTGCCAAACCGTATAATAAATATATTCGTGCAGCGTCTCGCATTCTTCACTGGTCACAGAGGACAATTTGCAAAATCTATTCAGATTATTTTCCATGTCAGCAAACATGCTTCCAGGGGTCTGACGCTCGCGTTCCGCCGCGGGATCTTCTGGCCTTCTAGACGCATCGATCACGGCCGTAAGCGCGAGAAACTCCGTGTGCAGCTCGAAGCTGAGCGTGGCGAAAAGGCCATGCCACAGTAGAGTGATCTTGATGGTCCGATAGGAATCGGGGTTGATCGGAGCGGGGCAAGCCTCGGTTTCTCCCGTGACCTTGTCCATTGCGATGCCGAAGAGGATGACGAGCGCTCGCCCTTCGAAGTCAATCTCACTGTTAGTCGAAACCTCCCGGACGGTGCTCTCAGAGCCGCGTGCCATGTCGGCGAGCAAACCCCGGTACAGCCCTGCGATAGCTCCATCGGCCTGCCCTGCACGACCGGCAATAGACGCGGGTTCATCTGTCGTTCGAGCGGCGAGAGCAGAAGTGACACCCTCCGGCGGCCCGCTTCTCGTCGGATTCCAGAAAGCAAGGTGCCGCACCAAGGACGGCGCGCCCAAAGGGGTGACCCTGCGCCTATGCGCCCCGGCAAGCAGCCGAGGATAATCATTGTGAGTCCTGAAGATATGATCGCCGAGAAAGTTCTTTGAGTCCACGAGCACCGCTCCCCCACCGTGTTGTGCGCTTTTACACGGGAGTTCGCGCAGCTATTTGGCGGCGTCGAATCAACTTCCAATCAGCTCTATGCCTTCTGCGGAGGAGAAGGTCCAGAGAAGGCTTGCAATCGTTGCGGGCGGCCCTTTTACTTGACCGTCTTTCATGGCCGGTCCGCGGCCTGCCAGGATAACACAGCTCTTCGAATTGCCCCGTGCCTCGCCCATGCTGTACGTCCCCCCGATGCCTCCGACCCCCGACACCGACGTCCTCATCATCGGCGCCGGCCATAACGGCCTCGTCTGCGCTTATTATCTCGCTTCGAAGGGGCTCAAGGTGACGCTCCTCGAGCGCGGCCACGTCGTCGGCGGGGCGGCGGTGACCGAAGAGTTCCATCCCGGATTCCGCAACTCGACCGCGGCCTACACGGTCAGCCTGCTCAACCCGAAAGTGATCGAGGACATGCGGCTCTACGAGCACGGCCTCGAGGTCGTGCTCAGGAAGATCGACAATTTCCTTCCGACGCTCGGGCCGGACCATCTCCTCTCCGGCCGCGACGGCCTGACCCGGAGCGAGATCGCGCGTCATTCGCCCCGGGATGCCGAAGGCTATGACGATTATTCGAACGCGCTCGGCTCGGTCGTCGCAATCCTGCGCGACTGGATTCTTCGAGCTCCGCCCAATGCCGGGGGCGGCCTGGCCGACGTGCTGGCCGCCCTGAAGCTCGGCAATTCCGTGCGCGGAATGACCGCCGAGGAGCAGCGCAACCTGCTCGATTTCTTCACCAAGTCCGCCGCCGACATTCTCGACCGCTATTTCACGACCGACATCGTGCAGGCCCTGTTCGGCTTCGACTCCGTGGTCGGCAATTATGCCAGCCCCTACGATCCCGGCTCGGCCTACGTCCTCCTCCACCATCTGTTCGGCGAGGCGGCGGGCGTGCCGGGGGCCTGGGGCCATGCGATCGGCGGAATGGGCGCGATCACCCAGGCCATGGCGAAGGCGGCCCGTTCGAAAGGCGTCGAGATCATTCTCGACTCGCCGGTCGAGGAGATCATCGTCGAGGGCGGCCGGGCCGTCGGCGCGGTCGCAGGAGGAAAAAGCTATCGAGCCAAGGCGGTGGCCGCGAACGTCAATCCCCGCTTCCTGTTCGGAAGCCTGATACCGGAAGGCGCGGTCGCTCCCGAAATCTCCCGACGGATGGCCGGCTGGAGCGCCGAATCCGCCACCTTCCGGATGAACGTCGCGCTGTCGGAGCTCCCCCGCTTCACCAGCCTTCCCCAGGCCGGCGACCATCTCACCGCCGGGATCGTCATCGCGCCCTCGCTCGGCTACATGGATCGCGCCTATACCAGCGCCCGAACCGGGGGCTGGGCGCTCGAGCCTATCGTCGAGATGCTGATCCCCTCCACCCTCGACGACAGCCTCGCACCGCCGGGGCGGCACGTGGCGAGCCTGTTCTGCCAGCATTTCCCTTATGAGGTGGAGGGCGGCTGGGAGGCGAGGGCCGACGAAGCCGCCGATCACATCATCGCCCATGTCGACCGCTACGCGCCCGGATTCAAAGCCTCGGTGATCGGCCGCCTCGCTCTTTCGCCCTGGCATCTCGAGCAGCGGTTCGGAGTGCCGCGCGGCGACATCTTCCACGGCAAGATGGGCCTCGACCAGCTCTTCTCGGCCCGCCCGATGCTCGGCCACGCGGATTACCGGATGCCGGTGGCGGGGCTGTATCTGTGCGGGTCGGGGGCGCATCCGGGTGGAGGCGTCACCGGGGCTCCGGGCCACAATGCGGCAAAGGCGATCCTGGCCGACCGAAGGAAGTGGCGCCGCTGATTTGCCTCCCCATCGAAGATGGTGAGGGGGACCATGCGGAGCATGGTGGAGGGGTGGCTGCCCAGAGTTCAGCGCATCGAGCGCGAGACGGCGAAGGTCTGCGCCAATACCCCTCCACCACCTTCGGTGGTCCCCCTCCCCATGCTGCGCATGGGGAGGCAAGCTAGGGCTTCCGCGAACACCTCTCCGCCGCCACCGGCGCCGGATCTTCATCGGCCTCGATCAGGTAGAGGAGCGGCCGTTCGACGTCGATCACGGCGCGGTGCTCCTTGAGCACGTCCTGGCCGACGATGCCGTGCACCGTTCCGCCCGCCAGCGGCGCCAGAGCGTCGCCGATCGAGCCGAGATCGGTGACCACCATCCGCCGCTGCCTGATCTTGACCCGGCCGAAGGCCAGGCTGTCGATGGTCACCTGCCGGGCAACGTTGGAGCCCCCGAGGCCCGTGGCTCCGCCCGGCCGGCCGCGGGCCGCGGCAAGGCCGAAATGCGCGACATGGTCCACGTCGATCACCGAGAGATTGGCGCCGGTGTCGAGGATGAAGACGCCTTCCCTGCCGTTGACTGCGGCGGTCACGAGGTGGTGGCCGGTGCCCCGCGCCTCCCGCAGCGGAATGGCGGTGAAGCCGAGAAGGCACAAGGCATGGTCGACCGTCCCCGCCTCCTCCGGGCGGTAATCCACCTTCGCCGCTTGCGGCGGCGGCGGCGCGATCATGTCGCAGGCGGACAGAGTCAGGAGCAAAGCGGCGGCAAGGACGATCTTCATCCCCGGGCAAATGCGGTCTAAGGGCGCTTCGTTCCCCTGAGGAGAGACTCATGAAGACCCGCGCCGCAATCGCCGTCGCTCCGAACCGGCCGCTGGAGATCCACGAGGTCGACCTGGACGGTCCGCGCTCCGGCGAGGTGCTGGTCGAGATCATGGCGACGGGCGTGTGCCACACGGACGCCTATACGCTCGAGGGCAAGGACAGCGAGGGCATCTTCCCCTCGATCCTCGGCCATGAAGGCGCCGGAATCGTCCGCGAGATCGGCGAAGGCGTGACGTCCGTCGCCGTCGGCGACCACGTCATCCCGCTCTACACGCCGGAATGCCGCCAGTGCAGGTCGTGCCTCAGCCGCAAGACCAATTTGTGCACCGCCATCCGCGGCACCCAGGGCAAGGGCGTCATGCCCGACGGCACCAGCCGCTTCCGCCTCGGCTCCGAGACCATCCACCATTATATGGGCTGCTCGACCTTTTCGAACTTCACCGTGATGCCCGAGATCGCGGTCGCCAAGATCCGCGAGGACGCGCCGTTCGACAAGATCTGCTACATAGGCTGCGGGGTCACCACCGGAGTCGGCGCGGTGATCTGGACGGCGGGAGTCGAGCCGGGCTCCAACGTCGTCGTCTTCGGCCTCGGCGGGATCGGCCTCAACGTCATCCAGGGCGCGAAGCTGGTCGGAGCGAACAGGATCGTGGGGATCGACGTCAATCCCGCCAAGCGGGCGATGGCGCAGGCCTTCGGAATGACCGACTTCATCAACCCCGCCGAGACCGGAATGGACAAGGTCGTGCCCGCGATCCTCGACCTGACGGGCGGCGGGGCCGACTACAGCTTCGACTGCACCGGCAACACCGACGTGATGCGCCAGGCGCTCGAATGCTGCCACCGCGGCTGGGGCGTATCGACCATCATCGGAGTGGCAGAGGCCGGGCGCGAGATCGCCACCCGCCCCTTTCAGCTCGTCACCGGCCGGGTCTGGAAAGGCAGCGCCTTCGGCGGCGCTCGGGGCCGGACCGACGTGCCCCGGATCGTCGACTGGTACATGGACGGCAAGATCGAGATCGACCCGCTGATCACCCACACCATGCCGCTGGAGGACATCAATCGCGCGTTCGACCTGATGCATGCCGGCGAATCGATACGGTCCGTGGTTGTCTATTAGCCGTCACCCCGGCGAAAGCCGGGGCCTCGGGGAGACCCGCCGTGCGTTCTTGTCCGGGGGTACCGGCTTCCGCCGGGATGACGGAGTGAAAATGACCACAGAAACCCTCTCCTCCGCCCGTTCCTTCGGCGGGACCCAGCTCGCCTGCCGCCATCCGAGCCGCGAGACGGGCACCGACATGACGTTCGGGATCTACCTGCCGCCCCAGGTCGGGGCGGGCGCGCCCCTGCCCCTCCTCTGGTTCCTCACCGGCCTCACCTGCACCCACGCCAACGTCGTCGAGAAAGGCCAGTATCAGCGCCTCTGCGCCGAGCTCGGGCTGATCCTGGTCGCCCCGGACACCAGCCCGCGGGGCCCGAACGTCCCCGACGAGCCCGATTACGATTTCGGCCAGGGCGCCGGCTTCTACGTCGATTCGACCGAGGATCCGTTCGCCTCGAACTACCGGATGTACAGCTACGTCGCCGCCGAGCTTCCCGATCTGGTCGCCGCCGAATTTCCCGCCGACATGTCCCGCCAGGCGATCACCGGCCATTCGATGGGCGGCCACGGCGCCCTTACCCTCGCTCTGCGCAACCCCGGCCGCTACCGAAGCGTCTCCGCCTTCGCCCCGATCGCCGCGCCCTCGCAGGTGCCCTGGGGCGAAAAGGCGCTCGGCCGCTATCTCGGTCCGGACCGGGCGGCCTGGCGCGCCCACGACAGCGTCGCGTTGATCGAGGACGGCGCCCGGGTTGCGGAGATACTCGTCGACCAGGGCGGCGCCGACTCCTTCCTCGATCGCGAGCTCAAGCCGGAGCTTCTCCAGGCCGCCTGCGAAGACGCCGGCATTCCTCTGACGCTGAGGATGCAGGAGGGCTACGACCACAGCTATTATTTCATCTCCACCTTCATGGAGGATCATCTGCGCTGGCACTGGGAGCGACTCTCGGCATGAGGAAGAGGCGCAAAACACACGTCACCCCCGCGAAATCCGGGGCCTCGGGGAGACCCACTGAGACTTCTCGTCCAGAGGTCCCGGCTTCCGCCGGGATGACGGGCTCAAAATGACCGTCCCCGACCTCCTCCCCATCCTGATCGGAGCCTCGCTCGCGGCGGGCGCCGAGATCGAGCGTATCTACGGCGAAGGCTGCGCGACCGAGGAGAAGGAAGACGGCTCCCCAGTCACAATCGCCGACCGGCGCGCCGAGGCGGTCATCCTCGAGCGCCTCGCCGCCGCCTTTCCCGACATTCCAGTGCTCGCCGAAGAGGAGGCCGCCGCCGGCCGGATACCCGAGCTCGGTACCCGCTTCTTCTGCGTCGACCCGCTGGACGGCACCCGCGGCTTCATCCAGCGCAACGGCGAGTTCACCGTCAATATCGGACTGATCGAGCACGGAAACCCCGTCGCCGGAGTGATCTACGCACCCGATTCGAAGCTCCTTTATTACGGTGCCCGGGGCGAAGGCGCGTTTCGGGCGGTGGACGGCGGCGGCGCCGAACCGATCCGCCCTCGCGCTCGCCCCGCCTCGGGCCTGACCGCGGTCGGAAGCCGGAGCCACGCCTCCCACGGAAGCGCCGAGAAGGGCGCCCATCTCGGAATCGCCGAGTTCGTCCCCTCCAGCTCGTCGCTCAAATTCTGCCTCGTCGCCGAAGGGACGGCCGACCTCTATCCCCGCCACGGCACCACCGCGGAATGGGACACGGCCGCCGGCCAGGCGATCCTGGAGGCCGCCGGCGGGAGGGTCCTGGCTCTGGACGGGGAGGGCCGTGAGATCGGGCCGCTGACCTACGGCAAGGTCGAGCGGCGCTTCCTCAACCCCCATTTCATCGCCTGGGGCTGAAACCCCTCTCCCTGCAGGGGAGAGGGAGGGGCCCGCGGCGAAGCCGTGGGAGGGTGAGGGCAGGCCTTCGAGAAGTACCTCCACACCCTCACCCTGTCAGCCTTCGGCTGACGTCCCTCTCCCCTGCAGGGAGAGGGGTAGATCAGCCGAAGCTGTGCTTCAGCCCGATCGCCGGGATGATGTGCTTGTTGCGGTGCCTCAGCTCGAACGTGTCGGGGAACGGGTTGCGCCGGTCGGGGGTGAAGAAGGTGCGGCTTCGGAAGGCGGGGGCGTCGGTGGCGTTGTCGAGGCTGAAGGTGATCGTCGTCTTCGGGCTCGGCCGGTATTCGACGAAGGCGGTGACGTAGGGGTTGTCGCAGAACGGCCGGTCGATCTCGTTCTGGCGGAAGAAGTAGGTCGGGGTGTTGAAGAAGAAGGTCGCCCCATAGGCCCATTTGCCGAGGTCCTGCCGGAAGCTCGCGTCCGCCGCATAGAGGCTGGATCCCGAGAATTGCCGCTTGCGGAACGTATAGGGGTCCTCGACCGACGTATCGACGAGCGAGCTGTTCACGGTCAGCCGCCCGCCTTTGATTCCGAGCCTGGTCAGCGGCGCGTCGATCGTGCTCTTCAGGATCAGCACCCGGCCGCTGCCGAGATTGCCGGGCGCGTCGAAACCTTCGGGGGTCGGGATTCGGTCCTGGACCAGCGAGATCCGGTTGTAGCCCGCCTGGACCTTTACCACTCCGTCGCCGAGGATGGGTTGCTCCAAAGTCGCCAATATCTCCCAGGCACGCTGCGGCAGCAGGTCGGCATTGCCGCCGTTGACCCGGTCGTTGGTCAGTTCGGCGGAGCTGATGAAGTCGTCGAAATTGAGCTGGGCGACGGTTCGTGCGGCCGACAGCTGGGCGTGCCAGCCGGACTTGTCGCGATAGTCGAGGCTCGCCTTGGGTTTGAGGAACTTCAGGACCCGCTCCGCTTCGGCGTCGCCGCTCACGGTGAGGCGGGAGACCTCGTAAGTGAGCCCCATGTCCAGGCGGAGGGTTTTCGAGAGCGCCTTGCCGGCGTTGACGAAGGCCTCTCCGCGATATTCCTTCACCACCGCCTGGTCGACCGGAAGGTCGATCCGGGTCTGGGTCCCCCCTGCAGCAAGGCGGTAGAAATTGACGTCGCTGTCGAGCTTGTTGAGAACGCCCTCCGCTCCGGCCTCGATGCTCCAGCCGCCGAGGTTGGAGCGGTTCCAGACCAACCGGAGCACCCTCTCGTCGCGCAGATTGTCGGTATCCTGGATGAATCCGCCGATCACCTCGTCCTTCACCCGGTTCAGCGAGGTGTCGACGTCCCTACGCTGGCGCCGGGTCGCGAGGCCGATGAGCTTGATCCCGCCGCCCCACAGCGGCCGGGTGACGTCCCCGCCCAGCTCGTAATTCCGGCGGTCGTAATCCTGGGTGAGCCGGTCGTCGCGGATCGGCCCGGCGGTCGGGAAGACATGGTTGGTCTGCTTCAGGTCGAACCAGTTCTGCGAGACCCGGAAGTTCAGGTGGGCGGTTCGGTTGTCGCCGCCATTATGCTCCCAGGCTCCGGAGAGGAAGGCGGTGCGGTCGGAGATCCGGTTCACCTTCTCCCGATATTCGCGAAGCTCGCCGCCGGGCAGAGCGGTGATCCGGTCGAACCCCTCCTCGGTGGTCGGCGGGGCCTGGTACCCGGCCGAGGCGTTGAAGCTCGACTTGCCCCTTCGAAGAAGCGCCGAGACGGTCACGTCCGGTTCGACCCGCCCGGTATAGGTGCGCCTCAGCTGCCCGTTGAAGGTTCCCGCCAGCCCGCCCGCACCGGTGGTGACGACGTTCACGACCTGCGGCTTGCCGGCGAATTCGGACCCGAACAGGTCTCCCGGCCCAACCTCGACCCGGGCCACCCGGCTTGCCGGAATCCGCGCCAGCACGGTCTCCAGAGTGTCGCTCTTGGAGCTCGGCCGCTGGCCGTTGACGACCACGTTGCCGGCCGCCTGCCCGAAGCCGCGCACCTCCTGGTTGCCGAGCTCGAGGGAGAAGCCCGGCACCCGCTGGACCATCTGGAGCGCGTTGGACGGGGCGAACTGGGCGAAATAGGCGGCCTCGTAGACGGTCCGCCCGTCCGCCCCCGGCGCCTGGGCGGCTTGTCCCGCGGCGCCTCCCAGAAACAATGCCGCCGCGGCCAAGCCCGCCCAAACCGTCCTGTTCGTCACCGGCCACCCCGTCGCATCGTTTCGTCAACGATCTGCAAGAAGCACGCCATGCGAGGCCGCCTAGGCGCTGGCGACGAAGGGCGCCGTGGTTTCGACAAACGACACGTTTTCCTGTCCGGGGGCGGACATCGTCTGTCCGCAATCGGACGGCCACCATCATCCCGGCGAAAGCCGGGACCTCAGGACAAGAAGTCTCGGCGGGTCTCCTTGAGGTCCCGGCTTGCGCCGGGATGGCGAGTCAGGCGGCCACTCCGGGCCTCTTCCGGCGAAAGACCGCGACACCGAGATAGAGGAGCAGCCCGAGCGGCCCGATCATCAAGGTCGCGAACAGGCAAAGCAGAAGCGGCGCGTAGCCCACCCCCGCTTGCTCCGAATGCTCGGCTTCCCAGCTCCCGACGAAGAGATCGAGCACCAGATAATGGATCCACCCCGCAAGAAGCAGCACCGGCTTGTCGAACGCGCGGGCGACGGCCGCCAGGGTATAGCCGGCGTCGGTCGGGATCGCCTTCAGGTGGGTCGAAAGGAACAGGAGGTAGAGAAGGCAAAGGGGGACCGCCACCCATCGCGCCGCCAGCACCGCCGGGCGGCGGCCGATCCAGGGCGAAGCGAACAGGGCCGCCCAGCCGACGAAAGCGACGGCGTGCGCTCCGATGAACCAGGTCTCCAGCTTCGGCATGAAAGCCCCTCTTCGCCTTGCCCGTCATCCCGGCGAAAGCCGGGACCTCGGGGAGACCCATAGTGCCTCTTCCTCGCTGAGGTCCCGGCTTTCGGGTTCCCATCAAAGTACTACTTTGATGGGGTCCCTCCCGGGATGACGAGAGCTGGTGGACGCCCGCCCCCCGCCTTAGATGATCGGGTGCCGTTCCCAATTCGGCTTGTCGACCCGCTTGCCCAGCTTCGAGTTCAAGTCCCGCACCGTGTCGCTTCCGGTCCGCTCGCAAAGGAACGGGAAAACTGCGTGGACAAAGCAGCCGAGCCCTCCGGCGATCATCCGAAGCCCGAAGCGGGCCGCCACTGCGAGATGCTCGAAATAGCCCTCGTCCACTTCCCGCGGGTGCTTCGTGAAAGGATTTTCGGCCATCGCCGTCCCTTATCGCGAGCCGGTCCGGTTCGCCAGCGAATAGAGGATGGGAAGCGAGTCGGCTTGCACCCCCCTCCCCCACGCCCCTACATCGTCACAAACCTGAGGAGCCTCCAGCCATGCCCGAAGCCTATATCGTCGCCGCCGCCCGAACCGCCGGCGGGCGCAGGGGGGGAGCCCTCAGGGACTGGCACCCGGCCGACATGGCCGCCGAAGTGCTCGACGCCCTGATCGAGCGGTCCGGGCTCGACCCGGCTTGCGTGGAGGATGTCATCATGGGCTGCGTCGGCCAGGCCGGGGAGCAGGCCTTCCATGTCGGCCGCAACGCGGTGCTCGCCTCCTCGCTCCCGACCTCGGTCCCCGCGGTCACCATCGACCGCCAGTGCGGCTCCTCCCAGCAGGCCGTGCAATTCGCCGCCCAGGCCGTGATGAGCGGAACCCAGGACGTGGTGATCGCCGCCGGAGTCGAATCGATGAGCCGGGTTCCGATGGGCCTTCCCGTGACCCTGCCGATGCAGCACGGAATCGGCACCGGCCCCTTCTCGAAGCGGATCCAGGACCGCTTCGGGGTGCCGATGTTCAGCCAGTTCACCGGCGCCGAGATGATCGCCGAGAAATATCAGTTCCGCAAGGAGGAGCTCGACGCCTTCGCCCTCGACAGCCACCGAAAGGCGGCCCGCGCCACCGAGGCCGGCGCATTCGAGGAGGAGATCGTACCGCTCGGGATCGTCGACTCCGAGGGCAACGAGACGCTCCACACCAAGGATGAGGGCATCCGCGCCGACTCCACCCTGGAGAGCATCGCGGCGGTGAAGTTGCTCAAGGAAGGCGGCAAGATCACCGCCGCCAACGCGTCGCAGATTTGCGATGGGGCCAGCGGCGTAATGGTGGTCAGCGAGCGCGCCCTCAAAGAGCACAACCTCACCCCCCTCGCCCGCATCGTCAACCTGACGGTGACCGGCGGCGACCCCGTCATCATGCTCGAGGAAGTCATCCCCGCCACCCGCCGCGCCCTCGAGCGCTCGGGCATGAACATCGCCGACATCGACCTCTACGAGGTCAACGAAGCCTTCGCCCCCGTTCCGCTGGCCTGGCTCCGCGAAATCGGTGCCGACCCCGCCCGGCTCAACATCAACGGCGGCGCAATCGCTTTGGGCCACCCGCTCGGAGCCTCGGGCACCAAGCTCATGACCACACTCGTCCACGCCCTCCGGGCGAAGGGCAAGCGCTTCGGCCTCCAGACCATGTGCGAAGGCGGCGGGCTCGCCAACGTCACCATCGTCGAAGCCCTCTGAGCAAAATCAACGACTTAAAAATCGGTGCCTGGCACCAATTAAGGTTGGAGGGGCTCACCAGCCGCGGCAGACCCTCACTCCGTTCTCCATCGTGCAGCGTGCCGGCCGCTCCGCCACGCGCGCCGCCTCGTCCCCGAGGTCGTTGCGGCGGGCCGCGGGGGAGTCCCATTCGTAGGGGTAGCCGCGGTCGTAATCGTAATAAGGCCGGCCACCGCGCAGGCCGATCCGCCCGCCGCCGCCGTTGAAGAATCCGTTGCCGTTAGGGTCCACCCCTCCGACCGGAGGCCCGCCGATTCCGACTCCGCCATAGGGATCGTAGCCGCTCCACCCGCGGCCTCCCAGGCGGCCGCGATGGCGACCGTAGCGACGTTCGTCCTTCCATGCGCCCGGCCCGAATCGGAAATAGCCGCCCTGGCCGGCGTGATTCCATGCGGCATTGGGTGCGCCGGCCTGCGAGCTTCCGCCGCTAAAGGATCCCGTCCCGGGCCGCGCCGGCGCCGCCGTGGCGATCGCCGCGGTTCCGAGACCCAGCGCCAGCCAATTGATGATTCGCATCCTCGCCTCCAGTTCAAAAGGCTCCGCGACCGGGGCGCCGCGGCGCCATGACGTCAACAAGCGGCACTTCGAATCGGTCCGAAGCCGCCTGCAGCCTTGACTTTAGGCCCCAGCTCGGCTTGAGGAACCCCCGCAGGCGGGGCTCATCAAGCCCCGCCGTCGCATTTTGGGATTTGGGCGGCCTCCCCTTTCGACCGCCCGGCCGGTGCTACCTCGGACGGGTGCCGGACGAACGAAGGAAAAGACCATGCGTCACCGCAACGCCGGCCGCAAGCTGCAGCGCACCTCGAGCCACCGCGCCGCTTTGTTCCGCAACATGGCCGCCGCGCTCATCAAGCACGAGCAGATCACGACCACCGTCGCCAAGGCGAAGGAGCTTCGCCCCTATACGGAGAAGCTGATCACGCTCGCCAAGAAGGGCGGCCTGTCGAACCGCCGCCTGGCCCACGCCCGGCTCCTCGACGACAAGCAGCTCGTGAAGCTCTTCGACGTCCTGGCGCCGCGCTACGCGGCCCGCGAGGGCGGCTACACCCGGGTCATCAAGGCCGGAATCCGAGCCTCCGACGCGGCCTCGATGGCGATCATCGAGCTGGTCGACCGCGACGTCTCCGCCAAGGGCCAGGATTCGGGCCCGGTGATGAGCGACGAGTACGAAGCCGAAGCGGCCTGACCTAAAAGGGACAGTCACTAGTGACTGTCCCCTCGGAACCTCCCCGACCCTCAAGGATTCTTCCCCCGACGTAACAATCGGGAGAATTTCCATGGCCGAGCGCAAGCGCGAGCTGATCGACACCGGCAACGACAAGCGCTTCGTGCGCCGCGACTCCGAAGGCAAGTTCAAGGACGTCGTCGATGTCGGCAAGTCTCTTGCCGCCGACCAGCGCCAGCATTCGGACACCAAGGTCAAGTCCGGCCAGGGGGACAAAGGCGACCGCTGAGCTCCGTCGTCATCCCGGCGAAAGCCGGGACCTCGGGGGAGACCCGCCGAAACTTCTCGACCCGAGGTCCCGGCTTGGGATGACGGTTGCCCTTGCCATTCCCCGCCCATAACGGCAGTTTCGTCCCCGCAACGACTTTAGGGGAGCAAGGATGGCCACGACTTTGGACAGGGGCCGGGTCCCCGGCTGGTATTGGGCCGTGACGGCCGTGGCCCTGCTCTGGGAAGCGATGGGCTGCTACGCTTATGTGACCCAGGTCTCGATGGATTCGGCCGCTCTCGCCCGCTTGCCTGCGGAGCAGCGCCAGATCTGGGCGGCCATGCCCGGCTGGGCGGTCGGCGCCTATGCGGTTGCGGTCTGGGCCGGGCTTCTCGGAGCCGTCGGTCTGCTTCTCCGGCGAAGCTGGGCCGTGATCGCCTTTGCGGCGTCGCTGGCCGGGGTGGTCGCCCAGTTCGGCTGGACCTTCCTCGCCACTCCGATCCTGACGACCATGGGCGCCCCGGCGGCGGCCTTCCCCGCCTTCATCCTGGTCGTCGCCGCGTTGCTGCTCTGGTTCTCTTCGGTCTCGGCCAAGCGCGGCCGGCTGCGCTAGCCGCGGCGGCCGCGCCCGGATAAAGGCGCGAGGATGGAGGTCGCAATCCTGAGCACCGGCGCTCCGCCGCCGGACCTCGCCCCGCGCTTCGGGAACTATGGGACGATGTTCGCCCGGCTGCTCGGCCCGGGCTTCACCCCCCGGGTCTACCAGGCTTCGGACGGCGAATTGCCGCCGAGGCCGGACGCCCATCCCGCACTCCTCGTCACCGGCTCGGCGGCGGGCGTCTACGAGCCCTTGCCCTGGATAGCGCCCCTGCTCTCCTTCCTTCGCGAGTCGAAGGGCCGCACGAAAATGGTCGGAATCTGCTTCGGCCACCAGGCCATGGCGGAGGCGCTCGGCGGCCGGGTCGAGAAATCCGAGCGCGGCTGGGGGATCGGGCTTCAGGATTACGATCTGTGGGAGCGAGCGCCCTGGATGGGCGAGACGCCCCCCGCCCGGATCGCCGTCCCCGTCTCCCACCAAGACCAGGTGGTCGTTCCACCGCCGGCGGCCCGGGTGCTCGCCGGCAACGCCTTCACCCCTTTCGGCCTCCTCGAATATGGCGATGCCCCCGCGATTTCGATGCAGTTCCACCCGGAGTTCGAGCCCGAATATGCCCGCGCCCTGATCGAGCACCGCCGCGCGCGGGTGCCGGATCCGGATGCCGCCATCGACTCGCTGGAGCGTCCGGACGACCGGGCGCTGGTGGCGGAGTGGATAAGGGCGTTCTTGCGGCGATAATTCCTCCCCATCGCCAGATGGGGAGGGGGACCACCCGAAGCGTGGTGGAGGGGTATCTGCCGGGGACTCGGAGGATCGCGCGCTCGATGGCTTGAGCCTGCGCCAATTACCCCTCCACCAGGCTTCGCCTGGTCCCCCTCCCCGAGCAAGCTCGGGGAGAAATTGAGGCTATACCGCCCCCCCGAAAGTATCGCAGGCCGCCGGATCGCCGCTCTCGAGCCCGCGCCGGAGCCATTGCTGGCGCTGAGCGGAACTGCCGTGGGTGAAGGCCTCCGGAACCACCCGGCCCTGGCTCTGGCGCTGCAGCGTGTCGTCGCCTATCGCCTGGGCGGCTCGAAGCCCTTCCTCGACGTCGCCCGGCTCCATCGCGGCCCGGCCCTGCTCGTCCTTGGCGTGAGCGGCCCAGACTCCGGCATAGCAATCGGCCTGGAGCTCCACCCGAACCTGGATGGCATTGCCCTCGCGGCTCGAAGCGCGCCGCTGTTGGGCCGAAGCCTGTTCGAGCACTCCGGTCAGGTTCTGGATATGGTGCCCGACCTCGTGCGCGATGACATAGGCCTGGGCGAAGTCGCCGGCCGCGCCGAAGCGGTTCTGGAGCTCGCCGAAGAAGCTTGTGTCGAGATAGATGCTCTTGTCGGTCGGGCAATAGAAGGGGCCCATGGCCGACTGGGCGGCGCCGCAGCCGGACCTGCCGGAGCCGCCGTAGAACCAAAATCCCGCCGGCTGATAACGCTGGCCCTTCGCCGCGAAAATCTGCGTCCAGGTATCTTCGGTATTGGCCAGCACCTGACACGAGAACCGTTTCGCCGGTTCGGTCGAGCAGGCCTGCTTCGCATCGTTCGTGGCGCCCGAGCCTTGCTGCTGCGGCGCCACCGTCGTCCCCGGCCCGCCCACCCCAAGGCCGCCGCCGCCGCCCATATAGCTGAGCGCGCAATAGCCGAGCAGGAGGATCAGCACTCCGCCGATCCCGAAACGGCTGAGCACCATCGGCAGAAGCGCGAAGAGGCATCCGCCTCCGCCTCCGCCGCCGCCGCCCCCGAATCCGAAGCCTCCGCCGCCCTGTCCCTGGTCGCGAACATTGTCGCTGGTCCGATAGCCGCCAAGACGCATTCCGCTCTCCCTGTTGCGCTCCGACAATGTTTGCGTGCCCGTTATGGTTGCAAAAGCCCGGCCGGCGACGAAAGGGCCCGTCACTGCGAGCGTAGCGAAGCAATCCAGGATTGCGCTCGCGCCGGATGCTGAAACTGGATTGCTTCGTCGCTTCGCTCCTCGCAAGGACGGCCCTCCTGATCTTCGGAGCCCCAGCATGTTCCTCAAAGGCAAGACCGCACTCGTCACCGGCTCGACCTCCGGGATCGGCCTCGCCATCGCCCGCGCCCTCGCCGCCGAAGGCGCAAGCGTCACCCTCAACGGCTTCGGCGATCCGGCCGGGATCGAGCGGCTGAAGGGAGAGCTCGGCGCCTCCTACAGCGACGCCGATCTGACCAGGCCCGAGGCGATCGAGGCGATGATGGCCGAGGCGGGCGAGGTCGACATCCTCGTCAACAATGCCGGGATGCAGCACGTCGCCCCGATCGACGAATTCCCGGTCGCCAAATGGGACCTTCTGATCGCCCTCAACCTGAGCGCCGCCTTCCATACCATTCGGCTCGCTCTGCCGGGAATGAAGTCGAAGGGCTGGGGCCGGGTGATCAACACCGCATCGGCCCACAGCCTCGTCGCAAGCCCCAACAAGGCCCCCTACGTCGCTTCAAAGCACGCCATCGCCGGCCTCACCAAGGCAGTGGCGCTCGAAACGGCGACGGCCGGAGTCACCGTCAACTGCATCAGCCCCGGCTACGTCTGGACCCCGCTGGTCGAGAACCAGATCCCGGACACGATGAAGGCCCGCGGGCTCACCCGGGAGCAGGTCATGAACGACGTCCTGCTCGCCGCCCAGCCCACCAAGAAGTTCGTCACCGTCGATCAGGTCGCCGCTTTGGCCCTCTTCCTGTGCCGCGACGAGGCCGCGGCGATCACCGGCGCGAACCTCAGCATGGACGGAGGCTGGACGGCGGCCTGAGCCAGTCCTCCCCCGCGATTTCGCGGGGAGGGGGGTGTAGGCGGGTCGGCATTCCAGGGGCATGCCGAGAGCCGGAACCGGCTGCGCAGCAGCCGTCACGCGAAGCATAATGGAGGGGCACTCGGACTCCGAAGAGCCCCTCCGCCGCGCTTCGCGCGGTCCCCTCCCCGGCAAAGGCCGGGGAGGATTAGAAGTCAGGTGAAACGATCCACCACCGCTTGGTGCAGCGGCCGGTCGAAGCTGAGCCCCGCCCGCTCATCCTGGGTCCAGGCGATCCTGGCGGGCCAGCTTTCCAGGCCGGGCAGCTTCAGCCAGACCCGGGCTCCGACCTCGCAATGGCCCGCCACTTCGAGACCGCAGCCGTGGGCCGACAGGTCGACGACGATGACGGGCGCTCCGGGACGGTCGTTGGCCGAAGCGAGGCCGGCTCCGACCATCACCGGATGGCGCATGAAGCGCCGCCGGTCCTGGGCGGCTCCCCTGTCGAGCGTGGCGGCGACTCGCATTCCGGGTCCCTTCAATTCGTTGCGGAGCCGAATGTCCGCCGGAAAGGGTAAACGATTCCCTATCTCGGCGGCTTTCCACGTAGTTTTGCTAGGCGTGGGGGAAGGCCAAGCATCCGGGGGAAGGACCCTCCCGTCGCCTGCATCCTTTCTCCATCCAAGCTCCTCCGCCGCTCCGGAGACTCGCTCGGCGCGGCGCGGCATGACTGCGCCTGGCTTGGAGGAGAAAAACCATGGCGTCGGACGCGATGTGGATGCGGCTGGCCTTCTCGGGCGCCCGCGAGACGGCACTGCTTTCCTCGGGTCTCGTCGCCGGAGCCGGCGGCGCGCTCGCCTTCCTCGCCGCCATGCGGCTGAGCGGGGCCCGGCGGAGTCCGCTGTGAAGGAGCGGCTGAGCCGCCTCGCACAGCTGGGGCTGGCCGCCCTCGTCGCGTCGGCCGCCGGAGGACTGATCCTCCCGCTGCTGCTGTTCCTGGCGGCGATGGCCGCCGGCCCGGCCGGTGGAGGCGGCGGCGCCGGATCGACTCTGGCGGGCGCGCCGGTGATGCTCGGAGTCCTGATTTTTGGGAGCGGAATGGCGATGGTGCTGGCGGTCGGCGCCGGGTGGCTGCCGGCCTTCATCGCGGGAGCCGCCTTGTGGCAAGCGGGGCGAGGCCGCCTTTGGCCCCGGCGGAGGCTCGCCTGGGCCCTGGCGGGCGCGGCGGTCGCGCTGTTCTGCTATCTGCGGGCCTTTCCGCCCGCTGGACCGGAGCCGTCAGCCGGCCGGCTCCCGCTCCCGGGCCCTTCGATCGCGGCCCTGTTCATGCTCGCGGGCGCGGCCGCCGGCCTGGTCTATCGCTCGGCCATGGCGGCGACCGCGCCTTTCTTCGGTCTCGATGAGGATGAGGACGGCTGAGATCTCGTCGTGCCGGAGCTGGTCCGAACGCGCAGGTCGCCGGGGCTTACCCGCGGCAGTGTTAATGGCTTCCGGCTTTCGCCGGACCGTCGATACGTCGACGATGCCTATCTCGGAGCCATCCGGATCGCTCCGTCCAGCCGGACATATTCGCCGTTCAGGTAATTGTTCTCCGCCATGAAGACGGCGAGGCGGGCATATTCCTCCGCCCGGCCGAGCCGTTTCGGGAACGGGACCTGGGCCGCCAGAGCATCCTTCACGTTCTGGGGCATCATGGCCACCATCGGGGTCTCGAACACGCCCGGAAGGATGGTGTTGACCCGGATTCCCTCGTTCATCAGGTCTCGGGCGATGGGCAGGGCCATTCCGAGCACGCCCGCCTTGGACGCGCTGTAGGCGGCCTGGCCGATCTGGCCGTCCTGGGCCGCCACCGAGGCGGTGTTGACGATGAGCCCGCGCTCGCCGTCCTCGAGCGGCTCGAGGGAGACCATTCCGAGCGCCGACTGGGAGAGCACCCGGAAGGTGCCGATGAGATTGATCTGGATGGCGAGCTCGAACTGCTGGATCGGATAGCCCCTCGCCTCTCCGGTCGCCTTGTCGCGCCCGACCGTCTTGGCGGCGTTGGCGACTCCGGCGCAATTGACGCAGATCCGCTCCTGCCCGTGCGCCGCCCTAGCCTTGGCGAAGCCGGCGGCGACCGCCTCGTCGGAGGTGACGTCGACCTGGGCGAAGATCCCGCCGATCGAGGCCGCGACCGCGTCGCCTTTCTCCGAATCACGGTCGAACACGGCCACCTTCACCCCCCGTTCGGCGAGCGCCCGAGCGGTCGCCTCGCCGAGGCCGGAGGCGGCGCCGGTGACGACGGCGGCGATATTGGGTCCGAGTTTCATGCTTTCGCTCCTGCTTTCCTGTCGCCGCCCGCTCCTAGGCAGTCGCGGCCCGGCCATCAACGGGCACCGGGGTTTTGTTCATTGCCTGCACAGCATTGCCTGAGCATAGATCCTAATCTGAGTTAGAAAGACCGATTCGCAATGCTTACCTGTTCGACCAACCGCCCCTGGGGCATTCACGCCATGTTGCGCAGCGACGAGGATTGCCCGCGTTGCGGCTGGACGGCACCCGGGCCGGTGGGCGACGCCCTTGCCGACGCCCTGGCGGCGGCCGAGGAGGCCCGGGCCTGGGCCGCCGAGTTCGGGTGGGCGGTCCACGACCATGGAAAGGCGCTCGCGGCCTGACCGCTCAATTTGTGCGCCCGCCATTGAATGAGGGCCGCCGCCGCGCCATCTCACCCGGGCCGACATGCAACTCACCATCGACAAGCAGGCGTCGGCGGCGATGAGCCGCCTCACCGCAATCCGTCTCGCCCTCCTCACCTCGAGGGCGATGGAGAATTGGCGCGCCGGAGTGGGCGACAACGAATCGGCCATGATCCTCCTCGCCGTCGTCGCGATCGCCGGCGAGCGGCTGACCCGGGCCGACCTCCCCGAGGCCCTTCGCAACGTCGCGACCCCGCTCCCGCCCGGCTACGCCGCCGGCTGCAACGTCAGCTCGATCGCGTCCGCGACCGGACTCAACCGCGAGACCACCCGGCGCAAGGTCAGCGCACTCATCGAGCGCGGCTATCTGGCCCGTTCGTCCGGCGGGGAGATCAGCTTCCCGCCTCACCGCCAGCAGGATCCGGGGACTCTCGAATTTCTCACCCGGCAACTTGAGGCGGTCACCCGTTTCGCCAACGACTCGCTTCGCGACGGGGTCCTGAAGGCCGCCTAGGGCGTTTTCGAGCCGGCTTGAACCGCCGGCGGCCTGGAAACGCGGCACAAAGATCCCGGAGCGATTCGACCTTGGTCGAACTCGCTCTAGCTCGCCTCGGGCGCGCTCTTCAGCCGCTCCGATTCCGCTTCATATTCCTCTGCGATGGCGAGCAGGGCCGCTTGATCCGCCTCGCTCCTGAGGTCGGCCGCGATCCGGCGGAAGACCGCCGCCCGAGCCGCATATTCCCGCCCCATATCCGCCATCCGCTGGGCGCTACCGGCCCGAGGCCCGGTCCGGGGCGCGATGGCGCACAAAATGAGCCCCTGGCGAGTTCCTCAGTCGGCCCGAAAGCGAAAGGGAGACGGAACGGGCGGCAATGCCCCCACCTTGCCGCCCGCGGGCCCGCCGCGCGCGCCCCTGCGGCGCAGCGGCGGGCCCCTTCCCCCGCTTTGAGCGGAATCGCCGAAGATCGACGGGAATCGCCATTAATCGCTACGAAGGTGGAGAAGAGTGGAGGCCGGACCCGGCGCCGGCGACCCGAAGGCCGGCAGACCCGCGCCCCGGTGCCCCGGAGACGAAAAAAGCGAGTCCCCGCCGAATGCAAAAGCATGCATCCGTCAAATGGCCAGGATCAGCCGCCCGTCGCCCAGAGATAGGCGAGGATCATCGCCGGAAGCGCGACGAGCAGCGTGGCGAGCGTGTAGCTCAAAGCCCTCAATCCGCCGGGAACGGCTTTTTCCATCTTCGTCGATCCAATCTTCGCAAGCGAGAGCTCGAAGGTCTCCCGGTCACAGGCCGCTTGCGGGAAGGGCTCAGGTGATGAAGCCTATATGGGGTGCGCGGCGGCGATAGCGAGGGCGGCGGGCGCGCAGGCCGCTACTGCGGCAGCCGCCAGGTCGTTCGGCCGCGCAGGCTGTCCCACGTCGCCCGCCCTTCGAAGTCGAGCGCCGGGACGAAGCGGGCGCGGGTCCGGATCATCCGGCAGGTCTCCGAATCGAGGATCGCCGATCCGCTCGAGACGAGGATCGTGCAACCCTCCACCCGACCGTTCGGCCCGAGCCGAAGCTCGAACTCCACCGCCCCCTCCTCGCCGGCCCGGATCGCCGCGGGCGGATAGTCGAGATCGGCGAACAGGTTCGGCTGCTTCAGCCGGGCTCGGGTGGCGGGAGCCGGCGGCGGGGCCGGTGGCGGCGGCGGCTCGGCCCGCTCCGCCGCCGCGAGCAAACCGGCCAGGGCGGCCGTATCGAGACGCTTCAGATCCTCGAAGGCCGGCGCGGTCGCTTTTTTATCGCCCGCGCCCTCGCCGTACAGCTCGCGCTCGCCGTCCTTGGAATTGAGGATGAAGTAGAAGGGCGCCGCCGGATTGCCCTCCCCGGCCGCGACCGCCAAAGTCGTCTTGTCCTCGCACCCGTAGACGACCCAGGCGGTGCCTCCGAAGGTCCGGTAGAGCGGGCCCTTCTCGCAACTCAGCGGCGGCGACGCCTCGGCCGACCCCGGGGCGGAAGCGGCGGGAGGGGTGGGAGGGCCGGCCGGGGACGCGGCAAGGGCGGCGAGGACGAGGAGCGGGAGATGGGGCATTGCGGCTTCCTAGGGACCGGTTCCGCGACAGGAAAGCGGCGGCTCCAGCTTCGTAGCGAATTCGCCCGAACGATCCGAACCTGTCCCAAGCTCGCCCCTAGAACCGCTTCGACAGATGGTCCCGGAGGAAGCGCCACATCTCGGTTCGGACATAATCCTTTCGGTCGATGATCGAGCAATCGCCGTCGCGGTACATCCAGATGCGCTCATATTCGTCGACCTCGAACTGGCACTCGACGTCGCTTCGGCAGACATTGTCGTTCACCGCGGGCTCGGGCGGCTTGACCCTGGCGTCCACCGCCATCGAGACATGGCGGAGGACTGGTGGAGCCCGGTCTGATCGAGCCCGGCGGTCAGCGGCATCGCGGCGGCTCGAAGCTCCCCGACGGGCGGGACCTCGATCGGGGCGGATTGTAAACGGCATCGGCCTCTCGCCGCTTCGAGCCAAGGCTTCGAGCCAAAGTTCGAGGCGGTGTCGGCCGGCCGAAACCGGACGTTGATAACCTGCGAGTGACAGGCGCGGACGCTTTTGGCCGGCGCGGGGGGACCGCTACGGCTTGGACATGGCGTCCGCCATCCGGTCGGCCGGCGGCCGAAGCTCCGATAATAGTCGCGAGGTTATCAAGCCTCGCCCGCCAATCGGCAGGCAAGACCAAATTAGCTACGGAAAAGCCCGAATAACAATAGCGAACTCACCGCTTCTGCAAGATAAACGAAACTAGTATAGGATTAAAGCAACAATTGCTTAGCGCGACCGCGCTTCTCCCAGTCACCCCGGACTTGATCCAGGGTCATGAACACGGCCGGACGAGCACACTCGCGACGGTTTCCTGAA
Organism: Allosphingosinicella sp.; assembly: GCA_036387875.1. Taxonomy (GTDB): domain Bacteria; phylum Pseudomonadota; class Alphaproteobacteria; order Sphingomonadales; family Sphingomonadaceae; genus Allosphingosinicella. The sequence continues at coordinate 29,286 of DASVSX010000022.1, read as the reverse complement.
TGCCGGTTCTCGAGCAGGTTCGGTAACGGTGACAATATATATTTATCGGGCGGAGCAGCGCCGGCGAGCCACAGATAAATATATACCGTCCCCGTTAGTCCGCCAACGCTCAGGTTCGGGGTCCCGGCCGCCGGATGCTGCCCGAACAGGCGCAGGAAGCGCCGGTCAGCCGCCGCCCTTATGCTTGTCCGGATCGCGAGGGCGTTCGTTGAAGGCCTGGACGATATCCTCCGCGGACCGCACCCGGAACTTCACGTGGCTCTTGCGGGCCGCGGCCTCGTCCGGAGGATCATGACGGCTCACCGTCACGGTCGGCAGGTCCTTTAGGAAGTGGGCGTAGCTCTTCGGTTTTTTCATGCGTACGTCCTTCGAGAGCGCCGAGGCTCCTCAGCCACCCGAGACCTTCCATATAACGCTCCTGATCGGCGGATCCAAGGGCGAGGATCGGCTTACCGGCTCCCAAGGTCGGCGGCGAGGCGGGATTGGGATCTTCTTCGGCATAGACGTGCATGACCCCGGCCGGCCTCGGGGGTGCGTCCTGTGCCATCGCCCGGGCTGCGCTCCGGTCGGCCTCGTCCCATTCCCAATCGTCGTCCTTCGCCAGCCGGAGCAGCAGCCCACCGTCGAAGCCGAGGGCCCTCAGACCGCCGACGAGCGCCCACAACAGGGGGCGGAACGGCGGGTCGGGCGCGCCCGGGAGGCCGGCCAACACGACGCGGCTCCATTCCACGACGGTCATCTCGCTCATCACCGTCCTGAAAAGCGTGCCCGGCGCACGGCCCGACGCCGCCAGCAACATGTCGTCATAGGCGGTCGGACGATTGACGAGGGAGGGCTTGAAGAAGGCGCCGAGATGGTCGCGCCATGCCGTCCAGCGACGATCGACGACCAGCATGTCGGCCTTCCGTGCCTCGGTGCCGGAGAGAAAGTCGTCCTTCCCGTGAAGGCGAGCAAGCGCGTCGAGCGGCAAGGACGGGTTCACCAGGCTCTCGAGGTCTTCCCGGTCCGGCGGAAGGAAGACCGAGTCCCTCGTGTTGAAGTAGCGGCCGGCGGCCGCCAAGGCGTCGCGCGCGCTGCACCCGGCGTCTCGCTTCAGGACCGCTGTCAGGATTAGCGATTCCTCAAGCGGGCGCCGGAACTCCGCGATCGCCAAAGCGGCCAATTTGGCTTCCGATATGGTCTGCGACCGATCGCTCGTAAGGATGTTGTCGAGCGATGCCGCCTCCAGCTGGGCCAGCAGCTTCGCAACCTGCGGGTCGCTCACGCTTTCGGGAAGGGCGCGCACCGCTCTCAGGTCCGAGACGGTCAGCCCGGCTTGGGAAAGGAGATCGTTGAGCCCCCTGAGCTGGGCGAGCACCGACGTCACTTCGAGCGCGAGCGTGGAATTGATCCAGCCTTGCGCCGGTTCCCCGTCGACCGGGCGGCCGAGCTCGTCGAGCATGAAGCGATAGCTGAATTCCTTTCCGGCAAGCTCGCGCTTCAGCAGTCCCCGAACCCCGGGCGGGATTATATCGGCCAGGGGCCAGTCGCCCGGCGGCATTTCGCGCAAGTGACGGACGAGTTCCGGGAAATTGGCGAGATATCCGGCGAGGATGACGATCATCTCGTGAAGGGCCGAAAGCTCGCTGTCCCCGATCATATCCGCAGACTTCGGGGCCGGGGGAGCGGGCGCCGGAGGGGCCGGCGCCGGGGTATCGGGGGCGGCGGCGTTCGGATCTGCCCCCGGCGCTGGGGCGCCGGCGCCGGATGGGTTCGGATCTGCCGTGGGCGCTGGGGAGGCGTTGGCTGAGCGGGCGGGGTCCGGGCGGTCCACCGACGACATGCGCGAGATCAGCTCGTCCCGCAGCTTGCCCTTGGACAGGTCGATCACTCCGCCCGGCTCTTCCTGCCAGCGCCTGGCGATGTAATAAACCGCGTCGACGGCCATCTGGGCGAAGCCGGGATCCACTCGGAACCGGTCGGCCACCGTCGGGGCCGCGAGCGCCTGATCGATCGCGATCTGGATTGCCGCGGCCAAGCGAAACTCGCCCTTTCCGCGAACGTCCGACTCGCTGCAGGTAAAGGTGCCGTCGGGACGGACCAGCTCGCCGACCTTGCGGGACACGTCCGTGAAGTTCAGGCGGGAGCGGAAGGTGATGGCGAGCGCGACGGTCGCGACCGCGAACGGATCCGAGCTCACGCTTCGGGTTCCGCGACGATCAAGGTCGTCAGATAGTCGAACAGCTCGTCCGGCCGATTGAGCACGAGCAGCCGATCGCTGAAATAGGTATGCTCCCTTGGATAGGCCTTGGCCGCCGTGGTCTGCTCGATCCGGTCGTAATAGTCGCGGTCGGTCAGGAAGCAGAAGAAGCCGTGGTCCGAGACCAGATGCTTCAGCCGCTTGATGATCGTCTCGATCGTCTCGTCCACGTTCTCGAGCTTGTCGAGCTCGTCGATGACGAACACGGGCGCGAGGCCGGCATGGCGGATTCGCTCGATGACGACCGGGAGGTCGCGATCCAAGGTTTCCAGCGAACGATCCGACATGAACTGATAATCGACGCTCTCCTCGCCCTTGCGCTGACGCTTGGTGGACCAGGACAGTGAGACGGTTCCAAGCAGCCAGACCAGCACTCCCGCCGCGACGCCGGCGGGCGCGGCGGTGGCGGCCCCGGTAACGCCCCCGGCGATCACCGAAGCCCCGATCGTGGCCAGCCGGCTGAGCGTTTCCTTGAGGTCGGCCTTCGCCTCGACGTTCGTCTCGATGCCCGCGCTGTCTTTGCGGGTCAGGGTGTAGACCACCTGGCCGGAGCAGACCTGGTAGGCCTGGGCCGCGGTGGCCGCGGCGACGATTTCCCGGTTCCCCTGGTCGAAGACGTACAGCTTTTCGAATGTCCCGTCGGTCTGCGCCGGCCACAACACGCCCGCCCCGAGCCGTCCGATGCGCTGCCAATAGGCCCGAAGGTCCTTTGGATTCGGGTTGCTGTCGAGCTGGAGGGCGAGCTGGGCGGCCATCTCCAGCCGGTCGGCCCGCGATCGTTCGTCGCCGTCCAGGGCGTGGACCGCGAACGCCCTCGACAGCTCGGCGGCCAGCGCCCGGTAGAGCGCGATGGTCAGGTGGACGAGCGCGCCCTGGGCGGTCGCCTTCTCGTCCCTGGCGCGGTCGTCGCCGTCAGGCCCCGGGACCGGTTCGTTCGCGGGCGTCCCGGGCGCCCCGCCGGCGGCCTCGGGGTTTGCGGGATCGGCCGGTGGAACGGCCGGCTCGCGCAGCTTCGGGGGCTTTGCGATCAGGCTGTGGCCGACCAGCTTCACGAGCAGGGGCCGCTGCAGCGGAGCCCTTTGCCCGATTTCGTGGGCGTCCGGGTTGATCGACTGGCGAAGCAGGTCGATCGACAGCTTCTGGATGGCGCGGGTGACCGTGGTCGTCTTGCCGGAGCCGCGGTGGCCGGCGATCAGGAACGACCGCCCGGCCGATTCCTGCTGAACATAGGACCTGAGCTCCCGGTAGAGGCGCCGGTAGGCGGTCGATTCGACGAACGGGGCGAGCGCCGGGAATGTCCAGTTGCCGATCGGCAGGGGCCGCTCGCCGCCGGGCTTGAGGCGGAGCATCTATCTTGGACCGGCGGCGCGGGCCCGTGCCTCGGCCTGCTGCCGGGACGGAGGCGGATCGACGCTGCCTTTGGCACCTCCGCCCTCCGATGAACCGCCTCCAAAGGCATTGCTCGCCGGGGGCGGCGGGGCGCTCGAATTCGCGGGCGCGGCTTTCTCCGGATCGGCGGCTTCGTCTTCGGCCGCGCCGTCGTTTCCGTCCGCGCTGTCGTTTCCGTCCGCGCTGTCGTTTCCGTCGGCGCCCTTGCCTTCGGCCGAGCCGTTGTCCTCGGTCGCGGTATCGCCGCCGCCGCCGCCGCCGATCCCGGCCGCGATGACTCCGCCGATCAGCATGATCGCAAGCAGCAAGGTCGTGGCGGAGGGAGAGAGCCGCCACCCCCCCATTCCGCCCGCAAGTCCGCCCCAATGGCTTTCGAAGCCGACGCCGTTGCCGTCCGATATATCGCGAAGCACCTGGGCGAGGGTCAGCAGGGCGGCGATCCCGAGCACCAGGACGAGCGCCGCCGTGAGTGGGGCGACCTTGCCCGTGGCGGCGGCGGGAACGAGCAGGAGGCCCAGCCCCGCTGCGACCGCGCCCGTGGCCAGCGCCGGCCGTTCGAGGACGCTCGGTCGGCCGGCGGCCGCGGCGTCGCGGACCATGTCCGTCCCGAGCAGGATGAGAGCGATCCCGGCGCCGAGCGGAACGCCGATGAGCGGGAGCGCCAACGGGCGCAGCGCCGTCAACGAAAGGGCCGTTGCAACGGAAGGAATGCCGAGCGCGATCCACAGGCCGGCGCCGGCAACGGCCAAAAAGGCTCCCAACGTGATTAGGATTGCGCGCATCGCCCCCGCTGCACTGCCTTCAGTCTGGAAGGCGCATTGTAGCGCGAAGGGCGCGATGCGCAAAGTAAATCCGGAAAACACAAAGAAAGCGTCGGGAACCGTCGCATTGCCTGCCGACAGAGCGAAACTTCCTCCCGCTGGCCGGCACCTCGAACACGCGGTTCGCATTCGTCGTCATATGCGACATCATCTGTGGCCGGATCGCGCGCACTCGTGCCGCCTGTAAATTCAGCGGCCGCCTTTGAAGCGAGGGACAAAAAGAAGCCCGCGAAGCCGGCCCCGACGAAAAGCTGCCGCAGGTGCGGATGATCGGAAGTCCGATGCAGGTCTCCGAAACCGCGCGCAATTGCGCGCTTCCAGCAGGCTAGCGGTCGCCCTTTCGTTCTCAAAATCCGGATGGATCGAGCCGGTGGGCAAGGCGCTCTCGGCCTGCGACACAGGAGGCGCTGCGAGGTGACATCAGAGGTCCGGAAACGGGTGGAAAGCGGACGTCCGCGTTTGTACATGTGGGGCTGCGCGGGGAGCGAATATGGCGACAGGAAGCGAAGCCGGCCGGACGCCGCCGGGGCCGACGTGGGAGTGGATCGACCGCTTCAATGCCCGGGGCCTGAGCGACGCGGAAAGATACGCGCTGCTGGTCGAGCGGTTCGCTTCGGTCGGCGAGCATGCCCTTATACGCCCGCCGTTCTTCTGCGATCATGGATACAATATCGCCTTGGGGGCCGGGGCGTTCCTGAACTATAATTGCATCATCCTCGACGTCGAGCCGGTGTCGATCGGCGAAGGGACGGCGATCGGTCCGGCTGTCCAGATCCTCGCCGCCGATCATCCGCGGGACCCCGGGTTGCGACGACGGAAAGTACGCTTCGGCCGGCCCGTGACGATCGGCGCGAATGTCTGGATCGGGGGCGGTGCGATCATCCTGCCGGGAGTCACGATCGGCGACGACGCAATCGTCGGCGCCGGGAGCATCGTCACCCGAGATGTCGCCGCCGGCGCTACCGTTGTGGGCAACCCTGCCCGGGCAAGGTGAAGCTCCGCTCCGGGTCGCAGGCGGACGTAGTGCAATCCTGCGGGGTCCCACTGTCGGCCAATGTAGCCGGCACCTACCGCACTTTGGCGCCGAAGCCCCCGCCTTCCGCCTCGGTGAGCGGCCGGATCGAGATCTCGTAATCCTGCGGCTTCACGCTCTCACGCGGCCCGGTGGAGCCGAGGCTCCGGGATCGGCTCGCCAGCCTTGCGCGCGCATATATCCAGGTGGCGATCGCGTCCTCGACGTTGGCGACGGCTTCGGCGCGGGTTCGCCGTCGGACATGCAGCCCGCCAGCTCCGGCACGGTTGCCGGGGAAGCCGCCGCCATCCTCTTCGGAAACCGGCTCGATCACGACCTTATGCCTCGTCTCTGGCAACGCTCCGGCTCCCTACGCCGCTTTCGCATGCTTGGGCTCGGGGACCGGCCGTCCCATCTCCTGCGCGGCCTCGACCCAGCAGGCGATGGCGTCGTAGACATTCTCAAGCGCCTCCTGCGGGGACTCGCCATCCGACATGCAGCCGGGCAATTCCGGAACGGTGGCGCCAAAGCCTCCGCCCTCAGCCTCGGTGAGCGGCCGAATGGCGACTTCGTAATCCTGCGGCCTCACGATTGCGTTTCCCTCACTCGATCAATCATTTCTACCAGGGCCTCGATATACCACGGCTTGATCGGCTTATGCGCGGGGACCGTCAGCATCGTGGCCTGGCCCGCCTGTTTCACCTTGTAATGTGATCCCTTGCGCGGCGGCGTGCAAGCGATCCCGAAGGCCGCGCAAACCGCGGAGACGTCCTCGATCCGCCAGTCGCGGGGATTAGCCCGCATCCGCTCCAGCAGCTTTTCGCCTCGCGCCACACTCATCGCTTAACGTGGATTCTCCACTGCGGCGACTCCTAAAACGAAAAGGGCCGCCCCTGCCGGGACGGCCCTTCCTGTCTCCAAACCGGCTCGAAGTACCACTTCGAGACGATAGCCTTTAGCCGAGAAGCTCCTGCTCCAGTTTCTTGGCCATCTCTTCGATGTTCTCCGGCGGCCAGCCGGGGATGTCCATCCCGAGCCTCAGCCCCATGCTCGACAGCACTTCCTTGATCTCGTTCAGGCTCTTGCGCCCGAAATTCGGGGTCCGGAGCATCTCCGCCTCGGTCTTCTGGACGAGGTCGCCGATGTAGATGATGTTGTCGTTCTTGAGGCAGTTGGCGCTGCGCACCGACAGCTCGAGCTCGTCCACCTTCTTGAGGAGGTAGCGGTTGAGCTGGTTGGCGTCCTGCTCGGTCTCGGCCGCGCTCGGGCCCATTCCGTGGCCGTGGCTGGGGACGTGGGCGGCGAGGCTGTCGTCGAAGTGGACGAAGAGCTGCAGCTGGTCCTGGAGGATGCGCGCGGCATAGGCGACGGCGTCGTCCGGGGTGATGGTGCCGTCGGTCTCGACCGTCAAAGTAAGCTTGTCGTAGTCGAGCTCCTGGCCGACGCGGGTGTTCTCGACCTTGTAGCTGACCTGGCGCACGGGCGAGTAGAGCGCGTCGATCGGGATGATCCCGATCGGAGCGTCGGCCGGGCGGTTGGAGGCGGCGGGGACATAGCCTTTGCCGGCTTCCGCGGTCAGCTCCATGTTGAGAGTCGCTCCGTCGTCGAGGTGGCAGAGCACCAGGTCGCCGTTCATCACCTCGATGTCGCCCGTCGTGGCGATCTGGCCGGCGGTGACTTCGCCCGGGCCGGTCGCCGAAAGGGCGAGGCGGCGCGGCTGGTCGCCTTCCATTCGAAGCGCGATCTGCTTCACGTTGAGGACGAGGTCGGTGATGTCCTCGCGGACTCCCGCCAGGCTCGAGAATTCGTGGAGCACGCCCTCGATCCGGATCGAGGTGACTGCGGCGCCCTGAAGCGACGACAGGAGCACCCGGCGAAGCGAGTTGCCGAGCGTGAGTCCGAAGCCGCGCTCCAGCGGCTCCGCGACGAAGGTCGCTCGGCGGCGCGAATCGCCTCCGGTGGAGCGCTTCTCGAGCGAATTGGGTTTCTTCATTTCCTGCCAGTTCTTAGCGTTGACGGCCATGGTATTCCTCTGGCTTGCGGGACGGCTGACGGGCTGTCCCTATGTAGGGCGGGTCTGCAGGGGACACTCCATTGAGTGTCCCCTGCAGCAGGGGACACGGATACCGTGTCCCCGAATTACACTCGGCGGCGCTTGGACGGGCGGACGCCGTTGTGCGGGATCGGGGTGACGTCGCGGATCGAGGTGATCTGGAAGCCGACCGACTGGAGGGCGCGGAGCGCGCTCTCGCGGCCCGAGCCGGGGCCCTTCACTTCGACCTCGAGGGTCCGGACGCCATGCTCGGCGGCCTTCTTGCCGGCGTCCTCGGCGGCGACCTGGGCGGCATAAGGGGTCGACTTGCGCGAGCCCTTGAAGCCCATCATCCCGGCCGACGACCAGGCGATGGCGTTGCCCTGGGCGTCGGTGATGGTGATCATCGTGTTGTTGAAGCTGGCGTTGACGTGAGCCACGCCCGCGGAGATGTTCTTGCGTTCGCGCCGTTTGATGCGCGTCGGTGCCTGTGCCATTTCGTCCGGTCCTTATTTCTTCTTGCCGGCGATCGGCTTGGCCTTGCCCTTGCGGGTGCGGGCGTTGGTGTGGGTGCGCTGCCCGCGGACGGGCAGGCCCTTCCTGTGGCGAAGGCCGCGGTAGGAGGCGAGGTCCATCAGGCGCTTGATGTTCATCGCGACCTCGCGGCGAAGATCGCCCTCGACCTGATAGTCGGCGTCGATCGTCTCGCGGATATGGAGGACTTCCTGGTCGGTGAGGTCCTGGACCCGGCGCTCGGGGGCGATCCCCAGCTTCTCGGCGATCTGCACAGCCTTGGTCCGGCCGATTCCGTGGATATAAGTGAGCGCGATGACGACGCGCTTGTTGGTCGGGATGTTCACCCCAGCAATACGAGCCATAAATTTTCTTCTCCTGCTCCACGGGGCGGGACGCCCCATCTCGACGCATCGATGTCCGTCAAAACAGCGACAGCCGACGAGCGCACGAAAGCGCCGCCGGACGACCGGTTATCGGGATGAGGGCGAGATAGGATTTGAGAGTGGCGCTGTCAACGGTAAGCATGGGGTGCGAAGCGGGTTTTTCGCCACGCTTCGTCATTGCGAGGAGCAAAGCGACGAAGCAATCCGGCCGGCCTCGGAGGCCGCGCCGGATTGCTTCGCTTCGCTCGCGATGACGGGACTAGCCCAGCAGCCGCTCGTGAACCACCTTCCCGCTTTGGGTCAGGCGCACTCCGCGGACGATCTCGTCGTCGTCGGGAAGCACGGGCCGGCCCGCCTCCTTGTCCCAGAAGGCCGAGAGGAAGTTGAACAGGTTGCGGGCATAGAGCGCCGAAGCGTCGGCGGCCAGCCGGCTCGGCACGTTGCGGTGGCCGACGATCCGCACTCCGTGGCGATCCGCCACTTCGCCGGGCGCCGAGCCCTCGACGTTTCCGCCCTGCTCGACGGCGAGATCGACGACGACGCTGCCCGGCCGCATCGAAGCGAGCTGGGAGTCGCTGATCAGCCGAGGCGCCGGCCGGCCGGGGATGAGCGCGGTGGTGATGACGATATCCTGCTTGGCGATGTGGCCGGAGACCAATTCCGCCTGAGCGGCCTTATATTCGTCCGACATCTCGGCCGCGTAGCCGCCGGCGCCCTCGCCTTCGATCCCGGCGACCTTCTCGACGAAGATCGCCTTGGCTCCGAGGCTCTCGATCTGCTCCTTCGTCGCGGCCCGGACGTCCGTCGCCGAGACGATCGCTCCGAGGCGGCGGGCGGTGGCGATCGCCTGGAGCCCCGCGACTCCGACGCCCATGACGAAGACCCGGGCGGCGGGGATCGTCCCGGCCGCGGTCATCATCATCGGGAAGGCCCGGCCGTAGACGGCGGCGGCGTCGAGGACCGCCTTGTAGCCGGCGAGATTGGCCTGGCTGGAGAGGACGTCCATCGACTGGGCGCGGGTGATTCGGGGCATCAGCTCCATCGCCAGGGCCTCGAGGCCGGCCGAGGCGTAGCCGTCGACCCGCTCGCGCTGCCGGAACGGGTCGAGGATCGCGACCAGCCATGCGCCGGGCTTCGAGCCCTGGAGCGCCGCAGGATCCGGCCCCTGGACGGCGAGGATTGCGTCGGCCCCACCCAGCGCCGCCTCGCGCGGTCCGACCGTCGCCCCGGCGCCTTCATAATCGGAATCGGCGATCGAGGCGGAGAGGCCGGCCCCGGCTTCGACCGTGACCTCCGCCCCCAGGGCGATGAACTTCTTCACCGTCTCGGGAGTCGCGGCGACCCTTCGCTCGGCCTCGGCCGTCTCCTTCAGGATCGCGAGCTTCACCTTCCGGCTATTCGCGGATCAGGAGGAGGACGATGAAGCCGAGGACCAGCGAGATGACCGCGCCCCACTTCATCAGGAAGAGGAAGCCCTCATAGCCCTTCCTGTGGACGATGGTCTCCTTCTCGATCTCGCCTTCCGCCGCCATGCCGTTTCCTCGTGCCTGTGGTTCGGGCGACCTCTTATCAATGCGGCGGCGGCGAGGGAAGGCGGGTTAGCGCTGTTTGCGGTCCTGTCGGAGGGAGAGCGCCTGGCCGGCTCGACGCTGCTCTTCGGATCTTTCACCCGGTAGATGACGAGATTGCAGTCGGTGTTATCGCTGTCCTGCCCGTCCCGTTTTAAGCCGACCTTTACCCACTGGCCCTAAACCGGCGCCGTGAGCCATGGGGAGTGAAGATGCGGCCGGACCCGACTCGATGCCTGCTGCTGATCGACGACGAGCCCGCGCAGCGGCGCCTCGTCACCGCCATCGGCGCCCGCGCCGGCTGGTGGGTTCGGGGCGCGCCCGACGTCGAGGCCGCGGCCAAGATCCTCACCGACGTCGACGGTCCGCCGGTCGACGCCATCCTCCTCGACCATTGGCTGCCCGGGCCCGATGGAACCGGGGTGATCCAGCAAATCCGGGCGCTTCGCGCCGACCTGCCCCTGCTCGTCATGACCGCCCAGACCTCGGTCTCGGTCGCGGTCGAGGCGATGCGCGCCGGAGCCCACGATTTCCTGGTCAAGCCGATCGCTCCCGACAGCCTTCTCGCGGCGCTCAACGCCGCGACCGACCGGCGCCAGCGCGGCGGCGGCGAGCTTCGGCCGCTTTCCGAGAAGATCTCCAACCGGCCGCTCGCCTTCGAGGAGATCGTGGGCTCGGCCCCGCCCTTCCGCTCGGCCCTCGCCGTGGCGGCAAAGGCCGCCCGGGCCCGGGTCTCGGTCCTGATCGAGGGCGAGAGCGGCGCTGGCAAGGAAGTGATCGCCCAGGCCATCCACACCGCTTCCCCGCGCGGCCGAAAGCCGATGGTCACGGTCAATTGCGGGGCCATCCCCGAGAACCTCGTGGAATCCGTCCTCTTCGGGCATGAGAAGGGCGCCTTCACCGGCGCCTTCGACCGCCATGTAGGCCGCTTCGAGGACGCCGACGGATCCACACTGTTCCTCGACGAGATCGGCGAGCTTCCGCTCGAGACCCAGGTCAAGCTGCTCCGCGCGCTCGAGACCGGCGAGATCCAGCGCATCGGCGGCCGCGCCATCCACATGGTCGACGTCAGGATCATCGCCGCGACCAACCGGCGCCTCGCCGAGGAAGTCGCCCGCGGGCGGTTTCGGGAGGACCTCTACTACCGGCTCAACGTCGTCCACGTTCCGATCCCGCCCTTGAGGGACCGGGCGAGCGACATCCCGCCGCTCGCCCGCCACCTCCTCGCCCGGATCGCCGAGCAGCCGGGAATGCGGCATCTCTCGATCACCGACGACGGGCTCGAGATTCTCATGCGCTACGGCTGGCCGGGCAATGTCCGCCAGCTCCAGAACGCGCTCTTCCGGGCCGCTGTCCTGTGCGACGGCAATGCGCTGACCGCCGCCGACTTTCCGCAGATCGCCCAGGAATCGACCCTCTCGCGCCGCTCCAGCGACTATCACCGTCCGGCCCTCAACGGCGCCTCGCAGCAGGCGGCGCTGTCGAACGGCCCGGGGATCACACTCTACGACCCCGACGGCAACCTCCGCCCGCTGGAGGCGATCGAGGCCGACGTCATCCGGCTTGCCATCGGCCATTACCGGGGCCGGATGACCGAGGTCGCCCGGCGGCTCGGGATCGGGCGCTCGACGCTTTACAGGAAGCTCGGCGAGCTCGGGATCGGCGAGGTGGCCTGACCCGTCGCCCCGGCGAAGGCCGGGGGCCCAGGGGGTGAAAAGCACCGCCGCCCTTCACCCGCCGGGGTCCCAGCCTTCGCTGGGACGACGGTCTTCCGCCGGGATGACGGAGCGGCTAGTCTCCACTTATGCCCGACTTCACCCAAGCCATAGTGCTCATCACCGGCGCCGCTTCCGGAATCGGCGCCGCCACCGCCACCCGGCTCGCCGAGGGCGGCGCCCGCAAGCTGATCCTGATGGATCGGGACGAGGACAAATTGCGTGATTTCGCCTTCACCCTCCCCTGCGAGCGCCAGATCCGGATCGGAGACGTCGCCGACGAGAGGCTGTGGGAGCGCGAGGACCTGACCGGTCTCACCCATGCGGTGGTCAATGCCGGAATCGGCGCGGGCGGGCCGATCGCGGAGACGAGCTTCGCCGATTGGCGCCAGGTCATGTCGATCAACCTCGACGGCGCCTTCCTCACCCTCCAGGCGGCGATGAAGGCGATGCGGGACACGGGCGGCTCAATCGTCCTCACCGCTTCGGCGGCCGGCGTGAAGGCGGAGCCGGGCATCGCCGCCTACGGCGCTTCGAAGGCGGCGGTGATCCACCTCGCCCGGATCGCCGCCAAAGAAGGCGCTCCGCTCGGCATACGGGTCAATTCGATCGCGCCGGGCGGCATCGAGACCCCGATCTGGGAAGGGCTTCCGGCGTTCAACGACATGGCGCGCCGCGACGGCAAGGAGGCGGCGTTCAAGGCGATGGCGGCCGGAACCCCGCTCGCCCGCTTCGGAAAGCCCGAGGAGATCGCGGCCCAGATCGCCTTCCTCCTCTCCGAGGATTCGGCCTTCATGACCGGCGCCTGCCTGGTCAGCGATGGGGGTTATTCGATTTAACCCATCCTCCCGGCGAAAGCCGGCACCTCGGGGAGACCATCGAGACTTCTCGTCCTGAGGTCCCGGCTTTCGCCGGGATGACGCCGTGGGCCCTAAGCCAGTCTTAACCTCGCTCCGCTATGCCAGCGGCATGCGCAGCCCTCTCTTCCTCCTCCTGCTTGCCACGGCGGCCCCCGCGGCCGGCCAGCGGCTCGACTATCAGCCGGTCCCGGACGACGATCTCACTGCGCCCGCCCAGCTCGCCTATCAGGCGGTGGACGTCCCGGAACCGATGCCCGAAGCGGCAGCGCCCGGCGCCATGCGCAGGACGTGGCTTCAATGGGGCCTTCTCGACCGGTTCGAATATGCCGCCCAGAGCGGGCGGGACGGCTATGCCTGGGATTTCTCGGCTCTGATCGGCGGCGATCGCCACCGGCTCTGGCTTGGCACGAGCGGCGACGGGCCGGCCCTGGGCGGTCCGGACTATGTCGAGCTGAACGCTTTTTATTCCTACCATGTCGGCGGGGCCTGGGACCTCAATGCGGGGGCGCGCTACGACGTCCAGCCTCGCCCTCGACGCGGCTATGCGGTGCTGGGCGCTCAATATGACGACGGAGAGGCGCTCTGGATCGGAGCCTTCGGCTACCTTTCCCACAAGGGCGAAGCCAGCGCTCGGCTCGCGGGCTATTACAATCAGCCGCTGGCGGGATCGCTGGTCCTCCAGCCCAGCGCGGAGCTGGATTATTACGGCGAGGACGTGCCCGATCTCGGGCTCGGCCGAGGGCTGGGCTATGCCGAGGCCGGACTTCGACTGCGCTACGAGATCAAGGAGGCCTTCGCGCCCTATGTCGGCCTCAGCTGGTCCCGCGACCTCGGCCGAACCGCCCGCCTCACCCGCGAGGAGGGGGAAGATCCGGAATCGAAGAGCGTCGTGATGGGGGTAAGGTCGGCTTTCTGATCCCCCGTCATCCCGGCGAAAGCCGGGACCTCGGGGAGACCCCCCGAGACTTCTCGTCCTGAGGTCCCGGCTTTCGCCGGGATGACGGTCAGGCCAGAAGGTCCTGAACCTCGGGATGCGTATCCATATAATGCTTCACGAAGGCGCAGGCCGGCACGACCTTCAGCCCCTCCGCCCGGACATCGTCCAGCGCCGCCTTGACGAGCTTCGAGCCGATCCCCTTGCCTTCGAGCGCACTGGGCACCTCGGTATGGGTGAAGGTGATCCGCCCGTCGCGGAGCCGGTAGGCCGCAAGGGCAAGCTGCCCCTCGACCTCAAGCTCGTACCGATGCTCGACTTCGTTGTTCCTGACTTCGGACATCCGTTTCTCCTCTGTGCCCTCCCCAGCGGTTCGGGCTGAGCTTGTCGAAGCCCTCTTCTCTCTTGGAAAAGAGAAGGAAAGCCCTTCGACAGGCTCAGGGCGAACGGCCGTGGTACTCGTTCCGCTCCGCAAGGGACTAGGCCCCCTTCATCGGCGCGATGACCTGCGCCGCGAAGCGGTCCATTTCCTCCGCCTGCGGGCTCATCTGGAGCAGCAGAAGGTCGAGCCCGGCCGCCTCATATTCCTCGATCCGCTCGCGCAATTGCTCGGGAGTGCCGACCAGATTGGGCCTGAGGCCGCGGTTCGAGACCGAATATTCCTGGAGCTTCAGCTCGCGCTCGAGCTGAGTGCCTGAGAGCCACTGGTCGAAATTGTCGAAGCCTTTGGGCGGTTCGGGCGGCAAGGCGGTGATCCGCTCGACCTCCCTTCTCGCCTCGACCTCGCTGTCCCGGACGATCGCATAAGCCGCCATCCCATATTGCATCTCCGGCCGGCTTGCTTGCTCGCGCCGGGCCGCCATGTCGGCGATCTTGGGCGCCACCGCCTCGACCGGGTCGCCGTGCATGACATAGGCATCGCACTGCTGCGCGATCATCGTCTTGGCCGCCTCGCTCTCGCCGCCGGCATAGATGGTCGGGCGCGGCCTGCCGACCGGCTTGGGCTCGCAGATCGCGTCCTTCAGCCGGTAGCGCTCGCCTTCGTAGCTGAAGCGCTTTTGGGTCCAGAGCCCGTCGACCACGTCGAGCCATTCCGAGGTCCGGGCGTAGCGGTCGTCATGCTGGTCGAACTGGAGGCCGTACTGAGTCGCCTCGTCGGCCCACCAGGAGGAGACGACGTTGAGCGCGAGCCGGCCGCCGCTGATATTGTCGATGTTCGCCGACTGCTTGGCGAACAAGGCCGGCTGGTGGAAATTGGGTCGGACCGCGACCATCAGCTCGAGCCGCTCGGTCAGCGCGGCGAGCGCCGCGGCCGTCGACCAGGCGTCGAGCGCGGGCGCCTCGATCCCCTTGATGTCGTTCAAGTTCAGCTCGGCGATCAGGCTGAGGTCCCAGCCCGTCTCCTCGCTCCGCAAAGTCAGCCGGCGGACATAGTCCCAGCTCGCCTCCATCCCCTCGTCCGGGACGTTGCGAAGCCAGCCGCCGAAGACCGGCATCCAGTAACCGAACCGCATTTACTTGGCCTCCCGGATTGCCGCTTCGAGATGATCGACGAGCCGGTCGTGCGGGTCCCAGCCCAGCACGTCCAGGGGCTTCGCGACGAAATTGGATAGAGCGTTGATGTCGTAGAAGCGCGCCGTCCCGTCGCGGTCGTCGATCAGATATTCGACCCCGCCGACGTCGAGCCCGGCCGCCTGGGCGATCTGTTCCGCCGCGTCGACAAGCTCGGGCGGCGGAGCCACGGCGTCCATTCGAACGGCGCTTCGCCCCGGCTGGGCCAGGCAGGCGTCGGCCGGGCACAGGTCGAAGCTGTCGCCGCCGCTCTCCACCTCGATCGCGTAGAGGAATTTGCCGCCCAGGGTCTCGACCCGGGTGATCGCCCCGCCCCGCGCCGGTGCGTAATCCTGGACGAGCAGGACGGAATCGACGCTTTTCGGCACCGTCCCGTCGATGATCGAGCCCGCCAGCTCGTCTTCGTTCGAGTAGCGGACGATTCCGGCGCCGGAGCCGCCGATATTCGCCTTGACCAGAAGCGGCCAGCGCATCGTGCGGGCAGCCTCGCCAAGGTCCTCGCGGCGGTGGACGACCCTCGTCTCCGGCACCTGATAGCCAAGCCTGGAGATGAGCGAGAGTTGCCGGGCCTTCGAGCTGTCGACCGCGATCGTCGCCGCGCCGTTGAGCACCCGGGCGCCGTTCCCCGCCCAGTGGGCGAGCAGGGCTTCGGCGTAGAAGATGCCGTGCTCGGCCTCGCGCAGGAAGCTCGACATGGCCACCCGGCTGAGGACGACGGGAGCCGGGATCTGGGGGGACGCGGGGTCGAAGCTGTGGTCGGAGAGGCGGATCGCCTCGAAGCGCACGCCGCGCCGGTCGAGCGCGGCGAACAGCGGCTCGAACCATTTCGGGTGCTCGTAGAGGATTGCGAGATCGGGTTTCATGAGGGAGGCACTTGGGGGGTGGAGGGGTGGATTGGAAGCCCCCCTGGTCTCCCCGCGCCGAAGGCGTGGGGAGGGGGACCATGCGAAGCATGGTGGAGGGGCAAGTTGCGCGGCCTGTGCCGTCTGCCCCTCCACCACCCTTCGGGTGGTCCCCCTCCCCATCTTGCGATGGGGAGGACTAAAGTCCGAACGGGTAGGTCTCGTCTTCCCCGCTCCTCGGCTCCTCGCCGAGCGGAGTCACCGCCTGCGTCTCGTCGAACCAGACCCAGGCGTCGAACTGGTTGGGGAGCACGGCCTGCGAATAATGGCTCCAGCGCTCCGTCTCGGGCCGGTAGATGACTCCGATGAAGCGCTCCAGACGCGGTTCCAGCAGCGCCTCGACGGCTTCCTCATTCTCTCCTTCGCGAAGGTCGAGGAGGAAGCGGGGCACCCCGCTGTCGTGGCAGAGCCGCTCGTAGCTCTCCGGAAGCGACGGGCGCACCGTCTTCACCTCCATCGGCTCGTCCCAGTCGGTGGCGGCCGCGACGGTTCCGGAATGTGTGCCGAAGCCGACCAGGCAGGCCTGATGGCCGAACCTTTCCTTGACCAGCTGGCCGATGTTCAGCTCCTCGCGCACCTGGCCCATCTCGGTATGGGCGGCGTTGCCGATATGGCTGTTATGGGCCCAGACCACCGCTTTGGACTGAGGCCCCTTCGCGTCGAGCAGCTGGCACAAGGTCTCGAACATGTGGGTGTCGCGCAGATTCCAGCTCTCGGCCGAGCCGTAATACATGACCCGATAATAGGCTTCCGCATTCTTGATCAGCCGGGCATTGGCGGCCGCGTCGAGCCATTCGTCGCATTCGGGGCTGAGGCAGTCCATCCGCCGCTGCATCAGGTCTCCGAGCATCTGGACCGCTCCGAGCTCGCAGAAGGCGAAGCCCTGGGTAACCGCCATCCGGCCGTAGGCGGCGGGATCCCGGCTCCACGGCGCAAGGCAGCCGTAGCGTTCGCGTGCCACCTTCGCGGTCTCCGGATCCGATTGGTCGAGGAAGTCGGTCACGGCCCGGATCGAGGCTCCGAGATTGTAGAGGTCGAGGCCGTAAAAGCCGGTCATCTCCTCATGGGCGCGGCCGCGGTTGTGGGCCCGGAGCCAGCCGACGAAAGCGTCGACGTCGGTGTTCCGCCACATCCAGGTGGGAAAGCGCTCGAAGGCCGCTTCCTCGCCTTCGCGGTGGGGCCGGTGGCGGACGTAGCGGTCGATGCTTGCGGCGTCCGGCCAGTCGGCCTCGACCGCGACGATGGAGTAGCCGTGCCGCTCGACCAGCCGCCGGGCGATTGCGGCCCGGGCGCGGTAGAATTCGGAGGTGCCGTGGCTGGCTTCGCCGAGCATCACGATCCGGGCGTCGGCGAACCGGTCGAAAGCCTCCCCAAAAGCCGGATCGTCCAGTTCCGGAAGGCTTTCGGCCGCTGCGGCGATCAGCTGGGGGACCGTCATCTTTCTCTCTCCTTGCGAGTCGGGCCAGCCATGGGCTCCGATCAGCGGGACGAACCGGACCGGGCCGAGATCCTCCTGCTCGAATTCCTCCTCGCCCCGGCGGGTGACCTTGACCAGCTTCTGGACGGCGCCGGGTTCGCCCAGCGGCATCACCAATGCCGCGCCGATCGAGAGCTGGCGGCGGAGCACCTCGGGCACATGGCTTCCGCTCGCGGCGCACAAGATCGCCTCGAACGGCGCTTCGGCCGGAAGGCCGGCGGTGCCGTCGCCCTCGATCACCCGGACGTTGCCGAAGCCGAGGCGCTCCATCCGCTCCCGCGCCAGCCGGGCGAGCTCGGAATGGCGCTCGACCGCGGTCACCTCGCCCGCGAGCCGGCTCATCACCGCGGCGGCGTAGCCCGAGCCGGCGCCGATCTCGAGCACCCTGTCCCCGGGGGCGATCCGGGCGGCCTCGAGCATCAGGGCGACGATATAGGGCTGCGAGACGGTCTGGCCCGCCTCGATCGGAAGCGGCCCGTCCTCATAGGCGAACTCGCGCACTTCATCGGGCACGAAAAGCTCGCGCGGCACCGTCCGGAAGGCCTCGAGGAGCCGCGCGCCCTGGATTCCCCGGCCGGCGATCTGCTCCCGGACCATATGCTCGCGCCGGGCGGCGAAGTCCGCCATCTGAGCCTCCTGTCGAACCCATAACCGGCGCGGCCGGACGGCGTTCCGGCCTCCCTCCCGTCACCCCGGCGAAAGCCGGGACCTCAGGACGAGAAGTCTCGGCGGGTCTCCCCGAGATCCCGGCTTTCACCGGGACGACGAGAGGGATTATTGCCGCCCGCGCTGTCGGACGACCCGGACATAGCCGTCGACCAGGGCCTGGTTGACCTCGTCCCAGCCGTAGCGTCGGCTCGCCTCGCAGCCGGCCCTGCCCGCCGCGCGGCGCAGGGCGGGATCGCGGCAATAGGCTTCGAGCGCTCCGGCAAAGCCTTCGATCGCGCCTGCCCGGACGAGCCGGCCGGTCACTCCGTCCTCGACGAGGCTCTGGCTTCCGGTGGCGATTGCAGCGACCACCGGGAGTCCGGCCGCCATCGCCTCGAGGGTCACGTTTCCGAAGGTCTCGGTGACGGAAGGATTGAACAGCATGTCCATGGAGGCCACCGCGCGCGCCAGGTCCGCTCCCTGCCGGAAGCCGGCGAACAGGGCGTCCGGGATCCGCCGCTCGAACCACTCCTTCGCCGGCCCGTCGCCGACGACGAGCACCTTGTGCCGGACCTGGCGGCGCTCGAGGCAGTCTATCGTCTCGGCGAAGACGTCGAGGCCCTTTTCCATCACCAGCCGGCCGACGAAGCCGATTACCGGCACTTCGTCGCCGATCCCGAGCCCGCGCCGCCAGGCCGGGTCGCGCCGGCCGGGATGGAATATCTCGCGGTCGATGCCCCGGGTCCAGATCCCGACATTGAAGCTCATCCTCTGCTCGCGGAGCAGCTGCGCCATCGAATCGGACGGCGCGAAGATGGAGTCGCAGCGGCGGTATAGGCGCCGCAATATCGCCTCCATCACCGGTTCGAGGAACGGCAGGCCGTAATAGCGGAAATAGGTCTCGAACCGGGTATGGACCGAAGCCACCGCCGGGATGCCCATATGGCGGGCGAGGCTGACCGCCCGGTGCCCGAGCACGTCCGGGCTCGCGACGTGGAAGATGTTGGGCCGGAATGCCTCGATGTCACGCCTTACCCGCCGCGGAAGCCTGATTGGAAACCTGTATTCCTTGCGCCTGGGGATCGACAGGCTCGGGATGTGCACGACCTCGCCATTGGGCGGAAAAGCCGGCTCGGCGACCGTCGGCGAGTAGATTCGGACCGCCGCGCCCTGGCGGAGCAGATATTCGACGAGCCGGTTCAGCGCCTGGTTCGCCCCGTCGCGTATGTAATTGTAGTTGCCGCTGAACAAGGCGATGCGCAGGCCGGTGGCGTCCATTCGTCGGCGGATAGCCGGTCTGGGGAAACAGGGAAAGCAGAGCGCAGGAGCCCTCTCAGCCCGCCCCCCCACCGTCTCTCACCAGGTTCGCGGCCGAGCGTCGCGCGGCTCTTCTCGAGGGCAAAACGCGGCCGCTCGGTACGCGCCTCGCCCGTTTGGACAGGTGGAGTGAGCCTATCCCTATCGAAGGCGCGTGAAGGTGATGTCGCTGAAGGCCAGCGCGGACACCGTGCCGTCCGGGCCCGGCCTGAAGGCGACGACCGACGCCTGGCTGGGCGTGAATGCGACCCGGACGGTGTCGGGCCGAGTGAACGGCTCGGCGGCGGCGCGGAGCAGGCCGAAGGAAATCGTCAGCCCCTGCGCGGTATTGGCGACCTTGATCGTGCCGTAGGCGGGGTTGGCGTAGACGCCGGCGTAGGCGGAGCGCGGCAGGGTAAGCATCCAGGTCCGGGCCGCCCGCTTCGCGGCCTCGGCCGCGGCTTGTATCCGCGCCTCGGCCACCCGGGCCTTGGTTGCGGCAAGCTCTTCCGAATAGCGCGCTTCGATGTCCGGCACCCCCTGCAACCGGTCATAGGCATAGTCGGAGATCAGTCCCGTCACCTGTCCGCCAAAAGCCTCCTCATTGGCCAGCACCGCAACTCCGACCCCCCGCTCGGGGCGAAACGAGACATGCGACCAATTGCCCACGAACGATCCAAAGGCGTGGATCATCGGCGCACCGCGCTCGATCGCGCTGTACCAGCCGAGGCCATAGCCGGTTCGATGGTACGGCCCGAAATCGGCTTCCAGCCTGACCAACGGCTTGTAGGTGCCGGCGACCAGACCGGCCGGGAAGACCCGCCTGCCCGCGATGACCCCGTCGCCGAGCTGGAGCGAGAGCCAGCGCGCCAGGTCGGCCGCCGTGGTGTAGAGCCCGCCCGCCGACTGCATCAGCGCGTCGCTCTTCTGGAGGCCGGTTTGGACCGGCGCCCCCCGTTCGGCGACGTGCCCGGCCGCGAGCGTCCGACCGGCCCGCGCCGCACGAGACGGATAGGGCGTGGTCGAGCGCATGCCCGCCGGGATCAGCACCTCACGTTCCACCAGCCGCTGCCACGACAAGCCAAGCTTACGTTCGATCAGCAGCGTCGCGATGTTGAAGCCGCCGTTCGAATAGCGGAACGTGCCGCGCGGCGCCTTGTCGATCGGCCTGGTCTCGGCGAGCAGGCGCTGGAGCAGGGCGGGGGAATGATCCCCGGTGAACGCCAGGCGGGTCGTGATCGGCTCATTGTCCACGCCGGCCTGAAGGCTGGCCAGCTCACGCAGCGTGACGGTCGCCGCGATGGCGGGCGGCAGGCCGGAATCGGGCAGCCAGCGCGACACCGGCGCATCGAGATCGATCAGGCCTTTGCGGCCGAGGCTTGCGATGGCGAGGCCGGTGAACGGCTTGGTCGATGACGCCAGATAGAACAGGCTCCGCGCGTCGGCCGGCTTGCGCGGCACCGTTGTGGCCAAGCCAAAAGTCTCGACATAGATGGGGCTGTCGCCGCGAACGACCGCAACCGCCACGCCCGGCGCCGCGGCCAGCTCGTCGACCACGCGGTGCGCGAAAGCTGCGATGTCGCGTCGCGCGGCAGTGTCCGCTTCCGTTGGCTGCGCCGCTGCGGCGGCGACGGCCAGCGGCATCGCCAGGAGGGTCGACAGGGCCGTGCGAATCATTGGTGCTCCTCTGTGTTCGCACGCTTAGAGCCGGACGCATCGCCGGTCTTGAACGAATCCAACCCTCAGGAAGCAAGCAAGGCGCGTAATCGCTGTGGAGCGACGCCGGTCGCGGCTCGGACCGCGCGCGAGAAGTGGGCCTGATCGGCGAAGCCCGCCTCGAGCGCGAGATCGGCTAGTGGAGTGGTATCGAGCACGGTCGCACGGACTGCCCACGCCAGCCGCCGGCTGGTGCGGAAGGCTACCGGGCTCATGCCGGTCGCGCGCCGGAACGCCCGGGCGAAGGCGACCGGATGCAGGCCCAGCTGCCGCGCAAGCGATCCTACCGGCCGACGCGCCGCGGTGAGCGCACCCTGCGCCTCCGCCAACCAAACCGGCTTAGGCCGGCCGCGGACGATCCGGGATCCGGTTGCGAGCCGATCGGCGCCGAGGTCGGCCAGCACCGCCGCGGTCGTCGCGTCGACCGGCGCGGCGCGCGCCTGACCGGTGTCCGGCGCGTGGACGACGTCGTAGGTCCCGATTCCGGCTTCGGCCGGCAGCGAGACCGACAGGATCAACGTACCCGCCGGGCCGAACACGTTGGCATGCTCATATCCGGCCGGCTTCGTCCCGAACGCGGGACCCGGGACGTGCGTGCGCCCAGCTATGCTTTCCTCGACATAGTCGCCGGTTAGGACGAAGCTCATCTGGCCGAAGTCGTGGCGGTGCGCCGCGATCTCCTCACCCGGCTCGTAATAGACCAACGAGACCCGGCCGTCCGCGCTGCGGTGGATATGGGCAGTGCGGCACATGCCGACTGGTTACACGCAACATGCGGCCAAGGAAACGATCTTCGGGAGCGGGAGCGGTCGGTTTGTCGGGCTATTCGATGCGTGAGACGACGGCTTGTTCGGGGTGAGCGTGGCCAGCGCGGTGCACCGGTCGCAGCGCGTTCGCGACGATGGCGGCGCGGCTTCGCGTCCCGGTGGGCGGGTTCGGCGGCCCTCCCTTTCAATGTGGGGAATTTTCCTGCCTGTCGCGCTCCCTGAGCGCGCGCCGGTACCGGTACCCCGCGACCGCCACCGCCGGCAATATCATCAGGGCGACGAGCAGGAGGGCGAAGGCGTCCCTGGCTTCCACCTACTCGCCCTTCGCCAGGCGGGCCTTGTAGGCGTCGAGGCTGAGCGGCCGGCCGAGGAAGTCCGAAACCAGGGTTGCCGCAGGCTTCGACGAGCCCGGGGCAAGGACCATCTGCCGGTAGCGGCGCGCCGTCGCCGCGTTGCGCAGTCCCTCCCGCTCGAAGCGGGTGAACAGGTCGGTCGAAATCGTCTTCGACCACATGTAGGTATAATAAATGGCGGAATAGCCGGTGAGATGGCCGAACGACGCCTGCGGATGGACCCCGGCCGGAAGCGGGATCGGCGAATAGCGGTCGAACGCGGTCCGGTAGATTCCAGTCAGGTCGGAATCCCCGGGCGGCGACTGGTGGTAGGCTAGCGACGCCGCCGACAGTCCGAGCTGGCGGGCGTCGCCGAAAGCCTCGGTGAAGCCGCGCGCCTTGTTCATCTTATCGACCAAAGCCGCCGGGATCGGCTCGCCCTTCGAGTTCACCGCGAAGCTCTTCAGGGTGTCGTAGTCCCACACCCAGTTTTCGAGCATCTGCGACGGGGCCTCGACGAAATCCCATTCCAGCCCGAACGGCCCCTGCTGACCCCATTGCTGCCGCCCGGCGAAGATGACGTGAAGCAGGTGGCCGAATTCGTGGAGGAACGTCTCGACGTCGCGATGCTCCATCAACCCCGTCTTGTGGTCGCCCGCCGGAAAGTTGCAGACGAGAATCCCGACTGGGAGGCTTCGGCCGGTCAGGCCGGTCCGGATCGGGATGACGTTGGCGTGGCTGTATTTGCCCTCTCGCGGATGGTTGTCCATGAAGAAGCGGCCGATGACCTTGCCGCCCTCGACCATCTCATAGGCCTCGACCCCCGGAGCCCAGAGCGGCGTGTCCCACTTGCGGATCTGCACTCCGAAAAGGTCCTGGGTTAGCTTCAGGATCCCGTCGCGGACATTGTCGTAGGCGAAATATTGGCGGACCTCCTGCGGGTCGACCGAATATTGCTCTTTCCGGATCAGTTGAGAGAGGTAGCCGGTGCTCCAGGCCGGAACCGCCGTCGCCTTGGGATCGATGGCCTTGAGCCGGGCGAGCATCTTGGCCAGGTCGCGCCGCGCCGGGGCTTCGACCACGGCGGCGATGTCGTCGAGGAATTTCCCCGCAGTGGCCGGCGATCCGATCATCTTGTCCTCGGTGATCAGCGTCGCGTAGTTCGGCCGCCCGAGCAGGGCCGCGAGCTCGGCCCGGTCCGCGAAGATCTTGCGAAGAAGCGCGTCGTTGGCCGGATAGGCACGGGTGAGGTTCGCCTCGTAGAGGCGCCGCCGAAGCCCCTCGTCCGACGCATAGGAGAGGACTGGGCCGAGATCGGGATAGTCGGTGCTGATCCGCACCTTCCCGTCGCTGCCCGGCTTGTGGGCGGCGATATAGTCCGCGGGAAGGCCGGCGAGCTCGGCCGGAGTGGCGGCGACCTCCTTGCGCCCGTCGGCGATGTTGCGCTCGAAGGCGATGCTGTTCTCGCTGATCCGGTCCTGGAGCGCCTTGACCCTGGCCCTCGTCGCCTCGTCGGCACCCACTCCGGCGCGATCATATTGGGCGATGGCGCGCTCGAGCAGGAACCGCTCCTGAGCGGTAGCGGCTTTGGCGTCGATCGCCTTGAGGCGGGCGTAGATCGGCCGCGACAGGGAGATTTCGGTATTGAGGACGTCGATCTTCTGGCTGCAGGCGCGGCCCGCGTCGCGAGTGGCGGCATCGAGGCTGGTCTGGGTGACGACCCCCGAGTCGCCGGACGCGGCACCGAGGACGAGTCCGAGATCGTCGAACTTGCGGAACGTGGTCCCGATGCGGGCGGGGCCGGTCTCGCGCTCCAGCTCGGAGCGAAGCGCGCGGACGCGCGCGAGATAGGCCTCGCAGGCGGCCGAGAATTCGGAAGCGCTTTTCGGGTCGAGGTGGGTGGTGGCGAGGAAGGAGTCGATCGAACGGGGGGACGAACTCGGAGCGGCCGCAGTAAGGCTGAGGAGCGCCGCGCCTGCGAGCAGGTTGATGCCGATCCGGTTGGTCATTTGATCCCTCTCATTTTTCGTTGCCGGTAGCTGCCGAGCCCCGCTTCGCCGATCAAGCGGAATCCGAACTACTTGCCTCCCTATCGCGCAGCGATGGGGAGGGGGACCACCCGAAGGGTGGTGGAGGGGTAATAGGCAGGGCTTCGGCGGTTCCGGCTCGCTTCTTCCGATCCTTTACCCACTACCCCTCCACCATGCTTCGCATGGTCCCCCTCCCGTCGCCTCCGCCGACGGGGAGGCAAAAGAAAACGCCCCGCCGGATCTCTCCGACGGGGGCGCCTTCATTTCAAACTAAGCCTAAGCCTCAGCCCTGCAGATACTCGCCGGCGTCCGCGTCCGTGCCGTGGCCGGTCGGAGCCACCGCCGCGAGCGGATCGTCGCCGATCGCCGCTTCGGGGCCCTGGGCCAGCTCGGCCGCATGCTCTTCGGCCGCCGAGTTCGCCGCGATCAGCGACTCCTGATTGGCCGCGACCAGGGTCTCCTGAAGCTTGCGGTGCTGGGCCCGGAGGGCGACGTCGCGGCTGGTGGCCGCGATCCGCATCCGGTTCATGCCGGCGCCGGTACCCGCCGGAATGAGGCGGCCGACGATGACATTCTCCTTGAGGCCGTCGAGCGTATCGATCTTGCCCTGGACCGAAGCCTCGGTGAGCACCCGGGTCGTCTCCTGGAAGGAGGCGGCCGAGATGAAGCTCCGGGTCTGCAGCGACGCCTTGGTGATTCCGAGAAGAACCGGCTTGCCTTCGGCGAGGCGCTTCTTGCCCTGCTTCAGCTTGGCGTTGATCTCGTTCATCTCCTGGAGGTCGATCTGCTCGCCGGCGAGAAGGGTGGAATCCCCGCTCTCCGTGATCTCGACCTTCTGCAGCATCTGGCGGACGATCACCTCGATGTGCTTGTCGTTGATCTTCACGCCCTGGAGCCGATAGACCTCCTGGATCTCGCTGACGAGATATTCGGCGAGAGCCACCACGCCGAGCACTTCGAGGATGTCGTGCGGATCCGGCGAGCCGCCGATGAGGTTGTCGCCGCGCTTGACGAAATCGCCTTCCTGGACGTCGATGACCTTCGACTTCGGCACCAGATACTCGACCGGCTCGCCCCCATCCTCGGGGATGATCGCGATCTTGCGCTTGGCCTTATAGTCCTTGCCGAAGGCCACCCGGCCCGAGACCTTGGCGATGATCGCATTCTCCTTGGGCTTGCGCGCCTCGAACAGCTCCGCCACCCGCGGCAGACCGCCGGTGATGTCGCGGGTCTTGGCCGCCTCGCGGGAAACGCGGGCGAGAACCTCGCCGCCCTCGACCCTTTGGCCTTCCTCGACCGACAGCATCGCGCCCGGAGCAAGCATGTAGCGGGCCGCCTCGCCGCTCTGTTCGTCGAGAAGGGTGATGCGCGGACGCAGATCCTCCTTCGAGCGAGCCGAGCCTCGATATTCGGTGACCACGCGCTGGGCGATTCCGGTCGCTTCGTCGGTCTGCTCGGTGAGCGTCTTGCCCTCGACCAGATCCTGGAACTTCACGATTCCGCCCTTCTCGGTGATGACCGGCATCATGAACGGATCCCACTCCGCGATCCGGTCGCCCTTCGAGACGATATGGCCATGGTCGGCCATCAGGTGAGCGCCGTAGGGAATACGGTGGGTCGCCCGCTCGCGGCCGTCCATGTCGACGATGGCGAGCTCGCCCGAGCGCGACATCGCGATCCGGCGTCCGCGCGGATCCATGATCGCCGGAAGGTCGCGAAGCTCGATCGTTCCGTCCACCGAGGCCTCGAGGCTCGAAGTCTCGTTGAGCTGGGCGGCGCCGCCGATGTGGAAGGTCCGCATCGTGAGCTGGGTGCCCGGCTCGCCGATCGACTGGGCCGCGATGACCCCGACCGCTTCGCCGATATTCACGGGCGTCCCGCGGGCGAGATCGCGCCCGTAGCACTTGCCGCAAACCCCATGCTCGCTCTCGCAGACCAGAGGCGAGCGGATGCGCACCGCCTGGACCCCGATCTCGTCGATCCGAAGCGCCTGCGGCTCGTCGATCAGGAGGCCCTCCTTGGCGATCACGTCGCCCGACTTGCCGTCGACGATGTCCTCCGCCGGGGTACGACCGAGGATCCGGTCGCCGAGTGAGGCGATGACCGCTCCGCCCTGGACGATCGCCCGCATCTCGAGCGCGTTCTCGGTCCCGCAATCCTCCTCGACGATGACGCAATCCTGCGACACGTCGACGAGCCGGCGGGTGAGGTAGCCCGAGTTCGCCGTCTTCAACGCCGTGTCCGCGAGACCCTTGCGGGCGCCGTGGGTGGAATTGAAATATTCGAGGACGGTGAGGCCTTCCTTGAAGTTCGAGATGATCGGGGTCTCGATGATCTCGCCCGACGGCTTGGCCATGAGGCCGCGCATTCCGGCGAGCTGCTTCATCTGGGCCTGCGAGCCTCGGGCGCCTGAGTGGGCCATCATGTAGATGGAGTTGATCGGCGCCATGCGCCCGTCCTCGCCCTTGGGCTGGGCCTTGAGCTTGTCCATCATCGCGTTGGCGACCTTGTCGCCGCAGCTCGACCAGGCGTCGATGACCTTGTTGTACTTCTCCTGCTGGGTGATCAGGCCGTCCTGATATTGCTGCTCGTAATCCTTGACGGTGTTACGGGCGTCCTCGACCAGTCCGATCTTCTCCTCGGGGATGATCATGTCGTCCTTGCCGAAAGAGATCCCGGCCTTGAAGGCGTGGCGGAAGCCGAGCCCCATGATGGCGTCGGCGAACAGAACCGTCTCCTTCTGGCCGGTGTGGCGATAGACGACGTCGATGACGTCCCCGATCTCCTTCTTGGTCAGCAGGCGGTTGACCGTCTCGAAGGGCACCTTGTGGCTCTTCGGGAGGGTCTCGCCGAGCAGCATCCGGCCCGGAGTCGTCTCGAAGCGCTTCATATACTGCTTGCCCTGCTCGTCGGTCTGCGGAACCCGGCTGACGATCCGGGTGTGCAGGGTGACGGCGCCGGCGTTGAGCGCCTGATGGACCTCCGACATGTCGGAGATCATCATGTTCTCGCCCGGCTCGCCCTCGCGCTCCAGCGACAGGTAATAGAGGCCGAGAACCATGTCCTGCGAAGGAACGATGATCGGCTTGCCGTTGGCGGGCGAGAGGATGTTGTTGGTCGACATCATCAGGACTCGCGCTTCCAGCTGGGCCTCCAGGCTCAGCGGGACGTGGACGGCCATCTGGTCGCCGTCGAAGTCGGCGTTGAACGCGGCGCAGACCAACGGGTGAAGCTGGATCGCCTTGCCCTCGATCAGCACCGGCTCGAACGCCTGGATTCCCAGGCGGTGGAGCGTCGGCGCCCGGTTGAGAAGCACCGGATGCTCGCGGATCACCTCGTCGAGGATGTCCCAGACTTCCTTGCGCTCCTTCTCCACCCACTTCTTCGCCTGCTTCAGGGTCATGGAGAGCCCCTTGGCGTCGAGGCGCGAGTAGATGAACGGCTTGAACAGCTCGAGCGCCATCTTCTTCGGCAGGCCGCACTGGTGGAGCTTGAGCTCAGGACCGGTGACGATGACCGAGCGGCCGGAATAGTCGACGCGCTTGCCGAGCAGGTTCTGCCGGAAACGGCCCTGCTTGCCCTTCAGCATGTCGGACAGCGACTTGAGCGGACGCTTGTTGGCGCCGGTGATGGTGCGGCCGCGGCGGCCGTTGTCGAACAAGGCGTCGACAGCCTCCTGGAGCATCCGCTTCTCGTTGCGAACGATGATGTCCGGGGCGCGGAGCTCCATCAGCCGCTTGAGACGGTTGTTGCGGTTGATGACCCGGCGATACAGGTCGTTCAGGTCCGAGGTCGCGAAGCGGCCGCCGTCGAGCGGCACCAGCGGGCGAAGCTCGGGCGGGATGACGGGGACGACGTCGAGGATCATCCACTCGGGACGGTTGCCCGACTCGAGGAAGCTCTCGACGACCTTCAGCCGCTTGATGATCTTCTTGGGCTTGAGCTCCGACTTGGTCTCGGCCAGGTCCTTCAGGAGCACTTCGCGCTCGCCTTCGAGGTCGAGGTCGATCAGCATCTGCTTGACCGCCTCGGCGCCGATCCCGGCCGAAAAGGCGTCCTCGCCATATTCGTCCTGAGCGGAGAGGAGCTCGTCCTCGGTGAGGAGCTGGTATTTCTCGAGCGGGGTCAGGCCCGGCTCGACGACGACGTAGCTCTCGAAATAGAGGATCCGCTCGAGCTGCTTGAGCTGCATGTCCAGCAGAAGGCCGATGCGCGAGGGCAGCGACTTCAGGAACCAGATGTGGGCGACGGGAGCGGCCAGCTCGATATGGCCCATGCGCTCGCGGCGGACCTTCGAGACGGTGACCTCGACTCCGCACTTCTCGCAGACGATGCCCTTGTACTTCATGCGCTTGTACTTGCCGCACAGGCACTCGTAATCCTTGATCGGACCGAAGATGCGCGCGCAGAACAGGCCGTCGCGCTCGGGCTTGAACGTGCGGTAATTGATGGTCTCGGGCTTCTTGATCTCGCCGAACGACCAGCTGCGGATGCGCTCAGGCGAGGCGATCCCGATCTTGATCTGGTCGAAACTCTCCGGCTTGGCGACCGGATTGGCGAAATGGGTAAGTTCGTTCATTTTCTGCTCCTAAGCCTTGGGCTTGGAAAAAATCTCATCCGCTCACCCTGAGTAGAGACCGAGCTTGTCGAGGCTCGTATCGAAGGGCGGTCCTTCGATACGCCGCTTCGACTTCGCTCAGCGGCTACTCAGGATGAGCGGTTCTCATATTACTCCGCCGCCAGCGCGATTCCGTCGGCGTCCACCTCTGCGCTGTTCAGCTCGACGTTCAGCCCGAGGCTTCGCATCTCCTTGACCAGCACGTTGAAGCTCTCGGGGATCCCGGCCTCGAACGTGTCGTCGCCCTTGACGATCGCCTCGTAGACCTTGGTCCGCCCGATGACGTCGTCCGACTTCACCGTCAGCATCTCCTGAAGCGTATAGGCGGCGCCGTAGGCCTGGAGCGCCCAGACCTCCATCTCGCCGAACCTCTGGCCTCCGAACTGCGCCTTTCCGCCCAGCGGCTGCTGGGTGACGAGGCTGTACGGCCCGATCGAACGCGCGTGGATCTTGTCGTCC
>DASVSX010000021.1:0-31941 GCA_036387875.1 Allosphingosinicella sp. | reverse complement strand
CGCGACAGCCCGCGTTCTGAGTTTGGCGTGCTTGGCTTCGAATATGGCTATGCCCTCTCCGATCCCCACACGCTGGTGCTGTGGGAAGCGCAGTTCGGCGATTTCGCCAATGGCGCCCAGGTGATCATCGACCAGTTCATCGCGGCGGGCGAGGCCAAGTGGCTCAGGGCCAGCGGCCTCGTCATGCTCCTTCCCCACGGCTACGAGGGCCAGGGCCCCGAGCACAGCTCGGCCCGGCCGGAACGCTTCCTGCAGCTGTGCGGCGAGGACAATCTCCAGGTCGCCTATTGCACGACTCCGGCCAATTATTTCCACCTGCTGCGTCGCCAGATGCATCGCGACTTCCGCAAGCCGCTGATCATCATGACCCCCAAGTCGCTGCTCCGGCACAAGCAAGCCGTCTCGGGGATCGCCGACTTCACCGGGGAAAGCCATTTCAAGCGCATCCTCTCGGACCTCGCCGGCCCCGCCGACGAACAGGTGAAGCGCCTCGTCCTGTGCACCGGCAAGATCGCCTACGAGCTGATGGAAGCCCGCGACAAGGCCGGCGACGCCCACACCTCGATCGTGCGCCTGGAGCAGCTCTATCCCTTCCCCTCCGAGCCGCTCGCCGCCCGCCTGAGGCGGATGACCGCGCTCGAGGAGGTGGTCTGGGCTCAGGAGGAGCCGCAGAACCAGGGCTATTGGAACTTCCTCGACTGGCGGATCGAGCGCTGCCTCGAGGAAGCCGGACGGAAGCCGCGCCGGGCACTCTACGCGGGCCGGCCGGCCTCGGCGTCGCCGGCCACCGGCCTCGCCAAGCGCCACGCGGCCGAGCAGGCGGCCTTGATCGCCGACGCGCTCGGCCATAGCAGCAACGCGCCGGCGCAGCGCAAGGCGGGATAAAGGAACGTTGATGGCGACCGAAGTCAAAGTCCCGACCCTCGGGGAATCGATCACCGAGGCGACGCTCGGCCAATGGCTCAAGATGCCGGGCGACTCCGTCAAGGCCGACGAGCCCCTCGCCAGCCTCGAGACCGACAAGGTCGCGATCGAGGTCCCGTCGCCGGTCGACGGAGTGATGGGCGACCAGCTCGTCGCGGTCGGCGACACGGTCGCGGTAGGTGCCGCCATCGCCCGGATCGAGAGCGGCTCGGGCATGCCCGCTTTGCCCCAGTCCCAGCAGGCCACCCCGGCGGCGGTCCCGGTCAACCCCGAGGGCGCCGGCCAGAATGTCGAGCTTCGCTCCGACGAGGCGGACGAGGACGAGGACGGCCACAACCTCACCTTGTCGCCGGCCGTCCGGCGGATCGTGCTCGAACATCATCTGGATCCGTCCAGGATCAAGGGCACCGGCAAGGACGGGCGCCTGACCAAGGACGACGTGATGGCCGCGGCGGCCAGGGCGAAGGAAGCGCCCGCGCCCGCGCCTCCTCCTCCCCCGGCTGCCGTCGTTCCGGCGCCGCGACCTGCCCCCGGCGAGCGCCGCGAGGAAAGGGTGAGGATGACCCGCCTGAGGCAGACCGTCGCCCGGCGCCTCAAGGAAGCCCAGAACGTCGCGGCTCTGCTCACCACCTTCAACGACGTCGACATGACCGCGGTGATGGAGGCGAGGAGCCGCTACAAGGACCTGTTCGAGAAGAAGCACGGCATCCGCTTGGGCTTCATGAGCTTCTTCGTGAAAGCGGCGGTGCTCGCCGCCCGCGACGTGCCTTCGGTGAACGCCTACATAGAAGGCGAGGAGATCGTCTATCACGATTATGTCGACGTCTCGGTCGCCGTGTCGGCGCCGAACGGGCTCGTCGTCCCGGTCATCCGCGATGCGCAGGCGCTGAGCTTCGCCGAGGTCGAGAAGACGATCGCCGACTTCGGCAGGCGGGCCAAGGAGGGATCGCTGACCATGGCCGACATGGAGGGCGGCACCTTCACCATCTCCAACGGCGGGGTCTTCGGCTCGCTCCTCTCCACCCCGATCATCAACCCGCCCCAGTCCGCCGTGCTCGGAATGCACCGGATCGAGGATCGGCCGGTGGTTCGCGACGGGCAGGTGGTCGTCCGCCCGATGATGTACCTGGCGCTGAGCTACGACCACCGCCTGGTCGACGGCCGCGAGGCGGTCACCTTCCTGGTGCGGATGAAGGAAGCGCTGGAAGACCCGACCCGGCTTCTGATAGACTTGTGAGACCATGGACTGGCGCGAGCATATCGAGAGGAAACCGGGAGTGATGGGCGGCCGCCCCGTCATCCGGGGCACTCGGATCACGGTTGAACTGCTGCTCGAATGGCTCTCGGCCGGCTGGAGCGAAGAGGAGATCCTTCGCAACTACCCACGGGTGACGGTCGAGGACCTCCGTGCCGTCCATGCCTTCGCCCGGGAAATCATAGCCGAGGGCTTCTATACGCTTGAACCCCGCGCCGCCTGACGCGTGCAGTTCCTGCTCGACGAAAACGTACCTTTCGAGTTGCTGGACGCACTCCTTGCGCGAGGTAGAGAAGCGACCCATGTCGCGCGCATGGATGCGCAGGCGATCGACGAGGATGTGCTGGCTCGAGCGGTTCGCGAACGTGCCTGCCTGGTGACGTTCGACAGTGACTTCGGGCGCCTGATTTTCTACGAGCGACACGCACCTCCGCCCGCGGTCATCTACATGCAGTCGCGTCCCGATGGCGCCGCTGAGACGATCCGGGCGTTGCTTGAGGTGCTCGACGCCGGAGATCTCGAAATCGAGGGTCAATTCGTGGTGATCGATCAGCAGGCGGGAGTTCGCGTGCTGCCGCTAAATTGAGGAAAGAGATGACTGACACCAATTTCGACGTAATCATCATCGGCGCGGGGCCGGGCGGCTACGTCGCCGCGATCCGGGCGGCGCAGCTCGGGCTGAAGACGGCCTGCGTCGAGAGCCGGGAGACGCTCGGCGGAACCTGTCTCAACGTCGGCTGCATCCCGTCCAAGGCTTTGCTCCACGCCTCCGAGCTGTTCGAGGAAGCGGCGCACGGGACGATGGCGAAATGGGGGATCAAGGCGACGGGGGTCGAGCTCGACCTCGACGTGATGCATGCCGGCCGGAAGGAGGCCATCAAGGGCCTTACCGGCGGCATCGAGTTCCTGTTCAAGAAGAACAAGGTGACCTGGCTCAAGGGCCATGCCAGGTTCACCGGGCCGAACGCGCTCGACGTGGCGGGCGAGGCCTATACCGCCAAGAACATCGTCATCGCGACCGGCTCGTCGGTCACGCCGCTGCCCGGCGTCGAGATCGACCAGGAGCGGATCGTCGATTCGACCGGAGCGCTTGAGCTGGCGAAGGTGCCCGGCCACATGGTCGTGATCGGCGGAGGGGTCATCGGCCTGGAGCTGGGCTCGGTCTGGAAGCGGCTCGGAGCGAAGGTCACGGTGGTCGAATATCTCGACCAGATCCTGCCGGGCATGGACGGCGAGGTCCGCAAGGAAGCGGGCAGGATCTTCAAGAAGCAGGGCTTCGAGATCCGCACCTCGACCAAGGTGACCAGGGCGGAGAAATCGGGGCAGGGCGTTACTCTCACCGTCGAACCGGCCCAGGGCGGCGAGGCCCAGACGATCGAGGCGGACGTCGTCCTGGTGTCGATCGGCCGGCGACCGAACGTGGAAGGGCTCAACCTGGAAGCCGCCGGAATTCAGCTCAACAAGCGCGGCCAGATCGAGGTCGACCACGATTTCCGGACGGGAGTCGAGGGCGTATATGCGATCGGCGACGTGACTCCGGGCCCGATGCTGGCCCACAAAGCGGAGGACGAGGGGATCGCGGTCGCCGAGATCCTCGCCGGGCAGGTCGGAATCATCAATCACGACGTCATTCCCGGGGTGGTCTACACCTTCCCGGAGATCGCCGCCGTCGGCAAGAACGAGGAGGAGCTGAAGGAAGCCGGCATCGAGTATAAGATCGGCAAGTTCCCGATGATGGCGAACAGCCGGGCCAAGACCAACCGGGAAACCGACGGCTTCGTCAAGGTGGTCGCCGACGCCCGGACCGACCGGGTGCTGGGAGTCCACATCATCGCTTCCGTCGCCGGGACGATGATCGCGCAGGCCGCCCAGGCGATGGAGTTCGGAGCGACCAGCGAAGACATCGCCTACACCTGCCACGCCCACCCGACCCATTCGGAAGCGGTCAAGGAGGCGGCGATGGCGGTGACTGGCAAACCGATCCATATCTGAGGACGGGCGCCGTCATTTGCGAGCCCTTCGACGCCGCCTGCGGCGGCGCTCAGGATAAACTGCTGCTTCGTCGCTGCGCTCCTCGCAACGACCGGAGGGGCGGCTTGACTGCCGGGCGCGACAGGCGTCTCCTCCCTCCTCGACCCGAAATGATGGAGCGCGGCCGTTGAAACTCGTTCCCACTTTGCTGGCCTGCGCCCTCTCCCTCGCCGCCTGCGGCGCCAAGCCGCTCGAGCTGCCGGCCGATCCCGTTGACCGCGCCGCGACCTGCGCAGTCGTGGCCGCGGCGGCGGCGCGCACCGCCGTTCCCGATGTCAAGGCGCCGCTGCCCCTCGCGGCCCAGGGCAAGATCTTCCATTACGCGCTGCTCGCCGCCTCCCAGGGATCGACGTTCGAGGCCGAGACGGCGAACCGGGTCAACAAGCGCATGCGCGAGCTCGAGGCGGGGATTGCCGGCGGGAAGTGGCGCGACCTCGTCCCCGCTTGCGATACCGCCTTCCCGGTCGCCGGCAAGACCGATGTCCACCTCCCCTCCGGCCGCTTCGAGGCTCAGATCGCCTGCGAGGAGCTCGCCGAGTTCACCAGCGTCGCGCTCGAAGGCTCGGAGATGCATTTCGGCAACGAGCTTGCAGCCTACCGTAGGATGCGGACCGAGCTGAACGACGCTTTGGCCGCCGGCCTGCGCGGTCGCGCCGGACCGGGCGCCGAGGCCCAGAGCCGCGAACGCAACAAGGCGCTCGCGGCGGCCGCAGGGCTCGGCTCGCCCATCCCCGTGCTCGACAAGTGCCGGGAGCGGTTCAAATAGGTCTTGGCCGTCGTTCCGGCGAAAGCCGGAATCCACGAACACCGACCGTCGAAACTCATGCGGCAGTGTTCATGGATCCCGGATCAAGTCCGGGATGACGGACTTGGCCGCGGAAACGGGGATGACGGGGAAAGCAAGATGAAGGCTCGCCAAAGGCTGAGGCGCTGGCACATCTGGCTCGGCTGGGCCGTCGGGCTGCCGTTCCTCGCCTGGACGGTGTCCGGGCTGGTCATGGTCGCGCGCCCGATCGAGACGGTGCGCGGCGAGGGCCTGATCGCCGAGGCTCCGGCGCTCCCGGCGGGGCTGGCTGCGGTGCCACCGCCCGTCGGGCCCCGGCCGCTCGCTTCGCTCCGGCTCGAGCCGGGTCCTGACGGACCCAGGTGGCTTCTCGAATATGCCGATGGCGGCACGCGCCTCGCCGACCCGGGGACCGGACGGCTGCTTCCGCCGCTCGCCGCCGCGGACGCCGCCCGGATCGTCGAGGCGCGCTACACGGGCAAGGCTAAGGTCGCGGCGGTCGACCGCACTTCCGCGCAGGCGCCTCCGCTCGAGCTTCGCCGGAAGATCGCGGCCTGGCGGGTGACGATGAGCGACGGCACCCGATTCTATCTCGACTTCGCCACGGGCGAGATCCTGGCTCGGCGGACGCGCTGGTGGCGTTTCTACGATTTGATGTGGGGGATCCATATCATGGACCTCGAGACCCGCGAGGATTCGCACAATCCGCTGGTCATCGGCTTCGGAGCGCTGGCGCTGGTGACCACCCTGCTAGCGCTGGCGATGCTTCCGCTCACCCTGAAGCGCCGCCGGCGATGACCGGCCCGGCCGCCCTTCTCGGCTCCGCCCTGCCCTATCTAGACTGGGCGGGCGTCGCCGTCTTCGCCTGCTCCGGCGCCCTGGTCGCGGCGGCGAAGAGGCAGACCCTGGTCACTCTCATCTTCTTCGCCGTCGTCACCGGAGTCGGCGGCGGCACCGCGCGCGACCTTCTGATCGGAGCGCCCGTCTTCTGGGTTCACGAGAACTCGCTCCTGATCATCTGCTTCGCCGCCGCCCTGGCGGTCTGGGTGTTGCCGGGGGCGTTGTGGCAGGGGCGGGCCTTGCCCTGGCTCGATGCCGTCGGAATCGCCGCTTACGCCACCTACGGCGCCGCCAAGGGTCTGGCCTTCGGCCTGGCGCCCCTGCCGGCGATGGCGATGGGCGTGCTCACCGCCTGCCTCGGCGGAATCGTCCGCGACGTCCTCGCCGGAGAGCCTTCGATCCTGATGCGGCCGGAGCTTTACGTGACCGCCGCGGCCCTGTCGGCGGCCTTGATGGTCGGCCTGCTGCTGGCGGGAATCCCTGCCGCGATCGCCGGGGTCGTCGCGGCCTGCGCCGGCTTTGCCCTGCGTGCCGGCGCCATCCATTTCGGTTGGAAGCTTCCCGCGTACAACCGCGAGCAATAGGTCGTCATCTCGGACAGGAGAGGGGTCTAAGGCGGAGGAACCGGCTCTTCCGGCGGTGTTCCCGCCCTCGCCAGCGGCTTCTGCCACAGTCCGACATCGTGCCACGTCTCGAACTTCCAGCCGACCTGCCGGTAGGTTCCCGCGCGCTCAAAGCCGAGCCTTTCGTGCAGCCGCACGCTCGCCGCGTTGGGCAGGGTTATGGCGGCGATCGCCTGGGAGAAGCCCTGGCCTTCAAGCATTGCCAGCAGCGGCTCATAAAGGCCCCGGCCAAGCCCCCGGCCGGCGGCATCGGCGCGGAGGTAGACGCTGGTCTCGACGGTGAAGCGATAGGCCGGGCGCTCCCGGAAGCGGGCGGCATAGGCGTAGCCGAGCAACGTCCCGTCCTCCTCCCCCACCAGCCAGGGATAGAGCCCGCCTCCTGCCTCGATCCGCGCGCGCATTGCCTCGGCCCCGGGGGGCTCCGTCTCGAAGGAGACAGCGCTCCCCGTCACGAAGGGAGCGTAGATGTCGGCGATGGCCGCGGCGTCGTCGGGCGTCGCGGCCCTGAGCTTCACGCGCCGAGCAGGCGCCAGAGCCAGCTCGTCAGCCCGGTGGCGGACGGCGCGCGCGGGCGCGCGCCGTAGCCGGTGCATTCGAGGCAGCGGGCCTGGATGGCGGCCCCCGAAACCAGGCGCTCGGCCTCGCCGACCGCGGCGAGCATCCGGAGACGAGGCTTGGCGGCGAGCCTGCTGAACGCATCGGGCGAGGCTTCCTCCTCGCCATCGCCTGCGAACGACGCCAGCAGCTGGTCGGCGAAGCCGGGCTCCTTTTCCAGCCACACCGCCTTGGCCTCTTCGGGATCGAGCTTCGCCAGCCGGGCCGCCTCGCGGACCGCGTCTTCGAGTCCGCCGAACGAATCGACAAGCTTGAGCTGGTGGGCGGTGCCTCCGGCCCAGATCCGGCCCTGGGCGATCTGGTCGACCTGCGCGACCGGTATCTTCCTCGCGCCCGAAACCAGAGCCAGGAAGCGCCGGTAGGTGCCGTCCACCCCCATCTGAAGCAGCCGGTCGGCCTCGGGCGAAGGGCCGCGCAAGACGTCCGGCTCACCCGACAGGGGCGTCGTCTTTACACCGTCGGCTCCGAGGCCGAGCTTGGTCAGGGCGCCTTCGAAGCTGGGAAGCACCCCGAAGACTCCGATCGAACCGGTGATCGTCGAGGGCTCGGCGTAGATTTTGTCGCCCGCCGTCGCCACCCAATAGCCGCCCGACGCGGCGACGCTTCCCATCGACGCCACGACCGGAAGACCCCTGGCCTTGGCGGCGAGAACGGCCTGGCGGATCCGCTCCGAGGCGAGCGCCGAGCCGCCGCCGGAATCGATCCGAACGACGAGCGCCTTGAGGTCGCGCTCGCGAAGGCCCTTCTCGAGCGCCCGGACGATCGTCTCCGCGCCGGCGGTGCCGAGATTGGCCTCGCCGTCGACGATATCGCCGGCGATGGTGACGATGCCGATCCGGCCGCCGCCGTCGTTGGCCGGATTGGCCTCGATCCACTTGCGATAGTGGATCCGCTCGAAGCTTCCGGGAAGCTCGGCGAAGCGCTTGCCGGCGATCTCGGCGACCCGGCGGTCGAACGCCTCGCGCTCGCCGACCCTGTCGACCATTCCGGCCTGGAGCGAGGCCCGGGCCATGTCGCCGCCGGCCGCGGCGACCCGGCCCGGCAGGTCGGCGACATAGGGGGCGAGCTGGGCCTTCGGGCGCGCCCGGCGCACCTCCTGCTGCCAGCTTTCCCACATCGTGGCGTAGACCGCGCTCAGCGCCTGCCTGGCCTCGGGCGACATGTCGGTGCGGGTCAGCGGCTCGGTCGCCGCTTTGTAGGTGCCGGCCTTGTAGACGTTGGCGGTGACCCCGAGCTTGTCGAGCAGGCCCTTCATGTAGAGGTTGGCCCCGCCCGGGCCGGTGACCAGCACTCCGCCCATCGGATTGACCCAGATCTCGCTGGCGTGGCTGGCGAGCAGATAGGAATCGTCGTCATAGGCGGTGGCGTAGGCGAGGACCGGCTTGCCCGCCTTGCGGACGGCGTCGAGCGCCTCGCCGACCGAGGACAGGGTCGCCTGGCCACCGCCGGAAAAGATGTCGAGGTCGAGCGCCACCGCCTTCACCCGCTCGTCCGTCGCGGCGGCGCGAAGCGAGTGGACGACGTCGCGAAGCCGGTATTCGCGGGGGCCGCCGCCGCTGAAGACCTCGCTCGCCGTCGCCTGGGCCGGCTGCTCGACGATCGGGCCGTCGAGCTGGAGCAGAAGCGCCCCGCGATCGCCCGCGCCGAGAGTGGGCCGGGCGGTCATCGCCGCGTAGAGAAGCGCGAAGAAGAGAAGCATGAACAGGAGAACGAGCCCGTCCTTGATCCCGACGAGCAGCTTCCAGACCTTGCCCGCGAACTTCATTGCCTTGCTCTCCGTTGCTTGGCTTCTCGGCTAGACCAGCGCCGTCCCGGTGTAAATTGCCGGGCCGACGGTAAGGGGTCGACCAGCCGGCTTCACGTCATCCCGGCCTTCGCCGGAATGACGGACAGAGCCAAAAATCCCGTGTCCCCACCCTTGACCTCAGGTGAACAAGTCCTAGATGAGCCGTGCTGGCACTCGCGAGGGGCGAGTGCTAACAGTTTCAATCGGAGCGGCTGCGGCGCCCAAGGTGGGGCCGGCAGCCGCATACAAGAAGAGGTGACGCGCATGAATTTTCGT
Source organism: Allosphingosinicella sp. (assembly GCA_036387875.1). GTDB lineage: Bacteria > Pseudomonadota > Alphaproteobacteria > Sphingomonadales > Sphingomonadaceae > Allosphingosinicella. The sequence continues at coordinate 22,807 of DASVSX010000021.1, read as the reverse complement.
CCGCTCCATGACAGGGTGCTCGTCCGCCGCCTGGAGGCCGAGGAGAAGACGGCCGGCGGCATCATCATCCCCGACACCGCCAAGGAGAAGCCGCAGGAAGGCGAAGTCGTCTCCGTCGGAACCGGTACTCGCGGCGAGGACGGCACTGTGACTCCGCTCGACGTCAAGGCCGGCGACAAGATCCTGTTCGGCAAATGGTCCGGCACCGAGGTCAAGCTCGACGGCGAGGACCTGCTGATCATGAAGGAAAGCGACATTTTGGGGATCGTGGGCTGACGCCGGGGGTCGAAACCCGCTCCGTTCGCCCTTTGCTTGTCGAAGGGCCTTCCTTCTTCGGGAGGAAGTGAAAGGAGAGGGCTTCGACAGGCTCAGCCCGAACGGTTTCTTATTCTCGGTTCAACATTTCAGAAGGAAGTACGAACATGGCAGCGAAAGACGTTCGCTTTTCGCGTGACGCCCGCGAGCGCATCATGCGCGGCGTCGACATCCTCGCCGACGCGGTGAAGGTGACCCTCGGCCCCAAGGGCCGCAACGTCGTCCTCGACAAGAGCTTCGGCAGCCCGCGGATCACCAAGGACGGCGTGACCGTCGCCAAGGAGATCGAGCTTAAGGACAAGTTTGAGAACATGGGCGCGCAGATGCTTCGCGAGGTCGCGTCCAAGACCAACGACCTGGCCGGCGACGGCACCACCACCGCCACGGTGCTGGCCCAGTCGATCGTCCGCGAGGGTATGAAGTCGGTCGCCGCGGGCATGAACCCGATGGACCTGAAGCGCGGCATCGACCTCGCCGTCATCCGCGTCGTCGAGGATCTCAAGGCCCGCTCCAAGCCGGTCGCCGGAACCAATGAGATCGCCCAGGTCGGGATCATCTCCGCCAATGGCGACACCGTCGTCGGCGAGAAGATCGCCGAAGCGATGGACAAGGTCGGCAAGGAAGGCGTGATCACCGTCGAGGAGGCCAAGGGCCTCGAGTTCGAGCTCGACGTCGTCGAGGGCATGCAGTTCGACCGCGGCTACCTCTCGCCTTACTTCATCACCAACCCCGAGAAGATGCAGGTCGAGCTCACCGACCCCTACATCCTCATCCACGAGAAGAAGCTCTCCAACCTGCAGGCGATGCTTCCGATCCTGGAAGCGGTGGTCCAGTCGGGCCGTCCGCTCCTTATCATCGCCGAGGACATCGAGGGCGAGGCCCTGGCCACGCTCGTCGTCAACAAGCTGCGCGGCGGCTTGAAGGTCGCGGCCGTCAAGGCTCCCGGCTTCGGCGATCGCCGCAAGGCGATGCTCGAGGACATCGCGATCCTGACCAACGGCGAGATGATCTCCGAGGACCTCGGCATCAAGCTTGAGAACGTCACCGTCGCAATGCTCGGCCAGGCCAAGCGCGTCACCATCGACAAGGACAATACGACCATCGTCGACGGTGCCGGCGAGGGCGACCGGATCAAGGCCCGGGTCGAGGCGATCCGTGCGCAGATCGAGAACACCACCAGCGACTATGACCGCGAGAAGCTCCAGGAGCGCCTCGCCAAGCTCGCCGGCGGAGTCGCCGTGATCAAGGTCGGCGGCTCGTCCGAGATCGAGGTCAAGGAGCGCAAGGACCGAGTCGACGACGCCCTCCACGCCACCCGCGCGGCCGTCGAGGAAGGGATCGTCCCCGGCGGCGGCACGGCCCTGCTCTACGCCACCAAGGCGCTTCAGGACATGAAGGGCGCCAACGACGACCAGACCCGCGGCATCGACATCGTCCGCCGCGCGCTCCAGTCGCCGATCCGTCAGATCGCCGAGAATGCGGGCCATGACGGCGCCGTCGTCGCCGGCAAGCTGATCGACGGCGAAGACCAGACGATGGGCTTCAACGCCCAGACCGAGGTCTACGAGAATCTGGTCCAGGCCGGCGTGATCGACCCGACCAAGGTCGTGCGCACGGCGCTCCAGGACGCGGCCTCGGTCGCCGGCCTCCTCATCACCACCGAAGCGGCGGTGAGCGAGGCTCCGGAAGACAAGCCGGCCGGCGGCGGCGGAATGCCCGGCGGCGGAATGGGCGGAATGGGCGGAATGGACTTTTAAGTCCAGGCGTCCGGCCACGAACGAAAAGAAGGGCCGGGGAGGCGATTCCCCGGCCCTTTTTTTATCGTCATCCCGGACTTGATCCGGGATCCTTGAACACGATTGAAGACCAGCTGGAACCCGCGGTGCTCATGGATTCCGGCCTTCGCCGGAATGATGGGTTACATCCCGTTCGCGGCCGAATCGTTCGCCACCTCGTTGCCGACCACCGGGAGCTCGCCTGTCTGCGCGGCCGCCTCGCCGTTGCCGAGGGCTGGATCCTCGACGACCAGGCTGTCGGCGGAGGTGTCGAGCACTTCGGAAATGTTGTTGAGCTGCTCGTTCTCCGCAGCGGTCGGGCTGCCGTCCTCGTCGCGCCCGCAGGCCGAGACCAGCGAGGCGCAGGCGAGCAGCGCGGCCGTGGCACCGAATTTCTTCATCGATCGATCTCCCGATATGCCCTGTCGCGCCCAGCTTGCCGCAGGCGAACGCAAATAAAAAGGGCCGCGTGCCCAGTGGCACGCGACCCTCTCGTTCCGGCTCGAGCCGATCGCCTTATTCGGCGGCGTTCGAAACGGTGTTGGCGGCGTCGGCGGCGGCGTTGCCGACCGCGCTCGCGCCGTTGGCGGCCATGTCGCCGACGCTGTCGAGTGCGTTGTCGGTGGCGCTGGCGGCGCCGGCCGTGTTGACGTCGATCGCGGCGTTGTCGATGTCGTTGCCGGTCTCGGTCTCGGTGGCATTGACGTCGGTCGCGTTGTTGCCGGCTTCGTTGTTGGCCGGGGTGCAGGCGGCGACGCCGAGCGCCAGGGTGGCGGCGGCGGTGAGGACGATCTTCTTCATAACATTCTCTCCTTGGAGAATAAGGGCTTAGCCGGGCGAGGTCCGGACGCGGAAAGGCCCGCGCCGGCTTCCGGCGGACCGGATGTATCGGAGGCGCGGCGATATGTCTACTAGTTTGGTAAGCAATTGCGCCGAACCGAAACCCAAGTCTGAAGAGGTCGTTTCGGAGCGTCAACAAGTTAGCGCGCGCCAATGAGCCGACTCGCGTCATTGCGAGCGAAGCGAAGCAATCCAGCCGCTCGGAGGTCGGACGCTGGAGCGATATCGTCGCTTCGCCCCTCGCGATGACGGAGTGAGTGCTTGACCCGCATATAAAGATATCTTTATATCCTTATTCCCATGTTCCCGACCGCACCCGCAGCCGCCGAAATCTTCCGTTCGCTCGGCGATCCGACACGGCTTCGGATTCTCGCTCTGCTGAGGGCGATGGAGCTGTCGGTAGGCGAGCTGGCGCAGGTGCTCGGCCAGAGCCAACCGCGGGTCTCCCGCCACGTCCGGATCCTGATCGAGGCCGGCCTGGCCGAGCGCCGCAAGGAGGGGAGCTGGGTTTTCCTGAGCCTCGCCGAGCCGGCCCGGATCGAGCCGCTCTTCGCCGCCCTCGAGCGCTGGGCCGAGATCGACGGCGAGGACCCCTGGGCGGCCGCCGACGCCGCCCGGCTGGCCGCGGTCCGAGCCGACCGCGCCGCTGCCGCCGAGCGCTATTTCGCCGCCCATGCCGGCGACTGGGACGAGATCCGCTCGCTCCACATCGCCGAGTGCGAGGTCGAGGCGGCCTGCGCCCGGGCGCTCGGGGCCGGAGAGGGGGGGCGCCCCGTCGGCCGGCTCGTCGACATCGGTACCGGCACGGGTCGGATGCTCGAGCTGTTCGGCCCGGCCGCCGAGCGCGCTCTGGGGGTCGACCGCTCGCCCGAAATGCTCCGACTCGCCCGGGTCAAGCTCGCCCAGGCAGGCCTCGCCGCGGCCGAGCTCCGCCAGGGCGACATGTACGCCTTGCCGCTCGCCGCGGGCTCGGCCGACACCGTCATCCTCCACCAGGTGCTTCATTACGCCCAGCAGCCCGCCGCGGCGGTGGCCGAGGCGGCGCGCCTCCTGGCGCCCGGCGGCCGGCTGCTCATCGTCGACTTCGCGCCGCACGAACGCGAGGAATTGCGCGCTCGCGACGCCCATCTCCGCCTCGGCTTCGCCGACGACGTGATGCTCAAATATCTCGATTCCGCCGGGCTTCGAGGCCGGGTCGTCGAGCATCTCGAGGGCGGCGAGCTGACCGTCACCCTCTGGGAGGGCGAGCGTCCCCAGGAAAAATTGAAGGCGGCGGCATGAATCCAGGAGTGCCCGGCATCGCCAAGTGGCGCGAGCCGCTGTTCGCCGACGTCGCCGGGGATATCGGCGTCAGCTTCGAATTCTTCCCGCCCAAGACGGACCGGATGGAGGAGACGCTGTGGGAGTCGGTGAAGACTCTCGAGCCGCTCGCCCCGCGCTTCGTCTCGGTGACCTACGGGGCGGGCGGCTCCACCCGGGAGCGGACCCACAACACGGTCGTCCGGATCGCCCAGGAGACGTCGCTTCCCCCCGCCGCCCATCTCACCTGCGTCGAGGCGAGCCGGAGCGAGATCGACGAGGTCGCCCTCGCTTATTGGCAGGCCGGGATCCGCCACGTCGTCGCTCTTCGAGGGGACCCGCCCGAGCCCGGCAAGGGTTTTTGCCCGCACCCCGACGGATATGCCAACGCCGCCGAGCTGGTGGCCGGTCTGAAGCGGGTCGCTCCATTCGAAATCTCGGTGGCGGCCTACCCGGAAATGCACCCCGATTCGCCGACTCGAGCCGCCGACCTCGACAATCTGAAGCGCAAGATCGACGCCGGCGCCGACCGGGCGATCACCCAGTTCTTCTTCTCGCCGGAAAGCTTCTTCCGGTTCCGCGACGACGCCGCGGCGGCGGGGATCGGCGCCGAGCTGGTGCCGGGAATCCTGCCCGTCTCGAACGTCGCCCAGACCCGCAAGTTCGCGGCGATGTGCGGCGCCGCCATCCCGCCGTGGATGGACAAGCTCTTCGAGGGCCTCGACGACCTTCCCGCCGCCCGCCAGCTCGTCGCCGCCACCGTCGCGGCCGAGCTTTGCGGCCAGCTTTATTCCGGCGGGGTTCGTCAGTTCCACTTCTACACGTTGAACCGCGCCGAGCTGGCTTACGCCATCTGCCATTTGCTCGGCCTTCGCCCGAAGGATGAACATGAACGTCGCACAGCAGCTTAGGGCCGCCGCCGCCGAGCGAATCCTGGTCAAGGACGGCGCCTACGGCACCCAGGTGCAGAACCGCCGGCTGCGCGAGGCCGATTATGCCGGCATTCTCGGCCTGTCGCGCGACCAGAAGGGCAATAACGACCTCTTGAACCTCACCCGGCCCGAGCTGGTCGGCGAGATCTGCCAGAGCTTCGCCGACGCCGGCGCCGAGCTTCTCGCCACCAACAGCTTCAACGCCAACCGGATCAGCCAGGCCGATTACGGGGCCGAGAACCTGGTCCACGAGATAAATGTGGCCGCCGCCCGGATCATCGCCGAGGTCGCCGACCGCGAGTCCCAGAAGGACGGCCGCAAGCGCTGGGTCCTCGGTGCCCTCGGGCCCACCAACAAGACCCTGTCACTTTCGCCCAACGTCAACGATCCCGGCTATCGCGAGATCGACTTCGACACGCTCTCGGACGTCTATGTCGAGCAGATCGAGGGGTTGGTCGAGGGCGGCGCCGAGATCGTGCTCATCGAGACCGTCTTCGACACCCTGAACGCCAAGGCGGCCGTCCACGCCGCCCGGCGGGTCGACCGCGACCTCCCGATCATGCTTTCGATGACGATCACCGACCTTTCCGGCCGCAACCTTTCCGGCCATTCGATCGAGGCTTTCTGGGCGAGCGTCCGCCACGCCCGGCCGCTGTCGATCGGGCTCAACTGCTCGTTCGGCGCCAGGCAGCTGCGCGCCCATGTCGCCGCCTTGTCGGGGATCGCGGATACGCTGATCATGGCCTATCCCAATGCCGGCCTTCCCAACGATCTCGGCGAGTATGACGAGGGGCCCGCCGAGACCGCCGCCCAGGTCCGGCAATGGTGCGAGCAGGGCATCGTCAACATCGTCGGCGGGTGCTGCGGAACGACTCCGGCGCATATCGCCGCGATCGCCGAGGCGGCGAAGGGGTTTGCGCCGAGGAAGATCGCCGAACCCAGGCGCCAGACCCTGTTGGCGGGCATCGAACCGATGATATTGGCAGCCTGAAGATGTCCAACGCCGTTCGCCCTGAGCCTGTCGAAGGGCTTTCCTTCATTGCACCCGAAGTACAGGGAGGGGCTTCGACAAGCTCAGCCCGGGGTGATGAATCTTCATCCCGACCGGATTCGGGCCCTGCCGGCAGCGCCTTCGTCAATATCGGCGAGCGCACTAACGTCACCGGCTCGGCCCGCTTCAAGAAGCTGGTCATGGCCGGCGACTATGCCGCCGCAGTCGAGGTCGCCCGCCAGCAGGTCGAGAACGGCGCCCAGGTGATCGACGTCAACATGGACGAGGGCCTGCTCGACTCCGAATATGCGATGACCACTTTCCTCAAGCTGATCGCGGCCGAGCCCGACATCGCCCGGGTTCCGGTGATGATCGACAGCTCGAAATGGACGGTGATCGAGGCGGGGCTGAAATGCGTCTCCGGCAAGCCCATCGTCAACTCGATCAGCATGAAGGAAGGCGAGGAGGAGTTCCTCAACCACGCCCGCAAGGTCCGCGATTACGGCGCCGCCGTCGTCGTCATGGCCTTCGACGAGGTCGGCCAGGCCGACACGATGGAGCGCAAGGTCGAGATCTGCGAGCGCGCCTACAGGCTTCTCGTCGCAGAGGGCTTCCCGCCCGAGGACATCATCTTCGACCCCAACATCTTCGCCATCGCGACCGGGATCGAGGAGCATCGCAGCTACGCCCTCGACTTCATCGCCGCCTGCCGCGAGATCAAGGCGCGCTGCCCGCACGTCCACATCTCCGGCGGCCTCTCGAACCTCAGCTTCTCGTTCCGCGGCAACGAGCCCGTCCGCCGAGCCATGCACTCGATCTTCCTCTACCACGCCATCCCCGCCGGGCTGGACATGGCGATCGTCAACGCCGGCCAGCTCGACGTCTACGACACGATCGACCCCGAGCTTCGCGAAGCCTGCGAGGACGTCATCATGGACCGCCGCGACGATGCGACCGAGCGGCTGGTGACTCTGGCGGAGAAGTTCCTCGGCTCCGATCCGGTGCGCGAGAAGGCGGAGGCGGAATGGCGCGGCTGGGATGTCGGCAAGAGGCTCGAGCACGCCCTCGTCAAGGGCATCGACGCTTACGTGGTCGACGACACCGAGGAAGCTCGGCAGTCCGCCGAACGGCCGATCCACGTCATCGAAGGGCCGCTGATGGACGGGATGAACGTCGTCGGCGACCTGTTCGGATCGGGCAAGATGTTCCTGCCGCAGGTGGTGAAGTCCGCCCGGGTCATGAAGAAGGCCGTCGCCCACCTGATCCCCTTCATCGAGGCCGAGAAGGAGAAGACCGGCGCCACCCAGGGCAAGGGCCGGATCGTCATGGCCACCGTCAAGGGCGACGTCCACGACATCGGCAAGAACATCGTCGGCGTCGTCCTCCAGTGCAACGGCTTCGAGGTGATCGACCTCGGAGTGATGGTGCCCTGGGCCGACATCCTCAAGGCCGCCAACGAGAACAAGGCGGACATGATCGGCCTCTCCGGCCTGATCACCCCGTCGCTGGACGAGATGGTTACCGTCGCCGACGAGATGCAGCGAGCGGGGATGACGCTCCCGCTGCTGATCGGCGGAGCCACCACCAGCAAGGTCCACACCGCGATCCGGATCGATCCCGCCTACGAAGGCCCGGTGCTCCATGTCCTCGACGCCAGCCGCGCCGTGGGCGTGGCCTCGTCTTTGGTCTCCGAGACCCAGGCCGAGCCTCTGATCGCGAAGACGGCAGAGGAATATGAGACGGTCCGCCAGACCCGCGCCGGCCGAACCCACAGCGACCTCGCCCCGCTGGCCGAAGCCCGCGCGAACGCCTTCCCCTACGATCCGGCCGGCAAGCCGCCGCCGCCGCGGCGCCCCGGCGTCCACCAGTTCGGCGAATGGCCGCTCCGCGACCTGCGCGCGTCGATCGACTGGACCCCGTTCTTCCGGGCCTGGGAGCTGGCCGGAAACTACCCGGCCATCCTCGAAGACCCGATCGTCGGCGAGAGCGCCACGTCCCTGTTCAGCGACGCCAATGCAATGCTCGACAGGATGGTCGCCGAGCATTGGGTCACCCCGCGCGGCACCGTGGGACTGTGGCGCTGCCGCCGCGAGGGTGACGACGTCCTCGTCCTCGCCTCCAACGAGGAGACCCGGATCCCCTTCCTTCGCCAGCAGGTGAAGAAGCGGGAAGGGCGGGCCAATATGTGCCTCGCCGATTTCATCTCGCCGGACGAGGAAGACTGGATTGGCGGCTTCGCGGTCGGGATCCACGGCCTCGAGCCGCACCTCGCCCGCTTCAAGGCGCAGAACGACGATTATTCGGACATCCTCCTGAAGGCGCTCGCCGACCGCCTCGCCGAAGCCTTTGCGGAGGTGCTCCACGCCCATGTCCGCAACAGCGTCTGGGGTTATGCGGACGAGCATCTCACCAACCAGCAGCTGATCCGCGAGACCTATACCGGAATCCGCCCCGCCCCCGGCTATCCGGCGTGCCCGGATCACAGCCTCAAGCCGGTCCTGTTCGACATGCTCGGCGGCGAGCCCGCCGGAGTCACCCTCACCGAGAGCATGGCGATGCTTCCGACCTCGGCCGTCTCCGGCTTCTATTTCGCCCATCGCGACAGCCAGTATTTCGGAGTGGCGAGGATCGGCCGCGATCAGCTCGAGGAATATGCGGGGCGGCGGGGGGTGTCGCTTCAGGAAGCGGAACGCTGGCTAAGGCCGAATCTGGACTGACCGCCGTCATTGCGAGGAGCGAAGCGACGCGATGACGGGAACTCGACTCTCCCGGTCCCATGCGATATTCTCCGCCCCGAGGAGACGCGCAATGCCGATTTTCCCGAAAATCCAGAGCCCCTGCCCCTACAAGAGCAACCTTGCCGCCGTGATGGACGGCGAGATGTGCCGCGCCTGCAACCGCAGCGTCTTCGACCTGACGGCGATGGACGATGGCGAGCGGCTCGCCTTCCTCGCGGGTTGCCAGGAAGAGGTGTGCGTCTCCTACCGCGTTCCCATGCGGGCGGCGGTCGCGGCGGCGGCGCTGGCGGCGGCGGCGATATCTGCGCCCGCAATGGGACAGGAGGTGGCGACGCCGGCGATGGAGGTCGCCGCCGAACTGGATTCGATGCCCGAGGATTATGAGATCATGGTCGGCGGGATCAAGGACCCGAAGAACGCGGAGATGGTGGAGGTCGACACCGACACCGACAGCGCGGTCCCGGAGCTCCCGATCGTCTACGAGGACGAAGCCGCCCCGGCGCGGGTCACGACTGCGGCGGCCGGGCCGGCCGCGACCTGATTTCCGACATTTCCTTCCAGTCGAGCAGGCTGGCCAGCTGGCCGGCGGCGAGGATGGAGCGCGAGTCGCCGTCGCCGACGGTGAGCGCGATATGGGTGCTGTCGAACGTGTCGAGCGCCAGGTCGAAGCTCCGCCACCGACCGTCGACATAGGCCAGGGTCCAGCTGTGCGGCATGAAGCCGTTGGCGACTCCATGATAGCGCTCGCGCGAATAAACCAGGCCGCTCGCCACCCTGGTCGGAATGCCTGCCGCTCGCCCGAGCGCGGCAAGCAGCACCGCCGCCTCCGTGCAATCGCCGGCCTTGCGGTCCAGCGTCTCAAGCGCCGAGAAATGGCCGGCAAAGTCGATCGTCTCCAGATAGGGCCGCGCCTTTTCCGCGAGCAGCGCCATCTTTCGCGCGTCGCCGGTCGAAAGCCGGGCGATGGGCCGGGCGATCGCCTTCAGGCGAGGATGGTCGCTCTGCAGCCACGCGGTCGGCCTCAGCGCTTCGGCAAGGGCGGCCTTGTCGGCTGCAAGGCCGGGGCCGCAATCCGTGCAGATATCGACCGCGACTCCCCCGGCGGAAGCGACGGCCCGCTGCTCGCCGGTTTCGGGCAAACGGAAAGCCAGCCCGTCCCGGTAGGCGAAGAGGTAGCGGATCCGGCCGCGCATCGCCTCGGGCGAGATCCGGAAGGGCGACTTCACCATCGCGCTGTGCAGGAGGCGATAGGGGGAATGGGGCTTCAGCGCGGTCTCCCGATCGGAAAGCTCGATCGTGACGCTGGTCCCCATCATCGGCTGCGTGGTCGAGCGGACTCGGCCGTCCGGTGCCAGAGTCAGCCGGCCGACCGAGCGCAGCTCATGGCCTTCGAAGCGCCGGCGAATCACGGAGAAGCTTCCGTCGGCATTCGCCGTCGCCGGGTCGGGCTCGATCACGACATGCTCGACCGTCGTCGCGGCGACGGCGAGATTGTCGAACTCCAGGCGCGGCGCCGCCGCCCGGTTCCAGCCGCGCAGCAGGCCCGATCCCGAGTCGAACCGGACGCCCGGCGGGAGCGGGACGGTTGAGGCGGTTCGGCCCGCGGCCGTCGAGCGAACGATCTCCGCCTTGTCGGGCCCGATCCGCGCTTCCACTCGAGACCAGCTCCGCCCGATCTGGGAATATTCGCTGATCGACGCCGGCCGGCCGGACGAATCCTCCCTGACGATCCTTCGCTCGGAGATTCGGGTACTGCCTTCACCGCTGTCGACGAGGATCTGCTGCTCCGAGACGGTCTCCCGTCCGCCCGCGCCCTGGCGGACTTCGCTTCGGACATGACCGATCGCAGTCCCGTCGGCGGCGACGATCCGGTACCAGGTTTCCGTCCCGCGAGGCGGCGCGTCCGCTCCGGCCAGCAGCAAGGCGCAAGCGAGCCATAGAGCCGGGCCGAGCGCCGGCACGCGAGGCGGAACACGAAGGCGCGACGCTAAGTCCATGATATGGCAGGCTAGTGGCTGAAAACCGGTGTGGGAAGCACCTCATCCTCCCCATCGCAAGATGGGGAGGGGGGCCACCCGAAGAGCTTCGCTCGCAGCGAGGCAGAGAATTGCTATACCCCCCCTCGTGAATCGCCTCCTCCTCGCCCTGCTCCTCATATTCTGCGCCTTTCCCGCGCACGCCCAGCTGCCGCCGGGGCAGAAGGCGATGTCGGTCCGCCTCGTCCCCGAGACCTCCATTTCAGCCGCCGGGTCGAAAGTTACCCTCGCCCTCGTCATGTCCCCGCGCCCGGGCTGGCACGGCTATTGGCAGAATCCCGGCGACGCGGGCGTCGGCACTCGGATCGCCTGGCAGCTCCCCAAGGGCGCGGCGGCCGGGCCGATCCGCTATCCGGTGCCCGCGCGGCTGATGATCCAGGGGCTGATGAACTATGTCTTCGAAGGCGAGCATGCCCTGCTGGTCGACCTCCGGCTGCCACCCGGCCTGGCGGCGGGGACGAAGCTGCCGGTACGCGGCAAGGTCGACTATCTCGTCTGCACCGACCGGATCTGCGTCCCGGAATCGGCCGAGCTCGCCGCCGATTTCGAAGTGGGAAAGGGCCCCGCGGCGGCTGCCTTGGGTTTCGACCGCTACCGGCAGGCCCTGCCCAAGCCGCTGCCGGAGGCCGGCCGGTTCGAGCGGCGCGACGGCCTTTTGCGGATCGCAGTCCCGCTGCCCGCCTCGGTGGAACTCGACGATCCTTATTTCTTCCCCGTTACCGAGCAGGCGCTGGTCTATTCCGCGCCGCAGACGGTGTCGCGGCGGGGCGATTGGCTGATCGTCGAGACTCGGGCGGGGGACGGCGGCGCCGCCGCCCTCGAAGGGGTGCTGAGGCTCTCGGCCGGTCAGGGGCTTTCGCTGCGCGCCCTGCCGGGCGAAGTCGGGCCGGCCGGCGCTCCGGTCGAAGCGGCGGCGGTTGCGGACCGGGGCGGCTATCGAGCCGTCCTCCTCTCCCTCGCCGGCGCAGTGCTGGGCGGACTGCTTCTCAACATCATGCCCTGCGTGTTTCCGATCCTCAGCCTCAAGGCGCTCAGCCTGGCGCGCGCAGGCAGCGAGGAAAAGGCGGCGCGGCGTGAGGCGCTCGCCTACGCCGCCGGCGCCGTCCTCGCCTGCCTGGCGCTCGGCGCTCTGCTTCTGGCGGTGCGGGCGGGCGGAGCGGCGGTCGGCTGGGCGTTCCAGCTCCAGGATCCGCGGGTCATCCTGTTCCTTCTGCTGCTCGTCACCGCCATCGCCTTGAACCTCGCCGGCCTGTTCGAGCTGCCTTCGCTCGGCGGCCGGCTTGGTAGCGGCCGGACCGGCGCCTTCGCCACCGGTGCGCTCGCCGCTTTCGTTGCGACGCCCTGCACCGGCCCCTTCATGGGCGCCGCCCTGGGCGCGGCGCTGATCCTGCCGGCGCCGGCGGCGCTTGCGGTGTTCGCCGGACTTGGCTTCGGACTCGCGCTGCCCTTCCTCCTTCTCGGCTACGTCCCCGCCTTGCGGCGAGGGCTGCCCAGACCCGGGCCGTGGATGATCCGATTCCGCCATATCCTCGCGGTTCCGATGGCTCTCACCGGGGCCGGCCTCGCCTGGATCCTCGAGCGGCAGACCGGGATGGCGGGGCTGGCTTTGGGACTCGCCGCCGCCGCCGCGCTCGCGCTCATCCTCTGGTGGGCCGGCCGCCGCCAGGGCTGGCTGGCCTTCGCTCCGGCCCTGCTGGCCGCGGTCGCGGCGCTCGCTTTTCTTCCCACCGCTTCCGGGCCCGCCGAGGCCCGCACCGGCGGCGCGCTCCAAGCCGAGCCGTTCAGCGAGGCGAGGCTGGCGCAGCTGCGCGGCGAAGGCCGGCCGGTTTTCGTCTATTTCACCGCCGACTGGTGCCTGACCTGCAAGGTCAACGAGGCCGCCGTCCTCGACCGGGACGAAGTCGCCTCCGCCTTCGCGGGCAAGAAGGCGGCCGTGCTGGTCGGCGACTGGACCCGGGGCGATGCGGCGATCGGCCGGTTCCTGGAGAAGCAGGGGCGGTCGGGCGTGCCGCTCTACCTCTGGTACGCGCCGGGCCGGGAGGCTGAGGTGCTGCCGCAGATTTTGACGGTGGGACGGGTGAGGGGTCTGAACTGACCTCCCGTCATCCCGGCGAAAGCCGGGACCTCGGGGAGGGAAGTCTCGGCGGTCTGCCCGAGACCCCGGCTTTCGCTGGGGTGACGGGTTCCTATTGCGGCCAGACCTTCTTCCCAGCGATCCAGGTCTCGACAACCTTGGTCTCGCGCAGTTGGCGGGGGGTGGGCACGTCGAAGATGTCGCGGTCGACGAGGATGAAATCGGCCCAGCGGCCTTTCTCGAGGCTGCCGATCCGGTCCTCCGCGAAGCCGGCATAAGCGGCGCCCCGGGTGAAGGCGGCGAGCGCCTGCTCGAGGGTTACCCGCTGCTCGGGGAGCCATCCGCCGGGCGGCTGGCCGTTCGGATCCTCGCGGCTGATCGCGGCGGCGAGGCCTGGGAAGGGGTTGGGCGATTCGACCGGGAAATCGGAGCCGAAGGCGAGCGGGGACCGGTTGGCGATCATGCTCCGCCAGGCATAGGCGCCGCCGAGCCGGTCCAGGCCCATCCGAGCCTCGGCCATCCGCCAGTCGCTGGTCTCGTGGACCGGCTGCATCGAAGCCACGATCCCGTTGCGGCCGAAGCGGGCGAGATCGGCCGGGTCGACGATCTGGGCATGCTCGATCCGCCAGCGCCGGTCCCCCTTGTAGGTGACGGCCATCTCCTCGAACGCGGCCAGCACCTGTGCGTTGGCGGCATCGCCGATGGCGTGGACCGCGATCTGGAACCGGTCCATCGCCGCCCGGCTCATCGTGTTGAGCAATTCGGTCTCGGTGACGAAGCTCAGGCCCCTTGTTCCGGGCATGTCCCTATAGGGCTGCTTCAGCCAGGCGCCGCGCGAGCCGAGCGCTCCGTCGGCATAGAGCTTGACCCCTACCAGCCGAAGCCGGTCGCCGTAGAGCCAGGGCGTCGGCTTGGTTCCGGCGATGGCGAGGGCGCTGGCGACGCCCGAGCCGTAGCCGATGATCCGGACCTTGAGCCGGCCGTCGTCGCCTGCCCGGCGCATGACCATCCAGTCGTCCGGGCTGGTGCCCATGTCGGCGACCGCGGTGAGGCCGTTGGAAAGCATGATCTCCTGGGAGCGCTCCAGCGCCTGATCCCGGGTTCGGGGGAGGGCCGGCGGAACGACCTTGTCGATGAGCTCCGAGGCGGCGTCGACGAAGATCCCGCTGGGCTGGCCTCCGGCCTTTTCGATCCGGCCGCCCGCGGGGGATTCGGTCCGGGCGGTGATCCCGGCCTCCTTCATCGCCGCATTGTTCGCCCAGCCGGCATGGCCGTCGACCCGGCCCAGCCAGACCGGCCGGTCCTTCACCGCGGCGTCGAGCTCGGCGGCGGTCGGGAAGCGCCCGAGGCCCCAGGTCTCCTGGTTCCAGCCCCGGCCGATGATCCAGCGCGGGGTCGGGTTGGCGGCGGCGTAGGCGGCGATCTTCGACTGGGCCTCCTGAAGGGACTTCGTGTCCGACAGATCGAGTTGGAGCGCGTTGAGGCCGAGCGCCATGAAATGGCCGTGAGCGTCGATCAGCCCGGGAAGCAGCGTGCGTCCCTTGCCGTCGAATCGGAACTTCGTCCGCTGCGCCTTCTCGCCGCGCTGGTAGAGCCGCTCGACCTTGCCGTCGTCACCGACCAGCATCGCCCCGAACCGGATCAGCCGCCCGTCGGCGCCGATCGTATAGCCTTTGACGTTGTCGACGAGGACGTCGGCCAAGGCGGGGGCTGACCCCGCCGAGGTCATGCACAGGGCGGCCAGCGCCGCCAGAAGCTTCCTGATCATCGGGCGGCGATAAGCGTTGTTTCGCGGGGGCGCCAGATGCTCTAACGCCCCCGCCATGGCCGACCTCCCAGTCACCCTCGCCGACATCGAGGCCGCCGCGGCGCGAATCGAAGGCGCGCTCGTCCGAACCCCGACCCTGCTCAGCCGGACCCTTTCCGAAGCGACCGGCGCCAACGTCTGGGTGAAGTTCGAGAACCTTCAGTTCACCGCGGCCTACAAGGAGCGCGGCGCCCTCAACAAATTGCTCCTCATGGATCCGGCGGTCCGCTCGCGAGGCGTGATCGCCTCGTCGGCCGGCAACCACGCTCAGGCGGTGGCCTATCACGGGCGGAGGCTGGGCGTCCCGGTCACCATCGTGATGCCGGTCTCCACGCCCAGCATCAAGGTGAAGCAGACCGAGGGTCACGGCGCCCGAATCGTCCTCCACGGCGAGATGTACGACGAGGCCTATGGCGAAGCGCTTCGGATCGCCGAGGCGGAGAGCCTCACCTTCGTCCATCCGTTCGACGATGCCGAGATCATGGCCGGCCAGGGCACGGTCGCTCTCGAGCTTCTCGCCGACGCCCCCGAGATCGACACTCTGGTCGTGCCGATCGGCGGCGGCGGCCTCATCTCCGGGATGGCCACGGCGGCCAAGGCGCTTCGCCCCGATCTGACGATCGTCGGAGTCCAGGCCGAGCTCTATCCGAGCATGTACTGCCGGATCAGCGGCAAGGACATGCCCTCCGCCGGAGACACGCTCGCCGAGGGCATCGCGGTCAAGAAGCCGGGGCGACTCGCTCCGCCAATCATCGAGCGCTTCGTCGATGAGATCCTGCTGGTCCACGAGCGCGAGATCGAGATCGCCGTCAGCCTCTACCTCCAGATAGAGAAGACCGTGGCCGAGGGAGCCGGGGCGGCCGGGCTCGCCGCCCTTCTCGCCCACCCGGACCGCTTCCAGGGCCGCAACGTCGGCCTCGTCCTCACCGGCGGCAATATCGACACCCGGCTTCTCGCCACGGTCCTCTTGAGGGACCTCGCCCGCTCGGGCCGGATGGCCCGGCTTCGGATCCAGCTCCAGGACCGGCCCGGCGCCTTGCTCGCGGTGATGAAATTGTTCGACGCTCACGGCGCCAATATCATCGAGATCTACCACCAGCGGGTCTTCACCACCCTTCCGGCCAAGGACGCCTTCATCGACGTCGAATGCGAGGCGCGCGACTCCGAGCATCTCGAAGCCCTTGTGCGGGCCCTCGGAGAAGCGGGCTTCTACGTCCATCCCGTTGAGATTCGCTGAGCCGCCGTCCCGCGCCGGAACGCAAGATGGTTAACAATGTTTTCGAGGCGCCAGGCCCTTTCCAACCGGACCTCAAAGACCCATAGTCTCAACCAAGCCTTTAACCCACCGGAGCCCCGTTGAGCGCACCCTTCCGCTTTCCCCGCTTCTTCGTCACCAGCCCGGCGCCCTGCCCGTATCTGGCCGGCAAGACCGAGCGCAAGGTGTTCACGGAGCTTGCCGGGCAGCATTCGGCGGACTTGAACGACGCCCTCGGCCGGATCGGCTTCCGGCGGAGCCAGGCGGTCGCCTACCGGCCCTCCTGCCTCGATTGCTCGGCCTGCGTCTCCGTCCGGGTCGTCGCGTCCGAGTTCCAGCCGAGCGCGAGCCAGCGCCGGATGCTGAAGCGCCACTCCGAGCTCGAAGTCAGCGCCTGCAAGCCCTGGGCGACCGAGGAGCAATATGCCCTGCTCCGCCGCTATCTGAAGCAGCGCCATCCCGACGGCGGAATGGTCGGGATGGACGAGAGCGACTTCTCCGACATGATCGAGCAGTCGCCGGTCAAGACCTACGTCATCGAATATCGCGAGCCGTCGGTCGGCGGCCGGCCCGGCAAATTGGTCGGCGCCTGCCTCACCGACCAGCAGGCGGACGGGCTGTCGATGATCTACAGCTTCTTCGAGCCGGACGATCCGGCCCGGCCCGGCCTCGGCACCTACATCATTCTCGATCATATCGTTCGGGCGGGGAAGGCGGGGCTTCCCTATGTCTATCTGGGCTATTGGGTCGAAAGCTCGCCGAGAATGGCCTACAAGGCCCGCTTCCGCCCGCTCGAGCGGCTCGGCCCCGGCGGCTGGAACCGCTTCGACCCCGACCAGCGCGAGCTTCCGCTTTCGCGTTGAAAAGCACGTCATCCCGGCGAAGGCCGGGACCTCGGGGAGACCCGCCGAGCCTTTTCGACCCCAGGGCCCGGCTTCCGCCGGGATGACGTGCTGCTCAAAACCACCTGTTAATCGTTTCGGCCTAAATCCGGTCGAATGGGGCGGGGCATAAGAGGATTCATCCGGCTGATCGATGCCGGAGAGGTGGAGACCGTCGGGGGACGGGTCCTCCTCGAAGAGCGCTTCCGTGCGCTTCAGCGTCAGGTGCCGCTGCTCTACGTCGTCATCTTCGCCAACATGGTCGGCCTCTACTTCGCGGCGGGGGGACGATTCGACTCCCTTCTCGACTTCCCACTTCTTGTAGGGGCTCTCATCGCGATGAGAGTCGCTCACTGGCTCAAGGTCCGCAACCGCACCCTTTCGCCGGAGCGGATCCTGAACGAGCTTCGCAAGATGCTGGCCTTTTCAGTCGCCTTCAGCCTCGCCTTCTGCACCTGGTCGTTCACCCTGATGGCGACCCGCGAGGCCACCGACCACGACTTCATCATCCTCTTCGCCAGCCTGGCGGCGATCGGCTGCGCTTACGGGGTCAGCCGATACCCGGCGGCGGCGCGCACGCCCCTCCTGCTGCTCGGCCTGCCTCTGTCGGGTCGACTGGTCTTCGCGTCCGATCCGGCCCACGTCGCCATGGGGATGGGGCTCTTCTCGATCATTCTAGCCCTCCTTTGGCAACTCGGCCTCCACGACGAAGGCTTTCGCGAGCTCGTCGAATCGCGCACCGCCGTCACTCTCGAGCGCGAGCGCGCTCAGCGTGCGGAGCGACTTGCGAAGGCGGAGAAGGCCAAGGCCCGGCTGATCGCCGACACCGATCCGCTGACCGGCCTCGCCAATCGCCGCGCCTTCCTTCGAGCGCTGGGCCGCCGAGCCGCGACGCTCACCCGTTCGCGCAAGGGATTCGCTCTGGCGATGGTCGATCTCGACGGCTTCAAGCCGATCAACGACACCTTCGGCCACGCCGCCGGTGACCGGGTTCTGGAAGGAATCGGAAGCCGGCTCGCCAGGGCCGCCGGAGACGGAGCCCTGATCGCCCGAACCGGGGGCGACGAGTTTGCCTTGCTTCTTCCCGGGGTCGGCTCGATGGCCGGGGCGAACAGCGCCGGGATCGCCATCTGCGCCGCGCTCCAGGAGCCCTTCCTGGTCGACGGCCGCGAGTTCCGGGTCTCGGGCAGCTGCGGGGTGACCCTGCTCCTGCCCGGCGACTGCGAAGTCGCGGAGGCGCTGATCCGGGCCGACACCGCCCTCTACCGCGCCAAGGAAAGCGGTCGCTCCGGAGTGGCCGTCTTCACACCGGAAATGCACGAGATCCACCGCCGCCGGATTCTCGTCGAAAAGGCGCTCCGGCTGCCCGAGACATTGGACCGAATCGGCCTCGTCTTCCAGCCGATCACCGACCTCGCCACGGGCGAGCTGAAGGCCCTCGAGGCGCTTGCGCGCTGGGACGACGACAGGCTCGGCCGGATCCCGCCCGACCAGTTCATCCCGATCGCCGAGCAAATCAACGTCATCGAGCGGATCAGCGACAAGCTGCTCGGCCAGGCCGCCGCGGAGGCGTCGCGCTGGGCGACGGCGGTCCGGCTGTCGTTCAACGTCAGCGCGGTCCAGCTCTGCACCGCCGGCTCCGCCGAGCGCCTCCTCGCCGTGATCGAGCGCGCCGGGCTCGAACCCGGGCGGCTCCAGGTCGAGGTGACGGAGACCGCTCTGCTCGCCGACTTCGAAGTCGCGCGGGAGAATTTGAAGATTCTTCGCGCCGCCGGCGCCCGGATCGTGCTCGACGATTTCGGGGCCGGCCACGCTTCCATCTCCTATCTTCGCGAGATGCAGTTCGACGGGGTGAAGCTCGATGGCACCCTCATCTCCACGGTCGCCGAATCCCTGCGCAGCCGGCGCCTCCTCAAGGGCGTGCTCGACCTTTGCGCGGCGCTCGGCCTGCCGTCCGTGGCCGAGCATATCGAGACCGACGACCAGCTGCGCCTGCTGCGCGAGATGGGCTGCAGGGAAGGGCAGGGCTACCTCTTGTCGCCCCCGCTGCACGCCGACGCCGCGGCGGCGCTCGCGGCGCCGAAGCTCAGCGTCATCGGAGGCGGAAGGGCGGCGGCCTGATCTGCCTCCCCATCGGAAGATGGGGAGGGGGACCGCCCGAAGGGTGGTGGAGGGGTAATTGGCAGGAGCCTCGTCAGCTGCCCCTCCACCGGCTCCTCCTGGTCCCCCTCCCCAAGCTATGCTTGGGGAGGCAAATCTGTCCCCGCTTTCATTCGCTGGTCTCGCCGTCCCAATGGTCGTTGTCGTGGTCGCGCTCGGCGTCCTCCTTCGTCCTGTGGACAACCTTGTCCTTATGCTCGGGCGGGCCGTAGATCGTGTAGAGCCGGAGCGGCGCCTCGCCGTCGTTGACGACGTTGTGACGGGCCCCGGCGGGAACGATCACCGCGAAATCGTCCTCCACCTTGTTCGGCGTCCCGTCGATATAGACAATTCCGCGCCCTTCCTCGATCCGGAAGAACTGGTCCCGGTCCTCGTGGACCTCCTCGCCGATGTCGCAGCCCGGCGGCAGCGTCATCAGCACCAGCTGCAGGTTCTTGCCGGTGTAGAGGACCCGCCGGAAATCCTCGTTCCCGACGGTCGCCGTCTCGATGTCGTCGCAATAACCCTTCATGTCGCTCTCGCTCCCTTGGCGCTTCACCGCGGGTTTGAACCGCAAAGGGAGCGATTGCGTTCCGCGAAAGGCTCAGCCTCCCGGCACGGGCGCCGAGGCCGCCATGATGAATCGCATCACTTCCTTCGAAAAGGGAGGCCTGGCCCCTCCCTCGAAGGCCGCGTCGCTTTGCCAGAAGCCCTTCGCGCCGTCCATCATCTCCGGGGACGCGACGGCGCGGAACGGTTCGAGCAAAGCGTTCCATTCGCTCAGAAAGGCCTGCGCGCGCTCTCCGGCCGGGTCGAGGGGCAGCGCCGCCTCGATCCGCGCACCCAGTTCCTCCCAGGTTCGGGAATAGGCCGCCTGGTCGAAATCCGCCGGCGGCGGGTTCGCGGACCAGTGGGCGAGCTCTTCGGGAGAGTAGTGGCGCTCGAGCGCCCGTTTCCAATTCTCGGCTTCCATGATCGTGTCTCCATTCCTGATCAGCGAGCAGAAGGTCTCGGAATCGAGGGGCTCGCCGCGCTCGATTCGGGACTGGACGAAGGTGAGCAGCGCCTTGGCCTCGGCAAGCTCGGTCGAGCGCGCTTTGACAGCCTCGAGCTGGGCGGTCACGAGCGCCGCCAGGTCGAGCGGTCGGGCGCCTCCCAGCCGCTGGATCTGGGCAAGAGTCAGCCCAGCCTTCTTGAGCGCCAGGATCCGGTTCACTTCCTCGAGCTCCGCCCGACCGTAGATTCGGCGCCCCGAGGCGGTTCGAAGCGGCTTGAGCAGGCCTCGTGCCTCATAGAAACGAAGCGCCCGGGCGCTCAGCCCGGTGCGGCGGACGACTTCGGCGATGTCGAGTGCTTTCTCCATGCGGCGGTCGTAGCGCTTGACGCTGGGTCAACTTCAAGGCCCTATTTGGGGGCCTGAAATGACTGCGCCCGTCCCTGGAGCGGACAGTCGGCAGTCCCGTGTCCGTTCGGGCTGAGCTTGTCGAAGCCCTGCTTTTTCAAATCCCGACCTGGAAGGCAGGCCCTTCGGCAGGCTCAGGGCGAGCGGGTGAAGCGATTCAACCTGAGCCTGCAACGCTCCAATCGCTCACCCCAGGCTGATGTCGAGGAACATCATCGCGGCGAGGCCGATCATCAAAGCGGCGGTGGCAATTCCCGCGCCCCCGCCCTCGCGGTGGGTATGAGGGATGATTTCGGACGAGACGACGAAGATCATCGCTCCCGCGGCGAAGCCGAGCGCCCAGGGCAGAAGGCTCGCGACGGCGGCGACGGTCGCGACTCCGATGAAGCCGCCGACCGGCTCGACCAGCCCGGAGGCGAGGGCCGCGAGGATGGCCCGGCCGCGCCCGTAGCCGATGGTCATGAGAGCGGCGGCCACGGTGAGCCCTTCCGGGATGTTCTGGAGGCCGATTCCCAGAGCGGTGGCATAGCCCGCCTTGAAATCGCCCGTCCCGAAGCTGACTCCGACGGCGAGGCCTTCCGGGAAATTGTGGAGGGTGATCGCGGCGACGAACAGCCAGATCCGGCGATGCGCCGCCTGGCTGACCCCGTCCTTGGGCGAGAGCCCGATCCCGTCGAGAGCGGGGACCAGCCGATTGATCAGGCCGACGAAAGCCCCGCCGATCAGCATCGCCGCGATGACCGTCGCTGCGGCGGCGGATCGGCCGAGCCCGGTCGACCGCGCCTGTTCGATACCCGGAATGATGAGCGAGAAGAAGGAAGCGGCGAGCATCACCCCTGCGGCGAAACCCAGGAAGCCCCGCTCGACTCGAGCGCTCGGCCTGCCCGTCGCGAACAGCGGGAGCGCCCCGAGGACGGTAGCGAGGCCCGCAGCGAGGCTGCCGAGGAATCCGGTGAGGACGATCGAGCTTATCGGTGAACCCCTACGACGGTTCCGGTCGGTCGATTCTGCGGGAACGCAGCCGCCGCCGGCTGCGCTCCCTTACGTCTCACTCCACGTCGGCGTCGAGGTCCTTGGTTCGCCCCGCGCCCGGTCCGGCGCCGAGGTCGGTCCCGGTGGTCGGGTTGCGGGTTGGATCGGAGACCGTCCTTACCGCCGTGGCCTTGAGGTCCTTCTTCTCGCGGCTGTTCAGGCCCTCGACCGTGGCGAGGCCGTCGCCGCCGCCGAGCGGAATGGCGCTGGTCACGTCGTCGAGCCGGTCCCATTCGGGCCCGCTGTTCCACGGACCCTCGATGTCGCCTTCGCCCTGGGACGCGTTGACGTAGAGGCTCGAATAATCGGGGTGGCCGGGCAGCTTGCCGGAGGGGAAATTGCCCTCGATGGCATAGAGCGCCTTCTCGAACGACTTCTGGTGGGCGACTTCGCGGGTCATCAGGAAGGTGAGGGCGTCCTTGATCCCGGGATCGTCGGTGAGGTTGATCAGACGTTCGTAGACGATCTTGGCCCGGGCCTCGGCGGCGATGTTCGAGCGGAGGTCGACGGTCGGCTCGCCGCGCGAATCGACATAGGCGCCGCTGAACGGCACCCCGGCGGAGTTGGTGAGCGAGGGACCGCCCCCGAAGACGATCTGCTGGGTAGGCGTGCTCGCGCCCGACTTGGCGAGATCCATGTAGAGCTCGGCCTCGCTCATCGTGCCTTCGGACATCTTGCCCTTGGCGCCCTTGTTGAGCATCGCGACGATCGAGCCGATGATCTCGAGGTGGCTGAGCTCCTCGGTGGCGATGTCGAGCAGCATGTCCTTGCGGCCCGGATCCTCCTCGGCGAGGCCCTGGGTGAAGTAGCGCATGGCGGCTGCGAGCTCGCCGTCCGGGCCTCCGAACTGCTCGAGCATGAAGGTGCCCAGGGTCGGGTTGGGCTCCGATACCCGAACGGTATATTGCAGCTTCTTGTTGTGCATGAACATGGTGGGGGACTCCGAGAAATGTCCCTTGCGAACCCGCGGGCCGCCGCGCCCGTTCCATCAGGTCTAAGAAATAATCGTTGCGATGCCGCCACTTGCCTCGCCATGCGCCAGCATAGAGAGGACCATGCGAAGCATGGTGGAGGGGTACCTGCCCGGAAGCAGCGGCTTAGCGCGAGATTCTCTTCCCTCGGCGCCGATTGCCCCTCCACCACCCTGCGGGTGGTCCCCCTTGTATCTTCGATTTGTGGCAGAAGGTGGGTCGCAGGCGGCCCCGCGGGGCCGCCTGCGGCGCCCGGAAGCCCGCGACCCCCTTGGAGTTGCAGACCGCTGGGGAGCTTGGTGCTCCGGGCGCATCTTCAT
>DASVSX010000020.1:0-41335 GCA_036387875.1 Allosphingosinicella sp. | reverse complement strand
CGCCGCCGGCAAACCACCAAAAGTCGCCCTCGTCGCACTCATGCGAAAGATGATCGTAACCCTCAACGCCATCCTCAACACAAAACTACCTTGGGCCCATGCCTAAGACGGTTGCTCCCCATGCTTTGCATGGGGAGGATGTTAAGTCGCGAACCCCGGATCCATCCGATAAGCCTTGCGCAGAAGCGCGGGCCAGGCCAGCGCACGGGCGGCCATCTTCAGCCCCATCTTGCCCTGCTGGGCGGTGACTTCGGGCGAGCCTTGGGGCGGGTTGTTGAGATTGCCCTCGCCGGCGGACAAAGCGAGGATCTGAGCCTCGCAGGCGCGCTCCAGGAAATAGATTTTGACGAAGGCCTCGCCGATCGTCTCGCCGACGGCGAGGGTGCCGTGGTTGCGAAGCAGCATCGCGCCCTTCGACCCGAGATCGGCGACGATCCGGTCGCGCTCGTCGAGGTCGACGGCGACCCCTTCATAGTCGTGATAGGCCACCTCGTCGCGGATCAGCATCGCCGTCTGGGTGAGTGGGAGAAGCCCCTCATTATGGGCCGAGACGGCCTGGCCGTGGGGCGTGTGAAGGTGGATCACCGCCTTCGCGTCCTCGCGCGCCATGTGGATCGCGGAATGGATGGTGAAGCCCGCCGCGTTGGTCATGAACGGAGTGTCGCCGACCGGATTGCCGTCCATCCCGACCTTGACCAGGCTCGACGCCGTCACCTCCTCGAACATCAGCTGATAAGGGTTGAGCAGGAAATGATGCTCCGCCCCCGGCACCCGGGCCGACAGGTGGGTGAAGATGAGGTCGTCCCAGCCGTAATGCGCGACCAGCCGATAGGCCGCGGCGAGGTCGACCCGGATCTTCCATTCCTCGGCCGACACCCGGTCCTTCATCGGCGGGATATCGAGCTTGTCGAGGGGCACCACGTCCATGTCCCGGCCAATCGCGTCTATCCGTCCCATCTTCGTCTCCCGGCTAAGCCTGTGCCGTATAGCGGCGCGCGCCCATCGCCGCCATGCCCCGGCGGTCCGGCAAATCCATCCCTTGTGCGCAAAGTCACGAGTCGACCGCGCCGTCTTCGTGCTAATGAGGATCGAGACGAAGGGGGAGACGGGGGAATGGACGGCAAGGCGGTCATCAGCTCGGACGTGGTCAACCGGATTCTTTACGGGTGCGGCGACCGCCAGCGTTACACTCAGGAGACGCCGATACTGGTGGAAGTCTGGCAGCGTTACGCGGCCGAGCCCGGGGCTCCGCAGGACCTTTTGATCACCCCGCTCGAATCGACCTCCGCCGTCGCCTTGCTGCGCGACCTGCTCGCGCCCGACGGCGACGACGACAAGCAAGCCCTTCGCGGGCAGGCACGCTTCGCTCCGCTCCAAAGCTTCCTCGCCGCGAAGCTGACGTTCGGGCAGCTCATCCACTATCTGCTGCCCCGCACCCAGTGGGCCGGGAAGGCGTGGGGCGTGTTCGAGGACAAGGCGACCCCCGAGTTCGCCGACACCGCATTCCGACAGGTCTTCGTGTCGGCGCTGAGCGCGGAGGCGCGCGAGGACTACAAGCTGGTCGCGGGGTTCGCGTCCGCGGACAGGGACGAACCGCCGCTCCTCGGCCAGCTGCTCGACATCGCCCGGATCCTGACCCTGACTGCGATCATCCTCGTCGCGGAAGATTCCGGGCTCGAGCGGATCACGCAGGTGCGCGAGCTGTACGACTATCGCGACAAGATCGTCGCTCGAACCGGCGAGCTGCTGAAACGGCTGCCCGGCATGGCCCGCGCCACCGAGGACGAAGCGCCACTGATCTGGAGGATCGCAAGCAACCGCCCGATCCGCCTCGCGGACGAATATTCGAGGGCGACGGTCAAGGCGGACGCCGCCTTCCGGCTGTTCGACGTCAAGTGCGCGAAGATCACTTGGGCGGTGATCGATTCCGGAGTCGACCGGGATCATCCGGGCTTCCGTTGCGACCCCAAGGATCCCGGATCTCCCAGCCGGATCGTCAAGACGTACGACTTCTCTATTCTCCGCGAGCTGCTCGACCCCGCCTTCGACCCCCGCTCTACCGGCGAGGAAAGCGGGGCCTTCAAGACCGCGCGCGAGCGAAGCAAGCTGCCTCCGGAGGAGGCCAGGCGATTGCTCGAAAACATCCACCAATCCTATGAGACCGAGATGCTCGACTGGTCGTCGATCGAGCCGCTCCTCACCTGGAAGAGGCCCGAGGCCCCGACCGACGGCCACGGCACCCATGTCGCGGGCATCATCGGCGCCGACATGCGCGAAAAGGACGATCCGGACAAAATCGTCGTCCAGGGCCTGTGCCCGGACATCAACATCATGGACTTCAGGATCATCTCGGACACGATCGAGAACACCGAGTTCGCGGTCATCGCAGCCCTTCAGCTGGTCCGCTACCTGAACAGCCACAACCAGTATATCGTCGTCCACGGCGCCAATCTCAGCCTCTCCATCCCCCATGTGGTGGAGAGCTTCGCCTGCGGGCGCACTCCGGTGTGCGACGAATGCGAGCGGCTGGTGGGCGCCGGAGTCACCGTGGTCGCCGCGGCCGGCAATTACGGCTATCACAAATATCTGACCGAGAAGGGGACTTTCGCGGGCTATGCCACCCTCAGCATCACCGATCCCGGCAATGCGGACGGAGTCATCACCGTCGGAGCGACCCACCGGCGCGATCCCCACACCTACGGCATCTCCTATTTCTCCAGCCGCGGCCCGACCGGGGACGGCAGGATGAAACCCGATCTCGTGGCGCCTGGGGAGAAGATCCACAGCACTTTGCCCAATGGGGAGACGGGATCGCTCGACGGGACCAGCCAGGCGGCGCCTCACGTCAGCGCCGCGGCCGCGATGCTGATGGCGCGCTATCCCGAACTCAACCGCGATCCCCGGCGGATAAAGCGATTGTTGTGCGACAGCGCGACCGATCTCGGCCGCGAGCGGGCGTTCCAGGGCCACGGGCTGCTCGACACGCTACGCGCCCTGCAATCCTATTGAAGGAAGATACATGGCCGCCGAATTCTTCACGCTCGAGGCCGTCCCGGCACGCTATGGCGATTGCCTCCTGCTCCATTACGGAAGCGAGGATGAGCCCGGCCTCGCGCTGATCGACGGCGGCCCCGACCAGGTCTGGAAGCCTTTCCTCGAGAAAAGGCTCGCTGAGCTGCGGAAGCCGCGCGGCGACGGCTTCCAGATCGACCTGCTGATGGTCAGCCATATCGACGACGACCATGTCCTTGGGATCGGCGATTTCACGAGCGCCTGGCGCTCCGCGAGGACCGCGGGCGAAAAATGGCCCTATCCGGTGAAGCAGGCCTGGTTCAACAGCTTCGAGCGGATCTCCAACGCCAGGAATCTCGGCGCCGTCACCGCCTCCGTGACCGCCTCGACCGGGGCCGCGACCCTCCGCGACGTCGATCTCGACCGGCAGGAGATAAAGAACCCCAACAAGGACGAGGCGCTCGCCGGTCTCAAGGTGCTTGCAAGCGTGGCCAACGCCAGCAACCTGCGCAAGGACCTGAAGGCGCTTGGAGTCCCGATCAACCGGGGTTTCGCCGGCGATCTGGTCCGTCCCGGAGCAGGGCCGAGCGTTCCCTTCAAGCTCGGTCCGGAGCTCACCCTCCACGTCGCCGCGCCGCTTCCCAGGCAGCTGGAGAGGCTGCAGCTCAAGTTCGCCCGCGATCTCGCGCCGGAAGACGCGCTCGCGGCCTATACCGACGGCTCGGTGCCCAACCTCTCGAGCATCGCCGCGATCGCCCGCTACAGGGACAAGACGATTCTCCTGACCGGGGACGCCCGCGGCGATTATCTGATCGAAGGACTGAAGGCGGAGGGCCTTCTCGCGGACGGCGGCACGCTCCACGTCGACATATTGAAGATGCCGCATCACGGCTCGGACCGGAACGTCGACCCCGCCTTCTTCACGACCGTCACCGCCGAACATTATGTCGCCTCCGCAGACGGCACCTTCGGCAATCCGGACCGGCCGACCCTGGAGATGCTCATCGAGCGGCGCGGCAAGGCGGCCGAGTACGTCATCCACCTCACCTACCCGCTCGCCCAGATCGACGCGCGCCGGAAGGAGATATGGGAGAAGAAGGACGGCCGCCGCGCCTGGAACCCTGACAAAGACGACCTCGCGGCGTTGTTTGCCGCGAAGCAGGCCGAAGGCTACCGGTTCAAGGTGTCGGCCCCCGCGGCGGCCGGGCAGTCCGAGACGGTGGACCTGCTGGAGCCGCTGCCTTTCTAGGGATCGGCTCGGACGGACCCACTCGCCCCACCCGTCATCCCGGCGAAAGCCGGGACCTCGGGACGAGAAGTCACGGCGGGTCTCCCGGGATCCCGGTTTGCGCCGGGATGACGAGATCTCCGCTAAGTTGCCACCCGGTCCGGATGCGCAGCCGCGAAGGCGTCGAGCCTGCCGGCCTCCCAATCCGCCCGAACCAGCGTCGGATAATCGTCCAGCGGCACTTCGAAGCGCCGGGCGTTGAACATTTGCGGGACGAGGCAGATGTCGGCGAGGGTCGGGGAGGCGCCGAAGAGGAACCGGCCCGCCCGAGGCGCCGCCATCGCCTCCAGTGCGGCGAAGCCCTCGGCCACCCAATGGCGGTACCAGGAGTCGCGCGCCTCCTGCGGCTGGCCGAGCGGACCCGACAGATATTTGAGCACCCGAAGATTGTTGAGCGGATGGACGTCGCAGGCGACTGCGAGCGCCAGCGCCCGGACGTGGGCGGCGTCGGCGGGATCGGCCGGGACCAGGCGCGGCTCGGGCCGGGTGGAGTCGAGATAGTCGATGATGGCAAGACTCTGGGTCAGCAGCCGGCCGTCAATCTCGAGCGCGGGAACGAGGCCCTGCGGATTGACCGCCCGATAATCGGCCTCCTTCTGACGGCCTTCGACCAGGTTGAGCGGCACGCTTTCATAGCCGACGCCCTTGAGGTTGAGGGCGATTCGGACGCGGTAGCTCGCCGACGAGCGGAAATAATCGAACAGGCGCGGATTGGTCATGACGGCGCACGCTAATCCCGCCCGCGGCCCCGTCAATCGTCCCTCTTGCTTGCGCTCGCCCTACCCGCCCGGTTACGGCGCGGCTTCGGCATGAGGAGCTTTGGATTTGTCCGGGACGAAAGCGAAGAAGACCGTCTTTTCCGGAATCCAGCCGACCGGCGGGCTGCATCTGGGCAATTATATCGGCGCCGTCTCCCTGTGGGTCCGGGAGCAGGACAAGCATGACAACATCTTCTGCATCGTCGACCTGCACGCCTTGACCGTGCCCGAAGCGATCCAGGCGGACCGCCTGAGATCCAATTCGCTCGACGTCGCCGCACTCTATCTCGCCTGCGGGATCGATCCCGAAAAGTCCCTGGTCTTCCTCCAGAGCCACGTCCGCCAGCATTCCGAGCTCGCCTGGATCCTCAACTGCGTCACGCCGATGGGCTGGATGAACCGGATGACCCAGTTCAAGTCCAAGTCGGAAGGGACGGACAGCGTCGGGGTCGGCCTCTATTCCTATCCGATCCTCCAGGCGGCCGACATCCTCCTCTACCATACCGACCTGGTTCCGGTCGGCGAGGACCAGCGCCAGCATATCGAGATCACCCAGGATATCGCCCAGCGCTTCACGCATCTGTTCGGCTACCGGTTCACCCGGCCCGAGATCATGGTCCAGAAGGTGGGGGCCCGGATCATGGGCCTCGACGATCCCGAGACGAAGATGTCGAAGAGCTCGGACAAGCCCGGCCACGCCATCGGCCTGCTCGACCCGCCTGCGTCCATCCTCAAGAAGCTCAAGTCGGCCAAGACCGATTCCCGATCGACGGTCGACGCCGCCGATCTGTCTCCCGGCGTCAGGAACCTCGTCACGATCTACCACGCCTTCGCCGGCGGAAGCTGGGATGACGCGTGCAAGCGCTTCGACGGCCAGGGCTACGGCAATCTCAAGACGGGCGTGGCGGAAGCGGTTATCGCCGGCCTCGAGCCGATTCAGGCCCGCTTCGCCGACATTCGCGGCGACGAGGCCGGCCTGATCGCCTTCCTCCACCGCTCGGGCGAGGCCGCCGCGGAGCGCGCGGAGGCGACGATGAAGGCCGTTCGCGAGGCGGTCGGGGTCTGGTGATTATCCGTCATCCCGGGAGGGACCCCAAAAAGGTATTACTTTTTTGGGAGCTCGAAAGCCGGGACCTCAGGACGAGAAGTCTCGGGGGGTCTCCCCGAGGTCCCGGCTTTCGCCGGGATGACGAATAGGGCCGGTCATGGACTTCGCCACCCGCGCCTGGAACCACAGCTTCCCGTTCGATCCGATCGTCCGCTCGCTTCTCGACACCGATTTCTACAAGCTGCTGATGCAGCAGTTCATCTGGGAGCATTATCCCAACGAACGGGTGACCTGGCGGCTGGCCAACCGGACGAAGTCGGTCAGGCTGGCGGACGAGATCGAGCTCGAAGCGGTGCGCGAGCAGCTCGACCATGCGCGGACGCTGCGCTTCACGCGGACCGAAATCGTCTATCTGCGCGGCCAGAGCTTCTACGGCCAGACCGGGATCTTCAAGCCGGGCTATCTCGACACCCTGCGCGCCTTCCACCTTCCCGATTACGAGCTGTCGAGGACTGAGGACGGCCAGATCGAACTCGTCTTCGACGGCCATTGGTGGGAGACGACGCTCTGGGAGATATACGCCCTCGCCATCGTCAACGAGCTTCGCTCGCGCGCTCTGCTCAAGTCCATGTCGAGGGGCCGGCTCGACATCCTCTACGCCCGGGCGAAGGTGAAGCTCTACGCCAAGCTCGAGCGGCTGAAGGAACTGGAGGGCCTCAACCTCTCCGACTTCGGCACCCGCCGCCGCCACGGCTTCCTGTGGCAGGAGCATTGCATCCTCACCGCCCGCGAGCTTCTCGGCGAGCGCTTCACGGGCACCTCCAACGTCTTCCTGGCGATGAAGCACGGCCTCGAGGCCAAGGGCACCAACGCGCACGAGCTTCCGATGGTGTTCGCCGCCCTCGCCCGCCGGCGTTTGCCCGGAGACGACGAGGCCCTTCGCCAGTCGCAATACAAGGTGCTGCAGCAATGGCAGAACCAGTATAGCGGCAACCTCCTCGTCTTCCTTCCCGACACCTACGGCACCGCCCAGTTCCTGAAGGGAGCGCCGCAATGGGTGAGCTACTGGACCGGGGCCCGGCCCGATTCGAAGGAACCGGTCGCTGCGGGAGAGGAGCTGATCGCCTTCTGGGACCGGCTGGGAGTGACGGCCGAAACGGTGGCGGCGAAGAAGCTGATCATCTTCGCCGACGGCCTAGACGTGGCCTTGCCCGGAGCGGAGCCGAACGGCGCCGACATTCCCGCGATCCACCGCCACTTCGCGGGCCGGGTTCAGGCCGGCTTCGGCTGGGGGACCAATTTCACCAACGACTTCATCGGCTGCGACCCGCAAGGGGCCGGTCGGATGAAGCCGCTCTCGCTGGTCTGCAAGGCGGCGGCGGTGAACGGCGACCCGGCGGTGAAGCTCAGCGACAACGAAGCGAAGGCGACCGGGCTCGCCGAAGAGGTCGCCGCCTATCGCGCCGTGTTCGGAAGCGAGGGTGTTGCCGCCGCCCCGGTGAAGGTCTGAGGAGCGCCCATCCATGGCTCAGCCCGAACGGTTTAGGGGGACGGCTGGCCCGGCAACGCTCCGGCCTCCGCCGGATCAATCCCCCTCTTCTTCCTCGAACTGGACGGCGACGTCGCCATTGGCCGATAGCCGCACCTTGTCTCCCTCGACTGCGGCGACCAGGCCGAGCGAGATATAATGGTGGTGGCCTTCGTGGGAGCCCTGGCCGCTGTCGGCCTTGGTCAGCTTGATACGGCGACCCTCGACCTGATCGACGGTTCCGACATGGACCCCGTCTGCGCCGATGACTTCCATATGCTCTCTGATCGATTCGGCTGCGCTCATGTCAGGCTCCTTGTCTAGGCTTGGTCGGGGACGAATCGCCGCACCCAGGCGGCGAAGGCGGTGAGGTAGCGGGCCAGATACCGGCCGGTCTCCGGATCGGTGAGATTGCCCTTCGGGTCGAACTTCTCGTGCGCCCTGGCGACGAGCAACTCGGGCTGCGGCATGCAGAAGCTGTTGGTGAACTCGAAGGCCTGCCGAAGCTGGCTCTGGCCCCGGGCGGAGCCGGTGCTTCCAGGCGAGGCGCCGATGATCCCCACCGGCTTTCCCGCCAGCGGAGCGCCGCCGGGCGGCCTCGACGCCCAGTCGACCGCATTCTTCATCACGCCCGGGACTCCGTGATTATATTCCGGAGTCGCCATCAGCACTCCGTCGGCGGCGGCGATGGCCCGCTTCAGCCGCGCGACCGGCTCCGGGTCGCCCTCGGCCTCGACGTCGCCATTGTAGAGCGGGACCTCGGCCAGGTCGAAGATCGCGATTCGCATTCCTTCGGGCGCGCGCTCGGCGGCGGCTCGGAGCAGCGCGCGGTTGAAGGAACCCCGGCGAAGGCTTCCGGCGAAAGCGAGGATCGACAGTTCCGCCATCAGGCCGGAACCGCCAGCGGCTCGGCCATGATCTCGGCCGGAGGGCGCGCCAGATAGAAATGGAGCGCGGCGACGACCTGGGCGCCGTCGCCGACGGCCGAGGCGACCCGCTTGACCGACCCGGCGCGGACGTCTCCCACCGCGAAGACTCCCGGCCGGCTGGTTTCGAGTGGAAGGCAGGCGGCCCCCGCTTCCGGCCCGGTCGGGACGAAGCCGCGCGGATCGAGCTTCAGCCCCGATCCCTGGAGCCAGTCGGTATTGGGCTCCGCTCCGATGAACAGGAACAGGTGGCGGCACGCCCGGCGGGTCTCCAGCCCCGAGCCCCGCGCCTGCCAGCAGATCGACTCCAATGCGCGCTCGGCGCCTTCCAGGGCGGACACCTCAGCGCCGACGACCAGCTCGACATTGGCCAGGCCCGCGATCCGCTCGACCAGGTAGGCGGACATCGTCTCGGCGAGCGGACGGCGCGCGATCAGAGTGACCCGGCGGGCGTGGCTTGAAAGGAAGACCACTGCCTGGCCGGCGGAATTGCCGCCGCCGACCAGCGCCACCTCATGGCCCGCGACGAGCTTCGCTTCCAGCGGCGAGGCCCAGTAATGGACCGACGAGCCTTCGAAATCCTCGAGGTTGGAGACGTCGAGGCGCCGGTAGCGGGCGCCGGTCGCGAGCACGATGGCACGGGTCCGGATCCTCTCGCCGTTGGCGAGGCTCAGCCGTCTCCCTCCCCCGTCGTCGCATTCCAGCTTCACCGCCTCGTCGGGGATGGCCATCTGGACTCCGAACTTGCGGGCCTGGTTGAAGGCCCGGGCCATCAGGGCCATTCCGGAAATGCCGGTCGGGAAGCCGAGATAATTCTCGATCCTGGCCGAGGCTCCGGCCTGGCCGCCGAAGGCCCGGCAGTCGAGCACCAGCACGCTCAGCCCTTCCGACGCGGCATAGACCGCGGTTGCGAGGCCCGCCGGCCCGGCGCCGATCACGGCGACGTCGAAGACCCGGTCCGGATCGATCGGCCCGACCAGCCCGAGGCAGCGGGCGAGGCAGGCCTCGGTCGGGTTTCGAAGCAGCCGGCCGTTCGGGCAGAGCACGATCGGAAGCTCCTCCGGAGCCACGTGGAAGCGCTCGACGAGCGCCCGCGCGTCGGCGTCCTGGGTCGGGTCCAGCCTCTGGTGGGGATGGCCGTTGCGGGAGAGATAGGTTTCGAGCCGGAGCAGGTCGGCATCGCCGTCGCGGCCGACCAGGATCGGCCCGCCGGTGCCGGTCTCGATCAGTCCGACCCGGCGAAGGATGAGCGCGCGCATGATGAGCTCGCCGAGCTCCGCCTCGGCGATCAGCAGCGCCCGAAGCCGCTCCGGCGGGATCACCAGCGCTTCCACCGGCCCGCGCGCCCGGGCGTCGACCAGCGACGGCTGGCCCGACAGCTGGGCAAGCTCCCCGACGAAGGCTCCGGGGCTGTGCGTGACGATGAGCCGTCCGGTCTCGTCCTCGAAATCGTGCCGGGTGATGTCGACCTCGCCGGCCACGATCAGGCTGAGGCCGTGGCCGCTCTCGCCGCTGTGCACCAGCATCTCGCCGGGCTCGAAGCGCCGCCGGCTTCCGAAGCGCTCGAGACGCTCCATCTGGACCGGCGACAGCGAAGGATATCTCTGCTCGGTCCGGCTGTCGCCGATCGGCGGGCTCGTCCGGGTTCGGAGCGGGGATTCGACCATGGCCCGGGTCTAGGCCAGGTCGCCCTGGACCGGAAGGGCATGGAGCCCGGCTTTCAACTTCTAACAGGCGAAGCGGGCCGGAGCCACTATGCGCCCAGCTTCGGCAAGGCGCGGGCGGCTTGTAACGGGGCGCTTCCGGCACAACCTTCGCCAGTGCAAGGAGAGCGCAAATGACCGCCGCCAAGTCCCGCTCGGGATTCGATATCGAACCGTTGGACGCCGCCCGCCGCGAAGCCGCCGCCGCCCGGCTGACCCAGGAGGAGCGGCGGGTGATCCTCGACCAGGGTACCGAACCCGCTTTCTGCGGGACCCTTCTGAACAACAAGTCCGCCGGGATCTACGCCTGCCGGCTCTGCGGCCTGCCGCTCTTCCGCTCGGACGGGAAGTTCGAGAGCGGCACCGGCTGGCCGAGCTTCACCCGCCCCTTCGATCCCGACCATATCCGCGAGATCGAGGATCGCGCCTACGGGATGGTGCGAACCGAGATTCGCTGCGCCCGCTGCGACGGCCACCTCGGCCACGTCTTCCCCGACGGCCCGCCGCCGACGGGGCTGCGCTACTGCCTCAATTCCTTGTCGCTGGAGTTTTTCGAGACGGCGGAGGGGATCGAGCAACGGACCAATGCGGGCGCGGGGTAGAGCGGCTGCCCACCAGCCGTCATTGCGAGCGTAGCGAAGCAATCCAGTGCGGCCTCCGAGGCCCGCTGGATTGCCGCGTCGCTTCGCTCCTCGCAATGACGGCTCACGCCGCGCGCGACCGCTCCATCGCCTCCGACGCCTCCAGCCAGCGCCGCTCGGCCTCGGCGAGCTTCGCCCCGGTTTCGGCGAGCAGCTTCATCAGCTCGCTCATCGTGCGCTTCGAATCCTCGGCGGAAGCCGACGCCGGATCGAACATCGCCCGCTCGATCTCGGTCTTGCGCTTCTCGAGCCCGGCGATCTCGGCCTCGGCGGCCTGGGCGGTCTTTCGCAGAGACTGACCCTGGGCGCGTGCCTCCGCCTCGGCCCGGCGCTCGTCCTTGCGGCTTCGCTTCGCCGCCTGCCTGTCGCCGCCGCTCTCCTGGTTCCGGCCGAGGATGAGGTCGGTATAATCGTCGAGGCTTCCCGAATATTCGCGGGCGGTGCCTCCGTCGACCAGCACCAGCCGGTCGGTGGTGAGCTCCAGCATGTGGCGGTCGTGGCTGACCAGAACGACGGCGCCGCGATAATCGTTGAGCGCCTGGACGAGGGCTTCGCGGGCGTCGACGTCGAGGTGGTTGGTCGGCTCGTCGAGGATCAGCAGGTGCGGCGCGTCGCGGGTGATCAGCGCCAGCGCGAGCCGCGCGCGCTCGCCGCCCGACATGTCGCCGACCCGCATCACCGCCTTGAGCCCGGAGAAGCCGAATCGGCCGAGCTGCGCGCGCACCGCCGCCGGAGTCGCCTTGGGCATCAGCCGGGCCATGTGCTGCAATGGGGTTTCGTCGCCGTTCAGCTCTTCGACCTGATACTGGGTGAAATAGCCCACCTTGAGCTTGCCCGAGGCCCGGATCTCGCCTTCCATCGCGGGCAGCTGCGCCGCGAGGAGGCGCGCCAGGGTCGTCTTGCCGTTGCCGTTTCGGCCGAGAAGGGCGAGCCGGTCGTCCGGGTCGAGTCGAAGGTCCAGGCGCTGGAGCACCGGCTTGCCCGGAGCGTAGCCGACCGCGGCCATGTCGAGCTGGACGAGCGGCGGCTTGAGCTCGGCCGGGCTGGGGAAGTCGAAGCTCAGGCTCGGATCCTCGGCGACCGCGGCGATCGGAGCCATTCGGGCCAGCGCCTTGACCCTCGACTGGGCCTGCTTGGCGGTGCTCGCCCGGGCCGAGTTGCGGGCGATATAATCCTGCAGCCGGGCGCGTTGCGCCGCCTGGTTGGCCCGGGCCGATTCGAGCTGGGCGAGACGCTCGGCGCGCTGGGTCTCGAACGCGTCGTAGCCGCCCGGGTAGAGCGTGACCTTGCCCTGCTCGAGATGAAGTATGTGGTCGGCGACGTTGTTCAGAAGGTCGCGCTCGTGGCTGACGATCAGCATCGTCGCCCGGTAGCCCTTGAGGAAATTCTCGAGCCAGAGGGTCGCTTCGAGGTCGAGGTGGTTCGACGGCTCGTCGAGGAGGAGAAGGTCCGGCTCGGAGAAAAGCAGGGCGGCGAGCGCGACGCGCATCCGCCAGCCGCCGGAGAAGCTGTCGAGCGGCCTTTGCTGCATCTCCTCGTCGAAGCCGAGCCCGACGAGGATCCGGGCGGCCCTGGCCGGCGCCGCATGCGCGCCGATCGCGTTCAGTCTTTCGTGGATGTCGCCGAGCCGGTGCGCGTCCTCGGTTTCCTCCGCCTCGTCGAGCAGCCTCGCCCGCTCGACGTCGGCGGCGAGCACCGTCTCGAACGGAGTGGCGGCGCCGGCCGGAGTCTCCTGCGCGATATAGCCGAGCCGGGCCGCCCGGGGCATCTCCGCCGCGCCCCCGTCGGGCTCGAGAAGCCCCGCCACCACCCGCATCAAGGTCGACTTCCCCGCCCCGTTCCGCCCGATCAGCCCGACGCGCCCGCCGGGCGGAAGCGAGGCGGTCGCGCCGTCAAGGATGGTCCTCCCGCCGAGGCGGACCGTGATCGCGTTCAAGTTGAGCATGGCGCGGGCCCTAGCATTTGAAGCCGCCGGTGTCAGTCCGGTTTCGGCCGCGCTGCTCAGCGAATCAGAAAAAATGGTCGGGGAGAGAGGATTCGAGACCGCTTTTCCAAGACCACTAAGGCATTGATTCCGCTGAGGGGCGGAGACGCCTGTGTGACACTTCTGTGTGACAGTTTCTAGTGGCGATCTCGCGATGGTCCTCGCGTTTGCGCGCATCGTCAGCCGAGGTCGTGCTGGCGGCGGATGGCTGGCGGCGACCCGCCTCGATCATAATGCTCGCGATTTTTCCTGCGACGCGCGCGGGCGGCAGCCGGCCTGTGCTCTCTGAAAGCTGACTGCGCCTGCACCTCAGAAACAGCAGGTCCGCCTGCCACTTACGCTCGGTATCGGAAGCTGGAGCTGACACAGAGCCGTCGACGAACAAGAGCAAATTTCAGGGAGGAGCAGTCTAGATGACTAAGATGGTCGTGCTGAAGCCGATCCTGTGGAACCCGACCGGCTACGTGGGACCCTCCGGGGAAGTGACGTCCTCCGGATATGCTGACGAGAACGGCTACGGACATGAGGAGTGGAACGGACGAGACGACTGGATTTGGCAAGGCTGGCGCGTCTTCGACACGCAATCTCAGCCACGACTCGATAATTACGCAGACTCAGGTGACCTCGCCATCATCATGATTACGGTTGTCGGAGGCCGGCCTTGCGTTGTCGGAGTAGCGGCCAACGTATATGCCAATGCCGTCGATGAGCAGAGGGCAATTGCCCGCGAATTGAGGCTAAAAGTAAACGGCGCCAAGGTATGGGCGCTTCCTGCCGTTCAGGACCGATTCGGGACCCGAGCGGCGTTCAACACGCACTGGAACTCGGCCTACAGCTGCGTTCGCTGGCGCTGTACCGTCACCCACTACCATTGGCTGCG
Source organism: Allosphingosinicella sp. (assembly GCA_036387875.1). Classification (GTDB taxonomy): domain Bacteria; phylum Pseudomonadota; class Alphaproteobacteria; order Sphingomonadales; family Sphingomonadaceae; genus Allosphingosinicella. The sequence continues at coordinate 27,567 of DASVSX010000020.1, read as the reverse complement.
AGAGCGAGTCCATTTCGACCCCAACTCGGTCGCTCCTCGACTTCCGCCTCGCGAGAAGGTGGTCGCGATGCACAGCAGCTACCAATCGATTCTTCCTGAGCATGCGCTAGCTTTGCTCCAAGATCATCTGCCACCGTCACACCCGATCCTCGGCTGGCTGTCTGAGGGCGAGTTCGACATAGTCGAGGACGGCCGAAAGCGCTCCACGGCATCGAAGGCGATAGCAAAGGTATCGGCGGGGCGCCGGTGGATCCATATACCCGGTATCTCCAGGAGAATGAAGTGCTGGTCACGCCCAAGCACCACCGGCTCCAAGAAGCGTTTGCGGAGCACCTCAAGAGGCAGAGGGCGACGGCGATCAAGCCCAATATTGAGCGCGTCGACATTAGGTTCGCGATGGCTGGCAGAGGCCAGGTGCTTGCCGAGGTGAAGCCAACCGAGCCGACAACGGTGAGGTTCGCGATCCGAAGCGCCATCGGCCAACTGCTCGACTACCGGCAGAAGTGCGGGGAGGAAGTGACGCTCCTCATTGTAATCAGCAATAAGCCCGATGACGAGGACGATCTAGCACTCGCGCTGGAGAACGGCTTTGGACTAGCATGGCGAACGAACAAGGGCTTTGAAATACAGTGGCCTGGCTCAGGAGTCGTCTGAGCGGGACCCTCAGAGGAAATAGGTGATGCACGCTAAGGCGGGGCGGTCAGCGTTGATCAGGATCATGAGCCTGACCTTGGTGCAGTGTGGCGGCGACCGTCGCCAGCCGAGCAATGAAGCTGCGCAGGCATCCTCAACCTCGGCTATGGACTGCTACTCGCGGACAAGGGCGCCGGCATGGGTATCTACCGTCCGCGTCTCGCCGGGATCGGCCGCGCGAAAGCGGAAGACCGCGATGTCGTGATGGCCGCCTCAGACACCAACCGCAGCGAGTGGCGGCGCTGGATCACCGTCGTCCGCAAGGAGCATCTGATTCTGTTCTTCGGCGGGAATGGGGCGTCGATCGTCTTCGTCTCCGCAATCTTCTACATGCTCTATGCTGGCGGCGGTTCGCCTGCGAGCGGTATCTCACTGCTCGTCGGCACGTTCGAGCTGCTCGGCGAGCGCTACGGCGCCTGGGCGGGCGTAGTGTTCGCGACCGTCGGTTTCCTCGTGTTCTTCACCTCGGCCCTCGGCATTCTTCACGTCACTTCGCGAATTGCCGCGGGCATCGCAGCGACTTTGTTCGGCGGCACGACCAACAACTGGTTCCACGCATTCGTCTGGGGCCAGTTCGCGGCCAGTTCGCTGCTGATCGTGCTCGATCCCCGCCAACCATTCTGGCTGCTGGTCACGAGCGCCGTGCTCAATACACTGGTAATGGCGGTCTATTCCTACGCCATTCTCTGGCTCAACCGGCGGACCCTGCCGGCATTCGCGCGCGCACCGGTCTGGATCGAAGCAATCGTCGCCGCCGGTGGCACCACTTTCCTCGGCATATTCCTTTGGACGGTCTTCAAGATCTTCGGATGAAGATTTCCGCCAAATTGTGCAGGGTTGGTGGCCGGTAGCTTTCTACGGCTCGTGCCGCGCAATCGTTGCGCCGGTTAGGCACCGGTATTCCCGACATCGCGCAAGCTGAATAAAGGGCAACTTCATTGGCCTGCTTTCCGATATCCCTCGGGGCGCTTCCGGTCAAATTACGTCACTTCGCCACTCTCAACCAACTTGCCTGATAATGGGGGCGTCGGGCGCAAACCGACTCCCATTAGGTGTCGTAGGTTCATCGGGGGCTGCCGCCATCACCGAGACTTGCGCGACAGGCACTGCCGTCGCACGCTCGATCTCTCCCGCCCATAAGTCCAGCGCATGGCGCTTCTCCGGAGCATACGTATGGAGCGCGTAGACCCTGGCGGTGACACCCTTCACAGCATGGTTCAGCACACGGCCGACGACTTCCCCTCGAACGCCGAGTCGGACCATGTGCGTGGCCGCGCTTCGTCTGAGGTCATGGAGCCTCCAGGCATCGACGGCCCCGCCAGTCGCCGTGATGAACGCGTCAAGCTTGGCCTTTAGCTTCGCATAGTTGGTCATGTGCGTCCGGCCGTCCGTCGTGAAGACGAAAACGCCTAGGCGAGGAAGCGCCGCCACGGTTTCCACGGCGGCCGCGGAAAGCGGGACGTGATGCTGCGCTCGCCTTTCGTGTCCGCAGCCGGGATCGTCCACGTTGCCGTGCTCAAGTCGAGGTCGGCCCAGCGCATCCCGGCCACCTCCGTACGACGCTGAGCGGTCAGCGCTAGGAGGCGGATGTATGGACCGAACGGGTAGCCGAGGAGCTCCCGGCGCTTTTCCAGATCTGCGCCAAGTCCGCCATGGTAAGCACCCGGTCGCGCTCCTGTTCGGTCCGCGGCTTCCGTATCCCTTCGGCCGGCGAGACATCGATCCAGTCGCGGCTCAGGGCGAAGCGAAGATCGTCTTGACGAGAGACAACACTCGGTTGGGTAGGACAGCGCCTTCCAATCGCTCGAGGAGGTCACGGACGTCCGCGCGGCGGATGTCGACGATCTTGCGATCCCGCCACGCCGGGAAGACGTGCATTTTAAGGCGCCTCTCCTGGAGCCGCCAGCTGTCATTCTTAGGCTTGGCTACCATCTTGATCCAATGCCCGGCCACGGCGCCGAAGGTTCGTTCGACAGCCTCGGCGCTCCCGCCCCTGGCAATCGCAGCGACAAGCTTCAGTGCGGCAGTTCGCGCCTCCGTCAGGTCCATGCCGGGATAGCTGCCAAGCTTCTTGTTTATGATCCGCCCGCCGGTACGAGCCCGGAATATCCACGTTTTAGTGCCGCCCGCCCCGACGCGCAGGCGGAGGCCGGTGACCTTCGCGTCAGGGTGTTCCTGCTGGCCTTTCGCCGGCGGCTTGAAGGCCAGCACCTTGGAGTCCGATAACATGCGCCGCTCCCGTGCTGAGACGTGATGCAGCCGCGGGCCAAGGGGCCTACAGCGCACCAAGCGAGCGCTTCCTCTCCTCTGGTGGGCGTCGCGCCGGCAGTGGGCCCCTGACGAACCAGAAGCGTTTTCGCGGAATCCTGATTGTTACCTAGAGTTCGGCTAGGTAACACATAGGTAACAAGCGCTGGGATTTGCTGGAATCGCGTGGGAAGCTATGCGATTGATTTCAAAGGAAATGGCACTTTCTGGGCTGCCCTGAAACAGCCCTTGACGAGCCTTCTAAGCTTGGGGTCGCAGGTTCGAATCCTGCCGGGTGCGCAGTTTCCGCCATTTTTGTTACCTTCCTTCGCGTCAGGTAACGCACAGGTGACGGGCGAGCGGGATGCGCGCCCTTACGAACCCGTTCGGAGGGGGTGCCGGCCCGCGCGGCTGCTTTAGTCTTTTAAAAGGCTCCAAAGCTCATCGCCATCTGAAGTCCGGCTATCAAGCCTCGAAAGCATCGGTGCATGTCAAACCTTTGTTTCCCATATCGCTATGAACATGATCCGAAATCGATCTAATTTATTACAAATGACGTATCGATTATCTACCGGGCATTGGAGGGATGCGTTAGCATAGCGCCGTTGCTTGATAACGGGAGAGGCGATCAGGCGGGGCCGCATGATTTCGTCGAGTGGCTGTTTTTTGCCCGTGTCCGCTGCCGCGATCGGTTAGCTCACGAAGCTAAAGGTAATTCCCATTCGGTGGTATCGCCAGATGCCGCCATTCTTGAGAAATTCCAAAGGATGGGCTGTCATGTTGTTTCGTCCGGAAGTGAGCGATGCTCGCAAGGAGCGATTGCTCGGGGACGTCATCATCGCGCAGCCCTATTCCCAGGGTGTAATGGCCTATCTGCTTGCAGGCATCGTCGCTTTGGTCATGCTATGGCTGACCACGGCAACTTTTGCGCGAACCGAGACTAGTCGCGGTGTCCTGACCACCAACATAGCCTCAAGCGAAATCATCTCGCCGGCGGGCGGCGTCATCACCGAATTGCGCGTGGTCGAGGGGCAGCATGTTCGCGCCGGCCAAGTCGTCGGATTGATCAACCTGGAACGGCGGAATGCGCAAGGCTCCGGGATCTCGGCCGGGGCAATCCAGTCGATCGACCAGCGCGTACAACTTGCCGAGCAGCGGGTGGGCATCGTTCGCGAACGGGAGGATCAGGAACGCCGGCGCCTGGCAGGGCTCGCCGTCGTTCTCGAAAGGAGAATCGGCTCTATTCGTTCCCAGATGACCACCCGGACGGCCGTTGTGACGTCCCAGAAAAGCATGGTGGACGAGTTGGAGCCATTGGTGCGCACCGGCTTCGTCAGCCGGGTGGAGTTCGAGAGGCGGCGCCAGCAGTGGCTGACTTCGACGGCGGACCTGGATGTCCTGCGCTCGCAATCGGTGGCACTGGAGGGCGAGTTGCAGACCGCCAGAATGGAAGCGCAATCGCTTGGCAACGTCACGGCAGGCACCGTCAACGATCTACAGACCTCGGTTCAATCGCTGACCCAGGAGCGCCTCGAGCAGAGCGGGGCCGGAACCTACGCTCTCGTAGCCCCGGCAACCGGCCGGATCACGATCCTCCAGGCCGGGGTCGGACGCGCGGCGCGCGCCAACGTGCCGCTGATGACCGTGATTCCCGATGGATCCTCGCTCCTGGCCGAGGCCTACGTGCCCACCAAGGCCGTCGGCTTCGTTCGCCCGGGACAGGAGGTGAGGCTTCTTTTCGACGCCTTCCCCTATCAACGCTTCGGAAGCGCCGCCGGCCGGATCGTCTCCATCTCCCGAACGCCGCTTAATCCCGAGGATTCCCATGTGGTCCGCTCCGAGGAACCGGTCTACCGGGTGATCATCTCCCTTGCGAGCCAAGGCGTCAAAACCCCGGGGCGCGAGGTTCCGCTGCAGCCGGGCATGACCCTCACCGCCAACCTCGTTCTTGAGCGGCGGACTTTCCTCCAGTGGCTCCTTTCGCCGCTCAACACTGTCGTGAACAAGCAATGACCCGGCATCCGATCGATTTGATCACCGCCGCCAGTCGCCGAACGCCGATGGTTCATCAGTCGGAGGCCAGCGAATGCGGCCTCGCGTCCATCGCGATGGTGGCAGGCCACCACGGGCACTCGGTGGATCTCGGCACGCTCCGCCGGCGCTTCAGCCTCTCGTTGAAGGGCGCGACCCTGCGCCAGATGATGTCCGTCGCCGAAAAGCTGAGCCTGTCGGCGCGCTCGGTCCGGGGAGAGGTAGAAAGCCTCGACCACCTTCCTCTCCCCGCAATCCTGCACTGGAACATGAATCACTTCGTGGTCCTGACACGCATCTCGCGGGCCTTCGGTGGCAAGAAGTACCATATCAATGACCCCGCGCGCGGTCCGCTCGTCCTGTCGCGCGACGAGCTGTCGCGGTCTTGGACCGGAGTGGCGATGGAGCTCAGCAAGGCTTCGGGCTTCGTCCCGCTTCAGGAGAAAAAGTCGCTCCGGCTGCGCCAGCTGTGGAACTCGCTGAGCGGCTTCTGGGTCGCCGCGAGAAGAACCCTGCTGCTGTCCGTCCTCCTGCAGATATGCGCCCTGGCCGCACCCTTCTATTTGCAGATAGCAATCGACACCGCCTATCCCGCTTTCGACCTGCCGCTCCTTCAGGTTCTGGCGATCGGTTTCGCGGGGATAGCGTTGATCAGCTTCGCGTCGACGTGGCTGAGATCGCTCACCTTGAATACGCTGACGAACCTTCTCTCCTATCAGATCGTCGCCAACATCTTCCGGCACATGCTCCGGCTGCCGCTTCAGTGGTTCGAAAAGCGCCACGTCGGCGACATAGTGTCTAGGTTCAACTCGTCCCAACCGGTGACGCAGCTCCTCAGCACCGGCTTCCTGACATCGATCATCGATGGAATCCTTGCGATCGCGACGTTCCTTCTCATGCTGCTTTATTCGCCGATGCTGGCGCTGGTGGCCGCCGCCGCTTTGATCATCTACCTCGGCATAAGGTTGCTCTTTTTCCAGGCGCTGAAGGCCGGCAACATCAACGTCATCACCACGGATGCCCTGGAGCAGACGACGCTCATCGAGAGCATTAGAGGCGTGTCGGCGGTCAAGGCGTTCGGGCAGGAAGACAATCGCCTTCAGATGTGGCAGCGGCGGAAGGCCGATGCGGTGAACGCGTCCATTCGGCTCGGAAGGCTCAGCTCCGGCTTCGATTCGTCCGCGCAGTTCATCATCAACCTCGAGCGAATCGTCTTCGCGCTGATCGCCGTCGGCCTTGCGATGAAAGGATCGCTGACGATCGGAATGATCTTCGCGTTCCAGGCCTATAAGCAGCAGTTCCTCGACGCAGGCGTTCGGCTCGTCGGCCAGGCGATCAACTACCGCGTGGTCCAGCTCCATCTCGAACGCATTTCCGACATCGCCCTGACCCCGCCCGAGAGCGACGGAGGCGGAACGCCGGTAGGCGAGACGGGCGACGCCATGGGCATCGAGCTTCGAGGCGTCTCCTATCGCTACGGAATGGGCGAGCCGGACATTCTCTCCCGGGTTAACCTCGCCGTTCGTCCCGGCGAGATGATCGTCCTCATCGGACCGTCCGGAGGCGGGAAGACCACGCTCATGAAGGTCATGATGGGGCTGTTCGATCCCGTGCAGGGCCAAGTGCTTATCAATGACGTCGATCTGGCCAAGACCGACCGCTCATCGTTCAGACGCCGGATAGGGTGCGTGGCCCAGGACGACGTTCTCTATGGCGGCAGCATCGCCGAGAACATTGCGTTCTTCGATCCCCAGCTCGACATGGATCGCGTGCGCGAATGCGCCCGACTTGCCCAAGTCAACGAGGAGATCGAGCATCTCCCGCTCATGTACGACACCCTGGTGGGAGACATGGGATCCGTCCTCTCCGGCGGCCAGAAACAGCGGATCCTGCTGGCAAGAGCCCTTTACCCGAAGCCGGCCATACTCTTCGTCGATGAGGGAACCGCCCATCTCGATCAGGCTTCGGAACGACGGGTCGTCGACATGCTGGTCGACCTGACGGTCACCCGGGTCGTGATCGCCCACCGCTCGCAGGCCATAAAATCCGCCGATCGGATCTTCGTGGTGACCAACGGCCAGGTGCAGCAGATCCAGACGGAATTCGTGCCCGTGCCGGCGGGGCCTGCGCCCGCTGCGCCCGTGCCTGACGCGGCCGCGCCGGCCGCGTCAGCCGGCCCGACCCTCGGCGCGCCCGAGCGGGTTGCGCCGACGGATCCCGCAGAATGACGCCCGCGGTCGAGGCGCTCGCTCCGTCATGGCCGCCTGGCCATCGCCAATATGTGGGAGATACCGATCTCACCGCCGTCGACCGCCTGGATCGGTCCACCCGCCTGAGAGCCGCCTTCGCCGCGGAGCGGGTCCAGGCGGTCGGGCGGATGGCGCCTCCGGGATGGCCCATCGGCCTCGAGACGAACCTGTTCGCGATCGCCTGGCCCGATCTTTCGGGAGCGATCGATTGCCGCGACTATCTCGACGAGATGGGCATCCCCTACACTCCGGACGCGCTCCGGCCGGAGGTTCTTGATCGCCCGCCGAGCGAGCTCGGCCTCGTCAGCCTCTTTCAGGGCATGGATGAAGGCCCGTTGGAGCGCTCGAACATCGCTCGAGCGGTGCGCCTGATGGGAATCGAAGCGGCCTGGCGGACGTCGCCGGCTCGAACGACACGGTTTTCGTCGGGGCACTATACCGAATTCGCCAATCCGGGCCAATCCGGGCGCGCCCTGGACGAGCTGCTGCAGTCCATAACGAAAGCGAGCCCGGCCGAGTCCTCGCTCGTCCGGGCCGCGCACGCCTATTTCGCTATGGGGCTTTACCACCCGCTTCAGGACGGCAACGGTCGAGCGGCGCGTGCCCTTTTCCAATGCGTCCTCAAGGCGGACCTGGGCATCGCCGCCCCGCTCTTCCCGCTCGGCCCCCTCATGGAGCGAAACAAGCGAACGCTGCTCAACGCGAAGAGTGCCTGGTATTGGGATTCCGACGCAAATCCCTGATGCGGTTCGTGACGGAGGCGACGATCGCCTATTGCGACTTCTACGAAGCCGAATGGTCGCGCGGCGGCGGCGGCGCGGCGGCCTGAAATTCGATGTCGGTGCCAGCCCAGGCCTGCGCTTTCCAATCCCGGGCGGTGTCCAACAGCAGCGCGGCCAGACCCTCGGTCGCGCCGGTCCGGACGGCCAGCCGCAACGCCTTCGTCAGACGAGCCGCAAATTCCGGCGTATCCCGGACCGCCCACTTGTGGCCTTTGACCCACTCGCCTTCGGTGCGAAGGTGCAGGTTCATCAACACCGGGTGAAGTGCGACGACCATCGCGAATCGCTCGTCCGGATTGCTATTGGCCGACAATTCCAGGATCGACAGCAGCGCAGTGCGATAGAGGTCCCGTGCGAGGCTCCGGCCGATCGGTGCCGGACGGCCCAAGACGATCATCCGCGCAAGTTCCTTCAGTTCCGCGCCCAGTCCGGTCGCACCCGTTACCACTACGCTTTCTGCAAGGCCGAAGGCGACGTTATGGGAGCCGCTCTCGCGGCCCGACCGGAGGGCGTGCAGAACCGCGCTCCGGCTAAATTGATGCAGCTCCACCGGACAGCCCCGGTGCACAAGGCGGCTGGTACCGACGAAGTCGCAGTCCGTCTCCACCACGATCATGTCGAGATCCGAGTGCCGCCCGAAGCGGCCTTCGGCCGCGGAGCCGAACAGGAAGCTGCAAAGCGCTTGCGGATGCCGGATCGCGACGAGGTCGCCAGCGATCGCTAGCGCTTCTTCTCCGGTCAGCCGGCCGGCGAGAATGTCGGAATCGCAGCTCTCGAAGAATCGCGACGCCATCTCTCCAAGCGGGGCACCGGCCGGACGTACCGGCGGCGAGGTCGGCTTTTGAGCGAGGTTCTTGGGCAAGTTAGCCTCTACCGGCATGCGCCGACAGTTCCTGGTGGGTGGACGCGTGAAGTCCCAACGGCGCAGGCCTCTCCCGTACTCGGTTGCCCAGCGAGAGAGGCATTGGCGTGATCGATTCACCGTCCTTCTGACGAACAACCCATGTCCTGCGGGTAGATGACGCGGCGACGCTCGCAATTGATCTCAGCCTGGAAGTCGAGAGCCACCCGCTCGCCGAAGGTGCTGGAGGAAGGGACCCGGCCGATGCCCCACACTCGGACAGCCGCGCCGCTGCCCCCGCGACACATTATCGGTTCGACCGTTATGTCCCGGAGCAGCTGCACCGACCCTTGCAACGTACCGGTCAAGGATTTCAGCTCGACCGGTTCGCCGTTCAGAGTCGCAGTGATTTGCGCCAACCGGAAACCGCGATTCTCCACGACAAAGACGTACTTCCCTTCTCCCTCGCAGGTCAGTTCGGTCGTGGTCCGAAAGGTTGGGCTTTGTGGCAGTCCGCCCGACAGGGGCACCTTATCTCCTTGCGCAGCAAGGCTGAGCAACATCAACGTTAACATCATGAGTACCTACTCCTGAAAAATCATGAGCAAGGGCGGTCCGAAGCCAGGTCCGCCCTTGTTGCAGCTTTCGTGTCATTCAATGGAGTGACCTTGCCTTCAGTGAAATCATACTCGCGAAGGACGCCGTCGGGACCCACGATATAGTGAGTGAATTGCGCCTGAGTGCTGAATCGGGAGTCGATACCCACCAAGGCATCGAAGTTGCTGTAATCATTAGCGGACGGATATATATTTTGTGCATCTCCCGCCGCGTCGTAACCGATGTCCGGGTGGCTGTGGACGACGCCTACCACAGTGTAGCCCGAAGGCACGCTGCCGAAGCTGATTTGAGGCGCATAATCGCCGGTTGGGCCTGCCCTGACCGCCGCCTCCGCTACCGTCTCACCGGCATGCAGTTCGCCGAACCAGATATAACCGGAGCTGTCACGCAGGATCAGCGCGCCATATTCCCGGGAGGTCCAGTCCGCCTTTGCCTTGATCTCGTCCGCGATCGACTTGGCGGCGGAATCCTTCGCCTCGTCGAGCTCGCACGGCGACACGGGGGGAGGAGGCGTAGGAGGTGTATCTGGCTCATCGTAACGCGGCTCGGTGTTGTAGCCACCACCCCAGCCGCCCCAGCCGCCCGATACGCGGCGACCGGTTATATAGATCGTTTCGCCACCGGCGACCATATCGATTTCCGACGCGCTCAGCTCACGGAATAACGCCTGCATTTAATGCCCCCCTGTTGAATAAATATACGAGCGTGCTGCTCCACAATTTATTCACAGTAGACGACACCTTCGGCTTGGCGAAATATTTTACGTCCGTATCCGATATAAGAGGCTAGGCTGTGGGTACCAACAGTAAGATGATCCCAAAAACGGATTGGAAGGGATTAATGGCTTGTATCGCTTCAAGTAAGTCGCCCAACTATCGAGATGTCTGCGGTTATTTGGCGCAAAGCGATGCATACCCGTCCTCCCGGGGAGCGGGCACATGAAGATTCTACTCGCTTTCACCTTTTCGCACGCAGAAGAAGACGAGTCGCCGCCGAGCCAGTCGCTCCCGTATGGGATTTGCAGCCAGCCGCCCGTCGAATTGCGCCTCGCAGGCGCGCAGTGGCTCCAGAGCTTGAGGTACAGCTCCTCATCGCCAGCCTTTCTCGCCGGAAGGATGACACTCTTCGGCTCAGGCTCCTCCAATTGTGGCCCGCGGTTGATAACAATGACTATTGGGCCGCGCTCGCCGTGTGCGGCGGCGATCGGGAGCGGCTGCTCGAGACGCTTCTTCGCGGCTCCGACCCGGACCATGACCGCGACTATGTTCTCGGACGGATAGCCCCGGAGGCCGTCGCCGGCTCCGACATCGGTGAAAGCCTCTTGCTGATGGGCGAGCTCGCCCGCGAATCGAAAGATCACGCCCGCACGGTTGGGTTGGCCGTAGAGATGCTGCTCTACCAGATCGCTCCCGCGGACGACCCTGAAGATGCGCTGCTCGAGCTTGCGCTGGAGCTTTCGGAAAGCTCGCACGATGAGGTGCGCGGAAAGCTCATCTACTATGCCGGATCGCCGGTGCGCCGCAGCGACGTTCCCGCCGGCGAGGTTGAGCGGCGAGAAAGGATTCTGCAGAGGCTCGTCGACCATGAAACCGGCGGAACGCTCGGACAGCTGATGTGGAAGCTTGCAGAGTCCGCCGACGAGCGCCCCGATCCGCTGTCGCACGGATTGCGCCTCACCAAGATTTTCGGGCTTGATGAGGTAATCGCGGCAATTGATCGACTGTCCGTGATTCCCTACATCCGTCAGTACCGCGAAGGTTTAGAAGATGCTTTCAATGATCAGCACGGCGACTGAGTCCTCGATGCTCCCCGCCAATCCCAAGCTCGCGAAATGTACGATTGGCAGCTTCTGGCAAGCGCGCGAGCAGTCCTGAACGACCGGAATTGGCGCAAAGGTGCCGTTAGCCGGCTGTCTGATTACGGTCAAAGCCGACAATGCCGGGTGACATACGACCCGGATCGCCAACCCCTTTTCGGCACTCTTCCGGCTGGCGTGTGCGGCGAGGGACCGTCTCAACCGGCGGGGAACTGGCGCCTGATAGGAACAAGCAGATCGTCGACCACGGCGCTACGATCGAGCCGCAACGCGGCGCGCGGCACTACGATAGTAACAGGCTGTCGCCCCGCGCCGCCGGTAGGGTCCACTTGCATGGAGTTGGGGCTGGCCTGGTTCTGGGCGCGCGTTCTCCAGGCGCGGTACTCGGCGCCGGAGATATAGGCGGCGATCGCCACATGCGTCAGCCGCTGTGTCGGATCGATGCGTTCGGTCGTCGCGCAGGCGAAGGCTAGGGCGGTGGCGAGTTGCTTCTCCACCATCTCCTCGATGACAACCATCATTCCACCGAAGGCCGAGCCGCGGTCCCCGCGCGCTTCCTCGAGCGGCAGCCGCAAGGACAGCGCGCCCTGCTCATTCAGGCGGATCGAGCTTCCGCGGTCCTGCCGCACGACGAGGTCGGAATCGAGAAGCCGAGTCTCGCTTCCCTTGCTCCGGTCGAAGAACCGGTGCTCACCGAAAAGGGCCGATTGCAGTATCTCCTCTGCCAGCTTCGGCGCCTCCAGTTCAATCGGCCGCAGGATTCGCTGTGTAGGCCCGCCGGCGAGAGCGAGATGCAGAAACGGCTCTCCGGCGTCGTTCCGCCTCTCTGTCGGCATGAAAGCTTCTGCTCGGCGGATGAGATCATCCTGAACGAGCGGGCCGACAGCTGTTGCAAGCGATACATCATGCAGCGCCCGAATGATGCCTGCCTGTAGGTCCTCGGGGGCGTCAAATCCGGCGCGGAATAAGCCCGCGGACCAGCCTTGGACTTCGTCTATGAGGGCGGATTGCTCGGCTTCCGGTGTGACGCCCCGCTGCACGAAGGCCAGCACCGGCTTACTAGCCCGCGCCTCGCGATATTCCTGGTGCGTCGCCGAGAGAGACGAACCCGGTGGGATCGCCCCATAGCCCTCGCCCAGAATCAAGACGACCAAGTCGCTATCGCGCACGCCTTGGAGACAGGCGACCTGAGGTGATGTGGGCTGAGCGCCGAAGTCTTCGGCCATGATCGGTTGGTAGCGAAGCGTCTCCACCGCGCGCCGCGCCGCCTGCCGCTCTGGCCCGAAACCGCCGATGAGGGAGCTGATGAATACCTTCATGGAGCCCATGTAGGCGCGCAACCGCCGTCTGGAAGGTGCGCACCGAAGCCAATCCCTGATCTAAGCCTCAACGATCACGCGCGGAGTTGCGCTTCAAGGTCTTCCGGCTTTCGCTCGCCAATGGCCGATGCCTCGCAACGAACGGAGGCGGTGGTGATCTCAACGGAGGAATCTGGATCGGCTCCGCAGCGAGCGGCGCTGTGATCGGCCGTCTCTGCCGGATGATTTCTGCCAACCGGGCCAGCGGGGTCCGCTCGCCGTAGACCTTGCCGCGGGTGGTCGTGGTCTCGTGCCCGAATAGGTCGTTCGCCTCCTTTGCCGTGCATCCGGCGCTGTCGAGAAAATCAGAGAAGCCATGGCGGAAGCTGTGGATGTCGCGCTCTCCGGCGCGATTGCCCATGGCTACGGGCAGGAACCGGTTCCACACGCGCTTGTAATAGACGCTGCCGTAATCGGCCTCGCCGCCCGGCCGCAGCTCAGGGAAAAGCTCCCAGTCGCTGACGCCCTGGTTGTTGATCGCGAGATGGGGGACTTGGGTCCGCGCCCGCACAAAATCGAGGAAGCCAAGCCGGACCAGCTCCGGATGGATCGGTATATCCCGCTCGGACTGAGCATTCTTAAGCCGTCCCGTGACGGTCGGCCGAATCGCGATGAACGGGGCGCCCTCGGCCTCCTGGATGTCGGACGCGAGGAGCTTGCACGCTTCTTCGCGCCGGACGCCGCAGTAGTAGAGGAGGAGGATCACCCAGTACCAGGCGTCGTGAAAGATATGAGGGCCGGGCTGAAGCCGCTCGTGGATCGCACCTCGACCTCGAACCGCCTTTGCCCCGATGCAGCCGGTGAACGGCGGAGCCTCGATTATCTGCGCACAGTCGGCATCCGCCCACGGCGCGCGTTTGTCCCTCGCCCGAACGGAGCCCGCCTTGGGCGCGAGGCCGGAGAAATCGAGCTTCGGGATATTCTTGTAGCGTCGGCGGGCCCACTCGAGGAACACGCCAATGCCGGTGAGGTGGCGCTGAAGCGTGACGGGCGACAGCCCGCTGGGGCCGCTATGGTTCTCCGGGACGAGGATGTCGCCCCGGCTGCCCATTCGGTAGTTGATCGCGAGGCGCTCCGTCTGCTTCACGAATAGGGCGAGAAGGTCCTCGTCGACCTTGTCGACGGGGACGTCGCCCACTAGGCTGGCAAGGAGGCCAACCGATTGCGCGTACTGCTTGAGCGTCGGCAGGTCCTGGCGCCTGACCGCCCAAGTCGAGCGCCACTCTTCCAGCACCGCCAAGAGGGCCGAGGGAGCCGGCTCTGAGCTCGTCTCGGGAGCCAGCTCGTGCGATGGTTGCACCGCACGGGCAACCGGGGCTCCAGGTGGCGCGCCCGCTGTCGGCGGCGTCGACGCCGGAGAGTCGCCAAGGATCTCTCGTGCCCAGCCGTCGGGATACGGCACTGGCTCCCCAAGTCGGGCCGAGGCCTCCACACATGCCCGAGCGCGGGCCTCGCAGATAATTTGATGAGCCTGCCGGACGTGCCACCCCGTGGGCGCGACCCAGAGCTCGGCGAGGAGGTCCTTTGTCTTGAGGGTGCTGATCACGCTTGCGGCGGGGGTCGAGCGCGCGAAGACGGCGAATGCCTGCACATCCTCTTCGGGCCAAGCCTCGCCTCGAAGCATGTCTAGGTCGGCGGTTTCGGGTACCGCAGTCGTCCCTCGCTTGGCCCAGACACGGTAGAGCGCGGCGAAGAAGCCGTTGAGCCGCCGGTGGGCCTCCGCCTCGCCAGGGGTGTGGACCTGATCCGCGATGATCCTGTCGAGCTGTCGCTGCAGGGCTGTCTGGAAGATCTGCTTCCGCGCATCGCTGGAGAGAATGTCCTGGGTCACAGCGAGTATGTGCGACTTTATGTCGTCGCTCACAACCGTCAGGGCGTGGGCGCGTCGCCGGGCTTCGGCCGGCCAGCGGGTGCGGAGGCTGACGTAAAGGGCAAGGTGTCCCCCGCCACCAAGCGATATCCTCCGTCGCCACCAATAGACGGCGCCGCGGCGGTAGGTGTGCTGAATCGAGGCCATGAATCGGTCCCGTTGAGACACCCCTGTGTGACACAAGGGTGTGACAGTCCCGTGGTTGGGACAGGAAACCTCAGCATTTCCATAGCCTTAGGCAAAAAATGGTCGGGGAGAGAGGATTCGAACCTCCGGCCCCTGCCTCCCGAAGACAGTGCTCTACCAGGCTGAGCTACTCCCCGACCGGATCCGGCTCGAAGGCCGCCCGGGAGACAGGGGGCGCTCAATAAGGGAGGTGCCTCGCCAGCGCAAGCGCCTCGTCCGGCCTCGCCGCTGTCGGCCAAGCCGGCGAATCTCGCGCCGGCCGCCTCCCCGGGCGCCGAAGGGTTTTGCCTCCTCTCGCGCCGAGCAGGAAGCAAGTCCCTCCGACAGGCCCTGCGCCTGGCGACGGGG
The DNA here is from genome assembly GCA_036387875.1 of Allosphingosinicella sp. GTDB lineage: Bacteria > Pseudomonadota > Alphaproteobacteria > Sphingomonadales > Sphingomonadaceae > Allosphingosinicella. Next base: position 12,528 of record DASVSX010000020.1, on the reverse strand, counting down.
CGGGCAGGGCCCCCTCGAAGTTCATTTCACGATGTCAAAGAGCGCTGCCAGTCCGCAACTCGGCCAGGGAAACAATATAGGAACATTCGGTGCCGAAATATCCTACAGATAGATCCGTTCCGGAAGTTGCGCCCGATAAGCCTACCGCCCAAGCGCCGCGATCATGTCGGCGATGCTGGTGAACTTCTCGCGCGGGCTGCCCTCGCGCGCCCGGCCGGTCTCGGCGGCCTCGATGCGCTGCCAGTCGCGGAAGGCCACCGGCTCGACTCCGCGGGCGTTGAGCAACGTGTCGAGGCCGGGCCCGCCGGTCTTGCCGCCGTCGCCGGGAGGGCAGGCGGAGTGGATCGTCTCGGCGACCTCGAAGCCGTCGGGGCGGTTGGTCCCGATCGTCCCGGTCGGGCCGCGCCGGGCCCAGCCGACGCAATAGAGGCCGCCTCCGATCACCCCGTCCCGGTTGGCGAACCGGCCCCGGCCATGCTCGTAGGGGACGCCTTCGATCGGCGGGGTCTGGTAGCCGATGCAGCTTACCACCAGGCCGCAGTCGATCGCGTAGCGCTCGCCGGTCCCGACCGAGCGAAGGTCGTCGGCGAGCTCGGTGCGCTCGACCATCAGCCGCTCCACCCGGCCCTCGCCCTCGATCGCCACCGGCATCGCGAAGAAATCGAAGTCGATCGTCTTGGCCTTGTCGCGGGCGGCGTTGGCGAAATCGCGCAAATGGGTGACCGACTTGCGCATCCCCGGCTCGAGCAGCGCGTCGTCCGCGGCCGGCGGGAAGTCGGCGAGGTCGACCCGGGGCGCCGCCGCTTCGAGATGGCCGAGCTCGCCAAGCTCCTTTGGGGTCATCGCGATCTGGTGCGGGCCGCGGCGGCCGAGCACGTGGATCGTCCGGATGCTGCTCTCCTCCAGGGCGTCGAGCGCCCGGCCGACGATGTCGGAGCCGGCGAACTCCGCCCTCGTCTTGGCCAGGATCCGGGCGACGTCGAGCGCGACGTTGCCGTTGCCGATCACCGCGGCGGCGCCCACGTCCAGCGGCGGATCGAGGCCGGCGAAATCGGGATGGCCGTTATACCAGCCGACGAAGGCGGCCGAGCCGACCACTCCCGGCAGATCGCTTCCGGGCAGGTCGAGCGGCCGGTCGTTGGGAGCGCCGGTGGCGAGGACGACCGCGTCGTAGAGCTCGACAAGCTCCGCCACCGCGACGTCGGGCCCGACGCAGACATTGCCGACGAACCGGACGTTGGCCGACAGGGCGACCTTCTCGTAGCGACGATAGACCGCCTTGATCGACTGGTGGTCCGGGGCGACTCCGGAGCGGATCAGGCCGTAGGGAACGGGCAGCCGGTCGATCATGTCGATCTGGACTTCGTCGCCGTACAGCTTCTGGAGCGCTTCGGCGGTGTAATAGCCGGCCGGGCCCGAGCCGATGATCGCCACATGCCGCATCCGAGCTCTCCCCGCGTCCGGATGCAATGCTAGCGCCGCGCCGCAGAGAGGCAAGCCGCCTTCGTCATTGGCGGTTCAGGCAGGAGGGCGCATGATCCGGACCATGAAGATCATGATTCTCCTCGCCGCGGCCGTCGCGGCCCCCGGCCTGGCTTCGCCACCGGCCGAGCGGGCCCCGCAGGCGAGCATCCCCTTCGCCAACCATCGCCACGCGATCCGCGACTTCGAGGCTCCGAACGACGAGATCGTCTATCTCCAGGACCGCCAGCGCCGCTGGTACCGTGCCGACGTCGGCCATTGCTTCGGGCTCAAATGGGCCCATTCGATCGGCTACGACACGCGCGGCGGAATCAGTCTCGACAGCTTCGGGGCGATCCTGGTCGACGGCCAGCGCTGCCCGATCGTCTCGCGCACCCGAAGCGAAGGGCCGCCGAGGAAGGTGAAGAAGCGGAAAGCCGCCTAGCCCGTCATTGCGAGGAGCGAAGCGACGAAGCAATCCAGCGGGCGGAGGCGCTGCACTGGATTGCTTCGCTACGCTCGCAATGACGAAGGCGCCTAGCCCTTCTTGCTCTTGTCCTCGAGCATCGCCGCGCCCTGGCTTCGGATCAGCGGCTCGATCATCCCCCGGAAGAAGGTCAGGGCCGGAGGAAGCATCACCGTCATCCGGACCAGCGTTTCCTGGATGTCGATCTGAGCCGAAACCTGCTGGCCCATGGCTCCGACGTCGAGGTCGAGCCGGTCGCCGGTCCAGCGCGAGCCGACCTGGGCTCCGCCCGGTATATGGTCGGTCAGCTTCCCGACGTTGCGCTCGATCCGGCGCCGGGCCTCCTGGGCTCCGAGCTTGTGGGGAAGGTCGACGGTGAGGGGCGTGGTCATGAAGCGCCCTTAGCCGCGCCGGGCGCTCGCCACCAACGCTTTTCGCGCTGTGGTCCGGCGGGCACAGTGGAGGCGGCTTCGGTGCGTTGCAGCAGAAAACCCTTCCCTGGGGCGAGGATTGCCATAAGCTGGGCCGACCGGCGGCGGGGGTCGCCAGCTTGAGGGGGATTTCCAATGGTTCGCACGTCGCGCGTCGCTTTGCTGACGAGTCTTTCCGTTCTGGCCCTGAACTCGGCGCCGGCCTTCGCCCAGGGCACGGCCGCCGGGACGGCGGCCGCCCAGGACGAGGCCCTTGCCCAGGCCGACGCCCAGCCGGCGCCCGATTCGACCATCGTCATCACCGGCACCCGCCGGACCGACCGGACCGTCGCCGACAGCCCTGTCCCGGTCGACGTCATCGGCTCCGAGGCGATCATCAATTCGGGCCAGACCGAGACCAACAAGATCCTCAACCAGCTGGTCCCCTCGTTCAACTTCCCGCAGCCTTCGATCGCGGACGGCTCGGACGCCCTCCGCCCGGCCACCCTTCGAGGCCTCAGCCCCGACCAGACCCTGGTCCTGATCAACGGCAAGCGCCGCCACGTCTCCGCCCTCCTCAACATCAACGGAACCGTCGGCCGCGGAAGCGCCGCCGTCGACATGAACCTCATCCCGGGCCTCGCCATCGGCCGGGTCGAGGTGCTCCGCGACGGCGCCGCCGCCCAATATGGCTCCGACGCGATCGCGGGCGTCATCAACATCCAGCTCAAGAATTCGAACAATGGCGGCCGGGCCTCGGTCACCTGGGGCAAATATTTCACGACCGTCGACAATGTCGCCAACGTCACCGGCCTCCAGCTGAACGGCTCGGGCCAGCCGCAGCTCGACCCGGCGGACAACCGCTACCTCCTCGCCAACACCAGCGGCGACCGCGACGCGGACGACGGCCGCCAGGTCACGATCGGCGCCAATATCGGGATCCCGATGGGCCCCAACGGCTTTTTCAACGTCACCGGCGAGTTTCGCGACCGCAACCGGACCAACCGCGCCGGCTTCGACCTCAGGCCCAATTACAACCGGCCGGCGCCGCCCGCCTTCGACGCCCGCGAGGCGGGCTTCAACCGGCTCCAGTTCCGATTCGGCGATCCGGACAGCTCGGACTACAACCTCTTCGCCAATTTCGGGCTTGAGCTGGGCGGCGAGTGGGAGCTCTACGGCTTCGGTTCCTACGGCCACCGCGACACGGTCAGCGCCGCCAATTACCGGCAGGCCGGTGCCGTCCAGAACCGCGATTTCAGCGTGCTCGCGCCCAACCAGGTTCTGAACGCCGCCAATTTCGCGGCACTGACCCCGGACGGCTTCCTGCCGCTGATCGACACCGATCTCGACGACCTCGCCGGAACGATCGGGCTTCGGACGATCCTTGCGGGCTGGAAGACCGACCTCTCCTTCGGCCACGGACAGAACCGCTTCGATTATACGGTGCGCAACTCGCTCAACACCTCGTTCGGGCCGCAAAGCCAGCGCGTGTTCGACGCGGGCGGGCTGTTCTACGCCCAGGACATCGCCAATCTCGATTTCTCGAGGGAGTTCGCGATCGGCGGCTTCGCCAAGCCGCTGTCGGTCGCGGCCGGCACCGAATATCGCAAGGAGCATTTCGAGATCCGCCCGGGCGAGCTCCAGTCCTACGCCATCGGCCCCTTCTTCCGCGCTGCGATTCCCAACACCACTTTGGCGAACTGCACCGCGCAGCAGGGCCGGTTCACTCCGGCGACGAACCTGTGCGACTTCCCCGGCCGAGCGGCGCCGGCGGGCGCGCAGGGCTTCCCTGGAATCCCCGAATCCAGCACCACCGATGTGGGTCGCCACAGCTGGGCCGCCTATGTCGAGCTCGACACCGATCCGATCGAAGGAGTGACCGTCACAGTCGCCGGCCGCTACGAGCACTTCTCCGACTTCGGCTCGACCTGGAACGGCAAGCTGGCCGCCCGCTGGGAGCCGGTCGAAGGTTACGCCTTGCGCGGTTCGATCTCGAACGGCTTCCGGGCGCCGTCGCTTCACCAGCAATTCTTCTCCACCACCTCGACCAACTTCATCAACGGCGTTCCGGTGGACATCGCCACCCTCCCGGTCAGCGCTCCGGCGGCGCGTGCCCTCGGAGCACAGGATCTGGAGCCTGAAAAGTCGCTCAACATGAGCTTCGGGGCGACGGCAAATCCGCTGCGCGGTTTCACCGTCACCGCCGATCTCTATCAGATCGACATCGACGACCGGATCGTGCTGACCGAAACGCTCGGCAATGGGGGAACCGGCAACACGGGCGCGGTGCAGTCCGCCGTCACCAACCTGCTCGCGGCGAGCGGCTTCCCGCAGGTCGCGGCCGCGCGCTTCTTCATCAACGGCCTCGACACCAGGACCCGCGGCCTCGACGTGGTCGCCGTCTACCGGCGCAACCTTCAGAGCTTCGGCACCTGGTCGCTAAGCGCCGCCTACAATTACAACAAGACCAAGATCGAGCAGCGTCTCGCCACCCTCGGGCCGCTCGCCACCATTCCGGGCCTCGTCCTGTTCGGCCGGGTCGAGGGGCTTCGCTTCACCAACGGCCAGCCGCGCGACAAGATCGTGTTCAGCGCGGACGGCGACATCGGCAATTTCGGGATCACTGCGCGCACCACCCGCTACGGCAAGGTCGTCTCGCCGGGGGCTCAGGCGCCGCTCGCCGATCCGCTCAGCCTGACCGCCTTCGGACCCGACGACATCTTCCTCAAGGCCAAGTGGATCACCGACCTCGAATTCCGCTACAAGGCGGTGAAGGGCCTCGAGCTTGCGATCGGCGCCAACAATTTGTTCGACGTCTACCCGACCCGCTCGCCCTTCGGCCCGCGCCCGGCCTCGGTCGGCGGGGTCTATCCCGCCAACCAGGAATATATCCCCTTCTCGATCTTCTCGCCCTTCGGCTTCAACGGCCGCTTCCTCTACGGACGGGTCGGGATCGAGTTCTGAGGACTTCTCATTCCTCCCCGAGCAAGCTCGGGGAGGGGGACCGCGGAGCGAAGCGCCGTGGTGGAGGGGAAATTCGGAGTCAGGACTTGCCCCTCCACCAGGCTTCGCCTGGTCCCCCTCCCCGAGCAAGCTCGGGGAGGAATTCCCGATAGGACAAACCCATCCTTCAGCACAGGGTGGCGAACGCCCGCGGAGTTCCTACATTAGAGGCCCCCACGAAGGTCTCACCCATGAGCGACTCCCCAGTTTCCAGACGCGGCTTCATCGGTTCGGTCGCGGCTCTCGCCGTCGCCGCCGGCGCAGGCTTCGCCATTTTCGGCCGCAACGGCTCCCCGGCCGAAGCGGCCGAGCGTTTCGAAGTGACGAAGGCCCCCGCCGAATGGCGCCGCTTGCTCGGCCCTCAACGCTATGCCGTCCTCCGCGAAGCCTCCACCGAGCGCGCCGGCTCGAGCCCGCTCGACCGCGAGCATCGCCGCGGCACCTTCCTGTGCGCCGGCTGCGATCTCCCGGTCTACAGCTCGGCCGCCAAGTTCGACAGCGGCACCGGCTGGCCCAGCTTCACCGCGCCGCTTCCCAATGCCGTTCGAACCCGGCCCGACCGGGGGCTCTTCGGCGCCCGCACCGAGGTCCATTGCCGGCGTTGCGGCGGCCATCTCGGCCATGTCTTCGACGACGGCCCGAGGCCGACCGGCAAGCGCTTCTGCATGAACGGTCTCGCCTTGAAGTTCCGCCCGGCATGATCCGCCCAGTCCAGGCCCTGCTCGGCGCGCTGCTCCTGCTCGTCGGCTTCGCGATCGCTCTCCAGTCGCCCCGTGCCGCGGGGGCGGCGCCCAATTCCAGGCTCGCCTCGGCGGTCTTCGCCGGCGGCTGCTTCTGGTGCACCGAGTCCGATTTCGACAAGGTGCCGGGAGTGGTGTCGACCATTTCGGGTTATTCCGGCGGCCGGATCGCGAATCCCACCTACGAGCAGGTCTCGTCCGGCGGCACCGGCCATATCGAGGCTGTGAAGGTGATCTACGATCCGGCGAAGGTCAGCTACTCGAAGCTCGTCGCCCACTTCTTCCGCACCGTCGATCCGCTCGACGGCGGCGGCCAGTTCTGCGACCGCGGAAGCCAATACCGCTCCGCCATCTTCGTCGCCGGCCCCGCCGAGCGCCGGATCGCCGAAGCCACCAAAGGCAACGCGGCCGCCCTGCTCAAAAAGCCGATCGCCACCCAGATCCTCGCCGCCGCCCCCTTCTACCCGGCCGAGGACTATCACCAGAATTATTACAAGAAGAACCCCACCAAATACAAATACTACCGCTGGCGCTGCGGCCGAGAAGCCCGCCTCACGAAGGTGTGGGGCAACTCCGCGGGACACTGAGCCGGTAGATGCGCTCGGCCTGCTTACGCCGTGCATCCGGCGACCGACCTCTGGCCGCAGGCCCAATTTATTTTTTTGAGAGAAGGCGCAACGGCGCGACGAACAGACGTAGAAGATGCGGCTCGCCTGCCATGTGATTTTTGTATTCCGTTGAGGGAGGCCCATAATGCTGGGGCCAAATGCGCTTCGCGCAGACCGGTACCTCTACGTTGCGCCTTTGCGCCGTTGCGCCTTCCCTCAAAAAAAGGAGTCGCGGCGCTGGGGATTAGGCGAAAGGGCCGACCATGTCCGACCTCGAAAAGCTGGCTGCCCTGGCGATTGAATGTGGCTTCCGAATACATCGCGGACTTGGCCCCGGCCTTCTCGAGTCCGTCTACGAGACCCTGCTCGCGGCCAAGCTCGCCAGCTTCGGTGTCATAGTGGAGCGGCAAAAGCCGATCGACATCGAATATGAGGGCATCCGCATACGGGAGGGGTTTCGTGCGGATTTGTTGATCGACCGCCGCCTCATTGTGGAGGTCAAGTCGACGGAGCGGCTTGTCGCCGTGCACTCGAAACAGGTTCTCACCTATTTGCGGCTCCTCGACCTGCCCCTCGGGCTGCTGATGAATTTCGGCGGAGAAACCTTTCGTGAAGGGCTGAAGCGGGTGGCGAACCGGCACAATGCGCCGCCGACAAAACAGCCTGAATCGCCGGGTAACCATTGCGATCAATGAGTCCGCAATCTCGCGGCCCTAACTCGTCCCCTCTAGCTGCGCATTGCACCGATGAGGAACAGGACGATGAGGGCATTGAGCTGGCTTAAGGATCTGGTCTCGAGCGAGCGGGGCAACGTGTTCGTGGTCGCCGCGGCGGTGATGCCGCTGCTCCTGGGCTCCGCTGCCTTCGCGATCGACACCATCCAGCTCAGCGTCTGGAAGCGCCAGCTTCAGCGAGCCGCCGATTCCAGCTCGATCGCCGGGGCCTACGCCTTGTCGCTCGGCGACAACGAGCACGACGCCATCCACCGCGACCTCGACAAGAACAAATTCCCGGTCCTCACCCAGGAGGAAGCGATCGCGATCGGGCCCCGCTTCGGCTTCCCGCGCACCGTTCGGGTCGAGCTGACGGCGAGCCGCACATTGCCGTTCCTGTCGATCTTCACCCGGCGCCCGACTCCGATCGTCGCGGAAGCCACCGCCGCGCTCGTCGGCCAGGGCCGGTTCTGCATGATCTCGCTCTACGAAGGCAACGACGCCGGGATCGACGTCAACGGCAATTCGAACGTCAATCTCGGCTGCGGAATGAAGAGCAATTGCAAGGGCCCCGAATGCGTCACCGCCGGCGGCACCTCGTCGATCACCGCTTCGCCCATCGCGGCAGTCGGCGGAATCAACGGAAAATCGAACAATTTCAATCAGCCGACAGTGCTCCAGCCCTATTCGGCGGCCGAGGCGGATCCCTTCGCCTATTTGGCCAATCCGGCTCCTGACGTGTCGAAATGCACGGCCAACGGGACCCTGACCGAATCGACCAGCTTCACCAACCTCGGCTCGAATCCCTGCTTCCTCGCCGCCAGCGTTCCGCCCAGCGCGAAGCTGAACATTCCCGACTCCGTCGAGTCGATCACGATCTACGGCGGCGATATCAACTTCAAGGGCGACGTCACCGCGAACCAGCTGACCTGGGTCATGACCGGTCCGAACGGGGCGGCGGGCGACCTCATCATCAACTCGCAGGCCAATCTCGTCATGAGCTCTCCCGAGTCGGGGCCTTACAAGGCGGTCCTCTTCTACCGCGACCGGCGAGCCTCGAACATCGAGATCAAGATCAACGGCGGCGCCGATTCGAACCTGACCGGCGCGCTGTACTTCCCGAGCTCCGACATCACCTATGCCGGCCATGCCGGAATGGAGGTCAACTGCCTTCAGATGGTCGGCCAGAAGCTCAAGTTCAGGGGCGGCGCCACCATCACCAACCAGTGCGACGGCACCGGCGCGGACGCCTTCGAGCAGACGATCGTGAGGTTGGTCGGATGAGACTGCTTCCAGCCCTCGCCCGCGACGAGCGCGGCACAAGCCTGATCGAGTTCGGCTTCCTGGTACCGTTCCTGGCGCTCCTCACCATGGGCGTCGTCGACCTCAGCCGGGGCCTCGCCGAGCGGTTCGCCATTCAGCAGGCGGTGAACCGCGGCCTCGAGCTCGTCCAGGCGCGCCCGCCCGTCGCCGCGGCCAACCGCAGCGATGTCGATTACACCTACGTCAGCACCGAGGTCGCGGACGCCGCCGGCAAGGGATCCCAGGTGACCCTCGAGCGCTGGCTCGAATGCAATGGCGGCGATCCGCTGCCCGTCAACAACAGCTGCACCGGCACCCAGGACGCGGCCCGCTACCTCAGGGTCAAGGTTACGAAAACTTTCACCGGTCAGTTCTATTACAAGTCCATTCCGATGGGCGCCAGCGGAACGCTGAGGACACAATGATGATCGAACTCCCACTTCATCTCGACAGCCAGGGGGCCGACGACCAGGGGACCCATAACCAGGGGATCGTCGCGGCCAGGGCCGAACTGTTCGGAACCACGATTCTCAAACGGCTCGGTCGTGAAATCAGGGGGATCGGGGCGGTCGAGTTCGCCCTGGTCGCCCCGGTTCTGATCTCGTTCGTGATCGGAATCGCCCAGGTGGGCAAGTTGTACTACGCCAATGCGGACATGAAGAACGCCGTTGCCGCCGGCGCCCGGGTGGCGTCGGTGTGGCCGGTGCCCGGCGATTCCACCATCGAGGCCGCGGTCAAGAACCGAATCACGCGCAGCGGGGGAGTCGACGCCGCCAAACTCGTCCTGACTCACGGCCCGGACGCGCAGGGCAACGATTTCGTCAACATCCAGATGGATTACAAGGTCCCGCTCGACTTCATCTTCTTCAAGGTGGGGCCGGTCACTCTGCGCGAAAACCGCAAGGTCTACACCCAGATGAACGGCGTGATGCCGCCTCCGCCGCCGCCGAGCACTTCGCCTCCGCCCTCGTCGCCGCCGCCTTCGTCGCCTCCGCCTTCGTCGCCGCCGCCGTCGTCGCCGCCGCCGTCGTCGCCGCCGCCCTCGTCGCCGCCGCCGCCGTCACCTCCGCCTCCGCCTCCCCCACCTCCACCTCCTCCGCCGGGCAATGGCAACGGCAACGGCAACGGCCACGGTCACGGCAACTGCAACAAGAACTGCTAGGCCGAGCCGCCCGTGCGCAGCGCCGCTACGCACGGGCGAGCCGGGCCGTCGACGCCTGATCGTCCCGGCTCAGCCTCAGCCCACCGCTACTCGGGGAACGCAGATCAATAACTTACGTTAATCCGCTTTCGCCCCAGAAAGGGGAGTGTAAGCGTATGCATAACGGCCAAACCCGCCTCGAAGCGGTCGGCTGCTGGCTTTCCGAGAAAGTCGCCGACATCTCGGCCCACCCGTTCGCCCAGATCGGGCTGGTCCTGCTCTGCGCCTTGTGGTTCGCCTTGGCCTGGCGGGTAGACTGGCTGACGGCGGGGCTTTCGATCCTCGCGATCACGCTCACCCAGATGGTCCTCAACCGCCAGAACCGGCGCGAGAAAGACGCCCATCGCCGCGACGTCGCGCTCCACGCCAAGCTCGACGAGCTGCTCATCGCGTCGCGCCGGGCCCGCGACGAGCTCGCCGGGATCGAGGAGCTCGAAGAGGAGGAGATCGAGCGCCTCAAGGAAGCGCGACGGATCACTCCGCTTCGCCCCGGCCTTCGAAAGGCGGCCGGCTAGGGCTTTCACCGCGAGCCGGGCAGTCGCCCGGGTCTCCGCAATTCGCCACTTGACTCCGTACCATAGTACGGCCGCTATAGAGCGATTCGCGGCCGGGGCACGGGGCTCCGGCCGGGACTGGAGAAAGACCATGACGAACATGACCAAGGCTCGCGGCGGCTGCCACTGCAACCCCTGCACCTGCAAGCCCTGCAACTGCCGCTGAACGGCAGGCCCCTCTCCCGCCCGCGCGGGGGAGGGGCGATCTTCCCGAAAGGCGCCCGATGCCTGAAATGACCATCGCCAGGCTCGCCGCCGCCGGCGGAGTCGGAGTCGAGACCGTCCGCTACTACCAGCGCCGCGGCCTGCTCGACGAGCCGGCCAGGGCCGGGTCGGTCCGCCGCTACGGCGCTCCGGACGTGCGCCGGCTGCTCTTCATCCGCCGCGCCCAGGCCGCCGGCTTCACGCTCGAGGAGATAGGCGAGCTCCTCGCCCTCGATTCGGGCCTCGACCGGTCCCGGGTCCGGGCCCTCGCGTCGGAGCGCCTCGCCGCCCTCGATTCGAAGATCGCCGAGCTCGAAGCCGCCCGCTCCGCCCTGACGCGGCTGACCGGCGCCTGCGCGGCTGGGACCAAAGGCCCGTGCCCGATCCTGGAGGCTTTTGAGGGCTGAGCTTCCAGTGCTCGCTACGGCGGCGGATCCAGTCGATTTTCAACGCAAAGACGCAAAGAGCGCGGAGCGCTCCCCCAGTCCGGCGCGTCTCCGGGCACGCGGCGCAATCGCCGGCCGGGGAGTTGGTCCGCGTCGCGGAATCTTTGCGTCTTTGCGTCTTTGCGTTCAAAAAAATCCAGTCCGAACGGCGAATCCGGACCTTCCGCCGGACACTCGGCCCTACACTTCGTCGAAATACAAATGCCTGGGCCAGACGTCGCGGTCGCGCGCCGCCGCGATCTCCGCCTCGACCGCCTCGAGCTCGGCCTGCTCCGGCGGGTCGACCAGAAGCGGCAAATCGCGGTCGTCCGGCTCCTCGAGGTCGATCCCGGGATGAGCGTCGGCGAAGTCCGCCCAGTAGCGCCCGAGCAGCACCCACAGCTGCGTCATTCGCTCAAACCGCTCCCGGAGCCATTCGAGCCTCGCCTTGGCCCGGGCCTCGGCCCGAGCCGCCGCGGCCGCCGCAATCCTCTCCGGCATTCCGAGGGCGACGTCGTCGGCGATCAGGTTGCGGCGGAACTGGGCCCAGTCCGCCTCCGTGGTCCGGTCGTCGAAGCTCATCCATTGCCTCCCATCCGGCGGTTGAAGTCGGACAGCTTCTGCTCGATCCGCTTGCGCAGCTGCTCTCCTTCCTCGCGCAGGATTCGCCTCGGCCCGAGCTCGGCCCGCACTTCCGCCTCGATCTTCGGCCTCAGCTCCTTTTCGATCTTCGCCCGAAGCGCCTTGACCTGCGGCCCATAGGTCCCCGGATCCCCGCCCTCGAGAAGCATCTTGAACACCGAATCGGAGCGCCTGCGGCGGGTTCCGACCACCTTTCCGCCCTGGACGACCTCCTCCTCGACTCCGGTCACTCCGCGCTCCCAGGCCATGATCTCGAGCCCGACCGTCCCTCCGGACCGAGCCCGCGCCGCCCGGCACAGGGATGCGAATTCCGGATCCTTCTTCTCATGCTTGTAGAAGGTGGTCGGCGAGATCCCCGCCTCCCGGCACGCCTCCGCAACCGTCACCCCCCGCCCCAAAGCGTCGAGGCAGGCCGCCTTCTTGGCCGGCGTAAAGCCGTTCCTCTTCCATCCAAGCGCCATGTCCACTCTCCCTCCAAAGCCGGCGAAGGCCCCACCTTCGCCGACTCGATTCGCCACATCCGGATTGTCTCAAACCCTTTCCTACATTGAAAGTTCTTTTTTTGTTCCGCCGCTAGGGCGAGCCTGGCGAAGCTGCGCATCGCCCGGACTCGCCCCCGCGCGGCCGGCGGGTCGGCCGGGCAAACCGGCCGAACCCGTCCGACGTCACGGCCGCCCGTGACGTCTTCGCCCAGGGCGAGCCTGGCGAAGCTGCGCATCGCCCGGACTCGCCCCCGCGCGGCCGGCGGGTCGGCCGGGCAAACCGGCCGAACCCGTCCGACGTCACGGCCGCCCGTGAC
>DASVSX010000019.1:0-61883 GCA_036387875.1 Allosphingosinicella sp. | reverse complement strand
AATTGGACATGGGCGATGCCCGGCAGCGCCGTCATTCCCGCGAAGGCGGGACCTTTGCATAACCCCTGCGAAACGCTCGGAGACAAAGCCCCTCCCCTTCAGGGGAGGGGTTGGGGTGGGGAATGTGGGGGAGAATGGTCGCTGACGCCGGTGAGGCGAGCGGACAACCCCCACCCCAACCCCTCCCCTGAAGGGGAGGGGCTAGCGCCCAGCGACTTATGCAAAGGTCCCCCATTTGCCGGGGAGGGGGACCATGCGAAGCATGGTGGAGGGGCTCTTCGAGACCCCAAGGGCCCCTCCACCTCCCCGAGAAATCTCGGGGAGGAGCAAGAAGGCTCAATGATCCCGGCTGACCGCGAATCGGGCGATCGCCGCGAGCAGCGCAGAGTCGCTTCCGAAATCCTGCAAATGCTCGACCGCCTGGTCGACGAGCAGCCGCGACTGGCGCCGCGCCCGCTCCACTCCGAGCATGGTGACGAAGGTGACCTTGCCCTGATCGTCGTCCTTTCTGAGCTTCTTTCCGACCCGCGCCTCGTCGCCGTCATGGTCGAGCAGGTCGTCGGCGATCTGGAAGGCGAGTCCGAGGCAATGGGCGTAGCCGCGAAGGCTGGTCCGGGCCTCGGGGGACGCCTGGCCCATGATCGCTCCGGCCTCGACGCACCAGCCGATCAGCGCCCCCGTCTTGAGGCGCTGCAGGCGGGTGATCGCGTCGAGGTCAAGCGCCTCGGCGGGAAACAGGTCGAGCATCTGTCCGCCCGCCATTCCGGAGGCTCCGGCGGCGCGGGCGAGCTCGAAGACCAGCTCGGCGCGGATGTCGCCGGAGACGGGCATCGCCCGGTCGCCCAATATCTCGAAGGCCAGAGCGAGCAGGGCGTCGCCGGCGAGGACGGCCGTGGCCTCGTCATAGGCTCGATGGACGGTCGGCTTGCCCCGGCGCAGATCGTCGTCGTCCATGCAGGGAAGGTCGTCGTGGATGAGCGAATGGACATGCACGCATTCGACCGCGAGCCCGGCCCGGATGGCGCTCTCGCGCGGCACCCCGAACAGGTCCGAAGCGGCGATGGTGAGGAGAGGGCGAAGCCTCTTGCCTCCGCCGACGGCCGCGTATCGCATCGCCTGGAAGAGCCGACGGCGCGGGTCGGGCGGATCGGGCAGGATCGCCTCGAACATGGCATCGATGTCGGCCGCCGCCCGGCGCATCGAAGGGCCGAGTGCGACTGCGGCCCGGATGGCGTCGATCATGGTCATCCGATCGCGACCCGCTTGAACTCGGCGGTTTCCTCGATGGCGCTGACCTCCTCGATCCGAAGGCGATAGCTCGCCCGAAGCGCCTCCAATATCTCGGTGACGACGCTTTCCGGAGTGGAGGCCGCGGCGGTGATACCGAGCGCTCCGCTCCGCGGCAGCCGGGACCAGTCGAGCTCCTCCGCGCCGGTTACGCGCTGGACCTCCGGGCAGCCGGCCGACGAGGCCAGCTCGGCGAGCCGGCAGGCGTTGGACGAGAAGCCTTCCCCAGCGACGATCATCGCGTCGGCGCGAGCGGCGATCGCCCGGACCGCCGCCTGCCGGTTGGTGGTCGCATAGCAAATGTCTCCGGCGGCGGGCCGGTCGACGTTCCAGAAGCGCGAGTGGAGCGCGGCGGTCACCTCGGCGGCTTCGTCGACCGAATAGGTGGTCTGGACGGCGAGACCGAGCCGGGTGTCCGAAGGAAAGGCCAGAGCCTCGACCTCGGCGGCGCCCCGGATCACCGAGATTGCGCCCTCCGGAGCATATCCCATCGTCCCGACGATCTCCGGATGACCTTCATGCCCGACGAGGACGATATGGCGGCCGCTTCGGTGGTGCCGCTCCACTTCCCTGTGGACCTTCGCGACCAGGGGGCAGACGGCGTCGTAGGCGATCAGGCCGCGAAGCGCCGCGTCTTTCGTGACCGCCGGAGCGACCCCGTGCGCGGAAAGGATCACCACCGCGCCTTCCGGAACCTCCTCCAGTTCCTCGACGAAGACCGCGCCTTCCGCCTCCAGCGCCCTCACCACCCGAAGGTTGTGGACGATGGGCCGGCGCACATAGACGGGCGCGCCGTGAACCCGAAGCGCGTCCCGGACCGCCTGGATCGCGCGCCTGACGCCCGCGCAGAAGCCCCGCGGGGCGGCGAGCAATATGTCCAGGGGTGGAAGGCCTTCACGGGCGGCAGCGTCGATCATTACGTCCTTGCTCGTCGCCCCCGCCGCAAAGCCTAAGGGGACGGCCGGGGCGAATCCACATGGACTAAAGCACGTATTGCATGCGGACGGTTTCGCGGGTGAAGCCCGCCCCCAGATCGATGCGTACCTGCCGAAACTTCGGCGCCCCGAAGCGCACCACCGGATTTCGCGAAAAGCCGAAGCCCTCCCGCGGGATGCCGATCACCATGTCCAGCTTCCGGTTTCGGTTCTCGTCATGAAAGACCGCAAGCGCATAGCCGCCCGGCGCGAGCCCTGCGATCCGGATCGGCCCGGTTCCGGCACGAGCGCTGCGCGTAACCGCCTTCGGATCGCCCTTGCAATCGGGGAAGTGCGCCGGCTGCCGAGTGAGGCAGAAGTGGAGCTCGCCCTTCAGGTTTCGAAGCTTCTCGACCGAGATTTCGAGGTCCGCCGTCGGGCTTCCGGCGGCGGTGAGGACGAGGACGAGAGGCGTGACCAGGAGGCGGTGCATAGCGCCCTGCGCTATCCGGACTTCGGCGGCCCAGCCATATGGCCTTTAGGTGGGGGTCGGTGGTGACCGCCGGACCCAGGCTGATCATCGCCGGCGGCGGCCTCGCCAGCTGCCTCGCGGCGCTCGCTCTGGCCGAGCGCCGCCCGGATGTCGAATTCCTCGTCGTCGAGGAAGGCGAGCGTTTCGGCGGAAACCACGTCTGGTCCTTCTTCGACGGGGACGTCGAGGATCGCGACCACTGGCTGATCGAGCCGCTCGCCGGGCGCCGCTGGAGCGAGCACGAAGTGCGCTTCCCGAACCGGTTCCGGACCCTGGGCTTCGGCTACAACAGCGTGAAGTCGGCCGATCTCGACTCGCGAATGCGATCGGCTCTCCCAGCCGACCGATACCGGCTTCGAAGCCGGATCGCCGAAATCGGTCCCGGCCACGTCACCCTGACGACCGGCGAGCGGCTTGCGGCCCCTGCGGTGATCGACGCGCGCGGGGCCGGGCCGCTCCCGAAGCTCGACCTGGCGTGGCAGAAGTTCGTCGGCCTGACCTGCCGCTTCGATCAGGATCACGGAATCGCCCGGCCGGTGATCATGGACGCCTGCGTCGAGCAGGACGACGGCTACCGCTTCGTCTACTCGCTTCCATTCAGCGCGACCGAGATGCTGGTCGAGGACACTTATTACTCGACCTCGCCGATCCTCGACGTCCCGCTGGTCCGCTGCCGAGTGAAGAGCCATTTGCGCCGCCGAGGCCTCGAGCCGGCCGAGGTAATCGCGCAGGAGACCGGAGTCCTTCCAATCCTCCTCGGCGGCGGGCTGGAGGATCTGTGGAGCGCCTCCGACGCGCCGGTCGCCCGGCTCGGCCTTCGCGGCGGCTTCTTCCATCCAACGACCGGCTATTCCCTCCCCGACGCCGTCCGCAACGCCGTGCTCCTCGCCGAGCAGGCGGACTATTCGAGCGCCGCCCTTCACGGCGTCTTCCGCGGCCGTTCCGCCGCGCTCTGGCAGCAGCGCCGTTTCTACCAGCGCCTCAACCGGATGCTGTTCCGGGCCGCCGAGCCGCGCCGCCGCTACCGGGTCCTCGAGCATTTCTACCGCCTCCCCGAGCCTGTGATCGCGCGTTTCTACGCCGGCCGTCTCACAGCGCTCGACAAGCTCAGGATCCTGAGCGGCCGCCCGCCGGTGCCCGTCGGCCGGGCGATGACCGCGCTCCGCGAGCGCCGCGCATGACCCGGACCGCGGCGGTCGTCGGCTCCGGCTTCGGAGGGCTCGCGCTCGCCATCCGACTTCAGTCGGCGGGGATCGACACCACGATCGTCGAGGCCCGGGACAAGCCCGGCGGGCGCGCCTATTTCTGGGAGAAGGACGGCCACGTCTTCGACGCCGGCCCGACCGTCATCACCGACCCGGCCTGCCTTCGCGAATTGTGGTCGCTGAGCGGCGACGACATGGCCCAGGACGTCGAGCTCCTTCCGGTCTCGCCCTTCTACCGGCTGTCCTGGCCCGACGGCACGGTCTTCGACTACGTCAACGACGACGCCCGCCTGACCGAGCAGATCCGAGCCCTCGATCCGGCGGACGTGGAGGGCTATCGCCGCTTCCTCGATTATTCGGCCGGCGTATTCGTCGAAGGCTATGAGAAGCTGGGCGCCGTGCCCTTCCTCGACTTCAAGTCGATGCTCAGGGCCGCGCCCCAGCTCGCCCGCTACCAGGCCTGGCGCTCGGTCTATTCGATCGTCTCGGGCTTCGTCCGAAACGAGAAGCTCCGGCAGGCCTTGTCCTACCACACCCTCCTCGTCGGCGGGAATCCGCTGACCACCAGCGCGATCTACGCGCTCATCCACAAGCTCGAAAGGGACGGCGGAGTCTGGTTCGCGCGCGGCGGCACCAATGCGCTGGTCACGGGCATGGTGCGCCATTTCGAGCGGCTCGGCGGCGAGGTCCGGCTCGGCGATCCGGTCGAGCGGATCGAGACGGAGGACGGCCGGGCCCGCGAAGTCCGGACCCGCAGCGGGTGGAGCGGCCGGTTCGACGCCGTCGCCTCCAATGCCGACGTGGTCCGCACCTACGACATGCTTGGCCACGCCCGGGGCCGGCAGGCGGCCGGCAAGCTCCGCCGCAAGCGCTTCTCGCCGTCGCTGTTCGTCGTCCATTTCTCGACGAGCGGCGAGTGGCCGGATCTCCCGCATCACTCCATCCTGTTCGGACCGCGCTACAAGGAGCTTCTCGGCGAAATCTATCGCGGAAGCACGCTCCCCGACGATCCGTCCGTCTATCTCCACCATCCGACCGCAACCGATCCGGCCATGGCTCCGCCGGGCAAGTCGACCTTCTACGCGCTCGCCCCGGTCCCGCATCTCGGCAAGGCCCCGCTCGACTGGGACGAGGCCGGGCCCGCTTATGCCGCCCGGATTCTGGAGCTTCTCGAGGAACGGGCCCTCCCCGGCCTTTCGAAGCGGCTCGAAATCAACTTCCATTTCGGACCCGCGGATTTCGAGAGCGAGCTCAATTCGCACCTCGGCTCCGCCTTCAGCCTCGAACCGCTGCTTACCCAGAGCGCCTGGTTCCGGGTCCACAATCGCGACGACAGCATCCCCAACCTCTATTTCGTCGGGGCGGGCACCCATCCCGGCGCCGGTATCCCAGGGGTCGTCGGAAGCGCCAAGGCCACCGCCGGGCTCATGATCGAGGATCTCCTGGGATGAACCGGGCCCAGCTCGTGGCCACCGCCGGAGAGACCATCCGGCAGGGGTCGAAATCCTTCCACATGGCGAGCCGCCTGTTCGACCGGAGGACCCGCGAGCGCGCCTGGCTGCTTTATTGCTGGTGCCGCCATTGCGACGACGTCTGCGACGGCCAGGCGCTGGGTTTCAGGACGGACCGCGCCCAGGACAACGTCGCCGCGACCGAGTTCCTGACCCACCGGGTGCTCTCCGGCGAGACGGTCGGGCTCCTGCCTTTCGACGCCCTCGGAGCTTTGCTCTCCGAATGTCCGGTCCCCCACCGATATATCCTCGACCATCTGCGGGGATTCGCCCTCGATGCCCAAGGCTGGCGCCCGGCCGACGAGGAGGACCTGCTTCGCTACTGTTACCATGTCGCAGGCGCCGTCGGCTGCATGATGGCCGTGGTGATGGGCGTGAGGCCGGAAGAGGAAGAGACCCTGGCCCGGGCATCCGACCTAGGGATCGCCTTCCAACTCTCGAACATAGCCCGCGACCTTCGCGACGATCACGAGGCCGGCCGCTGCTACCTGCCGGCCGAATGGATCGAGCTTCACGGCCTCGACCGCGGCGACCCCCTTCGGCCCGACCGAAGGGACGCCCTGGTCGCAGTCGCGGGGCGGCTCACCGGCCTCGCACTGCGCTTCGAAGCCTCGGCCCATGCCGGAGTGGCAAGGCTGCCCTTCAGGGCGCGCTGGGCCGTGCTTGCGGCGGCCCGGGTCTATGGAGCGATCGGCCGCCGGGTGGCCTCGCTCGGGGCGTCCGCCTGGGAAACCCGGGTGGTCGTCCCTCGCCGCAAGAAGCTTTCCTTCCTTCTCCCGACCCTGGTCGAAGCGATCAGGGCGCGCTGAGCCGGTGGCGCATTTCGCGTTCGTCGCTCCGCCTCTGCGCGGCCATTACCGCCCGCTCTCCAATCTCGCCGCCGAGCTTATCGCCCGAGGCCACCGGGTGACCTTCCTCCATCATCCGGACGCGGCCCCTCTGGTCGAGGCGGAAGGCGCCGGTTTCGAGGCGATCGGCCGGAACGCTCCGCCCGTCGCGGGCTGGACCGGCCCGATGGCGAGAATCCGGGGCCTGCTCGGCCTCGGCGGAGTGATGGACGGAATGATCCGCTTCACCGACATGTTCTGCCGCGAAGCCCCGGAGGCGCTTCGCCGCATCGGCGCCGACGCGATGATCGTCGACCAGATGGAGGCGGGCGGCGGCCTCGTCGCCGCGCATCTCGGCCTCCCCTTCGCGAGCGTCGCCGTCACCGTGCCGATCAACCGCGAACCGGGGATACCCCCGCCTTATGTCGGCTGGCGCTTCGATCCGGGCGAGAAGGGCCTGAGACGGAACCGCGGCGGCTGGCGGGTGAGCGATTTCCTGATGGGCGCAGTGGGCGATTCAATCGATCGCAACGCCGTACGGCTCGGCCTTCCGACCCGGCGGCGGCTCGAGGATTGCCTGTCCCCCCGGCTTCAGATCTCGCAGATGGTCCCGGGCCTCGATTTCCCCCGCGAGGCGTTGCCGCCCCATTTCCACTACATCGGCCCCTTTCTCGGCAGAGCGGCGGGCGGGTTCGAGCTTCCGGCGGGCGACGACCGCCCGCTCGTCTATTGCACCCTCGGCACGCTCCAGGGCTCGCGCGCCGCTATTTTCCGCAAGGTTGCGACGGCCTGTGCCGAGCTCGATCTCCGGCTGCTGATCACCCAGGGCAATCTCGGCCGGCTGAAGCCCGGGGACCTGCCCGGCGATCCCCTGATTTACGACTGGGTGCCCCAGGAGGCCGTTCTCCCCCACGCCGATCTGGTGGTCTGCCATGGCGGAATGAACACGGTCCTGGAGCCGCTCGCGGCGGGCCTGCCGCTGGTCGTGATGCCGCTCGCCTTCGAGCAATCGGCGATCGCCGCCCGGCTCGACCGTGCCGGTGTCGCCAGAGTCGTGAGCCCGCGGAGCTCCGTCCGGCGGGTGGCCGGCGCCATTGCCGAAATCAGGACGAGGCCGGAATTCCGGGAGCGCGCCGGTGCGGCGCGGCTCGAGATCGGCGAGGCCGGCGGCACCGCCCGCGCCGCCGGCCTCATCGAGGCGGCGCTGACCTGAGGCGCTCGGCCGGAAGCCGCCACCACGGAGTCGCGGGGGAGCGGTGATGCTCGTGATGATAGCCGAAATGGAAGCAGGTCAGGAGCGAGGCCAGCCAGCCATAGTCGCTGCTTCGGGTCCGGTGACGGTCGCCGAACGGCTCCGTTTCGGCCCGATGCGGAAGGAAGGTGCCGAAGAGGAACAGCTGAAGCGAAGAAAGGATCGCCGGCAGGGCCCAGAAGAGCAGCAGGCTGGGATAGGGCGCTCCGAGCAGAAGGACGTAGGCCCCGACCAGCGCCGTCAGCACCGCGAGCTCGCGCCAGCCGAAATATTGGCGAAGGAACGCTCCGTACCACGGCCAGAAGGCCGAAGGGTGATCGGCGCTGAAATCCGGGTCCCCCGCCGTGCCGGGACTTCGGTGGTGCTCGAAATGCGCGGGCCGAAGCCGGTCGAACGAGAAGCCGGCGTAAAGAGCAAGGGCCAGCCGCCCGGCCCAAAGGTTCACCTTCGGCCGGCCCGGCGCGAGCGAGCCGTGCATCGCATCGTGCGCAACGATGAAGAGTCCGACGTTCAGCCAGCAGATCGCCAGGACCAGCAACGGCGCGGCCGCGAGCCCGGCGCCTTCCAGCTTCAGGAAGAAGACCGAGCCGACGTGAAGCGCCGCCCAGGCCGCGGCGATGGCGGCGGCAAGAGCGAGTCCGATCGCGGTCTGCCGGGCGCGGCTGAACGCCAAGGTCGTCATCCCGGACTTGATCCGGGATCCACGAACGCGGATCGAGCAGTACCGGAACCGGCTGCGTTCATAGATCCCGGCCTTCGCCGGGATGACGCTTGGCCCTGCCGGTGCAGCCGGCGCCTCAGGCGCCGCACCGGCGGCGCGTAGAGGAAGCCGAACGACACCGCCCCGTCCCGTCCGTGCACGGCGTGGTGGAGCCGGTGGGCCTGGACGAGGCGCTTCAGATAGCCCCTCCTCGGGCGCAGGTCGAAGCCCAGCCGGCGATGGACCAGCCCGTCGTGAAGCAGGGCGTATAGCAGCCCATAGAAGACCGTGCCCACGCCCACCCACCAGAAAGGCGGCCACAATTCGGCAAGGAGCGTGAAGAAAAGCAGGCTGATCCCGGCGAAGACGAGGGCGTAGAGGTCGTTGGTCTCGAACCTGCCCGGGCGCGGCTCATGGTGGGAGCGGTGCCAGCCCCAGCCCCAGCCGTGCATGACGTGCCGATGCACCGCCCAGGCCAGAACCTCCATCGCCACGACCGTCCCGAGGACGATGCCGAGCGCAAAGATCCAGCCTCCTGCCATGTGGGCGAGATAGGACTGCCCCCCGCCTGCGTCCACGAAATGGCGCCCGTTACGGTACAAAGCAGGTAGGAGCGGACCTCAGAAGAACAGCCCGGCCGGAACCAGCATGAAGCCAAGCAGGACCGGGAGGCACCCCCAGCCGAACTTCAGGCATCCTCCCCGCGCCGGATCGGCGGCGCCCGAGCCCGAAGGCTCGCCATCGAGCGCATGGGGCGGCGCCTCGAGGCCCGGCTGGGCCATCTCGGTGACCTTGTCCGCACCGGTCCCGCGGGTCGGATCGCCGCTCGGATCATTGATAGCCATGTTCGTTCTCCCGGTCCTCGGAAGCCTCTTTCTGCGCCTGCTCCATCGCATCGGATGGGCTCTCGCGGGCTCCGGCCTCCTGACCGTCCCTCATCCGTTCCCCGTTCGAACTCGCGACCGGAGGAAGGGTCTGCTGGTGCTGGACCACCTGCCATTGTTCGTGGGCAACCCGGCGGTAGGTCGAGGTGCAATAGGCGCTGTACTTTTCGTCCCCGCGCGACGCCCGGACTCCGTAGGCGAGAACGATCAGCCCTTCCTGGGGCCGGCCGATCCTGAGATCGTCGAACTCGACCGACCCCCAGCGCGGCGTTCTCGACACGGCCTCGATCGCCTCGCTGCCGCTCATCACGAACGGCGCCGCGGGCACGACCATCAGGCAATCGGGGTCGATCGACCGCCGGTAGACATCCACGCCGCCGATCCAGAGGGCTGTCTCGAAATCCCGGACCCTATCGTCTTCCATAACATGCTCCGAACGTGAGTCTTCAGCGCTGGAGCCAACCCGCGAGGGCGTGAAGCGTTGCTACGGGCTTTGTACCACCCCGGAAGGCCTTCGGAAGAGGCTTGGGAGAGCTCTCATCCCCGCGCCGGACCTTTCTCAGGGCTGAAAGCTTTTGGCCGGGCTGAGCGCTCTGTCCGCCGGAACGCTCATCTCGAACCGTACTCCCGTCCTCCCGAATTCGAGGCTCGTCTCGGCGTCCAGCTCGTAGGGAAGGCTGCGCAGGAGCAGTTCCGTGCCGAAGCCTTCATGCCCGTCGCCGGCGGCGAGAATGAGGTCTCGTTCGAGCCAGGTGAAGCGCAGCTCCTCCGCGCCCGGCTTGCCGTGCACCCTCCAGCTGACTTCGAGCCGGCCCGAATCCCCGGCCAGGGCACCATATTTGACGGCATTGGTGGTGAGCTCGTGGATGGCGAGGCTGAGGCCCTCGGCCGCCTTGGGCTGGAGGAGAACCTCGTTGCCGCTGATCCGGAGCCGTGGCCCTTCGCGGGTGGCGTGGGCAAGCAGCTCGTCCTGGACCAGCCCGTTGAGGTCGACTCCGGCGCCGGGATTGCGGGTCACGGTCGCCTGGACCCGCGAGAAGGCGGCGAGGCGGCCGCCGAGATGGGCTTCCATCTCCTCGACCGTGGCGCTCGCCGTCGCGGTTCGGGCGACGATCGACCTCACCACCGCCAGCGTATTTCGGACCCGGTGCTGAAGCTCGAACAGAAGCATCCGCTCATGGTCCTGCGCCTGCATTCGGGCGGTGACGTCCTGGCCGATCTTGAGGAAGCCGGTGAGCTCGCCCATTTCGGAGCGCAGCGGCACCGCGAAGCCTTCGATGAAGACTCGAGATCCGTCCTTGCGGACGTGCCAGCGCACGTTCGGCGCGCGGCCCTCGTCCCGCGCCGTGATCCGCTCCTTCTCGGGCTCGCCTTTCTCCCGGTCCGCCGGAGTGAAGGTCATGTTGACGCTGGCGCCGGCCGCTTCCTCCGGCGACCAGCCGAACACCGCCTGGGCGCCCGCATACCAACCGGTGATCCGGCCTCCGGGGTCGGTCGTGAAAATGGCATAGTCGCGCGCATTCTCGACGATCAGTCGAAGCTGCTCCTCGCTTTCCCGAAGCGCCTGCTCCTTCTGCCGCCGGTCGCTGACGTCGAGGACGAACTCGACGATGTCGCCATCGGCGAGGCGTCGCGGAGCGAAGAGCCCCCACCAGCGGGAGCCGTCTTTCCGGAAATATTGCTTCTCGTACGGCTCCGCGCGGCCCGTCGCCTCGATCTGCGCCACCGCCCGCTCGGAAGCCGGGTGGAATTCAGGCGGGGTCAATTCCTGCCAGGTGAGGCCGATGGCTTCCTCATGGCTGAAGCCGCTCATTGCGAGGAAAGCGAAATTGGCCTCCCTCAGAGTAGAGTCGGATCCCCAGAAGAGGACGGCCACGGTATCGATCTCGAGCGCGCTTCGGAGCCGCTCCTCGCTTCTGCGAAGCGCGGTCTCGGCCCGCGCACGCTCCACCGCAGCCCAGGTGCGCTCGGCGACCTCCTCGGCAACGGCCACCTCTTCGGGCTGCCAGTCATGTACCGTTCCGCTATGGACCCCGAGAACGGCGACCAGGCGCCCGTCCTTGATCAGCGGGACGTTGAGCAGCGCCTTGATCGAGGCGCGAGCGAACGTCGCCACGGCTTCCGCCGACGAGGTGCGGGGATCGGCAGCCACGTCGGGGATGGCGCTGCTTCGGCCCTGCTTCAGGTCCGCGATGAAGGCGGAGCCGAATTCGTCCAGGCGGTGGCGCCGGGCGTTGCTCGGGATGCTGCCGTCATTCCACTCGCGCTCGATCGTCACGTACTCGCCCGAAGGATCGCTCTCCGCATAGGTCACCTGCGCGGCGCCCAGGTGGCGGCCCAGGGCGTCCGACGCGGCGGCGATAATCTCGCCCGAATCATTCAGCGGCCGAAGGGCGTCGCTCAGGTTCAGCAGGAAAGCCTGGCGCTCCTCGCTCCTCCGAACGGCGTCTTCGGCCCGGCGGCGAGCCGTCACGTCGCGGAAAACGACCGCGAACTCGTCGGGGCCGGCCTCCGGCGGCTTGAAGACGTAGAAATCGTACCAGATGCCGTTGGGGGCGGCGTAATGTTCGAGCCGCCGGGCTTCCCCCGTTCGGGCGACGGCGCCGAAAACCTCGAGCCAGTAATCTTCGTAATCGCCGAGCTCGCTCAACCGGCGTCCCTTGGCTGCACGACCGATCATTCGGATCGCGGCGGGATTCTCCTCGTCATAGACGATGTCGGTGCAGCGCCCCTCGGCATCGAGCAGCGCGCGCGCGAAATAGAAGCCTTCGTCTATCGCTTCGAAGAGTGTCCGGTAGCGCTCCTCGCTTTGGCGCAAGGCCGTGTCGGTGGCGCTGTGGCGCTCGATGAAGCCGGCCGCGGTCCAGGCCAGCATGTCCATCAGTCGCAGCTCGCGATCGGATGGGCGATGCGGCTCCCGGAACTGCGTGTTGAGCACCCCGATCAGCTCCCCGGTCCGGCTGACCATCGGCGTGGACAAGGTCGCCCTTATGTCTTCGGCGAGAGCGATCTCGCGATCGATCGTGCCCGCCAGCGCCGGGAAGGTGGCGATGTCTTCGATGATCATCCGCTGGCGGTGCGCCCGCGCCGAATCGCAGGCGGCCTTGGAGCCTTCGTGGCGGAAATGCTCGGTGAAGCGGGTCCCTTCGCCATATCCCTGGTGGGCGGCGAATTCGAGCCGCTCGCCGTCCTTGCTCACCCGCTGCACCACGCCGCGGTCGGTCCCGCAGAGCTCGACGGCGGCGGCGAGGATCTCGGCCAGCGCGGTATCGAGGTCGGTCTCGCTCGCCAGCTTCGCGTAAAGCTCGTGAAGCCGGCGAAGGCCGGCGAGGTCGCCCTCGTCGTCGGTGGGAAGCTTGTCGTCAGTCATTGGCGTCGAGGTGCCTGCCCTCGCGGTCGAGGTGCAAATAGGTGGCGTTGAACATGGTCGCTTCGATCAGCCGCTCGAGGTCGGGCAGGGTCGCGCGTCGCCTCTCCATCTCCAGCAGGCCGTCCTTGCGAAGCTCCTTCATCGTCCGGTTGACGTGGACGGGGGTCAATCCGGTCGCCTCGCCGACGTCCGACTGGGTGAGCGGGAAATCGAAGCTTTGCCCCTCGGCCAAGCCGACGGCGCGAAGCCGGAAGTACAGCTCGACGAGCAGGTGGCCGATCCGCTCATAGGCTGTGCGTTGGCCGACGTTCAGGGTCCATTCGCGCTGGACGGCGGTGCTGACCAGATCGTCCCACCACAAAGCCTGGGTGACCCGAGGGTGCGTCTCCGTCAGGGCGTCCATCTCGTCGCGGGTGATCTGCGCCACGCGCATGGTGGTGATGGCGCCGATATTATGGTCCATCCGCTTCAGCAGGTAGATGTTGAGGTCGCAAAAGTCGCCGGGGATGAACAGGGCGACGATCTGCCGGCGGCCGTCCGGCAAGGTCTTGTGACGGCAGCCCCATCCCTCCAGGATCAGGTGGACGAAGCGGGGCGTGTCGCCTTCGCGGACGAGATCGCGGCGCGGATCGACCTCGCGGACGGACCCCCTGCTGATTCGGTCGAGTGCGGCACGATCATCCTGTGACAGCTTGGCGAAGGCTTCGAGGCGGAGGGTCAGGGGTATGGCCAATCTTGCTGCCTCGTCATATTTCGCCTTGTAGGCCGCAGGTTGGGTGAGAACGCTGACCTATGTTATACCGCGAACGCCCGATCCGGGCGAAGGATGCTGGATGAGCGCGCGCGAGGAAGAGCAGCATTCACCAGGCGGCGGCCTGAACGGCGCTCGAATCCTGATCGTCGAGGACGAATATTATCTGGCGGAGGACCTCGCCGGCGCCTTGAAAGCGGCGGGCGCACAGGTCGTCGGCCCGGTGGGATCGCTGCGCCAGGCCGAAGCGCCGCTCGGCGCCGGAGGCCTCGACGGCGCCTTGATCGACATGAACCTGCGCGGCGAGTCGGCTTTCGGCCTGGCGGAGAGGCTGCAGGATGCCGGGATCCCCTTCGTCATCGTCTCGGGTTACAGCCGCGAAGCCCTGCCGCCCTCTCTCGCCGAGGTTCCCCGGCTCGAAAAGCCGGTCGATTCCGCTTTGGCGGTTGCGGCGCTCCACCGCCTGCTCTCCGCCCGCGTCGGGTAGGCGATCGAAAACTATTCAGGCGACGATAGACTTCCCGGCGCTCCGAGCGTTCTCGCGATCGTGCCGGTTCGTTTGGGGAGTCCGAAGATGAACGATCGAGATATCGCCCAGTCCGACCAAATGGTCGGAACGCGCTGAGGCGATCGTGGCCTCGTCTGCCCGGGATGTGCCGCGCGCCGGCGATTCGAGCCGGGCGGTCGGCGGCTTTCCCGCCGTCGTCCAGCCCGAGAATGAGGACGGGGCGGGCTTCGCGGCCTTGCTCCGGATGCTCGGGAGCCGGGAAAGCCGGCTTTCCGAATGCCTGCTCGAGCGGGGAGCGATCCTCTTGCGCGGCTATCGGATCGGCGGCTGCGAACAATTCGCGGAGGCGGTCGAGGCGATGTCCGGCCGCTCCCGCCTGCTCGAATATCGGGGCGGAGCATCGCCGAGAGCCTCGATTCCCGCCGGCCGCCGGCCGATCTACAACTCGACCGACTATCCGCCGGAGATGGAGCTGTCGCTCCACAACGAGCTCTCTTATTCCGACGTCTATCCCGAACGCATCTACTTCTTCTGCCTGATCGCTCCCGAGCAAGGCGGCGAGACCACCCTGGGCGACAGCCGCCTGATCCTTCGGAACATGTCGCCGGCCGTGCGCGAGCGCTTCGAGGAGAAGGGGGTTTGCTACGTCCGCAACCTGTCCTCCGCAAAAGGCTCCGGCTATTCCTGGCAGGATGCCTTCCAGTCCGAGGATCCGGCCGAGGTGGAGCGCCGGTGCGCGGCGATCGGCGCCCAGTTCGAGTGGCTCGGCGGCGGCATTCTTCGGCTGCGGCAGGTGAGGCCTGCCACTGCCCGCCACCCCCGCACCGGAGAAGAAGTCTGGTTCAACCAGGCCGACGGCTTCCATCCCAGCGCGCTCGACCCTTCCACCTACGCCGAGCTCCTGGCCCAGTGTGGAAGCGAAGATCTCTTCCGCCTCAACGTCACCTATGGCGACGGAACGCCCATCGACGCGTCGGCCCTGGCGGAGGTGAGGCGAGTCATTCGCCAAGAGGCAAGGCCCCATGTCTGGCGCGCCGGCGACATCCTCATGCTGGACAACCTGCTCGCGGCGCACGGCCGCCGCCCATTCCGAGGCGACCGGCGGATCGCGGTTGCGATGAGCTGACCGGGGCTGCGAGGATCAAGCGCGACCGCTTCGACGACAGCAGGGACGGCCCTACCTGGCTCTCAACCCCGATCCCCCGCAGAGCTCATCCAACGCCTTGATCCGCCCCATGTGAAGCGCCGACAATTTCATATGTGCGGTGGCGACCGGGCTTTGCTCGGCACGATAGGCCAGGTCCATTTCCATCCGGGCGCGTTCGAGATGATAGGATTTGTCTTGTTCGGACAGCACGGCAGCCTCCTTTCAGGCATTGGTAAAGGAGGCGCTCGCCGAAGCCTTCACCTATGTCAGCCGGAATCCCGGTTCGTCGCTGCCGAAGCCCCGGTCATCGGAAGGCCGGTCGGCTATTGCCTGGATCGCGCGCGGCGGGCGGCGACGAAGGCCGCCGCGGCCAGGGCGACCGCTCCAGCGGCCGCGCCATTGCGCCAGTTGAGCGCACCCTTCATCATCGCTGCGCCCGCCTCCGGAACCCGCTCCGCCAGATGGAGCGCCTTGGCCGAAGCCGGGCCGTGCAGAATCCGGCCGAGCGAGCGGGCCAGAGTCTCGGCTTCCTCCCTCGTGTTGTAGAACATGAAGGATGCCCGCACCGCTTTTTCGACTCCGAGCGCCCGGAGCAAGGGCGCGGCCTCGAGATTGCCGGCTCGAACCGCGATCCCGTCCCGGTCGAGCGCCTTTTCCAGATCGCTCGGATCCTTGCCCTGGGCGACGAAGCTCACCACCGAGATCCGGTCGGCCGGGTCGCCGAGCACCCACACTCCCGGGATCGCTTGCAGGAGCGAGCGCGCATATTCGGTCAGCTCTCGCTCATAGGCTTCGATCCTGCCAAGCCCGATCTTTCGCCAGTAATCCAGCGCCGGCCCCCACGCCTCCACCTCGCTGAACGGCGGCTCGCCCGCTTCATATTTATGGGGGAGCGGCTTGGGCGTGATCTTCTCGAACGTCATGTCCTCCGACATGGTCGAGCCCGAATCGGCGAGCGGCATGGCCTCCATCACGTCGGCGCGGCCGTAGAGGAAGCCGACGCTCGACGGGCCGCCCATCTTGTGACCGGTGGCGGCGTAGAATTCGCAGCCGATGTCGCGCACGTCGACCGGGAAGTGCGGCACCGCCTGGGCCCCGTCGACGAGCACCTTTATGCCTTTGGCATGCGCCATCGCCGTGATCCGCTTCACCGGGTTTATCGCGCCCGTCACGTTCGAGACGTGCGACACGGCGAGGATTTTCGTGCGTGCGTTCAGCATCTCCTCGAGCCGGCCGAGATCGAGATCGCCGGACGGGCTGATCGGAACGACCTTCAGGGTCGCCCCCGTCTCCTGGCACGCCATCAGCCACGGGCCGATGTTGGAATGATGCTCCATCTGCGTGATCAATATCTCGTCGCCGGGGGCCAGGCCCTGATGCTGGATCATCCGGCAGACGAGGTTCAGAGCCTCGGTCGCGCCCCGGCAGAATATGATCTCGCGCGGCTCCGCGGCGTTGAGCAGTTCGGCCACCTTCGAGCGCGTGCCTTCGAAGGCTTTGGTCGCCTCGCTGCTGAGCGTGTGCCCTTCCTCGACCCGGGCATATTCGTGGCGGTAGATCTGGTCGATGCGCTCGATCATCGCCCTCGGCTTCTGGCTGGTCGCGGCGTTGTCGAGATAGACCAGAGGCCTCCCGCGCACGGTCCGAGCGAGAATCGGGAATTCGGCGCGGATCGCCGCCACGTTCAACTTCGCGCTCTTCATTTGGCCCTCCGGCAACGGCGGCTGGGCCGGGAAGCGCCCGGCCATGCGTGGAGACAACCTCCGCAGCGCTGTGGCTGTTCCCCCTCGATGACGTGGCGAGACCGTCTCAGAAGCGCAGGGCGCCGCTAAGCTGAAGCAAGTTTCGAAGGCCCCGATGCGGATCGAGCCTGTGCAGATAGGTGACTCCCAGCTGCAGCCTGTCGTCCCCGCCCAGGGCGACCTCGTGGGTCAGGTTCGGTCCGATGAAATGGCCCCTGTCGAGAGGGTCTCGCCGAAACCCGCCGAGCTCCAGCGCCTGTCCGGACGCCTCGATTCCGACCCAGGTCGCGGGAGCGACCGAATGAGTCACTCGGGCGGCGTAAGCGACGTAGCCGCCCTCCTGCTCCCCCTCATTGACTCGGCGCAGCATGAGATTGCCCTGCCCCCACCAGCGGTCGGTCTTCTTCTCGGCGATGAGCCGCGCCTCCAGCCGGGCAAGCTCGCCGTCGCTCAGGTCGAGCCCCGCCTGGATCCACAGGCCGAGGCCGACCGGATCGTCCTCCGGGTCGCTGAAGCGGAAGATTGCGATGGCGCTGTCATAGTCGAAGTAGAGCCGGTCTTCCCTAACCAGCGGCCCGCTCCTGTAGCTGAGCTGGGTCTCGCCGCCCAGCGCGAGCCGGTCCGTGACTCCGTAGAAGGACTGGCCCGAATGCTGCCGTTTGTCCTCGGTGCCGTTCGCCTCGCCGAACTGGCCGGCATATTCCAGCTCCCAGTCCCCATTCTCCGGCCCAAGCCCCTCGACACTCTCCGCCTCCTGCGCGGCGGCCGGCGCCGCGGCCAGCAACGCAAGCATGGCCGCGCACGTGAATAGACATTGGCCGTGAAGCGTGATGGCGCGTTCGGCGATCATTGGTCGGTCCTCGCTCGTCGTTTTGCGCATTTGGGACGGCCAATTGTCGTTGGGGCGTCCGGCTTCGGGCACCGATAAAGGCGGCGCCCCGCGGCCTCCCGAGCACAGGTTAGGTCCACCGGCCCGTTGCGGTGGGTCGAGCCCCAGGCGTGGCGGACGGATCCGCCGCGAGGCCGTCGGTTAAGTCGACCGCGGACGCCGCGGCCCAACCAAAGGGCTGAAAAACTGCGGCGACCAACCTGCGACGCCTCCAACCTGGTGACCCCAACGGGAGGGGCCGCTAAAGGCGGTTTTCACTGCGATGTCGCAGCGTTGCTCGCTCGCCCCCGACTGCGCGCCGGCAAATGGCGGAGGCGGGCTGGCGGCCGTGCTGGATCGGCTGGGTGTCGGCCCTTTTTGTGGCGGGTCTTGCGAAGTGGTCAGCGGAACGGCTATAAGCCTCTGACACCGGTGACATTTTTCGGCCGGGCGGGGTGGGCCGCGTTCTCCTCTCTCTGGCAGGAGGGGCGCTCCGCAGGCGAATCGAGCCTCCTCGCCGCAGCTGTCGATGACACCGGTATCAGTACATTGCCCTGACCGGAATGCCGGCAGGTCCCCAGGAGACGGAGGTTCAATTGGCTCTCACTGTCAAAGCCGGATTCATTTGCGCCGCGTCGTCCGGGGCGATGGCCCTCGCGGCCGTGATCGCGGCCAGCCCGGCGGCCGCCCAGACCGGCCCGGCTGAGCCGATGCCGGCCGCTCAAGCCGGCCAGGTGCCTGCCGCCGAAACGCCTGCCACCAAGCCGCCCGCTGATGCGGCCACGGCGGAGGAAACCGTTGCCGACGGTGCTTCGGCGACCACGACGGCGGCTGAGGAAGCGTCCGGTGAGGAGATTGTCATCACCGGCTTCCGCGCCTCGCTGCAGAACGCGCTCAGCCAGAAGCGCCGCTCGAACCAGATCATCGACGCCATCACGGCCGAGGACATTGCCGACTTCCCCGATGCCAACCTCGCCGAATCGATCCAGCGCCTTCCAGGCGTCTCGATCGACCGGGACAATGGCGAGGGCCGGTCGATCACCGTCCGCGGCCTCGGCGGCGATTTCCAGATGGTGCGGCTGAACGGCGCTGACGCTCAGGCCGTGTCCGGCAACGGCGGCTCCGACTCGGGCGCGAACCGAAGCCGCGGCTTCGACTTCAACACCTTCGCTTCCGAGCTGTTCGGCGGAATCACGGTCACCAAGACGACTTCGGCGATGAACGACGAGGGCTCCCTGGGCGCGATCATCGATCTCGTCACCGGCCGCCCGCTCGCCTTCAAGACCGACCGCATCGCCCTTGGAGCGGAAGCCGAGTATCGCGAGAATGGCGGCACCGTGAATCCGCGTCTCACGGCTCTCTTCTCGAAGCGGCTCGGAGACAATTTCGGGATCCTCGGCTCCATCGCCTATCAGGACCAGGAGCAGCAGATCGACCGCTACCAGCGCAGCATCGGAGCGTTCGAATATCTCTACCGCAACTCGCTGATCGCCGGCACGACCCCGCCCGTCTTCGGCTTCGCCCGCCCCGGCGGCACCGGCGCGACCTTCGGCTCCGATCCCGCCGCCTACGCCCTGCTCAGCCCGACGACCATCATCCCGGCGCTGCCGTCGATCGGCCGGCAGGAATTGGCCTACGATCGTCTCGGCGCAACGCTCACGGCGCAGTGGCGTCCGACCAGCAAGACCGAGATCGTCGTCGACGGAGTCTATTCGCGCTTCCGGCAGGACAACGACACCTACGCGATCACGCCGGTCGGCCTCAACCGCAACGGCACCAACGCCAGGGCGCAGCTGACCGGTACGGCCGGCCTGCGCGCGCCCGGCACGACCAACGGCAATGCCGACCGGGTGGCGCTCTATCCGAACTGCGTTCCGAGCGCGTCTACCGATTGCGGCGCCGCCATGTACGGCGGCACGGTTCTTCCGGGCTTCCTGAACAGCCAGAACCCGAACAACCTCAATCCGTTCGATTATTACAACAACCCGAAGTCGGTGGGCTTCGTCCCGACCGCGAATCAGACCGGCTTCTACAACGAACTGATCGGCCGGCCGAACACCAAGGTCCGCCAGGCCAACGTGAACGCCGCCGGCCAGGCCGATTATCTCGTGCTGGACGACGTCGACTGGCGCAGCTCCGCCGATTCCCAGGAGGGGCAGACCAGCTTCAAGCAGGGCACGATCAACTTCACCCAGGAATTCAGCGACAATTTCCGGGCGGACGGGACCGCCGGCTGGTCGAAGTCGAAGTTCCGCGGCACCGGCCTGTTCGCGGAGTTCAACGCCATCGACCGCGACGGCTATACCTATGACGAGCGCGGCGAGGGTATCATGCCGGTGTTCAACCCCGGCTTCGACGTCGCCGATCCGACCCAGTGGAGCCTGGTCAAGGGCCTCTCCGCGATCCGCTACATCAACACTCAGGTCGACAACGAATTCAAGGTCGGCCGCCTGAACTTCGCCTGGGACGTGAACGAGAGCTTCACGCTCCGTTTCGGAGGAACCTACAAGCAATATGATTTCGACAGCGACCAGGGACGCCGCAGCCAGGACATCGAGGCGATCAACCCGACCCTGAAAGAAGCGGGGCTTCAGATCACGGATCTCGGCCAGACGATCGGCTTCGGCCAGGGCCTGACGGTCTCGCAGGGCACCCCGACCGGCTTCTACGCTCCGAACCTCGACGCCTTCCGCCAATATTTCCAGATCGACTGCAACTGCATCAACAAATGGGGCGATTACCGCGCCGTGGTCGACGGGCGCCAGCGCAACTCGATCACCGAGAAGGACCTCTCCGGCTTCGTACAGATCGACTACAAGTTCGATCTGTTCGGCCGTCCGCTCCGCGGCGACGTCGGCCTCAGGGTGGCCCGGACCCGGGTCACCGGGCGCGGCAATGTCGGCGCCACCGACGGCGTTCTCGGCCTGCCGGTGACGGCGAACAACAGCTACACCGACTATCTGCCGTCGCTGAATGCGGTCTACGAGGTCATGCCGGATTTGCTGGTGCGCTTCGCCGCGTCGAAGACGATGGCCCGGCCGATGCTCCAGAACCTGACGCCCGGGACGACAAGCTTCGCAAGCGGCCTCAACGCGACCACGGCACCCGCGGTCACGGTGGGCAACCCCTATCTGAGCCCGTTCCGCTCGACCAATCTGGACCTCAGCTTCGAGCGCTATTTCGGCCGAAGCGGCCTCATCGGGATCGCCTTCTTCTACAAGGACCTGAAGTCCTTCCCGCAGCAGCTCGCCGGCGAAGCGCCGCTCTCCACCGTGTTCGAGCCGGAGATCTATGAGCAGGTCGTCGCCGCGATGGTAAGCCCGACGCTTCAGGCCTATACCCTCGCGGGCGGAGTCTATGCGATCCGCCAGTTCCAGGATGCTCCGGGCGGAACGATCAAGGGACTCGAGGTCAACGTCCAGTCCAACTTCGAATTCCTGGGCAATATGTTCCGGAACTTCGGAATCACGGCCAATTACACCTACATCGATTCCAAGCTGACCTATCTCACCAGCACCGTCCTCAACACGACCCGGACCGGAACCACGCCGACGGCGCAGAATAGCTTCGCCACCGGCCCGTTCCTCAACACCTCGCCGCATTCCTTCAACGCCACGCTCTATTATGAGAACGACACCTGGTCGGCACGCGTGTCGGGGGCGTACCGCGAGCGCTACGTGAACCGTTTCCCGCTTGCGACCGGCACCTGCTCGGTGGGAACCAATACGGGCACGGGCGGAGCGGCCTGCAACTCGCCCGTGATCGGCGATTTCGGGTTCACGGAGAACACGCTCAACATCGACGCCGCTTTCGCGTGGAACATCAACAAGATGCTCAAGCTGACCCTCGAGGGACGCAACCTGACCAACCAGGCGCAATACCGCACGATGTACGAGGCGAGCCCGGTCACCCAGAACTATGCGAGCACCGGGCGGATCGTAACGGCGGGCGTGCGCGTGATCTTCTAGGGTTCGGATTAAGTAAGGATCGCGTCCCGATCGGAACAGCCGTCATCCCGGACTTGATCCGGGATCCCTGAACACGGAACTCCTAGTAAGAGGCTCGGCTGCGATTTCCTCTTTTTCCAGGGCCTGTGTTCATGGATCCCGGCCTCCGCCGGGATGACGCTATCGGGAGCCCCCCGCCGGCTCGACCAGGCTGTTCAGCCATTCCTCGAGCTCGGTATAGCCGTCGCCGTCGCGGTCGGCATTGCCGTCGGCAGGGTTGCGCGGGTCGAGCCGGCGGTTCGTCTCCCAAGCGTCGGGCATGCCGTCGCCGTCCGAGTCAGCCCATGGTGTTCCCGGGGCGATCTCCGGCCAGCCCCCGACTTCGGTCTGGCTGTCGATGTGACGGCCGCTGCGCGTTCGGGCGCTCGCCACCACCCGAGCGTCGACCGGGTCCCGCACCCGCGACGCGCCGGCTCCGGCGAGCACGCGCGCATAGGCGCGCGGAGCCGGATCCCGCGTCACCGGGCCGACCGCCAGCGGGCCCGCCAATCGGTATTCCCGGTCCGTGCGTCCGGAGACGAGGCTCCAGGGGTCCTTGGGAATTCTCCCGTCCATCGCATTGCCCGCAAACCAGGCGCGGGCGATCGGGTTGCGCTCGTCGAAGGCGATCGGCTTCTTCGAATCCGGGCCGCGCAGATAATAATTGTCGACGAAATTATAGGCGGCGCGGGAAGCCTTCTCCCCCTCGTCGGCATTGTAGCCGCTATGGCTGCCGCCCCAATTGTAGAAGACGTTGGATCGGAAGTCGTAGAACGGGCCGACGCTGTCCTGCGAGGGCGGCAGGTAATTGCCCGGACGGGGCATTCGCGCCGTATGGTGGGCCCACAGATTGTGGTGGAAGCTCATCTTCGCGCCATGGGCACCGCGCACGAGCGAGCCATAGCCGTGCTCGCCTTTGGCATGGGCCGACTTTCTCAGCGATTCCGATATGATGGACCATTGTACGGTGACGTCGCGCAAATCGTCCTCGGGCCCCTTGTACGGTGCGCCCGCCGACAAGGTCTCGTCGACCGACCAACTCGCCGAGACATGGTCGACGATGATGCGCCGGCCGCGGCTGATGGTGAAGGCGTCGCTCTCCACCCGGCTCTCGTCGCCGAGCCGGGCGCGGATGTAGCGGACGATCACGTCGTCCGCGGCGATCTCGAACACCCGGTCGCGTACGGTTATCCCGCCGCCCGGCGCGGTCTGGCCGGCGACGGTCACTTGGCCGTTGCGGACGACGAGGGGCTTCTTCAGCCGGATCGTGCCGCCCACGTCGAAGACGATCGTGCGCGGCCCGCTGGCCTCGATCGCCGCGCGGAGCGAGCCTGGGCCGCTGTCCTCGAGGTTGACCACCGGGATCACACGCCCGCCTCGGCCGCCCACCGCGAGCCGGCCGGCGCCTTCGGCACCCGGAAAGGCGACGAGCTCCTTCGCGGGAGAAGCGGCAGCGGCGAGTGCGAGGAGGGTGTAGCTAATCATTCCAGCTCCTTAGCATTGAATGATACCGGTGTCATCCGTCGGCCCCTCAACCCAGGCCAAGTCCGTCGAGCAGGAGCTTCGCGCCCGCAACGATCATCAGCACGTAGACGATCGCATAGAAACGCTCGGTCGCGACCTTGCGCACCAGCTTCACGCCGGCGAGGCTCGCCAGCACCGCGACGGGAAGCAGTACGGCCGTGGCGATCGCATTCTCCTTCGTGAACTGGCCGAGCGCCAGATAGGCCGGCACCTTGATCCAGTTGACGATGGCGAAGAAGATCGCCGAGGTTCCGATGAAGACGTCGCGGTCGAGCCGCTTCGGCATCACCCACATCTGGAAGGGCGGCCCGCCGGCATGGGCGATCTGGCTGGTGAAGCCGGTCGCCACTCCGAACAGGCTGCCGACCCAGCCGGGCGAGCTGGACGAGGCGGCGATCCGCCGGCCCCTCTCCGCGACCAGCCGGTAGGCTCCGAAGAAGATCGAGATCGCCCCCAGGACGGCCATCACCGAATCGGAGGAGATGCGCGCCGCAAGCAGCCAGCCGAGCCCGATTCCCACCACCGCCCCCGGAAGCATGGCCTTGAGCACCGACCCGTCCCAGCTCTTGCGGAATGCGGCGACGCCGACGAAATCCTGGGCGACCAGGATGGGCAGCAGGATCGCGGCGGCCCTCACGGGGTCGTCGACGCCGAGCGCCATCAGCGGCGTGCCCAGAGCGCCGAGCCCTGAAAAGCCCCCCTTCGCCAGGCCGATCAGCAGCACGGCCGGGATGGCGAAGAGGTAGAAGCTCGGATCTTCGGGCATCTTACTACGTCATTGCGAGGAGCGGAGGGAAGAAGCACTCCAACGGTCCTCGGCGCCCGCACTGGATTGCTTCGCTTCGCTCGCAATGACGAAGTCGGGCGGGCAAGGCACGCTCAGGCTTCTTCCAGCTTCGCCTCTTCCATCCGCGGCACCAGCAGGTGGATGACGAGGAGCGCCACCAGGTAGGAAGACCCCGCGATGACGAACATCGGCATGTAGCTTCCGGTCGCGTCGAGAACCCAGCCGGTGAATTTGGCCATGAACATTCCGCCGACGGCACCGATCGTTCCGCCGATGCCGATGATCGCGCCCACCGCCTTGCGCGGGAACAGATCCGAGGGGAGCGTGTAGAGATTGGCGGAGAAGCCCTGATGAGCGGCGGTGGCAAGACCGATGAGAAGCACCGCCCCCCAGACGCTCGCCACGCCCGGTGCAAGCATCACCGGCGGCACGCAGAGGGCGCAGACCAGCATAGCCGTCTTGCGCGCCTTGTTGACGGTCCAGCCGCGATGGATGAGCTTCGAGGACAGCCAGCCGCCGGCGATGCTTCCGACGTCCGAGAGGATGTAGATGGCCGCGAGCGGAAGGCCGAAGGTGAGCAGGTTCAGCCCATGCTCCTGGGCGAAGAAGCTCGGCAGCCAGAACAGGAAGAACCACCAGATGGGATCGATCATGAACTTGCCGATGGCGTAGGCCCAGGTCTGCCGGTGACGAAGCAAGGGCAGCCATTTGACGTCGCCGGGCGCGTCGGCGGGATCGCTCTCGATATAGGCCAGCTCGTCGGCGGACAGGTTCTTCTTCTCGCGGGGGCGGCGATAGACCGTCCACCAGACGGCCACCCAGATGAAGACGAGCGCGCCGGTGAACACGAATGCCACTCGCCAGCCGAACCACATGACGAGGAACGGCGCCATCAGCGGCGTCAGGATCGCGCCGATATTGGCCCCGGCGTTGAAGATGCCGACGGCGAAGGCGCGCTCCTTCTTCGGAAACCACTCCGCGACGGCCTTCACGCCCGCCGGGAAATTGCCCGATTCGCCGAGGCCCAGCGCGAAGCGCGCGATCATGAAATGGGTGGCATTGTTGGCGAGGGCATGGGCCATGGCCGCCAGGCCCCAGATGGTCGCCGCCAGCGAGTAGCCGAAACGCGCGCCCAGCTTGTCGATCAGCCGGCCGAAGACGACGTAGCCGATCGCGTAGGCGAGCTGGAAAGAGAAGACGATGTTGGCGTAGGTCGTTTCGTCCCAGCCATATTCGGCCTGCAGCGTCGGCTTGAGGACGCTGATCATCTGGCGGTCGATATAATTGATGGTGGTGGCGAAGAAGAGGAGCGCGCAAATCCCCCAGCGCACCCGCCCCCCGCTGAACTTCGACGCGCGCGCAGGCGCGCCCTCCGCGATAGTCTCGGCCATTCTGCATCCTCCGCGATGCCTTCTGGCACCTTCGCCGGAACTTGTAGAGGAAACCGGTGTCATATACAATCGGCTCCGACGCCGGACACCGTGGCGGGAGACGAAGAAACGAGATTCCATCCCACGGCACACAGCAGCTCAAGCTGGAGATCCCGCAAGACTGCAAAACGCGCGCCCAAACGCCGACCGCCGAGTGGGCGCACTGAGGGGTTTCGACATTCAGGGAGAGCAGGCCTCTAAAATCCTCCCCTGCATTTGCGGGATCTTTGCATAACCCCTGCGAAGCGCTCGGAGACAAAGCCCCTCCCCTTCCGGGGAGGGGTTGGGGTGGGGGATGTGGGGGAGACTGTTCGCTGAAGTCGGTGAGGCGAGCAGACAACCCCCACCCCAACCCCTCCCCTGAAGGGGAGGGGCTAGCACCCAGCGACTTATGCAAAGGTCCCGCATTTGCAGGGGAGGGGGACCATGCGAAGCATGGTGGACGGGCCTTCCTGAGCCTGGAAGAACCCCTCCACCGCGCTTCGCACGGTCCCCCTCCCCCGGAAATCCGAGGGAGGAATTGAGAGGGACCGAACTCGACTGAATGTCGATCGCGCTATCGAGTCAGCCCTCCTGCGGCCGAGCCGGACAGAGGGTGCAGGCGACGGTGTAACGGTCGGCGAACCGAGCCTCGACTCGTTGGCCGGGTCGGGCGTCGTGGACGCCCCCGACGGCACCCGACGAGATCCACTGGCCCGGCGCCAGGACGATTCCCCTCCGCGCCATCAGCTCGAAGAGAAAACGCGCCGCGCCGATCGCTCCGTCGGGAAAGGCGGAAGCTCGGCCCGAGCCGGCCTCGACCCCGTCTATCGAAGTCGTGACCAGCCACTCCTCGAAGCCGCTCGAGCGCCAGTCGGGAATCGCCGGGCCGACGACGAGGCCGTTATTGTTGCCGAAGTCGGAGATGACCGCGATCGGACCGAGCTTGTTGATGCAGCCCAGGGGCGAGCTGGCGATCTCGATCCCGACGTGGACCGATTCGATCAGATCGGCCGCCTCGTCCAGCGTGAATCGAGTCTGCCCGACCGGCGGATTCCGGCCGACGCGCAACAGGAACTCGGCCTCGCCGGCAGCAAAGCCCGCGGCGAAGACGGGCATGTCGGGCCCCTCGCCGTCCGGCCCCGCCTTTTCCACCGTGAAGATGGGGCCCGTGAGCCGGTCGGCGTCGAACCGCTCCGCAAGCGGCGAATTGATCCGGCCGACCTTCCAGCCCGCCACCGGCTTGCGCCAGGCTGCCACGGCTGCGTCCTGAACGGCATAAGCGTCGGCCAGCGTCTCGGGAAAGCCCCCGGGATAGCCGTCGAGGCCCGCCGCCTGCCGCCGCGCGGAAAGGAAACGGCTTGCGATTGCCGCCGCATCTTCACTCAGCAGATTCACCCCAAGCCTCTCTTATCTCTTGGAACAGACGTAGAGGAAACCGGTGTCAGCCGCAACACTTGCCGCCGACCGGCCTCCATTCAGCCGCGGGCAGGGGCAAGGGCCGCCGCCATGCGGGCTCGTTCAGTGATGCCGTCCGGCTTGGAGGCGGCGCCGGCGGGCACGAGCCAGCTCCCACCGACGCAGAGGACCGATTGGAGCGCCAGCCAATCGGGCGCCGACGCCAGAGTAATGCCCCCGGTCGGGCAGAACTTGACGCCGCCGAAGACGGCGCTGAAGGCCTTCAGCGCGGGGAGGCCGCCCGAAGCCTCGGCCGGAAAGAATTTCAGCCGCGAGAAGCCGTGGTCGAGCGCACGCATGATGTCGGCGGCCGAAGCGACTCCCGGCAGCAGCGGCACCGGGGACCCGGCCGCGGCGGCGGCGATCCGGTCCGTCAGACCTGGGCTCACGACGAATTCCGCTCCCGCCGCGACGGCGGCTTCATACTGGGCCGAGTTCAGCACCGTCCCCGCCCCGACGATGGCTCCATCGACCGTTTTCATGGTGCGGATCGCGTCGAGCGCGGCGGGGGTCCTCAAAGTCACCTCGATCACCGGGAGCCCGCCCTCCACCAGGGCCCGCGCTACCGGCAGCGCGTCCTCGACGCGCTCGATCACCAGGACGGGGATGACCGGTGCGGCAGTGAGGATTCGGTCGATGTCAGGCATGAGCGGACTCTTTCTCCAGCAGGGCGCGCGGCCCCTCCCCCCGAATCTTCTCGGCGGCCGAGCGTACGGCGCCGCGGAAGACGGGA
Organism: Allosphingosinicella sp.; assembly: GCA_036387875.1. GTDB lineage: Bacteria > Pseudomonadota > Alphaproteobacteria > Sphingomonadales > Sphingomonadaceae > Allosphingosinicella. The sequence continues at coordinate 34,488 of DASVSX010000019.1, read as the reverse complement.
TCGTTCGCCAGGCCGGACGGGAAGATCTGCCGGAGCCCGAGGAAGGCATCGACATCGCCGCTGAATCCGATCCGGGCGAGCGTCCCGGCCATTGGGTCGACGAGCGCGACCCCCTCCCGCGCCTGCCTGGCGACGAACAGCATCCACGCCGCGACCGGCACCGCAAGCCGCTCCACCGGCCGACCGGCAGCCCGCGCTTCGGCGATGGTATCGAGCAGCCGGTAGGGGAGCTTCTGCGACCCGTCCCAGGCGATCTGCGACAGCTTGTGGCGGATCGCCGGGTTGCGGAAGCGCTGCAGAATGTCGGCGCAATAGGCGCCGACTTCGAGCGGCGAGGGCTGGAGGCCAGGCGTGATGTCCTCCCGGATCAGCCGTTCGACGAAGCGTGCGAGACCCGCATCGTCCATGGCTTCGGAGACCGTTTCGTGCCCTATCAGCAGTCCGAGATAGGCCAGGGTCGAGTGGGCGCCGTTGAGGATTCGCAGCTTCGCCTTTTCCCATGCGCCCACATCGGCCGCCAACACCGCGCCGGCGCCGCCCAGGTCGGGCGAGCCGGCCGGAAGCACGTCCTCGATGATCCAGGCCGCATAGGCCTCCCTGCTGACGGGAATTTCGTCGTCATAGCCGTGCTGCCGCACCAGGGCCTGCAGACTCTGGTCGGTCGCCGGCGTGATCGAATCGACCATCGTGTCGGGGAAGACCGCTTCGCCGGCGATCCAGTCGGCGAGCGCCGGATCGAGCTGTGCCGCATAGTCGACCACCGCCGCCCGCAGCTTGCGGCCGTTCGAGACCATGTTGTCGCAGCACAAAGGCGTGAATGGCGGCAGGCCCGAATCGCGGCGATCCATGAGCCCCAGCGCCAGCCACCCGACGAGGCTCAGCGGACGCTCCGGCTGGTTCAGGTCATGGATGATGTCCGGATGAGCCAAATCGAGCGTTCCGTCGGCGGCCAGGCAATAGCCCTTCTCGGTCACCGTGCTGGAGACGATCTTCACCTCGGTCTCGCGGAGTAGCGCCCTAACCGCCTCTCCTTGGCCCGGGCCAAAGAAGAGCCTGTGCGCATCGATGGTTCGGAAGCTCGTCTCCTCGTCGAGGATCGCCAGCGTGTAGCGCCCCTGCTGCCGCTTCAGGGCCTCGATCGTCCCTGCCGACCGCAGCGACACTGCGGCGATCCCCCAGCGCGGGTCGTGCGGAAGCAACCGGTCGATGAAGTCGGCCTGGTGCGCTCGGTGGAAGGCGCCCGGACCGAAATGGACGATCCCGGCCGCTGTCACAGCGTCACGCCCCGCTTCCAGATGGCGATCTCACGCTCGCCATTGCGCTCGGCCGCCGTCTCCTCGCCGGAAGCGATGGCGGCGATTCGGTGGGCCAGCCGCTCGGCGACCGGATCCAGGCCTTCCTCCAGCACCGCGCCGGCGTCGAAATCGATCCAGCCGCGCTTGCGGGCGGCGAGCTCGCTGTTGGACGCGATCTTCACCGTGGGCACCGGGAAACCGAGCGGAGTGCCTCGGCCGGTGGTGAAGAGGATCATCGTCGCCCCGGCCGCCGCCAAGGCGGTTGAGGAGACGGCGTCGTTGCCGGGCGCCTCGAGCAGGCTGAGGCCCCGCCGCCTGACCCTCTCCCCGTAGCGGAGCACGTCCTCCAGCCGGCCGTGCCCGCCCTTCTGCACCGCCCCCAGCGACTTCTCCTCCAGCGTTGTAATTCCGCCCGCGACGTTTCCGGGCGAAGGATTTTCGGAGACGGGCTCGCCATGGGCCAGGAAATAGCGCTTGAAGTCGTTCACCACGCCGACGATGGCCTCGAACACCGCCCGGTCGCGCGCCCTCGCCATGAGCAGGCGCTCGGCGCCGAATATCTCCGGGATTTCGCTGAGGATGGCGCTTCCGCCGGCTCCGGTCACCCGATCGGCCATTCGGCCGACGAGGGGGTTCGCGGTAAGGCCGGAGAAGCCGTCCGACCCGCCGCATTTGAGGCCGAGGACGAGCTCGCCGAGGCCCACCTCCTGGCGCCGCGCGAGCGAGGCCATGGCGACGAGGGCGTCCACGAGCGCCAGGCCTTCCTCGATCTCGTCGCCTGCGCTCTGGGCGCGCAGTGCCCGCACCCGGCCGCGCAGGGACTGGGGTATCTCGTCGAGGAGCCGGTCCAGCTGATTGGATTCGCAGCCGAGGCCGACCAGAAGCACCCCGCCGGCATTCGGGTGGCAGGCCAGCGCCGCCAGCACGGAACGGGTCGCCGCAAGGTCGTCGCCGAGCTGCGAGCAGCCGAAAGGATGGGCAAAGGCGTGGACTCCGTCGACCGCGCCGGCATGGCGGGCGTGGGCGATGGCGGCGATCTTGGAAGCCGTGCGGGCCACGCAGCCCACCGTCGGCAGTATCCAGATCTCGTTGCGGGTGCCGACCCGTCCATCGCCCCGTCTGTAGCCGCAAAAGGCGAGCGGCCGCGCCTCGCCGGCCGGTTCGCTCGCGGCGGGCTCGTAGGCATAGCCCTCGACGCCGCCAAGAAGGGTGGACAGATTGTGCGAATGAACATGCTCCCCCGCGTGGACGGGAGCGGTGAGGATTCCGATCGGCCAGCCGAACTTCCGCACCTTCGTTCCTGCCGCCATGTCGCGCAGCGCAAGCTTGTGTCCGAACATTATGCCCTGCCGGACTTCGATCGCTGTATCGCCGGCGGGCAGCCTCTCGCCCGTCTCCAGCTCACGCAGCGCGACGGCGACATCGTCGCCGGGGGCCAGCCGCAGCAGGTCGCGGCTGGCGGCTGCGAGGTCGAGAAGATCGGCTTGAGTCATGTCGGTAACCGGTGTCATAGCTTGCCTCCGCGGAGGCGACAAGCGGAAGCGGCTTTTGCCGGGGCGTCGGGTCGGCTAATCGCAATCGACGGGAGAGTGGCGTGAGCAGCAAGGCGGAAGACAGCAACGGTCGGCGCCGGGCGGGCAAGCCGACGATCAACGACGTCGCCCGGCTCTCCGGAGTGTCGAAGAAGACGGTGAGCCGGGTCATCAACCGCTCCACCCTGCTCAACGAGGAGACTCGGAAGCGGGTTCTGGAGGTGATCCGGAAGCTCGGCTACGTGCCCAACCCGCAGGCCCGGGCCCTGGCCCTGCGCACGAATTTCCTGATCGGCCTGCTCCACGACAATCCGAACGGACAGATGGTCCTCAATGTTCAACAGGGAATATTGGAAGCGCTCCAGGGCACCGACTTCGCGATGGTCGTTCGACCCGTCGACCGGGGCTCTTCCGCGCTGATGGACGACATCCGCCACTTCCTCGAGCGCCAGCGCCCCTATGGCGTAGTCCTCCTCCCCCCGCTCTCCGAAAACGACGCAATCGCCCGGCTCTGCGACGAGGTCGGCTGCCGCTACGTCCGAATGGGCTCCGCGGAGCTCGACGATCCCGATCACATGGTCGCCTCAAACGATCGCGAGGCCGTCGCCGACGCGGTCCAGTTCCTGATCACCCAGGGTCACAGAATGCTGGGGCTGATTGCCGGCCCGCACGGCTTCCGCTCCGCCATCGAGCGTCGGCTCGGATTCGAGGACGCCCTCGCCGCCGCGTCGATCAAGCTTCCGCGAAGCCTAATCGCAGAGGGCAATTACACGTTCGAGTCGGGCATCGCCGCGGCCGAGAAGCTGCTCGACCTTTCCCCCAGGCCGACCGCCATCTTCGCCAGCAACGACGAGATGGCCGCCGGAGTCGTCCACGCGGCGCGTGAGCGCGGAATCAGCGTGCCCGAGGAGCTTTCGATCATCGGCTTCGACGACACGCCGATCGCCGGCCACATCTGGCCGCCGCTGACGACCGTGCGCTGGCCGATCGTCTCCATGGCGCGCGCCGCCGCCCTCAAGCTGCTGACGAGCGAAGCCGATTCGGAGGCCGACGTGGTGGAGCCCTCGCTTTTCCTTTCGAGGCTCGTCAAGCGCGCGTCGGTCGCCGGACCGTCCCGGTGAAGGCTCTCCCGAGGCTGGCTTGCTTTCTCCTATGACACCGGTTACCGGCGAAATGACAAGGTGGCGGAGACTGCCGGCTCCAAAAGCGTTGGGATGAAGATGCCAAGGCCCCTCAAGCTCGACCCGGACCGACTGTTTCCGGCCGATCCCGGAACGCGCTCGCTGGCCCGCGCCTTCTACGCAGGGGTGGCCGGCCTTCCGATCGTGAGCCCCCACGGCCACACCGATCCGGCCTGGTTCGCGACCGATCAGCCATGGTCGAATGCGACCGAGCTCCTCCTCGCTCCGGATCATTATCTCTACCGGATGCTCTACAGCCAAGGCGTGCCCCTCGACCGGATGGGAGTGCCCAGCCGCTCCGGCCTCTCCGCCGCGGATCCGCGCGAGGCGTGGAGACTGTTCGCGAGCCATTATCATCTCTTCCGCGGCACGCCGTCGCGGCTGTGGCTGGACCATGTTTTCGCGTCGGTGTTCGGGTTCGACGTCGCGCTCGAAGCGGCGACCGCCGATCTTTATTACGACCGGATCGACGAAGCCCTGGCGACCCCGGCTTTCCGTCCGCGCGCGCTGTTCGACGCGTTCGACATCGAGCTGCTCGCTACGACCGAGGGGCCGCACGAGGACCTCTCCCACCACGCCGCCATCCGCCTGTCCGGCTGGCCGGGACGGGTCGTCACCACCTATCGCCCGGACGCGGTCATCGACCCCGAGCATGAGGAGTTCCGCGCCGCGCTCACCCGCTTCGCCGAGCTGACCGGCGAGGATGTCGAGAGCTGGCCGGGCTATCTCGCCGCGCACCGCCGGCGCCGCGCCGACTTCCGCGCCGCCGGCGCTACCGCCACCGATCACGGCCATCCGACCGCTCTCACCGCCGATCTGGCTGAGACCGAGAAGGAGGCGCTCTTCGGGCGGATCGTAAGCGGGGCCTGGTCGCCCGAGGACGCCGAGCTGTTCCGAGCCCAGATGCTGACGGAGATGGCGGCGATGAGCCTCGATGACGGGATGGTGATGCAGATCCACCCCGGTTCTTACCGCAACCACAATCGCTGGCTGCACGACCGATATGGCCGAGACAAGGGCGCCGACATCCCGACCCGCACCGATTACGTCCGGGCGCTCAAGCCCCTCCTCGACCGGTTCGGAGCCGAGCCGGGCCTGTCGATCATCCTCTTCACGCTCGACGAGAGCGCCTATGCGCGCGAGCTGGCACCGCTCGCCGGCCACTATCCGTGCCTGAAGCTCGGGCCCGCCTGGTGGTTCCACGATTCGCCCGAAGGCATGCGCCGCTTCCGCGAGATGACGACCGAGACGGCCGGCTTCTACAATACGGTCGGCTTCAACGACGACACCCGCGCTTTCCTTTCCATCCCCGCGCGCCACGACGTCGCGCGCCGGGTGGACTGCGGCTTCCTGGCCCGCCTCGTCGCTGAGGGGCGGCTGCAAGACTGGGAAGCCGCCGAGCTTGCGCATGAGCTGACCTACGGCCTGGTGAAGCGGGCCTACCGCCTCGACCCACCGCGAGTGATGGCGGCGTGACCCCGAACTCCTCCGTCATCCCGGCGAAAGCCGGGACCTCGTCGAGATTGGCTGCGGCGCCTTTCCGACCTGAGGTCCCGGCTCTCGCCGGGATGACGGTTCACTTCCAACTTCCCGACCGGAGACGCTGATGTTCGAACGCACCTATTACGCCACCCACCCCGACATGATGGAATGCGTGTCCAACGAGGAGCTGCGCGACCGCTATCTGATCGAAGGGCTGTTCCGCGAAGGCGAGTGCGTCCTCAATTACACGCATGCGGACCGGTTCGTGATAGGCGGGGTGGTCGTTTCCGGCGCGGACGTGCGCCTGCCCGAGCAGACCGAGCCCGCCTCGGCGGCGGGAAAGCCGTTTCTCGAGCGCCGTGAGCTTGCCATCGTCAACGTCGGCCAGGTCGCCGGTATCGTCACCGTCGACGGCGAGGCTTTCGAGCTGGGCAACATGGATTGCCTCTACGTCACCATGGGCGCGAACGACGTCGTCTTCTCCGGGCCGGGCGCGCGCTTCTACCTCGCCTCCTGCCCGGCGCATAAGGCCTTCGCGACCCGCAAGCTCGGCATCGCCCAGGCCAACGCGCTGGAGCGCGGAAGCCTCGAGGAGTCGAACGAGCGGACCATCTACCAGCTCGTCATTCCCGGCATTTGCGACAGCGCTCAGCTCGTGATGGGGCTCACCGTATTGAAGCCGGGCAGCGTCTGGAACACGATGCCGCCGCACATCCACGAGCGGCGCAGCGAGATCTATTTCTACTTCGGCCTCGACGGCGAGAACGACCGGGTCTTCCACTTCATGGGCCAGGGTGACCAGCTTCGCCAGATCACGGTCGCCAATGAGGAAGCGGTGATCAGCCCGGTCTGGTCGGTGCACATGGGCGCGGGCACCAGGGCCTATGCCTTCATCTGGGCGATGGCCGGCGAGAACCAGGACTATACCGACATGAACGTCCTCGACATCTGCCAGCTGCAGTGATGGAGGCAACCGTCATCCCGGCGAAAGCCGGGACCTCGTGGAGATTGACCGCGGCGCCTTTCCGACCCGAGGTCCCGGCTTTCGCCGGGATGACGGGTGAGGAGACAGAATGACCAACCTCTTCGATCTCACGGGCCGAGTCGCGATCGTCACCGGCGCCAATACCGGAATCGGCCAGGGCATCGCCGTTGCGCTGGCCAAGGCGGGCGCGGACGTGGCGCTGGTCGGCCGCTCGAGCGCCGACGAAACCGCCGGCCTGGTGCGCGGCGCCGGCCGCCGCGCCCTGCCGATCGGCGCCGACCTCTCGACCATCGCGCCGGTTCAGGATGTGGTGGAGCGCACAGTCTCCGAGCTCGGCGGGCTCGACATCCTCGTCAACAACGCCGGAATCATCCGGCGCGCCGACGCGGTCGACTTCACCGAGGAGGATTGGGACGCGGTGATCGACACCAACCTCAAGTCCGTCTTCTTCCTCTGCCAGGCGGCGGGCCGGCACATGATCGCGCAGGGGCGCGGCAAGATCGTCAACATCGCGTCGATGCTAAGCTTCCAGGGAGGCATAAGAGTGCCGAGCTACACGGCGTCCAAATCCGGCGTGGCGGGGCTGACCAAGCTGCTCGCCAACGAATGGGCGGGCAAGGGCATCAACGTCAACGCGATCGCCCCGGGCTACATCGCGACGAACAACACCGCCGCGCTTCAGTCGGACGAGACCCGCAACCGCCAGATCATGGAGCGGATACCCGCTGGACGCTGGGGCGAACCGTCCGACCTCGGCGGAGCGGCGGTCTTCCTCGCCTCCATCGCCTCCGATTATGTCAACGGCCACATCCTCGCCGTCGACGGGGGGTGGCTGGCGCGATGATCCTCCCACGCGCAAAGGGAAGAAATGCCCTTCGACAGGCTCAGGGCGAACGGAGAGAGCAATGACCGTCTACCACCCCGTTCGGGCTGAGCTGGTCGAAGCCCTTTCCTTTTTTCGGAGAGAGGCATGACCGGCACCGTCGCCTGTTTCGGCGAGATCCTGCTGCGCATGACGGCGCCGGGGCGGGAGCTGATGCTTCAGAAGCCCGCCCTCGACGTCTATGTCGCCGGCGCCGAGGCCAATGTCGGAGTCGCCCTTTCCAACCTCGGTCACCGCGTGAAGATGGTTTCTTGCCTGCCCGCCAATGCCTTGGGCGAGGCGGCACTTCGCGAGGTGCGCCGCCACGGCGTCGACGTCTCCGGAATTGCCCGGACGCCCGGCCGGATGGGTCTCTATTTCCTCACCCAGGGCGCCGGCCTTCGCGCGTCCGAGATCTTCTACGACCGGCAGGACAGCAGCTTCGCCCGAGCTTCCGCGGGCGATTTCGACTGGAACGCCCATCTCGAAGGTACCGGACTCCTGCACATGTCGGGCATCACCCCAGCCCTGGGACCGCGCTCCGCCGAAGCGGCGGTCGCCGCGGCAGAGGCCGCGGGCCGGCTCGGAATCCCGATCTCGTTCGACGGCAATTACCGGGCGCAGCTTTGGGAAGCCTGGGACAGCGATCCCAAGACCATTCTGACCAAGCTCGTCTCGAAAGCCGAGATCCTGTTCGGCAACCATCGCGACATCTCGCTTCTGCTCGGCGCCAAGTTCGGCGGCGGGGGACCCGACCGGCGCCGCGAAGCCGCTCTGGCGGCCTTCGGCGCCTTCCCCAAACTCAAGATGATCGCCTCCACCGCCCGCCACGTCGACGACGCCGATCGCCACCGGATCGCGGCGCGGATCGACACCCCCGAGGGCGCGGCCCAGACCGAACAGGTCGTCGTCGCCGGGATCGTCGACCGGATCGGCGCCGGCGACGCCTTCGCCGCCGGAATCCTCCACGGCCTACGCAGCGGCGGCGATCTCGAATGGACGGTGCGCTCCGGCCTCGCTCTGACCTGTCTCAAACATTCGCTGCCCGGCGATTTCAGCCTGTTCGGAGTGCGCGACATCGAAGCCTTCATGGCTGGCGGCCTCGACGTCCGGCGATGATCAGCCGCCGCCTGTTCCTCGCGGGCAGCGGAGCGCTGGCGGCGTCACCCGCCTTCGCCCGGGACGACCCGACCGTGCCGACCAGCCTCGGACCGGTTCGCGGCACGCGCGAGGGCGGCCTCTCCGTGTTCCGGGGCATACGCTATGGCCTAGCCGAACGCTTCCAGGCGCCGAAGCCGCCGCGCCGAAACCGCGACACGGTCGCCGCGACGAGCTTCGCCCCGTCCGCGCCGCAACGGAGCGAGCGTTATTCGCCTAAGAGCGAGGATTGCCTGTTCCTCAACGTCTGGACCCCGGAGGCCCGGCCCGGCGGCACGCGCCCGGTCATGGTCTATTTCCACGGCGGCGCCTATTCCACCGGCAGCGTCGCCGATCCGCTGAACGACGGCCGCCACCTTGCCGCCGGAGAGGACGTGGTGGTGGTCACCGTCAATCACCGGATCAACGCCTTCGGCTATCTCTATCTCGCCCGGCTGGATCCTCGCTTTCCCGACAGCGGCAACGCCGGTCAGCTCGACCTGATCCTCGCGCTGCAGTGGATCCGCGACAATATCGGCAGGTTCGGCGGCGATCCCTCGCGCGTGCTCGTCTTCGGGCAGTCGGGCGGAGGGGCCAAGATCGCGACCCTGATGGGCATGCCGGCGGCGAAAAACCTCTTCCATCGCGCCATTACGATGAGCGGCCAGCAGGTCACCGCCTCGGGGCCCCTCAATGCCACCGCAAGGGCCAGGGCCTATCTCGGCGCACTGAAGGTGAGCTCGGCGGACGAGCTGCTCGCTTTGCCGACCGAGCGCCTGGTCGAAGGCCTTGCCGCGACCGATCCGGTCCTCGGCGGCGGAGTCTATATGGGCCCGGTGCTCGACATGAAATGGCTGACCCGCCACCCCTTCTGGCCCGACTCCAACCCGCTATCCAATTCCATACCCATGATCCTCGGCAACACCCGCGACGAGACCCGAGCGTTCATCGATCCGGAAAGCGAGAAGGTTCGGAGCCTCGGCTGGGAGAATCTCGCCGAGCGCCTGGCGGCGGAGCTGCGGGTCGACATCCACCCGGAATGGGTCGTGGCGCAATATCGCGCGCAGTTTCCGGACTGGTCGCCCGAACGGATCTTCTACGCCGCCACTACGGCCGGGCGGAGCTGGCCAGGCCAGGTGATCGAAGCCGACCTGCGCGCGCAGGCTGGGGCTCCAACCTGGGTCTACCAGCTCGACTTCCAGTCCCCGGCCCAGAAGCGGCGCGGCGCTCCCCACACGATGGACATCGCCCTCGCGTTCGGAACGCTCGACGCCGAAGGCTCCTACGCCGGTACCGGCCCGGCCGCCCGCAGCCTCAGCAGGACCATGATGAAAGCGTTCAGCGCCTTTGCCGGCACCGGGAAACCCAATGTGGCCGGGGTGCCGGCGTGGCCTATCTATGCCCTTCCGCGGCGGTCGACCATGGTGTTCGACGCCGCAAGCCGTGCGGTCGAGGATCCGCGACGGTGGGAGCGCGAGCTGTTCGCCCGCGTGCCCTACATCCAGCCTGGCAGCTGAGGCGGACTTGACAGCAAAGGCGGGCCGGTCCAGTTCGATGACACCGGTTACTTACGGGCCGGGGCGGCGACTCTGCAGGCATAGCGGAGCGCCGGAGGGAGAGATCAAGCGGGCGTCGATGCCCCGGTCCCATCTCCAGAACTTGCCGCGGCGGCTTTGCGCCCGCCGCTTTTGAAGCGCCGGCTGTAGACACCGGTGTCATACCAGAGGCGCGCGGGGAGCGCGGCCGCATAGGAGGGCAGGATGACGGAACTGAAGGTCGGAGCGCACACGCTTCGTTTGGCGCGGCTGCTCGGCACCACCTCGCTCATTGCCGGGATTCTGATCGCCGCGGCTCCGGCCCAGGCGCAGGACAGCGGCGCGAACCTTCCGCCCACGTCGCCCCAGGGTGCCGACGGCGACGGCGTTCCGAATGCCGACGACGCCGCGGCCAATAACGACGCTGCCGCCCCCGATGCCGACGCCGCCGAGGACATCGTCGTCACCGGCTACCGCGCCTCGCTTCGCCGCTCGCTGAGCGAGAAGCGCGAGGCGACCGGGATCATCGACGTCATCAAGGCCGAGGACATTGCCGACTTCCCCGATAACAACCTCGCAGAATCGATCCAGCGCGTCCCCGGAGTCGCAATCACCCGCGACCAGGGCGAGGGCCGCAACATCACCGTGCGCGGCCTGGGCCCGATCTTCACCCGGGTGCGGATCAACGGAATCGAGGGCCTGTCGACCACCGGCGGCGCCGATTCGAGCGGCGGCGCCAACCGCGGCCGCCAGTTCGACTTCAACGTCTTCGCCTCGGAGCTCTTCAATTCGATCACCGTCCGCAAGAGCGCCTCGGCCGACGTCGAGGAAGGCTCGCTCGGAGCGACCGTCGATCTCGCCACGGCTCGGCCGTTCGACTACCGAGCGGACATGACGATCGCCGGCTCGGCGCAGCTCGGCTACAACGATCTGTCCAAAGCGACGGATCCTCGCATCACAGGCCTTTTCGCCGCCAAGTTCCTCGACGGCAAGGCCGGGATCCTCCTCTCCGCCGCCTACAGCGAGCGCGGTATCCTCGAAGAGGGCCCCTCGACGGTCCGCTGGGAACGCGGCACCGACAATGGCGGCTTCGCGGCCACGTCGACCCTGCCGGCCGGCGCCACCCAGGGCTTGGCTTTCTTCCATCCGCGCATCCCTCGCTACGACAGCTACCGCTATCAGACCAAGCGCCTCGGCCTCACGGGCTCGCTCCAGTTCCAGCCGACCGATTCCACCTTGCTGACCTTCGACGCGCTCTTCGCAAAGTTCGAATCGGACCGAACCGAGCAATATCTGGAAGCGATTTCGTTCAGCCGCTCCGGCACGGGCAAACCGCAGACGGTGATCCTTCCGGGCGCCGTCGTGGACTCGACCAACAGCCTCGTCTCAGGCCGCTTCAACAATGTCGACATCCGCGTCGAATCGCGCTTCGACCATCTCGAAACCAAGTTCCAGCAATATACCGGGTCGCTTCACCAGGACCTGGGCGAACGCCTCCGGCTGGACGTGCTCGCCGGCTATTCCAGATCCGAGTTCGCCAATCCGATCCAGACCACCGTCGCGCTCGATGCCAACAACGTCCAGGGCTATTCCTACGACTTCGCCAACTCGCGATTCCCGACGTTCAACTATGGCAGCCTGGACGTCGCCAATCCCGCCAGCTTCGTGCTCGGCGAGATCCGCCTCAGGCCGCAATTCGTCGACAACAACTTCAAGGTCGCTCGAGCGCAGCTCGAGTTCGACGCGACCGACACCGTGAAGCTTCGGATCGGCGGCGACTGGAAGAAATATAAGTTCAGCTCGCAGGAATTGCGCCGCACGAGCGAGACGGACGTCGCCGGGCTGGTTCCCGCGGGCGGTCTCGGCCCGCTCAGCACGCTCTATTCGTTCAGCTCGAAGACCCCCCTGAACGGCACTCCGGGGACCTTCGTCATTCCCGACCTCGCCGCCTTCGCCACCAACCTCAACATCTACTCGAACACGGGACGGTTCGCGCTCACCGGTATCGAGAACCCCTCGGCTCGCGGCAACTTCCGGACGGTCAACGAACGCGACCTCGCAGGCTACGTCCAGGCCGTGTTCAACGGCCGGATCGGCTCGCTGCCGGTGAAGGCGGATGCGGGCCTTCGCTACGTCGAGACCAAGCAGCGCTCGACCGGCTACCAGAACACCCCGACCGGGTTCACCCTGGTGGAGGTCGACCGGAGCTACGAGAACTGGCTGCCGTCCGCGAACGTCAGCGTCGAGCTGGCGGACGGCCTCATCGCCAGGGTCGCCGCGGCCAAGGTGATCGCCCGCCCCGACATCGGCACCGTCAATCCCGGCGGCTCCTTCTCGATCAGCGGCGGCAACCGCACCCTCACCCTGGGCAATCCGTTCATCGAGCCGACCAAGGCCACGGACCTCGATTTGTCGCTCGAATATTATTTCGCCCGGGAGTCGGCGATCGTCGTCGGCTTCTTCTACAAGGACATTTCGAGCTTCGTCGCGACCAGTACCCAGAGCGTTCCGTTCAACCAGCTCGGCCTTCCGGAATCGCTGCTCGCCGGCACGACCGTCCAGCCGACCGACCTCTTCACCGTCACCCAGCCGGTGAACAGCGAAGGCGGCAAGGTGAAGGGCGTCGAGATCGGCTTCCAGTCGCCCTTCCGCTTCCTGCCCGGGCCGCTCTCCAACCTCGGCATCCAGGCGAACTACACCTACGTCAAGTCGGACATCCAATATCCGCTGGCCAACAATGTCGGCGCCCCGGTCGTGACCCAGAGCCTCGTCAACCTTTCCCCCCACGGCGCCAACGCGACCCTCTATTACGAGGACGACCGCCTCTCCGTGCGCGGGTCGGTGGCCTATCGAAGCGCCTATCTGACCAACGTCCCGGGCCGGAACGGAGTCGCCCCGGGCAACGGGCCGGTCTTCAACGCCAATGCCGGCCAGCCGACCTTCAACGACGTCGAAGGAACGCACGGCACGATCAACATCGACGCCTCGGCCTCCTACAAGATCAACGACAATTTCTCGGTGACGCTGGAGGCGATCAACCTGACCGACGAATATACCGACCAATATATCGACAGCGCCGCCGACCGACTCAGCGTCCTCCACCATACGGGCCGGCAGTTCTGGATCGGCACCCGCTTCAAGTTCTAGGTCGTGACTGGAAACCCGTCATTGCGAGGAGCGAAGCGACGCGGCAATCCAGCGGGCGTCGGACGCCGCACTGGATTGCTTCGCTTCGCTCGCAATGACGGTTTGATGGAGATCGACCGCCGCACCGCCCTCGCCGGGGCCCTCGCGGGCGGCGCGGCGGCAATGCTGCCGGCGCCGCTGCTGGCTCAGGGATCCGCCGCTTCTCCTTCGGCTGACCCGGAAGGCGGGATTCGCTGGGGCAGGGGCTTCGAAGGCCAGCGCAAGGCGGACCTCGGCGACGGCACCTTCCTCAATCCCATCGTCGCGGGCGATCATCCCGATCCGACCATCCTCAAGGATGGCGACGATTATTACATGACCTTCTCCACCTTCGATTCCTATCCGGGCCTCGTCATCTGGCACAGCCGCGACCTGGTGAACTGGCGGCCCGTCACCGCCGCCCTCACCCGGAACATCGGCTCCGTCTGGGCGCCCGAGCTGATCAGGCACAAGGGCCGCTATTTCCTCTACATTCCGGTGAAGGCGTCGCCGAACACCAGCTACGTCATCTGGGCGGACCGGATCGAGGGCCCGTGGAGCGAGCCCGTCGACCTCAAGCTGCCCAAACATATCGATCCGGGCCATGCCGTCGGCGAGGACGGCTCGCGCTGGCTGTTCCTGTCCGGAGGCGACCGGGTCCGGCTCTCCGACGACGGGCTGAGGCGCATCGGCGAGCCCGAGCATGTCTACGATCCCTGGCGCTATCCGCCCGGCTGGGTCGTTGAAGGCTTCTCACCGGAGGGCCCGAAGATCACCCGCCACGGCGACTATTTCTATCTGGTCACGGCCGTCGGCGGCACTGCCGGCCCGCCGACCGGCCACATGGTCATCGCCGCCCGCTCGCGCTCGATCCATGGACCCTGGGAGAACCATCCGCGCAACCCTTTGGTGCGCACCGCCGACGTTCGCGAGCGATGGTGGTCGCGCGGGCACGCCACTCTGGTCGAAGGCCCGGCCGGGGACTGGTGGACCGTCTATCACGGCTACGAGAACGGCTATTGGACTCTCGGCCGGCAGACCCTTCTCGACCGGATCGAATGGACGGCCGACGGCTGGTTCCGGATGACCGGAGGCGACCTGTCGAAGCCGCTTGCAAAGCCGAAAGGCGGCCGGGCGGTCACGCACGGCCAGAAGCTGTCGGACGATTTCGCCACGCTTGCGCTGGGCAGCAAGTGGAACTTCTTCAAGCCGGCGCCCGACGAACGCTCGCGCGCCCGGGTCGAGAACAACCGGCTCGTGCTCAAGGCGCGCGGCAAGGCTCCCTCCGATTCCTCGCCTCTGCTCCTCATCGCCGGCGACCAGGCCTATCGCTTCGAAGCCGATGTGGAGATCGAGCCGGGCGGAGCCGCAGGCCTGATCCTCTTCTACGACGAGAAGCTCTATTGCGGGCTCGGCTTCGACGAGACCCGCTTCGTCACCCACCAATATGGAATCGAGCGCGGCCGTCCGGCCAATCCGCACGGCCGCCGGATGCGGATCCGGGTGACCAACGACCGCCATATCGTCACCTTCGACACGAGCGGCGACGGAGGCCGCATTTGGCGCCGCTTCGACCGCGGCATGGAGGTGTCGGGCTACCACCACAATGTCCGCGGCGGCTTCCTGATGCTTCGGCCCGGCCTCTATGCCGCCGGACGGGGCGAGGCGCGCTTCTCCAACTTCACTTATCGGGCCCTCGCATGACGATCGACCGCCGCACCGCCTTGCTGGGCGCCCTTGCCGTCGGCCTTGCAGGGCGCGTGTCTGCGCAGACCCGAGCGCCCGCAACTCCGGACTCTCCTCACATCGCCGCCCCCGAGCCGAGGGAGACGATCGACCTCTGGCCCGGGGGCCCGCCCGGCGCCCCTGCGACCCTGCCGGTTGAGACCGTGAAGGAGCGCAGCAAGGACCCCGCCTATAACGACCGCTACGTCTTCGGAATCAGCCGGCCGCGAATGGCGGTCCTCCGCCCGGCGCGACCGAACGGCGCGGCGGTGCTGATCACTCCGGGCGGCGGCTACAATTGGGTGGTGATCGACAAGGAAGGCTATGAGATGGCCCGGCTTCTCGCCGAGCGCGGAGTCACCGCCTTCGTCCTCTTCTACCGGCTTCCCCACGAAGGCTGGTCGGCGGGGCCGGACACGCCGCTTGCCGACGCTCAGCGGGCAATGCGCCTCATCCGCCACCGAGCCTCGCGCTACGGCATCGACTCGAAGCGCGTCTGCGCCATGGGCTTCTCCGCCGGCGGCCATCTTTGCGCCGATCTGATAACGCGCTTCGATGCCAGGGTCTACGCGCCGGTGGACTCCGCGGACCGCCTCTCCGCCCGCCCCGATTTGGCGGCGCCCATCTACCCGGTCGTGTCGATGACCCTCCCCACCGCCCATGCCGGCTCGCGCAGGAACCTCGTCGGCGAGAAGGCCTCGGCCGAGCGTGAGCGCGCGCATTCGCCGCACCTAAACGTTCCCGCCGACGCTCCGCCCGTCTTCCTCCTCCATGCCGAGGACGATGCGTCGGTCGTGGTCGAGAACACGTTGCTGCTCCGCGCCGCCTTGCTGGCGAAGAAGGTGCCGGTCGAAACCCACCTGTTCGCCGACGGCGGCCACGGCTTCGGCCTTCGGCTGGCGCGGGGAAAGTCGGTAGAAGGCTGGCAGGAATTGTTCTTCGCCTGGGCCCGGAAGAAGGGATTGTTCGAGTGATGACGAGACTGTTCGCCGCCTTGCTCCTCCTCGTCGGGCTCGCAGCCCCGGCTTCCGCCCAGAGCCGCGCCGAGATCGAGCGGACGATGAAGCGCGCCACCACCTTCATGGTCGAGAAGGCGTCGACCAAGGGCGGCTACGTCTGGTCCTATCTGCCCGACATGTCGCGCCGCTGGGGCGAGATCGAGGCGAAGCCGAGCATGATCTGGGTTCAGCCGCCCGGCACCGCGACCATGGGCCACCTCTTCCTCGACGCCTATCACGCCACCGGCGACGAATATTATTATCAGTCGGCGGAGAAGGTCGGCGGAGCGCTCATCTGGGGTCAGCACCGCAGCGGAGGCTGGAACTACTTCATCGACTTCGCCGGGCCCTCGTCGACGAAGCACTGGTACGAGACGATCGGCAGGAATGCGTGGCGGATGGAGGAATTCCACCATTATGCCGACAACGCCACCTTCGACGACATGGGCACGTCGGAAAGCGCCCAGTTCCTCCTCCGCCTCTATCTCGAGAAGCGCGATCCGAAATACCGGCCGGCGCTCGAGCGCGCCGTCAATTTCGTCCTGGAAAGCCAGTATCCCAGCGGCGGCTGGCCGCAGCGCTGGCCCTACGACCCCAACTATCCGGCCTATCAAAGCTTCATCACCTTCAACGACGACGTCGCCGCCGAGAACGTCAAGTTCCTGACCATGGTCTACCAGCACCTCGGCGACACCCGCGCGCTCGACGCGATCAACCGCGGAATGAACATCTACCTGCTCACCCAGCAGGGCGCTCCTCAGGCCGGTTGGGCGCTCCAATATACGCTCGACCTCAAGCCCGCCGCGGCGCGCAGCTACGAGCCCAACGCCCTCCACACCGCCACCACCGGGTCCAACGTCGAGCAGCTGATGAGCTTCTACCGGATGACCGGCGATCGCCGCTTCGTCGCCCGGATCCCTGAGGCTCTGGCCTGGCTCGAGTCGGTGCGTCTCCCCGAGCCGCGCCAGGGCCGCAATTTCCCGACCTTCGTCGAGCTCGGAAGCAACCGTGCGATCTACGTCCATCGCCGCGGCTCGAACGTCGTCAACGGCGAATATTATTGGGATTACAGCCCCGAGGCCACGCTCGGCCATTATTCCGCCTTCCGCAACGTCGACGTCGCGAAGCTGAGGCTGGAATATGAGGCGCTTTTGAAGACATCTCCCGCGGAGGTGGCGAAGAGGTCGCCCTTGCTCGCGCCCGATCCGGAGCCCCTGCCCCGCTATTTCGTCAGCGGCGGCCTGGTCGGCTCCGACCTCAATGCCGGCTCCGACGCGCCCGCCCCGCGCGACCTGGTCCGCTCCTTGAACGCGCAGGGCTGGTGGCCGACTCCGCTGCGCGCCACCAGCAACCCCTACCGCGGCCACGGCCCCGCCGAGCCGGTGCCGGGCGACTATCGGACCACTCATGTCGGCGACCCGAGCGACACCTCGCCCTACACGACCGACAAGCCCGTCATGGGAATCTCCACTTCCACCTACATGGCCAACATGGCGAAGCTGATCGAGGCGCTGGAGGCGGCGCCTCGGCGGTAGATCCCGTCATTGCGAGGAGCGAAGCGACGGTAGATCCGTCATTGCGAGGAGCGAAGCGACGAAGCAATCCGGCTCCCAGGGCGGAGCAGCTGGATTGCTTCGCTACGCTCGCAATGACGGCAGGGTGTCCGCCATTGCCTCGATCGCCTCTGCGGACAGCGGGCCCCGGTCCAGCACGGTTTCATGGAAGCGGCGGACCCGGGCTCCGGCGCCGCTCGGCATGAGCCGGCGCAGGGTCAGCGCCACCATCGCGTCCCCGGCGAAGCCCGCCGGCTCGGCCGAATAGCGGTCCACTTCCACGGCGAAGGGGAAGAAGAGCTCGAACCCCACCGTCTCCTCGAGATAATTCACCGCCCGGGCCCGATCCCAGCGGCGCAGGTGGATTCCGATGTCGGCCGTCACTCGCGCCAGTCGGAACAGCCTAGACTGGATGAAGCCGAGCTGCTCGATGGGCGAGAAAAGTCCGATCTCGTCCGCCAGCGCCTCGGCATGGATCGCCCAGCCTTCCGAATAGCCGGGCGCATATTGCACTTGCAGCGGGTGCGGATCGGCGGCCGCCTGATGCCCGATCTGGAGCAGGTGACCCGGAATCGTCTCGTGATAGGCGACGGTCGTCAGGGTCCAGCCCGGCCGCTCATGCAAGGCGCTCAGGTCCGGATAATAGGCCCCGGGCCCGGCAGCCGTCGGCGGATCACGATAGCCGCGCCGGGCGGAGCGTTCGTCGGCGGGGGACATCCTCCTCACCGAGCTTCGAAGCTCGAGCGGCGGGCCGAACCGGCCCGGCAGATGCGGACGAAGACGAGCCAAAGCCGAGTTCATGTCCGCGACCGCGCGCGACCGCCCGGCTTCATCGTTGGGGTACAGATATTCCGGCCTGCGCTTAAAGGCTCGGAGCCGAGCCCCGACGCTCCCGCGGCTGAGCCCGAGGGCGGCAAGGAGGCCGTCGGCGCGGGCGAGCAGCAGCCGAGTCTCGGCCCGGATCCTCCGCTCCACCGCGACCGGCGAAGCGTCCACTCCGGCGGTGGAGCGCAGCCGCAGAGCGTAATAGTCGGAGCCGCCGGGAAGGCGCCAGACGCCCGGCGCCGCCGCGGCATGCGCCCGGAGCCGCTCCAGCGCCGCCATCTGGCGGAGGAGAGCATCGCGCAGCTCCCGCGCCGGATCGCCGGCCGTCAGCGCCCGCTCCGCCGAGAGGATTGCGTCGATCAGGAAAGCCGGCGGCGAGATCCCCCGGGCCGCCTCCGCCCGAAGCCGGTCCGTCTCGCGATCGATCTCGAGCGCGACCTCATCGGCCGCGCCTTCGGATCCGATCCGCAGATAGGCGCCGTGGCGCTGGCTGAGGACGTAGGGCGAGCTTCCGTCGGCCTTCCCGAACGGAAAGCGGCGCCGAAGCGCCTCCTCCCTCTCGATCCCGCGGGCGATCATCCTCAGGACGATCCGATCCGGTTGAGCGAGACCGCCCGTATCGGCCGAGCGCAGCGCCGCCAGCCTCTCCGCCCGATCCTCGAGCCCCGCCACCCGGTCGAGCAGGGTGCGCAGGGATTGCCCCCTCACGGCTCCGCCCGCCGCCAGCGGTGCCAGGAAAGGCAGAGCGGCAGCAATCAGCAGGTCCCGCCGGCTCAGCCCGCCCTTGCCTTCGCCAATCTCGCGCACAACCGGTCCTCTACGGTGCGGTTGGCGGATCGGGAATCACCAATTGTCGAGACGACGCGGTCGATCCGGCGTTCCGACCGGGACGGGGGCAAAAGCTGCGGAAGGCAAGCAGCGGTCGGGCGCGAACCCGGCTTATCGGGAAAAGGCACGCGCAGGTCCGAATCAAATGGGCTCGGCAAGGTCGGTCGGCGCCCGACGCCTCGAAGCCTGGTGACCCCAACGGGAGGGGGCACTTCGGGCGATTAGTAGTGAAATAACAGTAGCTTAGCCGATCCGTCAAGTCCTTCGTTCGTGGCCGTTTGTACTAGCGTTTTGTACCAGTGCCTGCAACCCGGCCGGCGCTTGGAAGCGCGCCTGAGACAAGCGGCACATTAGGTCCGCTTTGCGCCATTTTCGGTCGTTCGCCGGTCCGCCGATAGATCCGAAAAGCCGCCATTCCCCTCGAAAGCCCCGCACCTCCTCGTCCTCATAATGTCGACCGGCCGGACAAGTCCTTGGGGACGTCGATATACGGCAGGTCGTGCGTGAAGGCCCCATCGATTACCGGCCGAAAGAGATGCCACTCCCCCGCGCAGGTCGTGTCGGCTAGGATGATATGATTGGGCCAGAACGAGCGATCCGCCAGTGCCGCTTCCAGCGCTTGGGCGAGGAAGACCTGATTGGTCAGCGCGACATCGCCATATTCGAGGATAAGGACGGTGGCGTCGCCCTCTTCCTGGCAACGCTTCAACTTCGGCAGCTTTTTGTCGAGTGCAATGTTGATCCGCGCCCGCCGTTGCGGCTCAACGTCGTCGCCGACCAGGCGATACGGGAACAGGCGACCATCGTGACGGCCGCTTTCCGACCAGTGGACGACCCGTTTAAGGGAAATTAACAGGCCGTCGATTTCGGTTTCGCGGCTATCTTCATACCCGCGCGGGCGGAGGTCGGCGCCAAGGCGCGTCGGGTATTCGGCGTGCATCTCGGCCGCGCTGGTCCGGACCCACTCGATGATAGCCGCGCGCAATGCCGCGTGATGCTTGCGTGGCCGGTTGACCGTCGGGTGGAGCGGAAAGAAAAGCTGATACGTCCCCGGCGTTGGCAACGTCTGATCCAGTGCGCCGTGAATTGGCCGCACGAACTCCTCGAACTCATGCCCCGTGCCGATCGCCCCGATGAATGGCTCCACCAGTGTGTGCTCTAGGGCAAATCGTTTGTCGCCGATGGCCAGCCGTATCTCGACCGGTGGGCCGACATGGGTCTGCTCGGGGAAGGTGACGTCCTGGCGCCGCGCACCGCGGTCCGCCTCCAGCAGGCGAATCACGGCCTCACATAGGCGATGCTCGTTGATGGTCGGCACGATGAGGGCCTAGATACGCCGGAACGGCTCACGGTCGATCACCGCTGCTCGGATCTTGGTCCGGAGCATGTCGGTCAGGTCGTCGCCGCGGGTGAGCACGCTGACGATTTCTTCGAGCGTGACGAGAACCACCGTCATGTGACCCATGGCATCGCGCACCTGCTTCACCGCGGCATCGGAGAAGCCGGGGTTGGCGATAATCATCCCGCGTGCGCCCGAACGCCCCATTACCCGCACCAGATGCTGCGCGACGATCCCAGTCCCGGCGGTCTGCGAGAGCCACTTCATCTCGACGAGATAGATGGTTCCGTCGATCTCGACGACACCGTCGATCTGCTCGACGACGCCCTCTCCTTCCTCGCCCTTTAGCCCCTGCGTTGCGGATTCTGTTCGCCGAACAACGCGAACAGCCTGTCGCGAGCGCCGTCGATCGCCGACCTGCGGGTTCGAACCTCCTCCTGCTGGCGCTCGTGGGTTTCGCGATGCCGCGCCGCCTCGCGGCCTCGTTCGATCGCCATGCGCGTGAACGCATCCTGCATGTTGACGCGTTCGCGGATGCTGGCGACCTGACCCTTGGCGCGCATCCGGTCGTTCTCCCAGGTCGTGCCGAAATCCTCGAACTCGACCACCCGCTTCACGACCTCACGCCGGGCGCGCAGGCCGTTATCGCCGCGCTCGTTCAAACGAGAGAGGATGGTCCGGGCGATGCCGTACTTGTTGTGGGCAGTACGGTCGGCCTTGAGCTCGGCACGAATGTCGGCGAGATCCTCCGCCGGGACGCCAGCACCCTGAAAGAACAAGAGGACTGCGCTCTTGCTCTTGCAGAGAAGCGGGATGGTGTCGACCAACTGTTCCAGTAGGTCGGGCGGATAATGGAAAGCGGCGTCGAAGCCGTCATCCGGATGGTCGTGGGACACGGTAGACATGCCGAAACCTGACGCAGCAACAAGCAACTGTCTAGCGCAGCGGTCGGCCCGCGCCGTCCCTCTCTGGTACCGACCAGCGCCTCAGTCCATGATGGTTGGCCATCCTCAGTTGGATAGGAACAGGTGAGGCGCTCCTCGGACCCTGCCCGAGTCCCCAATTGGTTGACTCCGGGAGGCCGTTTGCCTATCTAAGACGTGCCTGACGAGCCTACATGTGCTTTGAGAGCCTTGAGCCTGAAAGCACCGCGCGATCGTACGGATGGGTCGAAATAGCAGGTTTAGACCTTGATCCACCCAGACCGCTTTCGGTGAGAGCGTCTCTAAGGAGCATCCAGGGAAGCTACACTGTACTTCCCGATGCACACCTTAGAAGAAATCGTTGGTGAACATATTGATGTGGGTGCGCTTCTTGTGCGGTGTGTCTGCATCGTGGCAGTCGGGGTAGGTCCCTACCATCGAAGCGCTGTTCTCCCTGCTGACATTGTAATGCCTTGTGCCGTCGAACCATTGGCCGAAGCGCAAACGGTTTGCGATAATGCATAATACATTATGTGGCGGCATTGCTGTGTCGGCTTGCGCATGATGTTCCGGCGCGAACTCGAAATGCTTCCCAGCGTCGTCAACATAATAAAGATCTTCATAGTCGGACGCCCGCTTGGGTAGTTGTCGTTTTCGCATGTCGCGAAGCAAGGCATCGATTTCCCGTCCGTAGTTTCGCTGCGTCATGTCACGGCAGAGCGTTCGCATCCGTTCGATATCCGGTGCGTCGAAGTTCCGCAGCGGAAGACGGAATATCTGCTGGTATTTCGCGTCGGCAAAGCGGACGGCAAGATACTTGTAAGCCCGCAGACATTTAGCGATCGTGGCCGTTAGCTGGTTGGACGTCTTTGCGCCGTACGCGGGCGGCGTGAACCGGTGGACGTTGAATTGGTCGCCGAGCAATCCGACCAGGTCCGGCAAGCTGTCGTCGGTCAACAGCACGACGCCTGACGCATCCTCCCAATCCAGCCAGTCCAACAGAGAGCCAACATTTTTCCCGCGGTTCGTGTCGAAGGCGGTGACGACCGGCTCGATCCCGCCCAGATCGGCAAAGCCGCTTGCTCGGACCTCGTTCGGCAAGAGCGCCGCTCTCTTCTCGGTGACCGTCTCAAGGACCGCGGCGGCGCCTGTGACGAAGGCGATGACGAGGGACATCAGTCTTTGAGGAGGCTAACGAGCACCTTGGCTGGGATGGTCAGCTCCGCCATCGCCGTTTCGGGCATCGCGGCGAGCGACTCAACGAATTTGACGAGTGCGTGGCCGCGCTTCGAGACGGATCGGGTCTTCGTCGCCGCCTGGGAAGGCGCTGGAGGGTTTTCGAAGTCGAACTCGATCTCTTCGGGCAGGAACCCGACCTTCGCTTTGATGCTCGGATGCGCCACCAGCCTCGTAGCCGGAACCTCCTCTTTCGCGGCCCATTGCGCGAGCCGGAGCGATCCGGTGAAGTCGTGATAGTTCACCCCCTGGCGCTTCAGGTCGGTTGCGACGATGCTGAGATAATAGGGGATCTGACGGTCCTCCCATGTCTCTCGGGCGCGATCGCGCAGGAAAGCCTTGAAGCTGTCGAGATCGTGTACGTCGCTGGCCATCGTGGATCAGGTGTTCCTTTCTCGGGTGCCCATACTACTCGGTGGCTGTCGAATGCCAAGGCCGCTTGGAGGCGACAGATGTCGGATCGATGCGCCGGTGGTAGCGACGATCTTTTTGACGTGATGTGCAATGCGTGCTTGATGATCCGATGTGATCCCGCAAGGAAGGTCGCGCAGCGCTGCCTTATCTCGTCAGCTCTCTGCGGAGCCGTAGACTTGGGCGCGCCGATCGAAGCCCTCGCGCGACCCCTCCAAAGTTGCGCATGCCAGCTCGCTGGTCGGCGGAAGATCGTTTGGCATCGCAACTTCATGAACAAACGTCAGCTTCGCGCCTATGCGCGCCCAAAAGCGGACAGGCAGCTAGCGGCCAAAAGCTACCGTTCCGCTAAGCGCCAAAATTCGACGTCCCACGCCACGAGTGGTTTCTCGGAAAGCAGAGGTAACGGCGTCGGACGGGGAGGTCCGGTTTCGACCGCAGCTTCGGACACTCGAAAAGCGGCCCGAGATCGTCTGCTTTCAGCGCCGCCACCAGACGTTCCGCCGGCCCAGACGGAATGGCAGCTTCGCAGGCCAAAGTCTCCCGCACTCAGAGCGCGGCTGCCAAATCCTGCTCGGCCAGCACTTTCCAGAAGCGCTCCCGTGGCGGGCAGTGGCCGTCGAAGGCGCCGCGGACGTCGCGAAGCCGTTCCCAGACGGTCGCCAGCCCGGTCTTGAGGAAGTTGCCGACCGGTCGAGTTTCGCCCGGGCAGGCGAGGACGTCGCCATTGATCTTTACGAAGACGCCGGTGCCGCGAATTAGGCAGGGCTGCGAGCCCGCATAGGGGAAGATGCCGCGCTGCTCGATGCCATATTCCCGGCGATCGATCTCGGCCAGGCGGGCGAACGTCTCGAACTGCTCGGCTCGGGAAAGGGCGTTGGTGTGGCCTGAGGCGCTCCGCCCGGACGGAAGGTAATTCACCAGCAATATGAAGATGTTGTTGCGTCGCGCGAAGCGGTGGAGGCGCTCGATCTCGTGAGCATTTTCCCGGCAGATGATCGTATCGAAGGCAAGCCGCGTTGGGGCTTCGGCGTTGAAGCCGAGCTCCATCATGTTTTCGATCGCCTGCTGGCGGTGTTGAAAATAGTTGAACTTCGGCGTGTGTGGCTTGGTGTTTCCGCTCACCAGGATCGAGTTCTGATATTCCTCCTGCCAGAGGCTGTTGACCTTCAGCACGACGGTCGCCCCGCTATCGTAAACGCGCCGGCAAAAATCCTTGTCGGACAGCTTGAGCGACCCCTCGGTGTAGACGAGGGCCTGCATTCCAAGCTTGGCGATGGCGTCGAGCAGGTCGAAGAAATAGGGATCGATAGTCGGCTCGCCGGCGCCGACGATGTTGATCGACCTCGCGCCGAGCGCGGCAAGCGCCTCGAGCAGACCGACGCGCTGCTCGAACGAAAGCTCGCTCGCGAGCTTCCTCTTCTTCGGCGCGAACGCGTATTCAGTGAAGCAAAAATCGCAATTCCAAGGACAGACGTTGGAGCAAAGCTCGATCGCCGGATTGAGCACCCGCCCCTCCGCCACCGCCGCCGCCACCTCCGCCTGCGAGAAGTCCCAGCCCTTCATGATCAGGCCGTGCTCCGGCGGGAGGTCCAGTTCGGGTAGGTTGAGGTCAGCCATCACCCGCGACGTCCCAAACCCGATAATTCTGCGGGAGCTCCTCGCGGGTGGCGGGGTCGTTTTCTACGGTTTCGAACTCCTTGTCGGTCAATTTCTCAGGCAGTTTTTGCGTGGCGTCGAAATAATGTGGGACCGGGTAAAATGTATCTCTCACGGCGTCGGGGTCGAGGTCACTTTCACCCCGATAGATAAGGAGGTCTTTCTTCGGTGTTGAAACCCACTGAAGGAGGCGTTTGTGGCGAAATAATATCGTTTCCCCACGCGTCTGCCACTCGATGTAGAACAGCTTCGCTTGAAATCCGGACCCGAGGTAGCTTTCGTCCCCTTTTCGTTCGAAGAGCTGCAAGGAGCCGGGTGACTTTCTGTCGCTAGCCTCCTCCTCCATGGCGTCGCTGGCGGCATTTGCAGCTTGCAGCTTCTCGACGTCAGCTTGGAAGGTTCTGTAGGCGCTGCGGCATTTGGCTCGAATCTTACGGATGTAAGCTGCCGCCGCGGCGGACTGTGTCGACAGCCCGCGCTTCTTGGCATCCTCGTCGTCTGGAAAACGGACATGCGAGCCGAACGGCTGGAACATCGCGAAGCTCACGCCGCCGATGATCGCACTGGCCAGGCTGCTTCCAAGTTCCTCATATTTGGCCGCCTTAGTCGCTCGCGGCAGATCGCGATATTCGACGCAGATAAGTGGGTAGAGCACGTCGGGCGCTTGAAGAGCAGCGAACAGCTCTGAAATCCGCTCCGCTCCGATTGCCCCACCCTCGGCGACGATTCTCTCGCAGAACCCGTTCACGCTCAGATTGGTTGGGCGCGCCCGCGCCGCAGCCCGCAAACGCTCCACAAATTCGGCCGCACCCTCCGGTTCGTTGTCGAAAAGCTTCGCCGCCCAGCTTTCTGCACGCTTGTCGCTCAAGGTCAGGTTGCCCCTCAGGATCTTACTGAAGGTCGCGGGATCGGTTTCCACAAAGGCCGCTCGCACCAGCGCTTTGTCCGCAACGCCGAGTTCAGCGAATCGGCTGTCCAGGAGCTGAGTTAGTTCCGAGTTCATCGATGTGCTCCAGGAAATTCCGAATGATATAAAGTAGCATGACCGATGTCAAGTGCCTCATTTTGTCCATAGTTTCATGTGGTTTTTGTCTTGAAAGAAATGTTGGCGGTTTTTGTCTTGATCTTGTATACGGGTGCCATCGGCCAGCGAGCCGCAACCCGAAAGGAAGCAAGCATGCCCCAGCATCGACGCCCTCAGCCCCCCGCTAAGCCCGCCACCGACGACGCCGTCCTCATCGCCGATTGGGACGCGCTGACCGGGGAGGGCCGTTCCATCCCCGACCACGGCGCCTTCGCCGATATGCTCGCCGCGCTGCGCGTGAGCGCCGGCCGGGTCGTGATCGTCGCGGCCCGTGCTCATGACGCGCTCGCCTGGGCGGGAAAGGAGTTCAAGGTCGTCGAGTCCGCGAATGACAACGGGGTGTTCGAGCAGATCGACGCCGCCGTCGGTTCGGACCGGGTCCGGCGTCTCTTCCTCTCCGCCCCCGCGGGCGCCCGCGGCAAGTTCGCGGAGCTGATCTACCGGTTGAAGCGGCGGGGCGTCGCCGTCGGCGTCCTTACCTCCGAGGCCGCCTGCGCCCCCGCCATCACCGCCCTGAGCAGCAGCATCAGCTTCCTGCCCAGCATGCCCCTGCCGCCTCGCATCTTCGCCGCCTGAAACCCCCTTTAGGAAAGGAACCTACCATGGCAAATCGCAAACCCGTCGTTGAGGGCCACGACCAAACCAAGGCCCCCGGCACCAAAATCCCGCTCTCCGATCTGTTCGACTGGTCGGACCGTGACGGATCCCGCGACATCGTCTCTTTCACCGTCAAGGATTCGAAGGGCGGCGGCTATCTCACCCGGGACGGCAAAGCCCAGCCCGAGGGGAAGACGATCGAGATCCCGGCCGGCGAGATCGGCCGCTGGGCCTTCGTCGTCGGGCCCAAAGGTTCGGAGGATTCCATCGTCCTTAAGGCGATCGACAAGGCAAACACGTACGACTCGGACACCGCCCACGTCACCGCCGCGACTCCTAATTCCCGGCCGGACGTCGACGGACAGGATTTGACGAAAGCCGCCGGCGCCAAAGTTCCGCTTCTCGATCTATTCACCGTGTCAGACAAGGACGGGCTCGGCGATATCCGGTCGGTAAAGGTGAGCGACGAGAAGGGCGGCGGCTACCTGATGCTCAAAGGCAAGGCGCAAGCCGACGGCAAAACCTTCACGGTGGACATCAACGATCTGGACGACTGGACCTATGTGGCGGGCCCCGCTGGATCGAAGGATGTGCTGACGCTGAGCGTCGCCGACCGCGCCGGCGCCTCCGACAGCGACACGGCCGTGGTGACCAGCCGGAGCGACGCCGGAAACGGCGTCATCCAACTCATGTCCCCGGTGGCCGGAGCCGCGGCCTGGCAAATCGGCCAGGCGCCTGGAGGAACATTCAGCCACAAGGGAGACATCTACCACGGGTGGGACTTCTCCCTCGCCGGCGGCGGGGACGAGTTCGGCTACGGCGTCTATGCCGTTGCCGACGGCATTATCAAATGGGTCGTGGAAAACGTTCGTGACGGCGACTCGAGCCAGCTGGAGCGGGACTTCTCCTACGGGCCCCAGGGCGCCCTCGGGAATATCGTCACCATCGAGCACAAGGTTAACGGGGTCACCTTTTATTCGAGCTATTTCCACCTCAAGGAAAGCTCGGTGCCCGTCTCCATGGGAGACAGCGTCAAGGCGGGTCAGAAAATCGGAGAGATCGGCAATACCGGCGCGAGGGACGGGACCCACCTTCACCTGAATCTCGGCTCCACCTTCGGGTCCTACACCGACGGCCTGGGCAATTCCTACGACGCCTATAAAATCGCGGAAGGCCCTTCCAGCCAGAACCTGCTGGGGAAATTCGATTTCATCGACTCCCCGCGCACGGACAAGGAACTGCACACCGGAAACCAATTCGTCAGCTCGACTCCGGCAAGCAGCGCCCGCGCCTCGTCCTCGGCTGACCATTCGGGAGGGCAGACCGGCCCGGCCGGCATGGGCGGCGGCATGGACATTTCCTTCGACGATTTGTTTGACTCCGGTCATCTGGCCTTCGAACCGCGGCTCGACCAGGAAAACGTCTTCTCCCACGTCTCTTCCGGGGCCTTCCACGAGAGCGACGCCTTGCTGTCCGGAACGCTGCCGCAGTTCATCGTCCCGGGCTGGGATTTCCACTGACCGCCGGGAAGGGGGCGGTCGCCGCGGCCGCTCCCCTAGGTGTTGGTGGAACTGCTAAAGTCCTGAACGCGTCTCCCGAAGATCTCCCGCGCAGTGTCCGCTTTTCTCCCGTCGCTCCGAAAGCCGCCGGTCCACTTTCGGCCAGATCCAGCCGTTCCACCATGCGCCAATCGTAGCGCTTCAACGCGGATCCCCTGATCCCGAAAGCGGACGCTTGCCCGACGCTCTCGAGGGGCCGGTGCGCCCTTCTCGGCCAATCGACGCCCGCCTGGCGAATGGCCGCTTGGCGCTTCTACACCGGTCGTTCGCGCCTAAAAAGCAGCCGTTCTCCTTAGAATGACAGAATCGCTCTGTGCCGCTGCCATTTCCTCTCGGACGCGCGCTAACACGGCTCCGCTTACTTTGTCTTCCTGCAGTAGAGCGAATGTATCTCCATGCGGACCGGGTGCATGCCAGCGTCTATTCTCCGGCTGGCGTAACTGATGGAATCGCGGTGAATCAGGTTCTGGCGGCACCTATGGG
The DNA here is from genome assembly GCA_036387875.1 of Allosphingosinicella sp. Lineage (GTDB taxonomy): Bacteria > Pseudomonadota > Alphaproteobacteria > Sphingomonadales > Sphingomonadaceae > Allosphingosinicella. The sequence goes on along the minus strand of DASVSX010000019.1, from coordinate 6,094 downwards.
CTGCCCGGGGAATGGCGCTTCGTGCCGTTGGCCGCACGGCCGGTTGCGTCGGCCGGGGCGGGCGCCGACTGCATGTCGATCCAGAGATGATGCAGCGTGATCGGCGCGGCGCTGGTCCGGGCGTTGTTCGACCGGTGCCGGGCAATGCGCAGTGTAGCGTCGCCGGCGAGGCTCCGCAGACCGTCGCGGTGCGACCAGCCCGCTATCCCCGCCCTAGTCAGCACGCGTATCCACCCGTTGATGCGCGCCAGCCAGTGCGCAAGAGTTTCGGCTTGGACGTAGCCGATCATGACGCCGACGTCGTGCGCCGATCCATGGGCGCCGCTCTTGAAGCGCTGCATGCCGCCGGTGGTCCGTTTCTGGGTGTGCAGGTATTCCCGCCGCTCGCGATCTTTGGCCACGGGGGTCGGGAGGCGCTTGCATTCGATTGGTAGGATGGGGTCGTAGAGCGAGTGTCTGCGGCCATCGATCCATATCACGCATCCGCGCGGACCCGGAACCAGGTCGAGTGTGCGCCCGCCGACCACGGGATCGGGCACTTCCGGCTGGAACACGATCATGTCGAGGCCGGCCGTCCGGGTCGCGCTGTTGAGGAACTGGCAGAGCTGCGCCGTGAGCCGCGTCTCTGCGGTGGCCGGCGGTCGGCCGTAATCGTCGCGCCAGCCGGGGAGCCGACCGTAGATGAAGTCGATGACCGTCTCGACCCAGGCCGACGGACGGTGGAGAGTCGGCGACAGGCTGCCGACCGGTCCGGCGGCCGTCTCGTCGGCGAGCATCAGAAGCCCTGGTCGCGAAGGTCGGCCAGGACATCGTCCGCGTCCTTGAGCGCCACTGAGGGCAGCCAGTAGCGCAGGCGATCTGGCTTCAGCAGGAACACGAAAGACGTGTCGTAGACGCGGGCCACGCGGGTCATCGTGAGCGACGAACCTCTCGAGGCGCAGAGGAGCGCGTCAAGGCGGCCTGTGAGTTGCTCTGTCTGCGCCCAGTCCAGTTCGGCATCCCCGAACGCGAACGCCTGGATGACCGTGCCGCCGAGGTCGAGGTAGCCCGATGGTCGAATCGGATTCTTCGGATAGAGGGAGTTGATCTGCTCAGCGAAGGCGGCAGCGAACTGTTCGATGCCGTCCGCTGCCCTCCGGTGCGCGAGTGGCGAGGAATTTCCAAGGCGGACGTAGTCGAGATAGTGGTCGACGATATCGTGAGCGACGCGGAACTCGTTCTCGCTGAGCTCGAGTCCGTCTGCATCGGGATCGAACGGTAGGTCGTAAACATCGCGGGCGGATAGTGAGGTCGCCTTCTGGGACAGCATCTTCACGCTGATGGCGGCGACGTAGGCGCGCAGGCCGGTGGCTTGGGACCGCAGCCATTTCGCCACCGGCTCCAGTTCCTCCATGCGGCGGGCGGGAAAGCCGACGATCTGCGTCCGGTATGTGAGGTAGCCCTCGGTCCACAGCACGCTGGGCAGGTCGGCATGCTCGCGCACGAGCAACATAGGCGGCGTGAAGCGCGATGGGTTGCGGGATCGCTCGATGGGCTTGTCGTCGACCGTACCGATGCGTGAGCGGTCGACGCCGTCCAGCGTCAGAGCCTCTGAAGGCAGGACCGGCTGACCCCGGAGGTGTTCGGCCTCGGTGGCCCGCTCGAGTCCGCCTTCGATGAATCCCTCGCCGTAGTCCCATCCCATCGCCTCGGCGTGGGCGGCGAGCGACGGCATCTCCCGTAGACGCTTGACGAATGCGTAGGTGCGCGCGCCGCCGAGCAGGTTCGACCGCCACAGGTCCGGGGTGTGGTCGGTCGCGATGGCGATCCGGGGGATGCGGTGGAGGTCGTAACTGTCGATGTCGAAGCGCTGGCTGGCTTCTGCGCGCGCGGTTCTTCGGAAGACGGCGTGCAGGATGCTTCCATCCGGGGACGGCGACTCGGCGACCGCGACGACGGTCACGACCTTCGTGTCCTTGGAGAAGAGCCCGCGAACGGACACGAAGTCGAGCACCTCGCGCACGTTCCAGCTGGCTAGGAACAGCCTGCGGAAGTCGGGCTTCTCGTTATAGAGCAGGTTGTATTGCTGGAGCATGCCAAGAATGCCGCCGGGCCGTAGTAGCTTCATCGACTCGTGCAGAAACAGGTAGGCCACCTGAAGATCGGGGAGCTTGCCATGATCCTCGACGTATCGCGCGTAGGCGGTCTTGGCTCCCTTTGTCTTGAGTCCCGACTTGAAGGGCGGATTGCCGACGAGCACCGCCACATCCTTCGAGAGGAGCCCGTCGTCCTTCGCAGTGAAGAAGCAGGAGTGGGTGAGGCTCGAGCCGAGCAGCTTGGGGAACAGCTCCGGCGTCGCCCGGATCTCCTCGGGCGTCAGGCTGTCGCACATTGCGAGGCAGAGGCTGAACGTCGCGAGCTCGATCGCGCCCGGGTCATTATCGACGCCGTGGACCCGCGCGAGGATGTAGCGCAACGTCTCGACGCTCGGCGGCGCCCAGCCGTTTCGGGCCCGCCAGCGCATGACGATCCGTTTGAACGTCTCGACCAGGAAGATGCCCGATCCGCAGGCCGGGTCGAGGGCGACGTCGCCATCGTCTAGGATGCGGTCGATCCGCGCGTCGTCGAGCACCTCGTCGAGGATTAGGCGCACGAGCGCCGGCGGCGTGTAGACACTGTCGGTGGGGTCCGACACAAACAGCTCGTAGATGTTGCTGATGACCTCGACCGGAAGGTCGCGGAACGAGTAGAGCGCCCAGAGGCTCATCTGGCCGGACCGCTCCTCGCGGGCCTCCACAAGGCGGCTGAACTCGGCGAGCTGCGTCGTCTTGCCGATCGCCGCCAGCTCTTGCTCGTCCAGCGAGAAGACGTCGCCGTTGAAGAGGGTCTTCAGGGTGTCTAGCATCTTCAGCAGGGCGGGACCATCGGCGAGAACGGCAGCGAACGTGTCGGCTCCCTCGAGGAAGGTCGGGAAGAAGTTGTCCGGCAGGGCGCCGCGCTGGTCGAGATAGGCGACGAGCAGCGACAGGATCAGAAGACGCCGCTGAAGCCCGTGGTCGAGGGCGCTGTCGCCGAGTAGCTTCGCCCGGAGGTTCCTGACGGCGGCGACGAGCCGGCGGGGCGCGGAGTCCTCAGACGAGAGCAGCTTGTTGGCGAGGGCGGGATCGTCCCAAAGCGTTCCGGTTCTGAGCCTTCGGGCATCCCACCAAGCCTCCGCATCGGCGACGTCGACACCGATGCGGAGGATGTCAAACGGCCTGCACACGAGACGGCCTTTCTCGGCGAAGTCGGGTCGGTGCGCGCAGCGGAAGAGCTGAATGGCGCCCGCTACGTGGCGATAGACGAGGGGGACGCCTCCCCAGCTCCAGAGACGCTGATGGGTCTCGGCGAACCGTTCATCGGAGCGGTCTTCGTCCCTCGCGGCAAAGACAAACGCCTGAGGCGCACCGTTGCCGCCGTCAGTGCCAGCCTCGAAGAAAACCGCACGGGCGCCGTAGACGGCCGCCTTCTCGATGACGGAGACTTCGTGCGGCGGACGGCCGGTCGGATCGTAGCACTCGACCTGGACCAGCCCTTCGGGCCGCACGTCGCCGGCCGGATATTGGGTCAGCCAGCCTGCGTCGACCGGAGTGGACACGATCCGTTTCGCACCCTTGCGACGCCTGGCGGTCACTTTGGGTCTGCCTTGCGGCTGAGTTCGAAACCCTCCTTGAGGAGGTCGAGCATCGTCATGCCGCGCTGCGCGGCATAGGCCTTGTAGGAGCGCTTGAAGGCGTCGGGCACCTTGAAATTGAGCGTTTGCAGCTCGGTCGCATGAGGTTCGCCAACTTCCTTCTTTGGCATGTGGCGGCCCCCGGCGGACGCTGACTCCTGCCGCGTCATGGTGGATCCATAACATCCGCAGTGTGACACTGAAAGAGGGAAAGCGGTTAATCCGCTAAGACGGAAAGTCGTCTTTCGGGATTAACGGAATTCTGTTTAAAAGCTTCGGCGCGGTACCGGCGTTCCCGCCAGGGCACCGGATTTCGTTCCCCATGGGTGGCGACTCATTCGGCCCTGACCTGTTGTGGAGTTCGGTCCAGGGCATCCAGTCCGCCGCGAGCGTGCGAGGACGAGCGTGGCGGTCTTCAGATCGGGTTTTCTGCGGCCTTGATTATTCGGTACTGCGTCGAACATCGCGGTGTTCGCAGTTCGCACTTCGATGTCAGCTGTGTTCATTCCACCCTACAAAGCCGTCAGTGTGCTTACGGCCCAACTCCGAAAGTCCGGACGGAGGAGGCGAAGGGCAGCAAAGGGTGCATTCCGGGCGCGCGATCACTGCGAAGAATCGTCCGCTCTGGCCTATTCGATTCCCGAAAGCTGCCAGGCGGCAATCGGCTAGGATCAGACGGCCACTGCGTAGCCGCCCTCCCCCCCCCCGTAGGCCTGAAGCAAGCTAAAGGCCCTCGAATCGGGTTGCCCGGAGCACGATGGTTCCTCAGTAGCCATCACGCGCGATGCCAGCTCATCTCCTGCGCTCGGGCGCGTAAATCCCAGGTCGGGTCAGGCCGGCAGATCCGCCTCCTTGTAGCGCCCCACGACCCAAATGAAGCTTTGTACGTCGATTTGGTCGACAGGTCCGAGCTTCGCGATGGCCGACGCCGTATGATTGGCGAGGTCGATCAGACTCTCGTAAACTGATGGATCGTGTTCCGAGCTGTAATCCACGGCGAAACGGTGACCGACGCGCTCGGCGAAGTCACGCGTTGCCTCGGGCTTGAGAAACATATGTCTCTCCGTTGACCAGAAGAACGGCAGGTATGTAGCGATCGGCCAGGTAGAGGCGCCATGCGGCGCGACGGCCTTGCGCATGCCCGCGAGCCCGGCGGCGAGGTCGCCGTCCGTGAACTTAGCGGCGGCTTGCACGAAAGCGCTGCCGTTCGGACCGGCGAGAGTCTCTCTGAGCCGCGTTGACTCCTGTAGGGACAGCATATTCGTCCATAGCTTGCCGGGCGTGAACGCGGCCGCCAGCAGGTTCGCATCCGTCGTCGACGCGCTCCGCGCCGCCTCCAGCGGGAGTGTCGTGGCGAGCGCGTCGCGAGCCCGAACCTTGTAATGACGCTCGCTTTCGGGGCTATTGTACCGCTCGCCCGCGAACCCGCCGGGCATGAACTTGAGGAAGCGCGCGATCGCCTCCTCTATGCCGAAATAGTTGGGATGCTCGGTTCCCGCGAGAACCATCAGGCGCGTGCGCAGCCGTTCGCGGTCCTCGTCGTGAAGAGTGTCGCCGATCTGCTTGCCGCCGCTGAACACAATGCCCGACCAGCCGCCAGCCTTGGCCGGCAGGATACGCAGCTTCGCCTTCCCGTATGCCTCGTCGTTGCCCGTCACAGCGCCTCCGTCCCAACGTGACCTTCCGCTCCGGCACTCAAAAAGCCTAGTCTGCATCTTCCCCAAACAGGAAGTGCAATCGATGACCATTCGCGACATGCACAGCGGAAACGTCGTGACGGGCGTGCTCCAATCGGGAGACCGTGGGCGGACCTATCGTCTTTTGCATTCAAGGCTGTCTCTCCAGGAGATCGTCGCAATCCGGGACGCGCTCGACCAACGAATCGAGGGCCGGCGGATCGAAACGGCGAGTTGGATACCCGGATCGGACTGGAGCGGCACGCCCTATCATGCGATCTATGAGAAGGGGGCGCGAATGAACCCGGATCTGGCGGCGCTGATGTTTGGCTTGATGGCTTGGGAGGCGTTCGAGCGCCATGAAGAGGACTGGTACACTGAGCGGTTCAGCATGGGCGGTGAGGAGGATCGCTTCCGGGTCTATTTCAAGTCGGACCGCTGAAGCGCAATTTTGTCTCAGTCGGAATTGTTCTGACGCGTCACTACAAACCCCTAGACCAAAAGCGGTTTTTTCCGGCAGACTGGTTCCGAGGGGGGTCATCCAGGATGACCGACAGCGCCGTGGTGGGCGAAGAGCCGACCTCGATCTTTCAGAGCGCCTTGCCGATTGAGGCAAAGCTGGAACGTGCGCGCACCGAATTGCTCGACCTTTCGGCCAGGAATCGGCTGCTCAACATGCCGCGTTCCGGCAAGAGCGCAAAGATCCTTGAGGTCGTCGATGAGCGTA